>JBCCFY010000013.1:0-116147 GCA_039110515.1 Pseudomonadota bacterium
CAATAACCCAAAGACAGAGTCAGATTGGTACATGGGAACAAGTGGCTGTGCGAGATTCCAACCGATATAGAACAACAAAGAAGCAGTTATCAATAAGAAATAATTGAGTCGCATTCAGGAATTTCTCATTGTAAATCTAACGCCTTTCAAACGGGCGCGCAGAATGCGCGTCCGAGCCGAAGGCGGTAGTTTTGGAACTTGTTAGGTGACTGGTGGTTCATATGGCTTCCTAACATCATTACCACAGTTAGGACAGGGGCTTGTCACCTTTACCATCTTACCCTCACTGTAATTATAAAGATTCTCTCTACACGAAATACAAAGAAATTTCCTGATTGGCGCTCTATCACCGGCAGGGACATATCGAACGCCAACTTCATCGAATTCAACCACCCACCTTTTGTAAATTGGATCAAACAGAGCTGTCCCATGACCTTCCAAGTCTTCGTCTTCATCAGAAGCATCAAAGGTGATTATAGACAGGCCCTCTTTTAGGGTTACACCTGCGTTTGATAAATCTTTCAACGATCCATATGTATCCAAGACAACAGCAATCCGTTCTGGGTTCTTAACACCTTGAACTAAGCCATTAAAGTCAGCGTAAATCCTAACTAAGCACATACTTATGCACCTAACGCCTCTCAAACGGGCGCGTTGAAAACGCGTCCGAGCCGAAGGCGTCTGTTTTGGGACTTGTTAGGTATCTTCATATTCTTCTATATAGGGCTCTTCATAGTTTTCTGACCACCCCCCTACAAGACCACAATTAAAGGCAAGATACTTTTCACTATAAAACTGTTTCCCTTCATCAACGGAACCAGGCTCGCATAAAAACACTTCTGCCATAACTTCTCCTTCTCCACTTAGGCCTTCGAACACAACAGGCAATTCACCTTCACAAAGCCACTTAAACTTTTTGGCATTCTCACAATCTACACCAATCTCCGTGCTTTTTTCCTTGAGTATTCGGACGACAAAATTATGAGTTATCTCACCTGCAGGAACATACACCATTGGACCCCAGACGATTGGACTCCAGAGTACTATCTCTTGTCCGTCCAATTCCTGGGCCAACGTTGAGTTGACATGGAAAAAAGATAAGATGCCGATGAAAATGACTCGCACGTATGTATACCTAACGCCGTGAACATGGGCGCGCAGTATTGCGCGTCCGAGCGAAGCGGCAGTGTTTTGCCTTGTTAGGTATTAGTTTTTTCTTAACCATTCACAATCGTCTTCACTAAACCTACAGCCTGAATGCCACATTTTTTGATCTGTCATTCTGAAGTTACGTTTGTCAAACGTAACTTCAGCTTCAGGGCCAATCAAAACAATTAGTTCCTCGCTCGTGCTTGGCGGTTCGGCACTAATGTATACAGAAAATTTATTATTACTGTTTTTAGTGATGGTGGCACACATCTTATAAGAGCATGGAAGGTAACACATTTCTTGAGCCCAAATACTAGCTGCTACAACTGCATCCCGTCTTAAACTTGGCTCAGTTTGAGGAACATTCCAGCTCATATCTTTGCTGACCAGTTCAGTACAATCTTTCAGCAGTTCTTGGCCAGCTGCAACTTTGCTTGGATCAAAGTACCTGGGAGGGGTACAGCCATAAAGAAACACAATGAAAATCGAAACGATGGTCTTCATGTACCTAACGCCGTGAACACGGGCGCGCAGACTTGCGCGTCCGAGCGACGCGGCAGTGTTTTGCCTTGTTACATGCTGTGGTCAAAATAATTTCTCAGCTGCGTTATCTGCTCTTTGTGCTGGTAGAGGATTGGGCTAATCAACATCGCCTGTTTTCCGCCACGCTCTAGTGTGGCAACCACTTGGACGGGGTTACTGTGGATTATTAAAAATGGTAAACCAAATTTTTGGAAGAAATCAAAAAGGCCATGGGCAGATGATTTTGCTGTTACAACATTGTGTACTGGAAAGCGTCTCTGACCAGTCCCTTCAATATTGCCCAGTTCAGCACCAACTATACACGCTCGATCATTCTCAACCCTAAACTCAACCGCAACATCTCCGACTGCGTCGAAGTCATCTAGGTGATTTATGCAAGTAATATGAAAAAACCAGACCGTACTGCCTTTTGCTTTCTTGAAGTGACGTCGGCTCTTAATGAACTCCCAATCAGGTAAAAGGGATTTAAGCTCTTCGATAAATATGTTTTGTAAGTCCGAAGATTTCATGGCATGTAACGCCTCTCAAACGGGCGCGTTGAAAACGCGTCCGAGCCGAAGGCGGTAGTTTTGGGACTTGTTAGATTTCGTGTTTGTTTCCACAGCCTTTGCAGTAACCTCCCATCGGTCCAGACCAAATTCTATTAGTCGCGCAGCGACTGCATCTTAGTACCTTATCATAACGGCTCCTACACACCTCACATTCCCTTTTATATCTCGTACCTCGCTCGTTCTTCTTCAACGAAGTCATACAGACTGGACAGACACCAGGTTTCTTACGGCTGGCTCGGTTGTCAGTTTTGGAATGTCTTTTAGCAGGCTCTTCCTCAAAACCTTCTCTTCTAAGCAGTCGATTAGATGTTTTCTTAATAAAACTTACCGGATGTTTTACACAATCAAAGTCGCTGGCCTTTGCTTGTTTGTGTTTGTTCGATAGTCGGGGCATTTCAGTAAATCTAACGCCTTTCAAACGGGCGCGTTGAAAACGCGTCCGAGCCGAAGGCGGCAGTTTTGAGTCTTGTTAGAGCTTTTCGGTAAATTCGCATCGCTCCTAAAAAATAAAATACTCATAGGAAAATAGAAGAAATGTTAACCCGAAATAGGCGCTATAGGTCTTTGTTACAATTTTTGAATTACCCATGATACTTAGGATTATCACGGCTAGGGTTGTAAGAAGGTGAACCAACGGCCACCATAATTGAGTATACAGATTGATTCGATTTATGTTCTTAGACGTATTCTCTATGGTGGGAACCTTCGCTCCGATATTACTCTCGCACCATTCAACTCCTAAGATTGTAGAACCTCTTGCTCCTGATTCCGCAATAGGCAGATGTTTAACATGTACGCCGCGACCACTTCCTCCCCTTCTCCTTTTCTTTCCACCTTTTTTAAATTTGAATTCTTCACAACTCTTTATGTGGGACTTAGAAAGTTTACCGCCGAAAATTACGTTGAGTGGGTCAACTAACATCCCTTTGCCAGAATGTACGACCAACCCGCCGAAAGTACCCAAGAGAAAAAGAAGAGCAAAGACGTTCTTTGTAGGCATGGGTAAGTAGCTCTAACAGCTTATTAGTGAGCCGGCTCGATATCTCCCGGAAATATTTTCTCCAAAGTTTCCGTAAGTATCAGATTTTAAACAATTTATCATAGTTTCCATTTTTTCCTTGGGTGTGAAAGCGAGCGTGCGCGTTATCACTCCAGGTCGTGCGCGTTTATTCCGGACCGCTATTATCTAACCGTTTGATTTAGAAATGAAATATATTTCCTTGGAATGATAACGCGCAGCATACAGTAGTGAAAGTTACCCCTATTTTTATAAAAACGCCAGATACACCTGTATAAAGCGGTGATATTAAGAGGCGTAAAAGTACGCCGATTGCATACCTTTTCCCTCAGGTCTTTTTGTTTTGTAGGTTTGAAAACTAAGCAATGCGAATCTTGCTGATCCCATAGTACCGCGAATTTTCCACTATGCCACAGAGCATCAGATCTGACTTGCCGATGCCATGGTCAGCCTTTATGCTTTCTGACTGATTAAGAAGAGCCCATACAAACATAAATGGAGAAGAGATGAATACCAATTTACAAAGCAACGGTTCGATTCGTAACCGTTTTACCGCGATCACGATGGCGTTCCTCGTCACGATTGCGGCCATACCATCTGCAGTGTTAGCGCAATCGGGCCCAAGCAAGATCGCGGTGGTTGATCTAGATCGTGCTATTGCGGGTTCCCCAATGGGGCGCACGCTTCAGGCCAAATTAGAAAAGTTTCAAAAAGATGCGCAGGTTGAAGTTGAGGCCTTAAATGCGCAAGCGCGGAATTTACGTCAGCAAGTAGTGGATGGCGCGAACTCCCTGTCAGAAGATCGCTTGGCCGAGTTACGAAAGAGCTTTGAAGACAAGCAAATAGAGATTCGGCGCTTGAGCGATGACAAAAACCGTGAACTTCAAAAAATTCGCGGCGAAGGTCTGCTGGAAATAGAGAAAGCCTTGGAGCCAGTGCTGACCAAAATTCGAGACGATAACGGCTATGACGTTATTTTCAATAACACCACTGGTGTTGTGCTCTTGGTCGGGGCAAGGGCGAATATCACCGATTTAGTGATTGAGCGATTGAACGCAGGTTAGGTCTGAAGCCTGACGGCGATCTTTGCACAACCAATATAACTGTTTCCTCAAGCCAGGCGACTGATCATGTCCAGATTAAAACAAGTTAAAACTTGGGTTCAACTGGGTGCTTTGTTATTGATTGGTGGCGCAATATGGGCCGGCTTTAAGTATCTCCCCTATGGCTTCCCTGACACCGCGCGCTATTTTGATGAGCCTGGAAACCGCAGCCTGCAGGATGACGAAATAGGTCAATTGCGTAGTGTGGAGGAGACCTATTTCAGCTTGTCATTATCGGGTGACGACTTCCGCGGCTGGAACACTGAGGAACAGCATTTCTGGAAATATTCCATTGCTTTTGCTGCCTATGGCTTGCCGTCGGCGATGATTATCGATCCTGAGCGCAAGGCTGAGTACCAGGCGCTGATGGATATGATGATCTGGAAGATGAAGTCCAAGAAGGTGTGGGGTGATTTTACCGATCGCGGTTTGGGCGCCGACCCGATCTCGGTGCAGAACATAATGTACAAAGGGCATCTCAACCTGATGTATGGCCTGTACCAGATGTCGACTGGCGATGAGCGCTATGCCCGCGAATATAGTTGGTTAACTGAGCAGATTGCCGCCGAGATGCGCCTGCATCACCAGGGTATTTATGAAGGTGTCACCTGCGAACCAAACGCCTGGTTTGTTGAGTGCAACACCATCAGCATGTTGAGCCTGCATATCTACGATCGTATCTACGGTACCACGTTCACTGAGAACGAGATTCAGTGGTCACTGGATTTCATCATGAACAAAATGCGCGATCCGGAAACGGGCCTGTTTTATCGCGCTTATCTGCCAAATCAAAACTTAATCAAAAAGCAGATCAGCGGCTATGCCAATGCCTGGATCATGACGTTTTTGACGCCGTTTCTTGACGAGCAAATGCACGAGCTTTACCCGGCCTTTAAGCAAAACCTGGTGGAGGAGTTTGGTCCGTATGCTGGTGTGTTAGGCCAGACAGAAGGCGATCCGGACCAGGTAGCACAGATCTTTGGTTTGTGGGCAGCTAAGGAGTTTGACGACCAGGCCCTGTTTGGCAAACTGCGTAACGCGGTGGATAAATTTGGCAAGCTCGGTAAAGAGGTAGCCAGCGGCGGACTTGCTTATGATGACCCGAACAGCGTGTTGATTAACGGGGTGATCGTGGCAAGTAAAATGCACCTGGGCTGGCAACAAGTGCTCGATCATGATTGGGGGCATTACGCAGAACCGGCGGCCATTCCAGACACCAGTGATTTAAGCTGGTCTTCTATATTGCCCACGCGAACTTATGCCATGGGCGATGGCCTGGAACTACCCAAGGCTGACCCAAACCGGGCCTGCCCGAGCTGTTTTTGGGGTGACTATAAATCCATCCGTATGCGTGTGGAACAGCCAACTGAAATCTGTGAGGAGGGCACGTCGGAAGCGAGCTGCGGCTTGAATAAGATGTCAGAACCCATATTAAGAGGAGTAGAGGCCGGCAACGGCGACTAGACCAATTGCACCCCGAGGAGCGAAGGCAAGTGCCATGAAAAACTTTTTGATGCAGTGCCTGATCTGGTTGTTCTCGGTTGTCTGCCTGGTCTTGATTGTTGTCTTTGCCGCCAGCCCTAAACAGACGCCTGAGATTACGGATGAGAAGGGCGAGGTGTTGGATGACGGTATTGCTGAGATTCGCGATATTGATCTGAATGGGGTTAAGCAGCGTGTGCTAGTTCGCGGCCAAAATCGTGACAACCCGATTCTATTGCACCTGCACGGAGGGCCGGGTGGCACTGATCAGATGGTGATGCGCCACAGTAATTTGCACCTTGAAGATCTGTTCACCGTGGTCTACTGGGATCAACGCGGCTCGGGCGCGTCATACCATAAAACCATGTCCATGGAAGATTTGTCGCTGGACAACATCGTTAACGATGGGGTAACTCTAGCCAAGTTGTTGTTAGAAGAATTTGACCAGGATAAATTGTATTTACAGGGCCATTCCTGGGGCACGTTTGTGGGTGTGCACATGGTGGCGGAAGCGCCCGAATTGTTTTATGCCTACTTCAGTATTGGCCAGGTGGCCGATTCCAAGCGCGCAGAAAAGTTATCGTGGGAGTTCGCCATGAACGCCGCAAAACGGGCCGGAGATCAAAAAACCATCGACGGATTGAATAAGATTGGCTCGCCACCGTACAACAGTGAACAGGAGTGGCTAAAAACGGCGACTAAAGAACGTGCACTCATGCGGCCCTATGAAATGCCAGATGGCTCGCAGTTCATCAGCATGTTCGAAACTTACAAGTTGGCCACCTTCTACCCGGAGTACTCAGTGCCGGATAAACTGAACGCACTTGCAGGAACTAGCAAATCCCTGCAGAAACTTTGGGGAGTGGTGATCAACGCCAACCTGTTTGAAACGCATCCTGCAATCGATGTGCCTCTATATATGGTGCAAGGAAAATACGATCAGCATACGGTGACGGAAGTGGCTAAGGATTACTTCGATTTTGTGCAGGCTCCCTACAAGGAATACCTGAGTTTTGACGAGTCTGCGCACTGGCCGCATTTAAACGAACCGGAAAAATACCGGGCGCTACTGGAACGGGTTCTGGTTAAAAACGAATAAGCCTAATCTGCCAATCGACGCTTCACATCCTGATAAGCATTGGTGATTAGCGTTTCCAATGCTGGTTTATTGATGTCCTCTCCAGGCCGTAATTTCACATGGCGCATGCGCTTGCCGCTGCCTTGTAGCAATCCTTCAGGGTCAGGCAGAAACGCGCCGGTGAAAAACCCCACATTGACATGCGCGATGAATACATTCACGTAACCAAACGCTGCATGATTGACGCAGGCGTTTGGGCATCCATCATGCATGACATCACTGACATCATCGCCACATGCCCGCAACCTGTTGTACCAACAGTGAGCAAGTCTATAGAGTTCAGCAGGTTGTGATTCAAACCAGTTTTCCACCTCTGGGTGGTGCGGTAATGATTGTTCAAAAATGAATAACTCGTTCTGCATAGTAGATGGGGCGAAAACTTACCAGGCTTTCGCAGGAGTATGGCACAAGAGGGTGAGGTCGCCGGCCTCGCCCTCTTAGGCAGGTGCGGCTACCTCACTAATCAGACCTGGAGTGGGGTTCCAATGTGTAGGCTTCCTCGAACGGAGAAACGGGCTCGAGGTAGCGCTGTTCCAGAGTCTGCAGTCGTTTTCGAGATGCATGCAATACTTCCTGAACCGTATTAAAACTCAACCCCCAACCGTCAGGAATGCGGTCTTCTTGTAATATCGGCTCTGAGTCTTTCCACTTCACCAGATTGATCATCTCTGCCGGATCCTGATCGCTGTAGTAAAACTCGTATTGGTCGTCGCGTTCGCCATTGGGATCCCAATACCGCGCCAGCTTCCAGCAGCTGCCATCTACGGATTTATTAATCCCGCTCACATGCCACTTGATGCAGCGAATGTGGTTAGGTTGTACCACTGGGCCAGGATAGAGGCGCGGTTCGGCTTCTCTGGCTTCTTCAACTGCTTCCAGAAATTGTTCGTAGGCCAGGGTGGGTGCTTCTCCTTTGAGATGGTTGGTGATGGTGTCGTCGGTGATGAACAAAATTTCTCTACGCTTGCCATCTTCTTTTTCATTCGGAAAACTGATCGGATGGTGCGGGTGGCTCAGTGTTTGTTCCAGGTTGGCTCCAGGCAATGGGAAATATGTCTGGTCGCAATACTTATTAATGTAGTGCCCCAGCTTGTCTTGAGCTGCGGTGGTTTTATAGCCAGCAAAGCTCAACAGGGTTGGCAGAATATCTATGTGACTGGTGAGTTGATCGACAGACTTCATCTGATCTTCCTGATCATTAATTTGAGCGCTGGATACCACCACCGGCACTCGCAGAATTTGATCATAGGCAGTGTGCCACTTTTCGATCATGCCGCCGTGCGTGCCGCCGTATTCGCCATGGTCGGACAGAAATACGACAATAGTATCATCGGTGAGCCCGCTGGCATCAAGGGTGTCCAGAACCCGCGCGATCTCGCGATCGGCAAGCGAGTGCAGGTAGGCGTAAAACTGTCCATAGGCCTGAAACCACTCAGCTGACTTTTCTTCACCCATGGTCTGGAAGGGCAGGGTTTGCCATTCCTGGATCGGTTTTGGGCGACGGGATTTGAGTGCCAAGCCCATTTTGTAGCTGTAGTCGAACTGACAATCGGGCTTGGTTTTTAGGTCTTCAGTCAAACTGCCCGGATTATTGAATAGAGTTTCATCGCGGCCAAAACCATTTGGGTTCAAATCGATTGTGGCGGTCCCACCCGGCAGGGCGTTTGATTTGGCGCCAGCTCGAGGCACGGGTTTGGGGATTTCCGGGTCATCCAGAGGGCCGTCCCGATGGATAGTTTGCACGCCGGGACGCCCGGGTATCGTATTGCCATTTTCCAATTTCAGCTCTTTCGGCATCCACCAGCTGATTGGGTAGGCCGAGGCTATGTCATGTGGGTTGACAATCGATACGGTGGCGAACCAGGGCTTAGGCTCGTCTGGTGTGTCCTGATAGTTCATCGCCTTGCGTTTGATGAAATCACAGGCCAAATCTGCATAACCGCCATCACGGTACACACCCAGTTGGTTCAATTGACCGCCCTGTGCATCAGGAGAAGACAGTTTCCAATCGGCAAATCCCCATTCATTGATGTCGCCTTTGTTTGGTCCGGGCACATCAGCATATGAGAGGTCCCATTTGCCAAAGTAGTGGGTGTCATATCCCGCTGCACGAAACCAGTCGCCGATGGTCGGAATGCCGCGGGGGTCCAACCATGGAAAATTAGGGTCGCTACCAAATTTAAACAAGCTGTCGGTTTCCATCGCGTGGGTGCGCGTGCCGTATTGTCCGGTATAAATAATCGTGCGGCTGGGCACGCAGGCCGAGGTGGCGATATGATGATTGTTGAGCGTGGTGGCATGTTTACGCAATCGCATAAAGCCGGGGAATTGATCAACATAGGGGTTGCCCTCGCTGATTTCCCTAAAACCAAATATTTCTTTCAGCGGTTCAACCATGCCGCCGTCGGCATCACTGAAGTCGGGGAATCGCATTTGGTCGACAGTGATGAACAGGATGTTGGGTTGTTTAGGCGGCGGCTCTTGCTGACCAGAAGAGCCGCTGCTTGTGGTTGGATGGGGACGGTGTGAGTTTGGTGAATCGCTTGAGTCGCTATTGTCTGTCATTGCAGTTTCCTCTGATGGCCTGGTTTTGGTTATCGCATTTAAAATTCGCTGGAAAACAGGGTCGATACCAAGCTTGGTACGTCCAGGGATAGACAGAAAACAGCATCGAGCAAGCGATGCGTAAAACCGGGTAGAGTGTAGGGTGTAAGTCGGCTGAGGTGAGTCAGCCACTGGCGTTAGCGCAGCTAACCAGCTTGCAGAGCAAGTTGTCGCCAAGTAGCCTAATAAATGATTTAGGGTTCACTGCCAATTGAACCGCTGAGTCCTGCCATTTTCTCCAACCACATACCCGTCGTATGTCCCCCCGTTTTTATTCCACAGTCCCATGGCCGGATTCCAAGTCAATCCCGACCCTCTCCTGTCCTGCATCTCTGCTGGCGAACTTTAGATCCGCAGCATTGAGGCATAAGCAACTTAAATCTATGCCAAAGGTGTTGAGCTGTCAAACAGTGGTTGGTGCTGGCAAAGACATATGCCAGCAGGTCGCTGCGCTAATCGACTAATCACCGCTAATAATCGGTTTTAGTTTAGCTAATGACCCGTAAGCCCTGTGGTCTCTGCGATTCGACCGTTTAGATTTACTTTTCATTTTTAACAAACTGGTAGAAACTATCGCGGATAGGCGCGCCACAATCGGGGCCAACGCAGCTATCTCTAACCGCAGTCGATCAAAGGTGGGTTAACTATGAAAGTAGGTTTTATTGGCTTAGGCAATGTCGGCGGAAAATTGGCCGGCAATTTGATGAACAACGGCATCGACCTGGTCGTGCGTGACCTGGATCGGGAACAGGCACAATCGTTTATTGACCGTGGTGCAACTTGGGCAGATAGCCCGCGAGAAATGACGGAAATGGTGGATGTGGTCATTACCTGTCTGCCTTCCCCGCGTGCATGCGCGGAAGTAATGGAAGGTGAGGATGGCATTATTCATGCCATGCAAGCTGGCAAGATGTGGATGGAAATGAGCACCACGGATGAGTCCGAGGTGCGGCGCCTGGCTGCCCTGGTAAATGACAAAGGGGGCATGGCTTTGGAGTCTCCGGTATCCGGTGGTTGCCATCGTGCAGCAACCGGCAACATCGCCATCCTGGTCGGCGGTGAACGTGAGGCCTTTGAACACGCATTGCCAATTCTGACCATTCTGGGTCGACGTGTCTTACACACCGGCGAGATTGGGTCGGCATCGGTGTTAAAGGTTATGACCAACTTCCTGGCCACGGTAAACCTGGTGTCCCTGGCGGAAGCGCTCACGGTGGCAAAGAAGGCTGGCCTTGATATGAACACCACCTACGAAGCGATTCGCATTTCCTCAGGAAACTCTTTCGTGCATGAAACCGAGTCGCAGGTCATTCTGAATGGCAGCCGGGATATCAACTTCACCATGGACCTGGTGATCAAAGACGTTGGCCTGTTCGACAGTTGGGCACAGGCCGTCGGTGTGCCGCTAGAGTTGTCGCCCCTGGTACTGAATATTTTCAAAGATGGCCAGGAGCGTTACGGGCCCCGCGAGTTATCGCCCAATATTATCCGCCGCCTGGAAGAAGCTGCTGATGTAGAAGTGCTGGCACCCGGTTTTCCACCGGAGATGGTGGATGATGAGCCTCCCGCGCGCGGTGCTGAGGTAGTGCCTAAGGGTAGGGTGACTTAAACCAGCCACCGCATACTGCCAGAAAATAAGTTAAATGAACGATGTGAGAATTTACTATGTCCTCTAATGCAACAACTCCCGCTCCGGAAAATATGAGTCTGGCTGACTGGCAAAACCTCGCCGAGTCGATTCAAATTGAGTCACGGCTATTTATCAACGGCGAATACGTAGATGCACAGGCGGGTAAGACCTTTGAAAGCGTCAATCCAGCCAATGGGCAGTTACTGGCAAATGTGGCTGAGGCCAGCGAAGCGGATGTGGATTTGGCAGTGGTGGCAGCCAAGGCGGCCTGGGATTCCGGGGTCTGGCGAAATATGTCGCCTCGCGATCGCATGGCAGTGATGCAGCGTTTCGCCGACCTGGTAGAAGAAAACACCGCCGAGCTGGCGCTATTGGATTGCCTGGATATCGGTAAACCGATTTCGGACATGCTCAGTATTGATATCCCGGAAGTGGTAGTCACCCTTCGTTACTTTGCTGAGTGCATCGATAAGATCGAAGGTGCGGTAACCAATACTGACCCATCTGTACTTCACATGATTCAACGCGAGCCGCTTGGCGTAGTCGGCGCGATTTCTGCATGGAACTACCCATTGCTGATGGCGGTGTGGAAAATTGCCCCAGCACTGGCAGCGGGCAATACCGTGGTGTTAAAACCCGCTGAGCAGGGGCCTTTAGGTTGTATTCGCTTGGCACAGCTATTTATAGACGCGGGTGGTCCTGCCGGAGTGCTGAACGTGGTCAACGGACCAGGGCAGGTGGTGGGTAAGGCTCTGGCCTTGCACAACGGTGTGGCCAAGATCAGTTTCACTGGCTCTACCGGTACTGGTAAGCAAATCATGATTTATGCCGGGCAGTCCAATATGAAGCGGGTCGCCCTGGAAACCGGTGGCAAGAGCCCGCAGATATTCATGCCTGATTTGGAGGATATGGACGAGGCGATCGAATATGCGATTGGTGGCATCTACGATAACTCCGGCCAGGTCTGTAATGCCGGTTCGCGATTCCTGGTGCATGAATCGATCCATGATGAGTTCGTCAGCAAGTTCACCGCCATCAGTCAACAGATGTACCAGCCAGGTGATCCACTGGACCCTGACACCAGCCTCGGGCCCATGGTGACGCATGCACATCAGCAACGGGTATTGGGCAAGGTTGCCGAGGGCGTAGCGGCAGGGGCGTCCTTGATGTATGGCGGGCACCCACCTGAAGCAGAAGCCCTGAAGGATGGTGCTTACATCCAACCGGGTTTATTTACCGGTGTGGAGAATTCCATGAGTATTGCCCAGGAAGAGATCTTTGGGCCAATTGCCTCAGTCCTGAAGTTCAGTACTGAAGAGCAGGCGTTGGCGATAGCCAACGATTCTATTTATGGTTTGGCTGCTGGCGTCTGGACCAACGATTTAAAAACCGCGCATCGAATGGTCAAAGGAATTGAGTCTGGCCTGGTGTGGGTGAATTGTTTCGGTGATGGCGACATGACCCAGCCCTTTGGCGGCTACAAACAATCGGGTAATACGCGGGACAAATCAATGGAATGCTTCCTGGGTTACACCCAGAGCAAATCAGCCTGGATCAAATTGGATTGACGTAACGTTTCTACAACCACCCTTACTGCTTAGCCATCATGAACAACCTCTCCCCAGACCGCATGTTGATGGAAGACGACTGGAGCGATCTCAGTCAGTATCGCGAACCACCCAAAATAGATCAGCAACGCATGCATGACTACCGCATGGGTCGGATCAAGGCGGAGATGCGCAAGCGTGACGTGGACTTGTGTGTGATGGTATCGCCCACCAGTTTGCGCTACGCGGTGAACTATCGCAGCTACAGCTTATTTATGTCGCACATTCCGTGCACCTATTTGTTCGTTTCACTGGATGCGCCATTCCTGCTGCACAATCAATTGGACCCGACGCTGTTACCAGAGAATCGTGGCGTAGGCCGACCCATCTCGCATTTCTATGGTGGTTCAGAACTCGAGTACTACGCTGAGCAGCTGGCGCAGGACGTGGATAATCACTTACGCGACATTGGCGCCACCAATCGTCGGGTCGCGGTGGAGTACATCAACCCGAGCGTGACCAAGGCCTTGCTCAAGCGAGATATCGATGTAACAGACGGCATCGTCATCAGTGAAGAAGCGCGCATGATTAAATCCGAGGACGAGTTGAACTGCATGCGTTGGGCGATCGCGGTGGCCGAGCATGGCGCGACCATGGTGAAACAGGCGCTGAAGCCCGGCGTCACAGAAACTCAGCTGTGGGGTTTGATCAATTACACCAACCTGGCCAATGGGGGTGATTGGCATGATGGCCGCATGTTGGCATCTGGGCCACGCATTAATCCCTGGCTACAAGAAGCCACTGAACGCAAAGTGCAATCGGGCGACATGGTGGGCTTTGATACGGACATGGTTGGCCCCTATGGATACTGCGCTGATTTGTCACGCACCTTTCATTGTGGTCCGGCGAAGCCAACGGCACGACAAAAAGAGTTGTATCAGTTGGCACATGCCGAGGTGCAACATAATTTAGGCCTGATCAAGGCCGGTAGGCGTTTTTCCGAGATTCAGCAGCAGGCCTTTGATATCCCGCCAGAGTATCGCGAGCAGGCTTATCCCTGCGTGATTCACGGGGTAGGCATGTGTGATGAATATCCGCATCTCAACCAGGGATACCGCGAAGCGGTAGAATTTGACGACGAATTGCAGGCAGGCATGGTTATTTGCGTGGAAAGCTATATGGGTGCGGTCGGCGAGCGCGATGGCGCAAAACTGGAAGAACAGGTGCTGGTGACAGACACTGGCTATGAAAAACTGACCACTTTTCCATTCGAGGAATCTCTGCTGTCCTGAGTAGGGATTTCCGCAAAACCCGCGCCGTTATTCGCTTATTGGGCAATTGTCAACGTACTGTTTACACCAGTTAGGCTAGTATCAAGGCGTCTGAGAATGGCAAATTCGGGTAGTGGCCTATAGGCTTAAAACTTTCGCCAATAACGAAGATTTTTGATAATTATTGCTAATGTGTCCAATAAGATTTGCTAAGAGAATAACTTATGTAGCATAATCAATGACATATGTAGTTGATTGAGTCTAGCAGATGAACAAAAGAAGTCTCATATAGAACATTTGAGCACATTCTTTTTGTTAAGCTAATAATTGATGACTATTGGGCGTGATTCCAGGAATAGGGAATCAGTCTGTACGCCTTGTCTCAAGTCAAGTGGCCCAAACCCGGTGGGCGAGCTGGTACTAATAAGCGTTTTGGCCCTATGCTAGGGTCAGAGCAACAACAAAAAATCTAATTGATGACTAATACGAGGAGATACAAGATGAAGAAAGCCGCATCATCCCACCAACCTTTGCATGCTCAACGGCATCGTAAAAAGCTGATTGCGCTGGCAATCGGCGCTATGACTACGACCGGTGCAGCGCAAGCGCAACTCGAGGAGATCGTGGTAACGGCCACCAAGCGTGCTGAAAGCGCGCAGGATATCCCGGTAGCCATTCAAGCCATGAGCGGTGAGTCGATGGATGAGCTGGGTGTTAATACCTTCGACGAATACGTTCAGTATCTCCCTAATGTAGTGCAACAGGGTCGTGGCCCAGGCCGAAGCGAAATCTATATCCGCGGCGTCGCCACAGAGCAATCCAATAACACAGTATCGTCGGTACAGGGTTCAGCGCCCGCCGTGGCACTGTACCTGGACGAGCAACCGGTTGCATTTGGCGGTCGTAACCTTGATGTCTATGCAGCAGATCTGCAACGTGTAGAGGTGCTGCCTGGACCGCAAGGCACACTGTTCGGTGCGAGTTCGCAATCTGGCACAGTACGTCTGATTACCAACAAGCCTTCTACTGAATCGTTTGATGCCAGCGTAAAAGCTGGTTATAGCTTCACCAAAGGCGGTGATCCAAGCACTAATTTAGAGGCGGCTATCAACGTGCCACTGTCTGACACCGTCGCAGCTCGCGCGGTAGTGTATTCGGATACCCAAGGTGGCTGGATTGATAATACTGCCGCATTTCTGAATCCAAATGGTGCGGACCTGATCAACGTGATCAACCGTAACCAGATTTTTGCTGCGGGAATCGCGCCAGGTGCCAACCTGCCAGATACCAATAATGCTCAGGTTATCGAAGATAACTGGAACGACGCCCAATACCAGGGTGTCAGAGTCGGTGTTTCCTGGGATATCAACGAAGACTGGAACCTGCTGGTTCAACACACCAGCCAGGATCTGGAGACTGAAGGTGTTTTTGAATATTCACCACAAACAGGTACTACTGATCAGTCGCAAAGCTACAGCCCGGATCGCAACAACGATAACTTTGGCTTAACCAGCCTGACTGTTGAAGGTCGTCTCGGCGCTTTGGACGTGGTCTACACGGCCGGTTTCCTGGATCGTGATGTTTCTTCAGTTCTGGATTACACACTTTACAGTTTTGGTGGCGGCTACCAGGTTTATTACATCACCAGTGGTGGTTATACCTCGGCCACTGATGTATTCGATTACCGTAAGCAATACTCTGATAACACCAACAATAAACGTGAAACGCATGAGTTGCGCTTCCAGGGTGAAATCGGTGAGTCATTCAAATTTACCGTGGGTGGTTTCTTCGATGATGTAACCACAGAGTCAGTTGGTAACTTCCAGTATTTCGGATCACTGGCGGCCGGCTTAAACACTGCCGTTAGACCTGCCGACCTGGCACCGGGTATTACCAACCCGAACGGTCGTGATGAGCCAACAATTTTCACCAACGACTTTACTCGTCAGGAAGATCAAACAGCATTCTTCGCCGACGTGTCGTGGAATGTGACCGAAAACTTCACGTTAAGTGCCGGTGCACGTAACTACGACCTTGACTTCGCACTGCGTGGCGCTACCGGTGGTTCATTCGGTTGTAAAGGTCAGGATCCTGCTGGTTTGACTCCAGGTGATGCGGTTACGCCAAGCGGCCGAGCAATCAGTTATGCGGTTACGCGTCCTGATGGCACTCTCGGTTGCTCTGACAACAGCGGTAACAATGTTACCCAGCGTTTGATTAACCTTGGTACTTTTGGCGCCCTGTCACAAGGTGGTACGCCGGTGGCAAACCTTGAAGGCTTGAACTCGAGCGGTGTAGCGAATCAGTCAGATACAATTTTCCGCTTTACCGCGGATTGGAAGGCAACCGACGATGTGCTGTTGTTTGCTACCGTATCTGAAGGCTTCCGACCACAAACGGTTAACCGTAACGCGGGTACGCCATCTGGTAACCAGGCGGGTGTATTCCAGGGCTATATTGTTCCAGCGATTGCACAAACGGACGAACTCACCAACTTCGAAATTGGTGTGAAGGGTGATTTCTTCGATAACACCCTGCGTTTGAATGCAACGTACTACAATTCTGAAATCGACAATCTGCAAACCACACGATTTGACCCATCAAACATCGCCTTCCTCGTATTCATCGAGAACGTCGGTGATGCGGAAGTATCCGGTATTGATGCGGACTTTGTCTGGGCGCCAACTGATAACTGGACCATTTCCGGTGCGGCTTCCTGGGTAGATTCCGAGATTACCCGACTGAATCCACAGTTGGTTGGTCTGGCAGCCCCGGTCGGCAGTGAGCTTCCATATACAGCGGACTTTTCGTTCAACGTACGTGGACGTTACGACTTTGAATGGGAAGCCTTCGGTGCTGATGCCTTTTTTCAAGCAGGCCTGGTTTACACCGGTGACAGCTTCTCAGGCATTATCGGCAACGCCAACTTTGTTGAAGATACCTCCCGTCGTATCTTTGGTCGCGGCACTGGCCTGACCATTGTCGACGAAGGTGGCACATTCGGTTCTAACCGGGTAGCGACCGAGGTACCAGGTTCAACCGGGTTGACGGCTGATGGTCAGTTCTTCCGCAACGGACGTTATGTTCAGGAGTCTTACTCACTGGTTAACGTGTCCACGGGTATTCAGAAAGACAACTGGGGAGTCGAGTTCTTCGTCAACAACCTGTTTGATGAAGACGGTACTGTTAATATCAATACCTTCGACTACACTCCGAAAGTCTCTGTGACTCGGCCACGTACCATTGGTATGAGATTCCGTTGGGACTACAACTAATAAGTCACTTATTGCTGACAATCCCAACCCCAGCATAAGGTAGGAAGGCGAGCTTTTAGCTCGCCTTTTTACTTTGTCTGGGATCTTTTAGCCCGTTTTGTGTTATTCACGGTTATGGTTCTGAGCCGCTGTGAATTAAGCTAAGATAGCGTCCTTGTTTCCACTACCACCGACCGATAGATAATGTCCGATCTCTCATCAACCGAGTCTATATCGCAACAGGCAATGGAGTTAGCCAAAGCAGGTCAATTCCAGGCCGGCCTGGATAAAATTGCTGAACTCGGCGATGGCGATGCAGACGCAGAGAGTTTGTATATAAAAGCGGTGTGCCTGCGTAAATTGCACCGCTACGACGAGGCGGTGGCCGATTTGCAGCAAGTCGTCACGCTGGACCCTGCCTACGTCCGTGCTCACCAGGAAATGGGGCATATCTTCCTGGCGGAAGGCAAACTGCAACAGGCAATCAACGCGTTCGAAAAAGCGGTGGCGTCAGACTCGGCCTTGTTAGGCAGCTGGCGGGCGCTGAGTAGTCTGTATGCCAAGACAGGAAACAAAGCTGGCCAAGCGCGGGCCTATAATGAAATACGTCAGCTCGAAGAACTGCATCCGGCATTGCAGACCGTTAAAAGCCATTTGAATCGCGACAACCTGGCGGCGGCAGACCAGGTCTGCCGTCATTACATGCAGCAAAACAAGCAGGATATTGAAGGTATGCGTTTACTGGCGGAAATCGCCAATCGAGCCAAGATCTTGGATGATGCCGAGTTTATCCTGGAAAGTGCAGTTCAGTTTGCGCCCAAACACATAGGCGCCCGCTTCGACTACAGCAATATCCTGATGAAGCGGCAAAAATTTGGCGCGGCTCACGAAATCGCCCAGGGTTTGTATCGTGACCATTCAGAAAACCTGCAGTTTAAAGCGCTGTTGGCAGCAACCCACTCTGGGATTGGTGAAACTCAAAGGGCAGCTGAACTGTTCCGTGAATTAATTGCAGACAAGTACCACCTGGAACACGCATATTTGCTCCTCGGTCACACCGAGAAAACCATGGGCAATTTGCCGGCTGCAATCCAGGCCTACCAGGATCTCTATGGGCATAAGCCGGATTTTGGTGATGCCTTCTGGAGTTTGGCGAATACTAAGACCTACAAATTTACCGATGATGAACTCGCGCACATGGAGGACTATAAAGACCGCGAGAGCACTTCACCTGTGGACCGTGTGCACTTCAACTTCGCGCTGGGGAAGGCTTACGAAGATCGACAGGATTATGCCAATGCTTTTGCTGCCTACCATGATGGGAATTTGCTGAACAAACAGTTACTGAATTACCAGGCTCCGGAAATTCAGAAACGCGTAGCCCGCCAAAAAGATATTTGCAATGCAGAGTTATTCGAGCGCCTGGCGGACGTTGGTGCAGACGCACCGGACCCGATTTTCGTGTTGGGTTTGCCACGCGCAGGATCTACCTTGCTGGAGCAAATATTGGCATCGCACTCTAAGGTCGATGGCACGCTGGAATTACCCAATATACTCAGCCTGTCACGTCGCTTGCGTGGGCGGGGTCCTGCCACTGAGGATGAAGAACCACAATATCCGCGAATATTGGCTGAGTTGGAGCACGACTACTTCCGACGCTTCGGTGAGCAGTATATCGAGGACACTAAAGTGTTCAGACAGGGCGCTGAATTCTTTATCGATAAAATGCCCAATAATTTTTTGCACATCGGGCTGATCAAGTTGATCTTACCGAACGCCAAGGTGATAGACGCACGGCGGCATCCGATGGCCTGCTGCTTCAGTGGTTTCAAGCAGTTATTCGCCGAGGGCCAGGAATTCACCTATGGCCTGCAGGAGATCGGTCACTACTACAAACACTATGTGGACGTGATGGATCATTGGGACGAAGTATTGCCAGGATTTGTGTTGCGGGTGCAACACGAAGATGTGGTTGCCGACCTGGAGACCCAGGTAAGACGCATACTCGATTTCTGTGGCCTGCCATTTGAGCAATCCTGCATCGAGTTCTACAAAACCGAGCGCAATGTGCGCACGCCAAGTTCGGAGCAGGTGCGTCAACCGATTTATACCACTGGGTTGGAGCAGTGGCGAAACTTTGAACCCTATCTTGACCCGCTGATTGAAGCGCTGGGGCCGGAGGTCCTGGAACGCTATCCAATAAAGTGAGCTGGTCACCATTGATAGCGCCTGTCGGTAAGCATGAAACTTAGCTCTGAATTTATTCGTTTACCGCTGGCCGTTGATGCGCAGCGTCTACTCGAAGAGGCAAGTCAGTTTTCGGAGTATGACTGGGAGTACCATCCGCAGCGCTATGATGGTAATACCGCGCTCAATCTCGTGTCCAAGGACGGTGGACGTTCTGACTCCTACGTTGGTCAAATGCAAGCGACCGATGCTTTGCAGCAATGTCCGTATATTCAGCAGGTCATGGCCTCATTGGGAACCGTGATTGGACGTTCGCGCTTTATGCGCTTGGCACCTGGCAAGGGCGTGCCGCCGCACAGTGATACCGATTACAGTTGGCGCAACCGGGTGCGGATTCATATTCCGGTGGTCACTGATCCAAACATCCAGTTTTGTTGCTGGACTCGACAAGAAGATGGCAGCAAACACGTCGAAAAAGTACATATGCAAGCTGGAGAAGCCTGGATATTCGACAATTGGCGTGAGCATGCGGTTGAAAACGAGGTAGAGATTGAACGCATCCACCTGGTGATTGATACGGTGGGAAGTGCAGAGTTCTGGAAGCTGGCCGGACAGGGTTGGACGCCAGGTGTGTCAAACAAAGACTGGAAAGACAACATCAGGACGGTAGAGTATGCGGCCGATAAAACCCCTGAACTGAAATTTGAACAACATAACCTGTTACCGGTTCGCTCACCTGACGAAGTGACCAATCTGCTCGCAGATTTCCTGGCAGATATAGCTCATCTGCAACAATCAACACCTGACACATACTCAGAAGTCCAGCAAGCTTTTGAGTCCTTCAGCCAGGATTGGCGAGCCTACTGGGCACTGTATTGGGATGATGCCGCAGCGATTCCCAGCTATCAAAAACTGACACAGAACCTGAAGTCGTTTTTAAACACCAGGCTAGCCGACACCAGCCTGGCGAGTAATGGCGTGAGAGCCTATGACGTGATTGCCAACTGGTTGGATCAGTGCACCGACAGTACGGCTCCCACAAGAAGTGCGAGCACGGTCATCGGTCGATCAGAACCCATCGCCTATGCAGGCAAGATCCCGGAATTCGAGCAACCGGTGTTTATCGTGGCTGCGCCTCGTTCGGGTAGCACCATGTTGTTTGAGGCGCTTAAAAACAACAAGGATCTCTGGACCATTGGGGACGAAAGCCACCAGGAAATTGAATCCATACCCAGCTTGCACCCAGCGGGCCGAGAATTCGAATCCAACCGCTTGCTGGCAGAAGATTGCACGAACGAAGTTCGGCAGCAGGTAATCGATGCCTTTATGTACCGACTGCAAAATGCCAGGAGCGCGCCGTACTCGGAAATGCCTCCTGAGTTTCAACCATCGGCCATTCGATTCCTGGAGAAAACACCCAAAAACGCACTGCGGATTCCTTTCTTTAAGGCGATGTTCCCGCAGGCGAAATTTGTCTACCTGCACCGTCGGGCACAGCCTAATATCGGCAGCATTATCGATGCCTGGCAGTCTGGAAAGTTTGTTACTTATGCCGATTTGCCAGGCTGGGATGAGCCACCCTGGTCACTATTGCTTACGCCTGGCTGGGCGGAATATAAGGGCGGCGACCTGGCGCAGATAGCAGCACATCAATGGGCTGTGACCAACCACGTCATTATGGATGACCTGTCTGAATTGCCAGCGGGCGACAGCTTTGTTGTGAGTTATGAGGATCTATTAGCCGACCCCCATCGAGTACTATCCGAGGTTTGTGGCTTTATGGAAGTGCCATTTGGACCAAAAATGCGCTCTTTTGCACAAACCGGATTTCCGCACTCCCGTTACGCCCTGACTGCACCTGCCAGCGATAAATGGAAGCGCCATGAAACAGAGATTGAAGCGGTGGCAGAGAGTTTGTTATCTATCCAGGAGCGAATTGATCAGTTTGCTGTTGAGCAGTCGTGATTATTTCTCATAGCAAACGATTTATTTTCTTTGCGGTGCCCAAAACGGCAACCCATGCAGTGCGGCAGGTGCTGCGTACGCATATGGAAGAAGGCGATTGGGAACAGCAAATGCTGTTCGGCAAACAAGCCTTGCCGATTCCTGAGCTGGCGGCGCTGGGCCACGGTCATCTCAATGTGGCCGAGGTACAGCCGCATTTGCCTGCCGAACAGTGGCATGGCTACACCAAGATTGCTTTTGTACGAAACCCGTATGATCGGTTTATCTCGGTGTGCGCGTTTCTGAACCGGGATAATCCCGGATTTAAGGAAAACTCAATCAACTGGATGAAAGCGGCATTGAACCGTCCGCAGTTTCGCAGCCGCCTCTTGGTCAGACCACAATACCTGCAATTGAAGGGCACTGACGGACAATCGGCTATGGATGAGATAGGCCGTTATGAAGATCTGCAATCCTCGCTTGATCGCATTCTTGCGAGTCTTGGGCTGGACAGCGTGCAATTGGAAGTAGTGAATCGATCAGAACACGCACACTATCAACAATCCTACGATGATGAATTAAGGGAGATGGTCCGGCAGTATTACGCGCAAGACCTTGCCGTGTTTGACTACCAGTTCTGAAGGCAGAGTGCGTTGGCTAGTCCATCAAGTAGGCATCCCGCTGCTGCGGAAACAGCGCAGCCCTCAGGATTCGCTGCACGATAATCGGATTGACTCCAACATTATTGCTATGGGTAACCAGCGCCCTTGGCTCAGGTCGAAGTTGCGACATGGTGCGTTTTAACAGCGTCTGGTAGCGCGGAAAGCCCTGCTTGCGGATACCGTATTGATGCCAGACTTCACGCCAGTCTTTGGCCAGGTCATCGAGCAGCTCGCGATACTCATTAACTATGTCTGGATCATTATTGGTGTTGGCGCTGAAGTCAGCCACCAGCTCGCGGGCGATGGCTTCCAGCTCTCCGGGTGACATCACGGGTAACACATTGAATCGCTCAGTAGCCAGTTCTGGCGTTTGGCCATCCACATAGGGGCGCAGTTCAAATTCCTGCGCTGCCTCATCAAATTGTTCTGCCTTGCGCACCGTTTGCCAGAATCGTGAGGAACCAGCGGTATCGATCACCAGGTGCACCCGGTCCTGATCGCTGCTGTTGATCACATTGTGTTCGCGCCAAGAATCGAAGATCCAGCATTCACCGGCCTGCATATGGCGCTGTTCGTCGCCGCAGTAAAAAATCACCTCGGGGTTGGTGACAATAGGGATATGAATGCGAACCCGGTTATACCAGTGATAATTAAAGTCTACGTGGGGCGTAACCTGGGCACCCGCCGCTAACTTCATTAGACGCGAACGTGCCAACACCTCCCCAAAGCTGGCCATTACCTGTTGCATGTATTCGCAACGCTTCAAGTGCGGGGTTGGCAGCATCTGGCCGGAAAAATCATCGTTGTCCCGACCATTCAGAGAAACCAGCGGAACTGCCGAGTTGCCATTAACCCGGCTGGGATGCTGCATCCACAAACCGGGTTCGAGTTGCTCTAACTCGTGTTTTAGTCGCTCGGCATCAAAATTGTATGGAAGCCGGACGAATGGCCGGGAAAGTTCCATGCAATTGTCAGTCAGCTTTAAGCAAAAGTGCCGCCATCGCCGTTATTCCTGCTCCCAATTACCTTTCGGATGCCACGGGTCATGCCTCGGGAATTCGTTCACATCGATTTGCTTGTCTTCAACATGCGGTTGGAATTTAAGATCGTAGCTGGCGACTTTATAGATCGACATACAGAGTAGCAGCGCGATAATCAGTAACGGCGCACCGCCAACAATACTAGCAGTTTGCAACGTTTCCAACCCGCCCAACAGGAGCAGGGCGATCGGCATAAAACTCAGCGCTGCTGCCCAGAACAACCTGTTCCAGCGTAGTGGTTCTTCATCAATCTGTTTTTGTACCACCGACGCCAGGATGTAGGAGATTGAGTCAAAGGTGGTGGCGACAAAGATAATCGCCAAAAGGGTGTACACACCGATCACCAGGGTTCGCAGCGGCAGATGACCGAGTACTGAGAAGATCGCCGCGGTTGGTGTTTCGGTATTCAGGATGTTCACTACGTCGACCGCACCGGTAATTTGCAGGTGAATGGCATAGTTACCCAGGATCATGAAAAACAATGCGCAGCCAAATGAGCCGTAAAACAGCGAACCAATGATCATTGACCCCATGGTGCGACCGCGCGAAATCCGCGCGATAAACAGGCCGACGCTGGGTGCAAAGGCTAACCACCAGGCCCAGTAAAATACTGTCCAGTCTTGTGGAAACTCCGTATCCGGGAAGTTGTTATACCCGCCAAACGGTTCCATCCAGGTCGACATCTTGAAAAAGTTGTCAAACAGGATGCCGATGGACTCGAGTGCGGTCTCGGCCAGGAACACAGTCGGGCCGACCAGGAACACGAAGCTCAGCAAGCCCAGGGCCAACCACAGGTTGATATTCGATAAGGTTTGGATGCCTTTCTTCAGGCCTGAATAAGCACTGGCGCCGAATATCGAGGTGCACAGAATTAATACAAAAATCTGCGTGCCAATATCACGCGGTGCACCAAATAATTCATGCATGCCCTCATTGATCAAAGGTGCAGCCAGGCCCAGCGAGGTGGCACCGCCACCGAGCATGCCGAATACGAACAACACGTCGACCAGTTTGCCGACCGGACCATGGGCGACTTTTTCGCTGATAACTGGGGCAATAGCTTCGGAGACTTTTAAAACCGAACCATGTCTCACATGATAGAAATACGCGATGGGCAGCGCAGGGATCAGGTAGATTGACCAGGCCAGGGGACCCCAGTGGAAAATGCCGTAGGCCGACGCCCAGCGCATGGCGTCTACCGTTTGACCTTCAACCAGGAACGGGGCGCTCTGGTAATAATAGGCCCACTCGATCAACGCCCAATACAGGATGCTGGCGCCAATTCCCGCACAAAACAACATGGCCGCCCAGGACAGGGTGGAAAACTCTGGTTCGGTATCCGGATCGCCAAGGCGGATTTTCCCAATATCGCTAAACGCGATGTACAACATAAACACGAAAGAGCCAATACCCAGCAATAAATAGGCAAAACCAAAATTGGTTACCAGGAAATCGCGGGCGACCTTCACCCAAACAGCACCCTGTTCGGGATAGAACAGCAGGGGCAGGGTCACCAATAACAACAGGCCAAGTGCGCCAAAAAAGGTTGGTTTGTCGATAAATTTAGTGGACTCTGCAAAACTCATAGATGGCTTCTCCTGCTTATGTTTATTGTTGTCTCCGCATGTTATCAGTTAGTCACTCATTGGACAGCATGCGGATGCGACTTTCGACCTCGTTGTGCTCGATGTAATAACCCCGCAAATGACGATCTCCGGAGGCGGGATCGAAACTTTCACGCCCATGTAACAGGCGCAGATTATCAAAAATCACCATTTCACCCTGCTGCAACACATACTCGAGTTTGTGTTCAGGAGCACGCGTACGTCGCATGATTTCCTGGTAGGCGGCATAAAAGTCGTACAGTTGGTCCGCTGGTAAATCCGGGATGTCCGCCAGGTGAGGGTTGAGAGTCAAACTCCTGAAATCCCCCTTGGCATTCAAACCAATTACCGGCCGCCGTTGCCGCACATCACACTCACTATCGTGGAAGCGCCAGGGCACCGAGGTAGTACTTAGCGTTTTGTAGTAGGCAGGATAGTCTATTTTCAACTGTTCGCACACAGCCAGTGCGTCACTAAAGGTGGAGCCACCACCAGTGGCACTGTTGCGGTAACAGTGCAAAAACTGGATCCCCGGGACAAACTCCTGGTTAGCAAGATCGGTATGCAGTGGCAGCGCACCAGCCGTGTAAGCGAGGTTATTGGGTTCAGCCTTATTCATGACCTCGAATACCACCCCAAAGTTGGTTTCGCGTTTGAAGGCGATAAGTTCACCAAACTTCTCCCCAGCGGACGGGTCATCGTCCATATTCTCGACTAGTACAATGCCGTAAGTTTTTAACAACACCAGGGCATCCAACAAGGCTTCTGGCGAGCGCTCACAGGCCTTGGCATCTACTCTATGGGGCTCAGGCATGTCATCCACCGTCCACCCCACGCGTTTGATATTGCAGGGATCGGGACGGGAAACGCCTGGTTGGTGTGCGTATAGCCATGCTGCTTCGTACCGTGAGCTGTCTTCACGGTCAGGCCAGAGAACACGCAGTTCATCCGCATCCGAGTTGGAAGACGCCGGGCTGATATCAATCGGCACACTGGTCAAATCAAAGGTGCGTTCTTTTGTGTGCGGATGCAGTTCATGTGGATCATTATCGCGAAGCCAGATAAATGGAAATTCGCTGGAACTTTGATCGGTCCAGGTAACCTGGAAGGCGCGCTCAGTTTGCGCAACATTGTCTATCTTCATAATCGTGTACGCGTAAGTATGGAAAGGGGTTAACAAAAAGGGTAGGCTGGTCGGGCCCGTCAGGCCCGGTTACTTCTCGCGCGGAAAGCGCGCCTGTGATTCCAGCACATTCAGATCAAGATGGTTGCGCATATAGCGTTCAGTGGCATCTTGTGATGGCTGGAAATCCCATGGCTGATAGCTGCCTTGACGCAGTCCCTGGTAAACCGTTAGGCGGTTGCGTTGGCTATCCAATACGTCTTGGCGGAAGGCAGCCAAATCCCATTGGCTGTGCACTTGTTCGGTGAAGGATTGCACGCGCGTTTGTTGGTCCGGGTCTTCGGCCAGGTTGTTCAGTTCCAGCGGATCTTGCTGGAGATTAAACAGCTGGGGTGGGTCGGCTTCGCAATAGTTGAATTTCCACTCACCTTCGCGAATCATCAGCATGGGGTCCACCGACCCTTCTGCCGCGTATTCCGCCAAAACGGGGTGCTGCGGTTGCGAATTACCTTCGGCACAATCCAGCAAGCTACGTCCGTGCGTGGCAATGGTCTGGTCTTCTGCTGTGCCACCGCCCAGCTCAATAAGGGTCGGTACCAGGTCAAGTACCGAGACGGGTTCGGTAATGGTTTTGTTCGCGAAACGTTGTGGCGCGTGCATTAACAGCGGAACCCGCATGGAACCTTCAAAAAAGCTCATCTTGTACCACAGGCCACGCTCACCAATCATGTCGCCATGGTCGGCGGTAAAGATCACGATGGTTTCGTCGCTGAGTTGGCATTCCTCGAGCGTCGCGAGTATCTCCCCCATCTTTTCATCCAGGTAGGAAATGTTCGCGCAATACGCGCGTCGGGCTTGTGTTACATCTTCAGGAGAGATAGCAAAGTTCTGATAATCCACCGCCTCATACAGGCGACGGCTATGCGGGTCCTGGTCGGCATAACTCATCCGAGGTACTTGGACTTCCGGTATCTCGACGTTTTCATACAGATCCCAGTATTTCTGTCGCGTCACGTAAGGATCGTGCGGGTGGGTGAAGCTAACGGTCAGGCAAAAGGGTTGATCGTCATCACGCCGGGCCAGTTGATGCAATTTCAGTTTGGCGTGGTAGGCGACCTCGTCATCAAACTCCAGTTGGTTGCTGGTGGCGGCGATGCCCGCGCCGGTCACTGAGCCAAGATTGTGGTACCACCAGTCGATGCGCTCATTGGGTTTGCGCCAATCGGGCGTCCAACCAAAATCGGCCGGGTAGATATCGGTGGTTAAACGCTCTTCGAATCCATGTAATTGATCGGCACCGACAAAATGCATTTTGCCGCTCAAGATAGTTTGGTAGCCGAGGGCGCGAAGGCTATGTGCAAAGGTGGGTAACGAGGAAACGAATTCAGCCGCATTGTCGTAAACGCCATTAGCGGATGGCAGGCTGCCGCACATAAACGAAGCCCGGGCCGGAGAACATAGTGGACTCGCACAATAGGTGTTGCTGAAGTTGACCCCTCTGGAATGCAACTTGCGCAGCGTTGGGACCTGCAAAAAGTCAGCCGGTCCATCGGCGAATAGTTGCCCGTTCAGCTGATCGACCATCAGTATCAGGATATTGGGTTTGTTCGTCATCTCGGTCTCTCCGTGGGCAACAATATGGCGACATTATTTCTCAAGCGCGCAGGCGGCGCAATCCATCGCTTCTGGCCAGTGACGCAAAACAGCAACCGTTAGTCGCCTGCAGAATAGTTGCTCAAATTGCGCTTGTGCCAGTGCAAAAGAAGGCTTACATTCGGCGCTGGACTTGTAATCAGCAAGCGGTGCAACCGATAACCCCGAACCATGAGCAAGAAAGAATTTGACTACGTCATCGTTGGCGCTGGATCAGCCGGCAGCGTATTGGCGAACCGCCTGAGTGAGGACCCAGGGGTGGAAGTCTTGTTGCTCGAAGCGGGTGGTAAAGACCCGTTCTGGGAATGGCAGATTCATATGCCTGCGGCTCTGGCTTATCCGATGAACGGCACGCGCTACAACTGGGATTACCACACAGAACCCGAACCGTACCTAGGTGGCAGGGTTATGCATTGCCCGCGCGGCAAAGTGTTTGGTGGCTCGTCATCGATTAATGGCATGTGCTATATCCGCGGTAATGCGCTGGATTATGATCGCTGGGCTGAAGAAGACCCGGCCCTCGCTGAATGGAGTTATCGACATTGCCTGCCTTATTTTCGTAAGGCCGAAACGCGTAACGTCGGGGCGGATGATTATCATGGCGATGACGGACCCCTGCATGTGACCAAGGGTGAAGGGCGCAATCCGCTGTTCCAGGCCTGGATCAAGGCTGGGCAAGAAGCGGGTTACCCTTACACTGAAGATATGAATGGTTACCAGCAGGAAGGCGTGGGCCCGATGGACCGCACTACCAAGGGTGGCGCACGTGGTTCTACCGCCAGGGGTTATTTACGCCCAGCCATGAAACGACCAAATTTAACGGTTATCAAGCGTGCCCATGCCCACCGCTTGATCATGAAAGATAAACAAGTGATAGGCGTTGAATACAAACGCGGTCGACGTATGCTATCAGTAATGGCTAACCGCGAAGTGATATTGAGTGGTGGGCCAATCAACAACCCGCAGTTGTTGAAGCTGTCTGGCATCGGTCCGAAGTCGGAGCTTGAGGAACATGATATCGAGCTGCGCCACGAATTGCCGGGCGTGGGTGAGAACCTGCAGGACCACCTGGAAATTTATTTACAGATGGCGTGCACCCAACCCATTTCATTGTTTAAGTATTACAACCTGTTGGGCAAGGCACTGACGGGCGCGCAATGGCTGTTTACCCGTACGGGTCTTGGCGCCTCTAACCATTTTGAGGCAGGCGGATTTATCCGCAGTAAAAAGGGCGTGCCGCACCCGGATCTGCAGTACCACTTTTTTCCCATGGCGGTTCGTTATGACGGCAAGAGCCCGAATAATTCGCACGGCTTCCAGGCGCATGTTGGTTCCATGCGCTCGCAAAGCAAAGGCTGGGTCAGGTTGCGTTCCACCAACCCGGAAGATGCGCCAATTATCCAGTTTAACTATATGTCCAAAGACGAAGACTGGGAGGAATTCAGGGCGGCGGTGCGTTTAACACGTGAAATATTCGAGCAAGATGCCTTTGCGCCTTATCGTGGTGAAGAACTGTCACCCGGCAGCGAGGTGCAGAGCGATGCGGAGCTCGATGAATATCTTAAAGACGCGGTGGAATCGGCCTACCATCCTTCCTGCACCTGCAAAATGGGCAGCGATGACATGGCGGTGGTGGATGAGCAATGTCGTGTGCGCGGCTTGCAGGGCTTGCGCATTGTCGATTCCTCGATCATGCCATCCATTGTTAGCGGCAATTTAAATGCCCCCACCATCATGATGGCAGAAAAGGCAGCAGACATAATTAAAGGGGTGGCACCACTGCCAGCCAGTGATGCACCTGTTTACGTAGCAGAAGATTTTCAACATAGTCAGCGCTAGTTCTCAGAGTTAGGCGGCGCTAAATAACAACATAAACCAGGCGGAAACAATCGACATGAATACATTGATTTTGGATGGGAAGGAAGTAGCACGCAAGACCGAAGAAGAGCTGTCAGTACGGGTTGAAAAACTGAAACAGACACGCGATGGTGCGGCGCCTATCCTGGCCACCATCCTGGTTGGTGATGATCCAGCCTCTGCCACCTATGTGAAGATGAAGGGCAACGCTTGCAGCCGTGTTGGCATGGAATCGATCAGGGTGGAAATGGGCCAGGAAACCACTACTCAGGAACTGCTCGACAAGATCGAGGAGCTGAATCAAAACCCGGATGTGCATGGCATCTTGTTGCAACACCCGGTACCCGAACAAATCGACGAACGTGCCTGTTTTGACGCCATCGAGCTACGTAAGGACGTGGATGGTGTGACTTGCCTGGGTTTTGGCAGAATGGCCATGCAGGAAGAAGCTTACGGAAGTGCAACACCGCAGGGCATTATGCGCCTGCTTGATGCCTACGATATCAATGTTTCTGGCTTAAATGCCACGGTGGTGGGTCGCAGCCCAATTCTTGGCAAACCGATGGCGATGATGTTATTAAATGCCAATGCCACGGTTACCATTTGTCATTCGCGCACCCAGAATCTGCCCGACTCAATTAGAAACGCAGACGTTATTGTTGGCGCGGTAGGTATACCTGAGTTTATCAAGGCGGAATGGATCAAGGATGGCGCTATAGTGGTTGATGCGGGTTATCACCCCGGCGGAGTGGGTGATATCGAGTTGGGTCCATTGCATGGCAAAGCCAAAGCCATTACACCGGTGCCAGGTGGCGTGGGACCGATGACCATCAACACGCTGATTTACCAGTGCGTTGATGCAGCGGAAAAAAAGTTCTTGTAGTCCCGAGTAGAAAATCCCCTGGCTGGAATTCTCGCCAGCCAGAGGGTTAAATTACGGGCGGTCAGGATGCTTGTCGTTTCCGCATCTCCATCATGCGTTTATTGCCTTCCAGCGTGCCATTATGAAAGCGATCAAAAATCAGGTCGCCTGGCGTATCTAAAGTGCCATAGTTGGTATCGAAAAATCGATGGTGTAGCTGGTGGTAGAAATCACCGACATTGAGCAGCGTGAACTTGCCCAGGGTGACCTTATGATAACCAGTATGTGAGGTGGGGGCGCCCAGGCCGTGGAAGATCAGCGAATAGATGACGTGTACCGGATGCGCTGAGATCAGGAAAAATAACAAGGTATCTGACATCAGGATAAATTGTTCCAGCGGGTGCATGGCCAAGCCGGACCAGGGCCCGGTATTCCCATTTTTGTGGTGCCAGGAGTGCACATGTTTGTACAACCAGGGGCGATGCAAAATGCGGTGCTGAAAATCAAAGAAGGAGTACGACCACAGCGGGATGATGGCCAGCAACACGACAAACCAGACGGGGTTGCCTTCGAAGCTGATCAGCGTTGCGTAGCCGTTAGCGAAGGCCCATAGCAGGAGCGATTCCCAGAAAACCCAGCAGCCCACGCCAGTGGTCAGGGTCCAGAACATATTGTCCCAATTTTGGTTCTTAAAATGGAAACGCCGGCTGTTTTTTTCCAGCTCGCGTTTATCGTATTTGAGTTCGGTGCCCTGGCATTTGAAGGTGTGCAAATACAGGTGAAGGCCACCAGCTATCGTTAGAATGAGAATCATGTCCCGCAACCAGATCTCAAATATCCAGTCGAATGAAAAAGTCGCGGTGCGCTCCAGGGATGGGGTGAAAAATAGCCACACCATGAATGCGATAAGCAGGAACAAAAACTGGGTGCCGCGAGGATTCCAGGTTTTTAGCCAGTAGCCTACGATGGCCTTGATATTTACTGGTCGATCGAAATACGGGGCAAATTTCAGTGGCAGCGGTGGATGATAATTCCAGAACTTGTCGGAGTTGTAGCCGGGTTCGATATGATTTTTCTCAGTCATGCTTGGCCTCGTTCAGGATGTCAGGCGAAATTGAACCATGTATTCATAATGTTCCAGTGCTTGCTGATGGATATCGCGCACCCGCTGTGGCAGTTGTTCGATGTCCGCCACCCGGCGCACCTGCGGTCGTAGTCCGCTGGAATTGCGCAAGTTTTCATGGAACGAGCCGCCATCCCACCAACTTACCTCGTCGCGGGCGCCCGGTTCCCAACTCAGAGCGCTTTCAATAAACGGAATGCCGATGGCCTCGCACCAAAGCCTGATCATAGTGTGCGGGTCCTCCAGCAAATCATCACTGTCAATCAATGGTGGCGGGCTGCCGGTTTTCTCGGCCAGCCGATCAAACAGCGCGCGCTGCTCGGCAAAGCCAACTTCGTCTGGATGAAAGTCAGGCCAGTGTTTGTGCATCGAGGTGATGGTTTTAGCCGGGTCACGCACCAGGAAGCTGTGATTAAATGCGGCATCAAACTCGTCATCCCACAGCGAGGTGGTGTAGTGCGGAAAGTCCTTCGAAAACACCGGCGTGCGTTGGCGCAGCTCATGCAGGTGCTGCCACACCGATTGCAGGGTCAGTCCTGGCGTGCGTACACTGTCGGCCTCCAAACGCGGCCACATCGGCGCTTCGCCCTGGTACCAGGCTTCACCAAAAGGTTCATGCAGGCATTCCAGATCGCCGCGTTGACGCATCATCCACTCAAAGGCGGTCGAGGTGGAGCGCGGTACTGCCCAGAGTACGTGAATCGGGTGAGTCATGAGTCTGTTTCCTCCAGACTGTTAAGCAGGCTGCCGTGGTCCCCGATGGGGGTAATGCCCAGTGAACGATAGATGTTCCAGTACAAAGCGGTATCGGAGGAGATGATTGGTTTGCCGAGTTCTGACTCCAATCCTGGGGTTCGGGTCAGCATGCGTTCGGGCAGGCCCTCGGCATTCCGGAAGTTGCACATGCCGTTGACGACAATCGCGTCAGCGCCCGGAGCCTGTTCGGCAACATATTGCATGGACTGCTGGGCCAGTTCATCTGCGAAAATCCAGGTTTGGTCATTCACCTGCTGTTGATTCTCAAAAAAGCCCTGGTCGACAAAATTACCCACGTACAGCAGATCGAAGCCGGCATCACGCAGGAAGCGGGCGATGCCATCGCGCCAGTCCGGCCAATAGTAGACAGAGTTCAGGGCAATTTTCTCGATATTCTGCGCGCGTAATGCATCGACCAAGCATAGTCCTGCCATATGAAACGGTGTTTGATACTGGTCACTAACTCGATCACAGAATTCCCTGATTTGCTCAGGGGTCTTGCCACCGGCATGTACCCAGTTGGATCCCACTTGTCCACAGACATCCGCGCCGTTATTGGCCATGCACTCAACAAATTCCTCCAATAGGTCAAAATTCTTGGTGCGTTGGCTCAGTTCGTGCTCGTAGCCTGGCACATGCAACATGCGGCCATGCACCCCAACGGTTGGTGGCGACATGCGCAAAAAATCACTGGGGGCCGCATCAAAGTCGTGCGGTGGTGAGGTGAAACCTACCTGGTATTTGAATAACTTGTTCTTGGGGTCGAACCAGCGGCTGGGCTTCATGGCGCCTCTCTGACGGGTTGCTATATCAACTTTGTAGTCTTATTCTCACAGCGATCATTATTTTCATCCTAAATATTAGGCTTGTCTATTGCCATTTTGGCATAAAAACTATATCAATATTGATATGACAAAATCCAAACAAGAAGCTTATCGAATACCGTCCGTCAGTGCTCTGATTGCGTTTGAGAGTGCGGCCAGGCATCTCAACTTCAGCTTGGCAGCCGAAGAGTTGAATACCTCGCAGTCGGCCATCAGCAGGCACATCCAGGGCCTGGAATCACGTTTTGGCCGGCGCTTGTTTGATCGCAGTAAGCGCAAACATAATCGATTGCAACTCACTCCGGCAGGCACCGAGTATTACCGCGCAGTGGTAGCGAGCCTGGATGGGTTGCACAATGCGACCCGAGCACTGGGCGAGGCGGACTACAATAATCAGTTAATGATTTCCTGCACACATGAAACGTCCCACCTGTTCCTGATGCCACGGTTCGATGCCCTGCAGCAGCACCTGGGCAATGATATTCAGATAAAGATCATTACTTCTGAGTATCAGGCAATGGAGACGTCACCGGATCCACGCATCGACGTCATGCTCAAATCCACCAGTAAGCATGAGACGCGCGATGGGCAGCAGTTGATTTTTCGGGAAGCCATTCAGCCAATTTGCTCACCTGGTTTTTTTGAGAAGCACGCAGAAACCCTCAAAAAGCCAATCTCGGAGTGGCAATCGCTGACATTTTTGAACTTGAGCGTGTCCGACTCGAGTGCGCGCTGGTCAGACTGGGAAGACCTGTTCAGCCATTACCAGGTTGATGATTTTGGTCCCAAGTACCTGTCGTATTTCAACTATGTCTACCTGCTCGAAGCGGTAGCTGCCGGGCGAGGGGTGGGACTGGGGTGGCGCCACCTGATCGAACGCCACTTGGACGATGGCATGTTTGTCACCTTGACCGATGAGTATATTGGGTTCAATAACGGTATGTTTGGCTTGCTTACTGAAAAGGGGCGCGAGTTACCGCAGGCACAGCAGTGTCTGACTTTTTTGCGCGATAGTGTGCTTGAGGCAAGCCTATAGATCGCCGAACCTGTTCGGGTCGAAGCTATTCGGGCCTGTTCTCCTTGAACTTGCCATTTTCCACACGCAGTTTTGCCCCAGCCGCTGCCTCTTGATTGATTTCTGCTTCATTCAATTTTTGCAATTGGCCGATTCTTAAGCCTCGGGTGTCGGGAACAATATTGCCCGCTGCTCGCATGCCGTCGAATCGCGCACCTACCGCGCGCTTTTTTACTTCCTGGTGTGGTTGAAAGCGGTTCATATCCTCTGGCGTGAGTGCGTCGCCACGAACCAGGTAGCCCGCTTCGATGGCAGCGTCCATCAACTGCTCGCCAGCAAGAGTGCGCACGATGGCGGCATTGCTGCCGAGGTCAGTGGCGGACTCTTCTACTGTCGGTGCACCGCCGTCCCAGGTATCCGAGGCGGCGATATCCGCGGCATCGCCGATGCCGTCGGGACACACCTTGCAGCGTGGCGGCAGTCCCCAGAGGGAATCATCGTCACCCCAAAAATCCAGGTAGCTGAACTCGTGCACAGTGCCATCGTCCATTTCGATGCGAGTAGCACCGGGGCAACCATATCCCCGGTAGCGAAGCGTTTGAATGTGCTGATGATCAATCTGGTTGCCTGCCAGGAAATCCTGTAAATTTTTCGGCGCCATAAAGCCGCCACACACCATCACCAACATATGCGTGCAATAGAGGTGTACGCGTTTATCCATACCCGCATAGTTTCGCAGTGCATTGACATCGCAAGGCGTACCGATAAAGGCGAATTTTTCGGATGATTGCTCGGCCTGATCCAGCACTTCTACGAAGTCTTTCAGGGTTGCTGTTGGTCCGTAGCGTGATCCTGCTGCGGTCAGCACGTCTTCCCGAGTGCGACTGATGGTGGCTTCGCCAAAGGTTGGGTTAGTGGTTGAAGCTTTCGCATGCAAAACAAAATCCACCGTTTTGCTTTCTACTAAATACAGCGCCAGTGCGGTGAGAACGCCACCAGTGGAAGCCATGTGGCGCACCGCAGCTTCGGCACTGTAGGAAAAATAAATATCCCGGTAAACACCCCATACCTCGTCATTGTGGCTGTCTTTCTCCAGTAGTCGCACCGGCAAGCCCTCAACCCGCGTGCCGGGACACACATCCATGATGTCATCCACGTGCTGGTGTTTGAGTTCACCATGGATCACCGGGCGTTCATAGCCGCTGGCTACTTCCTGGATAGTGAGTTTTTTCTCGCCAACCAGGCTCTGACAAAGACCACAACCGATGCACATGCCGTGCTCAATAATCTGGTACAGGCGTTCGTTCGGGCTCAATCCCGTTTGCAGGTCCTGCAAATACTCTGAGCTCATTAATTCACGCGGTACACGTGTACGCGGTGAATCACATCCGGTTCACCATAGGGCATGGATAAAAACTGCGGTGACGAATAGACCTGTGTCCAACGGCCCTCGGTTTCATGTTGCACGATAGCTTGCATGTAGGCTGGATCCATCCCCTCATCCTCGCGCAGGCTAAACACAATCGGTGCGCCCGGCTGGGTGATGCGAATTAGTTCATCAAAACTGTTGGGCGGGGCATGGCCTTGAGTGATCGTGCCAGTGGAAAACAAGGCAGCAAACTGATCATCCGGGAAATCCAGGTGCTCGCCGAGTACGGCTTGTTGCAGGTCGGCATAGATTTCTTTGCCTTGTGCGATCTCCAACATGCCAGCAGACAGATCAATGCCGGTAATAGGGCCATAGCCCAGCGCGTGAATTGCCTCGGCCTGGATGCCGCCACCACAGCCTGCATCCAATATCGGCCCGGCGTCGGCTGGCACATAGCGGGCAAACACAGCGCTGATCATCATGGGGATGCGATAGCCCATGGCGCATAAATCCTGTTCATAGTTTGCCGCCCATTCGTCGTAGGTGCTTTCCTGTTCATCCAGGCTGGTGCTGGCATAGACTTCGGCTACTTTGCTGTTGCTCATCGTTTGAGAGGCCTCCGGCTGAACTATGTGATGAGTCATTATGTGCCTAAATCGTGCTGTTCCTCAAGTTCAATGGACTCTGTCCATAACGCTTTTTAAACGCCCGGGTAAACCCCGCCTGGTTGTTGAAACCGGTGCGAACCGAGATGTCCAGCATGGTGCTGTTAGTATCCAGCACCAGGCGGCGGGCCGCTTGCAGGCGCAGGCGCAGGTAGTAGGCACCCGGGCTCACCCCCAAATGTTTATTGCTGATTAACTCCAGGGAGCGAGTTGAAATCCCCAGTTGCGCTGCAATCTCGGCAATCGGTATGGGCTCTTCCAGGGACTCCTGCATGATTTCCAGTGCCTGGGCCAACCTGGGTTCAACTTGCTGGATACGTCCGGGAGAAACAATCATCTGGGCATCGGTGGGAGCGCTGATGTCTTTGTAGATAAAAGCACTGGCGACATCCATGGCCAGCGAGCGATTCTGCGTGGTTCGCAGATAATGCAGCAACATGTCCAGCGCAGGTGAAGCGCCACCACTGGTCCAGATATTCTGATCAATCACATACCGTTGTCCAACCACGTGCAGACCCGGGTAGGAAAAGGACAGGTTTTCCAGGTCCTCCCAGTGGGTGGTCACTTTATGGGCGCGAATAATCTCTGCCCGCGCCAGCACCCAGGTACCGGCCTCAATGCCAAAGATCGATTTATGTTGACGCGCAACCTGTCGCAGCAAGGGCAGGGTGCGGGCAGGCGCATGGTGTTGATGTCTGAACCCGGCTACCAGGATCATCAGGTCACCGCGTGTGCCTGGTTTCAGTTCACTGTCCACGGCAATCTCGATGCCGCAACTCAATTTGATGGGCTGGCCAGTCAGTGAGACGATCTTCCACGAGAACAGCGGCAAGCGCGAGAAGCGATTGGCGGCCCGCAAAGGATCGATGACCGAAGAAAAAGTCATCATCGACGAATCCGGCAGCACGACAATGGTGACGCGAGTGGTTTTTGCTGATTCAGTCACGTTTCGTAATTAAGCAAAAGTATTTCGTATATTGTAAAGCAAACTCCTGCCTGTTTGCGATCCTATGAACATCGAAACTGAACCGGATTATTGCCATGCCTCTGAATATGAATCGCAATGTGTTTATTACCTGTGCCGTGACCGGTTCGGGTGGAACCCAGGATCGCAGCCCGGAAGTTCCAAGGTCGCCTGAACAGATCGCCAACAGCGCCATCGACGCCGCCAGAGCCGGGGCCGCTGTGGTGCATTGTCATGTACGTGACCCTGAAACCGGGGTGGCCTCTCGCGACCCGAAACTGTATCGCGAAGTAACCGAACGTATCCGCGATTCCGAAACAGACGTGGTGCTTAACCTGACCGCCGGGATGGGGGGTGACATGGTATTCGGTCCACCTTCCGCGCCGCTCCCTCTGCAGGAAGGTACCGACATGGGCAGTGCAGAGAGCCGCATGGAGCCAATCGTTGATAGCCTGCCGGAAATTTGCACCCTGGACTGCGGCACGATGAACTTTGCTGAAGCGGATTACGTGATGACCAATACGCCGGGAATGCTCGAAGCCATGGGCAGTATGATGACGGAGCTGGGCGTGAAGCCTGAGATCGAGGCCTTCGATACCGGACACCTGTGGTTCGCCAAGAAGCTGGTTGAGGATGGCGTTCTCGACAGCCCAGCCCTGGTGCAGCTGTGCATGGGCATTCCCTGGGGTGCGCCGGATGATCTGAACACCTTTATGGCGATGGTGAATAATGTGCCGGCAGACTGGAACTGGTCAGCGTTTTCCATTGGTCGCAATGAAATGCCCTTTGTTGCCGCAGCTGTGTTGGCAGGTGGTAATGTACGGGTCGGTCTGGAGGACAACCTGTGGCTCGACAAAGGTGTGTTGGCTACTAATGCCACCCTGGTTGAACGTGCTGTCACCATTGTTGAGTCGATGGGCGCCAGTATCATGGGGCCACAGGATGTGCGCGACAAATTAGGCCTGGTTAAACGAGCGCCGCGATGAGTAATACCTCTATGCAGGGCTATAAAGTCGCCGTGGTCGGCGGTGGCGTGATCGGTGGAGGCTGGATTGCGCGATTTCTGTTGATGGGTGCAGACGTCAAAGTGTTTGATCCAGACCCGGAAGCAGAGCGCAAAATTGGCGAGGTGTTGGATAACGCTCGGCGGTCATTGCCAGGTTTATACGAACACCGTCTACCGCGGGAGGGCAGTCTCGGCCTGGTGGAGACACTGGAGCAAGCGGTGAGCGAGGCTGGCTGGATCTGCGAGTGTGTGCCAGAGCGGCTTGACCTAAAGCAGCAAGTCTATGCGGATATCCAATCCCACTGTCGGGACGACGCGCTGATTGCTTCTTCAACGTCCGGATTCAAACCCAGTGAACTCCAACAAGGCGCCACTCGCCCGTCCCAGATACTGGTGGCGCATCCCTTCAATCCGGTCTACCTGATTCCACTGGTAGAGATGGTGGGCGATGCCGATACGGTTGCTCAAGCCATGCCGATTATGCAGCAGATCGGTATGCACCCACTTCATGTGCGCAAAGAGATCGATGCGCATATCGCTGATCGATTACTCGAGGCGGTATGGCGTGAGGGCTTGTGGTTGGTCAATGATGGTATCGCTACCACGGAAGAAATCGACGACGCCATTCGCTACGGCTTTGGCTTGCGCTGGGCGCAGATGGGATTATTTGAGACCTATCGCATTGCGGGCGGTGAAGCGGGCATGGCGCATTTTATCAAGCAGTTTGGCCCGGCCCTGGCCTGGCCCTGGACCAAGTTGATGGATGTCCCGGAGCTGACTCCTGAACTGGTGCAGACCATCGCTGATCAGTCTGATGCCCAGTCTGGTATGCACTCCATTCGTGAGTTGGAACGCATACGCGACAATAACCTGGTTGCCATGATGCGAGCCCTTAAGGGGCAAAATTGGGGTGCTGGTGCGCTGCTCAATGAGATAGATACGACGCTCAAAACCAGCAACGAGGTTGACCTGACTCAGTTCCTGGCCACTGTTAATCGAGTCGTCCCTAATGACTGGACAGATTACAACGGCCATATGAATGATGCGCGATACGGCCAGGTGTTCTCTGATGCCACCGATCGAGTGATGCAGATGATCGGGGCAGATGCCGACTATATCGCCAGTGGCAACAGCTACTTCACGGTTGATTCGCAGATTACCTATATCGACGAGTGCCACGCGGGTGCACGTATCAAAGTGACTTCCAAAATAACCCTGGGTGAGGGCAAGAAGCTGAAGATGCAGCATGCCATGCGGGATGACAATGACCGCCTGTTGGCGACCAGCGAGCAATTCCTGCTGCACGTCGATCTAAATACACGTAAATCCAGCCTGCCCACCGCTGAGGTGCAAGCCAAAATCGATACCGCCGCCACAGCGCACGCTAAGTTATCAGCTCTCTACTAACTCTCATTTAATAACAACACTATTCCTGTAATTCGGAGCCCCGAGATGAACTTTAATCTGAGTGAAGAACAACAGATGATTATTTCGACAACCAAGGCGTTTGTCGAAAATGAACTGTATCCCCACGAAGCCGAAATTGAGCAAACCGGTGTATTGCGCCCTGAGCTGGCCGAGGAGATCAAAGCCAAGGCGCTTGCGGCCGGGTTGTACGCAGCCAATATTCCAGAAGAGTTCGGAGGTGGCGGCCTGGATACCTTGACCTGGCTGATGTATGAAAAAGAGCTGGGGCGCGCGAACTACGCCTTGCATTGGACTTGCGTGGCGCGGCCATCAAATATTCTTTGTGCGGGCAATGCTGAGCAACAGGAAAAATATTTGCAGCCCTGCCTGCGTGGTGAAAAAAGTGATTGCCTGGCGATGACTGAACCGGGCGCTGGTTCCGACTTGCGCGGAATGAAAGGCAAGGCGGTTGCCGATGGTGATGATTATATCCTTAATGGCACCAAGCACTTCATCAGCCATGCCAAGGAGGCGGACTTCACCATTGTCTTTATGGCAACCGGAGAAGAAGAAACGCCGCGTGGCCCAAAAAAACTGATCAGCGCATTTTTTGTCGATCATGACAATCCCGGCCTGACGATTCGTGATGGCTATAAGAACGTGTCGCATCGTGGATATACCAATGCCATCCAGGAATTCGACAATTGTCGTGTGCCCAAGTCGGCCATGCTGGGTGACTTGCACAAGGGCTTTGATGTGGCCAATAGCTGGTTAGGGGCCACCCGGCTGCAAGTTGCCGCCACTTGCCTGGGGCGTGCCGAACGCGCGTTTGAACTGGCGTTGGAATACGCGGCGGAACGGCAACAGTTTGGTCAGCCGATCGGCAAGTTCCAGGGCGTGTCGTTCAAACTGGCTGATATGGCCACCGAGATGAAGGCGGCTGAGTTGTTGGTGATGGAAGCTGGCTGGAAATACGACCAGGGAACCTGCACCGATGCCGACATGGCGATGGCCAAACTCAAAGCCACTGAAATGCTGGCTATGGTTGCGGACGAGGCTATCCAGATATACGGTGGTATGGGCTTGATGGACGAGCTACCGCTGGAGCGGATCTGGCGTGATGCTCGTATTGAACGTATTTGGGAGGGCACCTCGGAGATTCAACGGCACATTATCTCGCGCAGCCTGCTGCGGCCGCTCGGAGCCTAGTCAATGGCAGACCTGGGTCGATTTCTTAACCCCGGCTCGATTGCAGTCTATGGTGGTAGCTGGGCAGCCAACGTTATTCGGCAGTTACAGAAAACCAGGTATGCGGGTGAGATTTGGCCGGTCCATCCGAATCGCGAAGAGGTTTGCGGCATTAAGTGTTTTGCCAGCAGCGCGGAATTACCAGCTGCGCCAGACGCGGCATTTATCGGTGTGAATCGTGAACGCAGTATTGGGGTGGTCGAAGAACTGAAGTCCATGAATGCGGGTGGGGCGATTTGTTTTGCCTCGGGGTTTAAAGAGTTGAGCGCTGGAGCAGATGGTGCTGACCTGCAGACAAGCCTGTTAGCCGCAGCCGGGGATATGCCACTACTGGGGCCGAACTGTTATGGCTTTTTGAACTATGCCGACAATGTCTGCATCTGGCCGGACCAACATGGTGGTCAGACTGTGGCCGATGGTGCGGCGATTATCGCGCAGTCCTCTAATATCGCCATCAATATGACCATGCAACGTCGTGGCCTGGCGCTCACGCACCTGGTTACGGTTGGCAACCAGGCCCAGATCGATGTTGCCCAGGTGGCCATGGCACTCCTCGAAGATTCGCGCGTTAAGGCCATCGGCCTGTACCTGGAAGGCTTTGGAGATATCCGCAATTTTGAAAAAATGGCGCAGCAGGCGAGGGCAGTGGGCAAACCCATTGTGGCGCTCAAAATAGGCAAGTCCAGAAAGGCACGTGCAGCCACGGTCACGCATACCGCGTCTCTGGCAGGATCTGCTGCCGCTTCATCGGCCCTGTTAAAGCGTCTCGGTATTGTTGAGGTGGATTCGGTCACCGTTTTCCTGGAAACCTTGAAGCTGCTCGACAAGGTTGGCCCGCTGGCCAGCTCACACATTGCGTCGGTAAGTTGTTCTGGCGGCGAAGCCAGCCTGATGGCCGACTTGTCAGAAGGCTTGAATATGGACTACCCAGACCTGTCGCAACAGCAACAAACTCAACTCAGGGCAGTGCTCGGAGACCGGGTGGACCTTGCCAACCCGTTGGATTATCACACCTATATCTGGGGGGATGTGCCCACGATGACGGCCTGTTTTAATGCCGTGATGCAGGGTAGTTATGCCCTCAACGTGTTTGTGCTGGATATTCCACGATCGGATACCTGTGACCCGGCGGGTCACGATTGCGCGATTGAAGCCATCATCAGCGCTAAACAGGCTACCGGTGCGCCAGTGGCAGTCATTGACCTGCTGCCAGAAAACCTGGAGGAAGAAACCACAAGGCGTTTTGCCAATAGTGGGGTGATCACTCTGCATGGCATGGAAACTGGCTTGCAGGCCATCGATGCCATTATTCGTTCTGGCCAGTTGCTCGCTTTAATGCCTGACGACACGCCTGTACTACTCCAGCAACAGTCAGCAGGCGGGAGTAAAGGCGAGGAACAAGCAGCGATCACCATCGACGAGGAAGCAGCCAAATCACAGCTTGCTGAATGTGGTCTGCCAGTGCCCCGCTCAGCGCGTTTTCCTGACAAGGCCGCAATAAAGCAATACGACCAGTCCTTACGGTTCCCACTGGTTTTGAAAGGCCTGGGCCTGGCGCATAAAACCGAAGCGGGTGCGGTGGTGTTGGGCTTGAAATCAGCCGAAGAGCTTCAGGCGGCGGTCGCAAACATGCCTGATTGCCGTGATGGCTATCTGCTGGAGGAGATGGTAGCTGACGTGATCGCGGAAGTGCTGATCGGCGTGACCGTTGATGCCACCGGCCTGGTACTGCTAACGGTCGGCGCCGGCGGTATTCTGACCGAAACACTCGGCGACTCGGTTTCGATCCTGTTACCGGCTCGTCGGCAGGACATTGAAGACGCCCTGGGCAAATTAAAGCTGGCGCGTATTTTGAATGGCTACCGTGGCCAACCCGCAGCAGATTGGCCCGCATTACTGGACGCCATTGAAGCAGTAGCCCGCTATGCCGAACAACACCGTGATACGCTGTTAGAACTTGATATTAACCCGCTAATGGTCGGTGCCAAGCAGGCCGTCGCGGTAGATGCATTGATCCGTAGCCGATCATAGACTAATTCCAACCTGGAGATGAGCATGACCAATTCCGTGAAAACCCAAATCTCAGATCACATTCTGGAGGTAACCCTCGACCGGCCCAAGGCCAACGCCGTGGACTTGGCCACCAGCCGCGAAATGGGAGAGATTTTCGCTAACTTTCGTGACGATCCCGGGCTGCGTGTGGCCATCGTTACCGGCGCTGGAGAGAAGTTCTTTTGCCCGGGTTGGGATCTCAAGGCTGCCGCAGGTGGTGACGAGGTAGACGGTGATTATGGTGTGGGTGGTTTCGGTGGCATGCAGGAATTGCCGCGCCTGAACAAACCCATTATTTGCGCGGTGAATGGAATCTGCTGTGGTGGCGGATTGGAAATTGCCCTGTCTACGGACATTATCCTGGCCGCCGAACACGCCAGCTTCGCCTTGCCGGAGATTAACTCCGGCACCGTGGCTGATGCGGCTTCAATCAAGCTGCCCAAACGTATTCCCTATCATATCGCCATGGAGATGTTGTTGACCGGGCGTTGGCTGGATGCCGAGGAAGCGCATCGCTGGGGCTTTGTAAACCAGGTGCTGCCTGCTGATCAGTTAATGGACAAAGCCAGGGAGATGGCGCAGTTGATTGCCTCCGGCCCACCGCTGGTGATGGCGGCAATCAAAGAGGTGGTGCGCGATGCGGAAGATTCCAAGTTCCAGGATGCCTTGAACCGAATCACCCAGCGTCAATTGCAAACCGTGGATACCCTGTACGGCAGTGAAGATATGCTGGAAGGATTTAATGCCTTCGCTGAGAAGCGAGACCCGGTCTGGAAGGGAAAGTAAAAAGCTGACGCTTAATCATTCCTGGTTGGCAAAGCATGGCATATCATGCCCAGGAAAAAATACCCCAGCATCTGGTTCACCTCCGACCACTCCTGCAGAATGTAGTGGCCGACCAGCAATGAGGCCATGAACAAGTACCAGGCGTAAATCGTATAACGCTTTAACGCGGTGACCAGCAGAGCAATGCCTAGGGCTACTTCGATGAACGGTATGCTGCCGAGGTAGAGCGTGATCAGGAAATCCGGCACCTGGATGCGCAGCGCCTCATTGGCAAACTGCCCCGCGTAATAAGCCTGGAAACCGCCGCCACTAAAAAATTTGCTGGTTCCCGCGGTCAGTAAGATCAGCGCCATCAGGGCGCGTGCTACAAATTCGATCTGGACCAGCTTGGTTTTTTCAATCATGCAGCACCCCGGATTGGTTTTCAGTTAGTAAGTTTGCGGTATATCGCCGAGATTGGCGTAGATGGTTTTAACCTGGGTGTAGTGCTCAATGGCCTGCAAGCCATTCTCACGTCCCAAGCCAGAATGCTTGTAGCCACCAAACGGGATTTCCGCTGGTGTGATGTTGTATTCGTTAATCCATACAATCCCGGCCTGAATCTGCTTCGCAACGCGGTGCGCCCGACTGAAGTCCTGGGTGAACACTGCACCCGACAAACCAAACTCGGTGTCATTGGCGCGCCTTAGCGCTTCGTCTTCTTCATCAAATACCAGCACCGACATCATCGGGCCAAAGATTTCTTCCTGCACAAAGGCCATGTCATCCGTGCAGTCGGCAAAAATCGCGGGGGTCAGGTAAAAACCATCAGCCAGTTCGGTTTGCCCCGGCGTTTCCCCGCCACAGATATGGCGCGCCGCAGTTTCTCGCGCTTGTTGCATATACGATTGCACTTTGTGGAAATGCTCTTTGCTGACCAGTGGCCCCATTTGGGTGTCGGTATCAAAGGGGTCACCGAGACGGATATCCCGTGTGCGCTGTTCCAATATCTCCAGAAGTTTTTGATAAATGCCACGTTGCACAAACACGCGTGTGCCATTGGAACAAACCTGGCCGGAGGAATAAAAATTGGCAGCCAGGATGCCGTTGACCGCGTTATCAATGTTCGCATCGTCGAATACGATGATGGGAGATTTGCCGCCCAGCTCCAGGGTTACTTTTTTCAGGTCTTTGGCAGAATGGCCTAGTACAACCTTGCCAGTTTCTACTGAACCGGTTAGCGAGACCTTGGCAACGTGCGGATGGCTGATCAAAGCGGAGCCGGTATCGCGCGCGCCTTGCACAACGTTAAACACCCCGGGCGGCAATCCCGCTTCGCTGTAAATCTCGGCCAACTTCAACGCGGTCAACGGCGTTTGCTCGGCTGGCTTAAACACCATGGTATTGCCACAGGCGAGTGCCGGGCCGGATTTCCACATGGCGATTTGCATGGGGTAGTTCCACGCCCCAATACCAGCGCAGACGCCGAGTGGCTCGCGTCGCACCATTGCAAAGGCTTCGGGTGGCAGGTCAATATGCTGGCCGTGGATGGATTGTGCGACCCCTGCGTAATACTCAATAACTTCGGCGCCGGAGATAATATCCACTGCATTCGTTTCGATGATGGGTTTGCCCGTATCCAGGGTTTCCAGCTCGGCCAGTTCCTGGTTGCGTTCGCGCAGGATCTTGGTGGCACGACGCAGAATGTCACCGCGTTCGGCCGCCGGCGTGGTTGACCAACTGGCGAATGCCTCGCGAGCTGCCTCGACCGCCGCATTTACTTCATCGTTTCCGGCGACTTCTACCTCGCAGATGGTCTGGCCATTGCCAGGATGAACCGTGGTAAAGGTCTCACCACTGGAGCTGTTTACATAGCTGCCGTTAATATAACTCTGCTGAACTGGCAGGGTAGAGTTGGCATCAAAAAAAGGGGTATTGCTCATGCGTTGGTCCTCAGGACTGGTCTTGCTCGCCGTCTTCATTGGCGCTTACTACTGCTTCGGTGTATTGCGATGGGTCGAGAAACAATAATCGCACCAGGGCCTTGCCCGGCGTGATCTGGCGCAATCCGCAAACCAGCACATTGGTGGCACCGTCTTCTCTAACCAGGCCTGGTATATTGAATAGCATGTCGCCTTCCCCAGCTGAGAGCACATTCATATCCTCTTTATGTTCCAGCCGATGCGAAATCTCCATCATCATGGTGGCGAGGATTTTGCGGAAGCGACTGAAGTTCAGTTGTCCCACGTAGGCGCTGTGATCCAAAGCCAGGTTGCAGTAAATTTCACCACTCTTGGTCGCATTGATATGCATAAACGGCGTTTGTTCACCGTTTTGCAAATCTCGAAAAAGTAATTTGGATTCCTGCCTGCTTTCGGCAAAAAACTGCATATTGAGATTTTCCAGAATTGCAGATAAAAGGGTTTCCGGGTTGAGGCTGATTTGTTGTGGGCTCATGCTTTACTCAGATCAGGGGTTGTAATACGTACAGCGCGTCATTTTAGTTCGAGCCGTCGGGCGTGCATAGTCATTTTCAAGGCGACCCCTCATTCTCCAACCAATCAGCGAAATATGCAATCCACCTGCCCATGCGGTTTGGCAAGTGCAATATACAATGAATTTAGTCGATCTTAATAAGTGTTAGCGCTTCGACTAATGTACGTTTGTAAGTTAAAGTAGGGTTTCCACGCTAAATTAAGAACACACTCCATTGAGCTCAACACCGACACGTTACGGTTTTCTTTTGATGCCGAACTTTTCCATGATCGCCTTTAGCTCGGCGATCGAGGTGTTGCGTATGGCTAATCGCCTCTCGGGCGAGAACCTTTATGAGTGGCCGATTTACAGCATGGATGGCGAACCAGTGGCAGCGAGTAATAAGTTACTTGTTACTGCCAATGCATCGATTAATGAGGTTGATCAACTCTCCGCGATCTTTGTCTGCAGCGGAGTGCGGGTTGCTAATGTCTGGAGTGAGGGCCTGCATTTTCATCTGAATCGCTTTAGTCAGACCAAGATGATTATTGGTGGTATCTGTACTGGGACCTACTTGATCGCTAAAGCTGGGTTATTAAACGGCTATCGCTGCACCATTCACTGGGAAAATATCGCCAGCCTGCGAGAAACATCGCCCAACACCATCGTCACCGAAGAACTGTTTGAGATGGATCGTGATCGTTACACCGCCTCGGGTGGCTCCGCACCGCTGGATATGATGCTGCAATTGGTTAAGCAAGAGCATGGCAACCAGTTGGCCGTGTCTATCTCGGAACAGTTTATGTGTGACCGCATGCGCGGCGCCTACGACAAGCAGCGTATCCCTCTCAAGCTGCTGCTGGGCTCTAATCAGCCTAAGTTGACCGAGGCAGTGGAGTTAATGGAGTCCAACCTGGAGGAGTTGATTAACCTGGACGAATTGGCGGCATTGGTCGGGATATCTCGCCGCCAGTTAGAACGTCTGTTCAAGAAATACGTGGGCTGCGTGCCGCGTCGCTACTACTTGAACTTGCGGCTCAAGAAGGCGCGTCAACTCCTGCTACAGACCCCCAGCTCGGTATCCGAAATCGCCATCGCCTGCGGTTTTGTCTCTGCTTCTCACTTCAGCAAATCCTACCGCGAAATGTTCGGTTTATCACCACGCGCAGAACGTCAGTTTCAGCGTCAGCAAATCTGAGTCTGACAGAATTGACGTAACGCTGATGCGTGCCATTGTATAAGCTGTTTTTATTTTCAAAAACTTGTCGCTGAGCGACCAATTCAGGTCGTCATTAAGTGAGTGGGCGGTGGTTATTGACTATACTATTAGCCAGTTATCCATGGTTTAAGGCGTAAATGTCGAGCTTGAAGCGTTTGTTGCTAACAGTTCCAGAAACGACACAAAACCGGCGATAATCTGAGCAGTAGACGCATTACGAGTAATAATGACGTAGTAGCTTGAACACAGGCAACACCCAGATTTAGTAATGAAAAAATACTCCATATTTTCGCTGGCGCGAAATGCGCTGAGCCACCATGAGAACTGGCAGCAGGCCTGGCGTAGTCCAGAGCCGAAGAAAGCCTATGACGCGGTCATCATCGGCGGTGGCGGCCATGGGCTGGCGACTGCCTACTACCTGGCCAAGGAGCACGGAGTAAAGAATATCGCCGTGCTTGAGAAAGGCTGGATTGGTGGCGGCAATACCGGGCGCAATACCACGATCGTGCGATCAAACTACTTGTGGGATGAGGCCGCCAACCTGTACGAAAAATCCATGAAGTTGTGGGAAGGTTTAAGCCAGGAGCTGAACTACAACGTTATGTTTAGTCAGCGCGGGGTCTACAATCTCGGCCATACGTTGCAGGATATGCGTGACATCCATCGTCGCGTCAATGCTAATCGTTTGAATGGTGTTGATGGGGTGGTATTGGACACGGCTGAGTTAAGCAAGCGTATCCCCTTTCTGAATACCTCGCCGGATACCCGCTATCCCATTTTGGGAGCTTCCTACCAGGCACGCGGCGGCACCGCGCGACATGATGCGGTGGCCTGGGGCTTTGCGCGTGGTGCGGACGCCCACGGTGTGGATATTATTCAAAATTGTGAAGTGACCGGCATTCGCCGTGAAGACGGCAGAGTCGTCGGGTTGGATACCGCCAAGGGTTATATTGAAACGCCCAAGGTAGGGGTGGTTGTCGCAGGCAACTCCAGCGTGTTGGCGAATATGGCAGGCTTTCGCATGCCAATAGAAAGCCACCCTCTGCAGGCTTTTGTTTCCGAACCCATCAAGCCGATCCTGGATACGGTGATCATGTCGAACGCGGTACACGGCTATATCAGTCAGTCCGACAAGGGCGACCTGGTGATCGGTGCCGGCATCGACAGTTATAACGGTTACGGTCAACGCGGTAGTTTCACCACCATTGAACACACAATGTCTGCCATCCTGGAGCTTTTCCCGATTTTCAGTCGTGTGCGCATGAATCGACAGTGGGGCGGTATCGTCGATACCTGCCCGGATGCCTGCCCGATTATCAGCAAAACCCCGGTTAAGGGCTTGTACTTCAATTGTGGCTGGGGCACCGGTGGCTTTAAGGCAACGCCTGGCTCAGGTTGGGTGTTTGCGCATACAGTGGCCAATGATGATCCGCATGCACTGAATGCACCATTTTCCCTGGAGCGCTTTGTAACAGGCGCCCTGATTGACGAACACGGCGCCGCTGGCGTCGCACATTAGGGGGAACGCATGTTACTGATCAACTGTCCCTGGTGTGGCGAGCGAGACGAGACCGAATTCGCCTATGGTGGAGAAGCCCATATTGTGCGACCCCTCGATCCCGATGCGCTGAACGATGAGCAATGGGCAGACTATTTGTTCAACCGGAGTAATCCACGCGGCTTACATCGCGAGCGCTGGATGCACGCCGCCGGTTGTCGCCGCTGGTTTAATGTTGAGCGCGATACCGTGACCTATAAAATCAAGTCTGTTTACAAGGTGGGCGAATTGCCGCCGGGCGATGCGGAAGTGACTTCCGGAGAGGGAGAAGTGTGATGGGGCGCTTGCAATCAGGTGGTCGAATCAATCGCGACCAGAAAATCAATTTTAGCTTTGATGGCAAGCCCTGTGTTGGCTACCAAGGCGATACCATTGCTTCAGCGCTGCTCGCCAATGGTATTTCAACCGTGGGGCGGAGCTGGAAATATCACCGGCCGCGCGGCATTGTTGGTGATGGTGCCGAGGAGCCTAATGCGCTTTTTCAAATAGAGGACGGGGCGCATACCATTCCGAATGTGCGCGGGACGCAAGCAGAAATCTACGAGGGGATGGTCGTTAAAAGTACCAATGCCTGGCCCTCGCTAAAATTCGACCTGTTGTCTGTCAATGGGCTGTTCGCGCGCTTTTTGCCTGCGGGCTTTTACTACAAGACCTTTATGTGGCCACAGAAGTTCTGGATGGCCTATGAGCATATGATTCGCAAGGCTTCGGGTCTGGGTGAATCACCACGGTTACCAGACCAGGATCACTACGAGAAAACCAATGCTCATTGTGACGTGTTGGTGGTGGGGTCTGGTCCGGCGGGCCTGATGGCTGCACTGACCGCAGGCCGAGCTGGGGCTCGGGTAATCCTGGCCGATGAACAGGCCGAATTTGGTGGTCGACTGTTAAGCGATCGGTCGCAAATAAACGGTAAGCCAGCGGCCGAGTGGGTCTCAGCAGTGGTGGCCGAGTTGTCGGCCATGCCCGATGTCACGTTGGTCAAACGTGGCACGGTGTTTGGCTACCATGATGGAAACTTTGCGACTATTGCCGAACGTCTAACCGATCACCTGGCGCTGGCAGATCGCACGGGCCCGCGCGAACGAAACTGGCGCGTGCGCGCCAAGCAGGTGGTACTGGCGACGGGTGCGCACGAGCGACCGATAGTGTTTGGCAATAATGATTTGCCAGGCGTTATGTTGGCATCAGCGGTCTCCAGCTATCTGAATCGCTACGGTGTGAAACCTGGTCAGAAGGCCGTGGTGTTCGCCAATAATGAAAACGCCTACCAGACCGTGCTTGATCTGGATGATGCAGGCGTCACGGTGGCTGCCGTGATCGATCCGCGCGTTCGACCGCGTGGGCCACTGGTGAGCGAGGCCGGTGCCCGAAATATTAATATTGTGCCCAATACCGTGGTCGTCGAGGCCAAGGGGTGGGGCAAACTCAGCTCGGTGATTGCCAAGAGTCGCGATGAAGGCGGCAAACGCGTTGTACACGTATTTCACAAGATTAATTGTGACCTACTGGCGGTATCTGGCGGCTGGAATCCGGCGATTCACCTGTTGGCACAATCCGGTGGCAAGGTTAGCTGGGATGATAATAAGCACTGTTTTGTCCCCAATGTGATTGTGCAGCCCCAGGTGTCGGTCGGTGCGGCCAACGGCAGTTTCACGCTGCAGCAATGCCTTGCTGAAGGAATGCAAGGTGGATTAGAGTGCGCACAGGCTGCTGGTGTGAAGGCAGAAGCCATAGCCATACCGGAGACAGCTGAAGAGGACTACCTGATCGAAGAAATGTGGCGCTCACCCGTCGGCAAGAAACCCTGGCGCGGGCCCAAACAATTCGTTGATCCGCAAAATGATGTTGGCGTGTCCGATATCTTCCTGGCGGCGCGGGAAGGTTATCACTCGATAGAACACGTTAAGCGTTATACCGCGCTTGGCTTTGGCACCGACCAGGGCAAAATTGGCAACATCGTGGGCATGGCCATCCTGGCCGAAGCCCTCGGCAAAGATATCCCTAGTACCGGAACCACTACTTTCAGGCCGAACTATACGCCGGTCAGCTTTGGCGGTATTGCCGGGCCGGAGATCAAGGGCACGTTGTTTGACCCGGTGCGTAAAACAGCTATGCATACCTGGCATGAAGAGAACGGTGCTCTGTTTGAGAATGTCGGACAATGGCATCGCCCCTGGTTTTACCCAAAAGATGGCGAAGATATGCATGCCGCGGTGAACCGCGAATGCCTGGCCACGCGTAATAGTGTGGGCATTATGGACGCCTCGACGCTCGGAAAAATTGAAGTGGTTGGGCCGGACGCCAGCGAATTTCTGAACCGGGTGTACACCAATGCCTGGAAGAAGCTGGGCATTGATTGTGCCCGTTATGGATTTATGCTCGGCGAAGATGGCATGGTCATGGACGATGGCGTCACCGTGCGGCTTGATGAACACCGCTATTTCATGCACACCACCACCGGTGGGGCGGCGTCTGTATTAAGCTGGCTGGAAAGCTGGCTACAAACCGAGTGGCCAGAACTGGAGGTGTACCTGACTTCGGTCACCGACCACTGGGCGACGGCTGCGGTGGTTGGGCCAAACAGTCACAACGTCGTATCTAAAGTCGTGCAAGGCATCGATTTTGACAAAGAAGCCTTCCCGTTTATGACCTCACGGCGTGGCTCGGTAGAGCTGTCTGATGGCAGCGAGGTAGCAGTACGCGTGAATCGCATCAGTTTCTCTGGTGAATTGGCCTACGAGGTGAATGTCTCGGCTAACTACGGTCGTGCCGTGTGGGAGGCTTTAATGGCCGCGGGTGAAGAATACGACATCACACCGTATGGTACAGAAAGCATGCATGTGCTGCGCGCCGAGAAAGGTTTTGTGATTGTCGGTCAGGATACTGACGGTTCGGTGACGCCGGAGGACCTTGGTATGCAGTGGATAATGTCCAAGACCAAGGACTACCTGGGTCGTCGCTCATTGGCCCGTGCCGACAGTCAGCGCGAAGATCGCAAACAATTGGTAGGGCTGCTGACCAAAGATCCACAGCGTGTGTTACCCGAGGGTGGCCAGATTGTCGCAACGCCGTCGGGAGAAATCCCGATACCCATGCTCGGCCATGTGACTTCCAGCTATTTCAGTGCCTGCCTGGGCCACTCTATTGCCATGGCTTTGGTGAAGGGTGGGCGCCAGCGTCAGGGTGAAACAGTCTATGTTGCCATGCCAAATGGCGAAATGATTCCCGCCGAGATTGGTTCAACGGTGTTTTATGATCCAGAGGGGGAGAAGCAAAATGTCTGAGAATAAACAAGCGGGGTCAGAAATGGCGGCGATTGCTGAAAGTCCAATGAACGAGATTGATTTTTCCGTCAGCGAGTTTATCGAGGTGGCAACGCGTATTACTGAAATGCCGTTCCAGGGATATTTAAATCTGCGTGGTGCGCCTGAAGATAATGAGTTTCTGGCAGCGGTTGAGGGCGCAATTGGCGTTGCCTTGCCACTGGACAACAATACCTATGTGCAGCACCAGGATGTCACTGTCTGCTGGCTGGGACCCAACGAGTGGCTGATTATTTGCGCTGAGGGGCAAGAGTCTTCGCTTATAGAAGCACTGCGCGCGGCACTCGCAGATCGGTTTGCAGCCGTTACCGATGTAAGCGGCGGCAATACCATGTTGGAAATCAGCGGCAGCTCAGCCGAGGCCCTGATCCGCAAGGGCTGCACGCTGGATATTCACTCCAGTGTATTTAAGGTAGGCCAATGTGCTCAGACATTACTGGCCAAGGCCACCATGTTGTTGTATGAAGTAGAGGGCGACAAACTCACTGGTTCGCGTCGATTTCGCATCGTGGTACGGCGCAGTTTTGCGGATTACCTAGGTGTTTGGCTGCAGGATGCAGCACGGGAATTTTCAGAAGGCTGACTAGCTTGAGGCTAGGACAGTGATCGATTCGGTATTGATAGCTGTTCCTCACACTGTTGACTCCTATTGCCGGTTTCTAAGCCACGGGTGGCAAGTATGAGTCTTAGAATCACACTGGGCGATTTGCTGCACGATTGCGCCAACAAGTACCAGGACAGGCCATTCTTGACCATCGCCGAAACCGGCGACCAGTATAGCTATCACGAATTTGAATCGCTGACCAACCGGGTGGCGCACGGCTTGCAAGCGCGATTCCCGGCATTAACCGACTACTTGGTCATTTTCCTGGAAAACAACGTCGAGTACCTGGCCACATCCTACGCCTTAAAGAAAATTGATGTAATCGAAGTGTCGGTCAACCGCGCCATGCGCGGCAAGCCATTGGCACGCATGATCGACCAAACCGGGGCCAGGGTGATCTTGACCTCATCCCAGCATCTCCAGGCCCTGGCTGAGGTTCGGGAGCAGACGCCGCACCTCGAGTCGTTGATCTTAACGGACCATAGCGATCTCGCGCAGGAACTGTTCCCTGACCTTGAGATCGTGAAGTTCGCGGATTTGTTAGCAGACCGTGATGATCATTTGCAGTCTACTGCTAGCGATACCGATACAGCGACAATCCTGTTCACTTCAGGCACGACCGGGGTTTCCAAAGGTTGTTTATTGTCGCATCGCTACGCAGTGCGGATTGCCGAGAACATGATTGACCCGTACCGGGTGACGGCTGAGGACTGCATCTATTCACCTTACCCGCTGTCTCATGTGGGGGCGGCTTACTATGATGTTTTAACCACCATGCTGACCGGTGGACGCGTGATCTTACGGGCTGGCTTTAGCGTCTCCAACTTCTGGCCGGAGATCCAGCGCTACGGTGCGACCTGGTTCATGATGTTGGGCTCAGTACAACAACTCTTGTGGGCGCATCCTTCCCAGCCCGCAGAGCGGGAACACCAGGTCAGTCGCTGCTGGGGTACACCAACCCCGGTGTCGAAGAGCGAGTTTGATGCCCGCTTTAATCTGCATTTGATTCCCGGTGGCGGTTATGGTTCTACCGATGCGGGCTGGGTGATCGTGCCGCAATGGGATCATGAGGGTGGGATCGTGCTACCGCATTTCGAGGTCGAAATACATGATCCCTTGGGTGATTCTGTGCCACCGGGTACGCCAGGTGAGTTGGTGGTTCGACCCCGCGAAGCCGGTGTGATGTCCGATGGTTATTTCGGAATGCCAGATCGCACCGTACAGAGCTGGAAGAACCTGTGGTTCCATACCGGGGATATCGCGCGTCTGGATGAGCAAGGGCGCTTCTATTTTATGCACCGCATGAGCGAGCGGATTCGGGTGAAAGGCGAGATGGTCTCGGCCTATGAGGTTGAAGAAACAGTGCTCGCTCATCCGCAGATTGAAGACTGCGCTGTTATCGGCGTGCCTGCAACCGCCGGCGAAGAGGATATTAAGTTGTTTGTCTTACTTAAAGAGGGAGAGAGCCTGGCTGAAGCAGAACTGCGACAGTTCTGCAAAGAACGGTTGGCCAAGTTTATGGTGCCTGCGCATATCGTGTTTCTCACCGACATGCCGCGAACATCAACAGGCAAGCCCGAAAAAGGGAAATTGGCATCGCTCTAGCATCCTGCCTTTAAGGGAGTCACCCTGTTTTTCTACATTTGAGTTTTGTATGCTGTGACTAGATTCATACGTGAGGCAGATTATGCGAATTCTGATTTTAATTAGCTGCGTACTTGCGGCATTGACCTGCAACCTTGTTTCAGCAGAGGACCACGTCAGCAAGTCGGAAGCTGACATCAATTTTATTGTCGATGATGCATTGAAAGAGAGCGGCTTCCCATTCTCCACCGCCGTTGAGGCAGATGGCTGGGTGTTCCTGTCTGGCACCCTGGGCACCAATGCGGAGATGAAATTGGTGGAGGGTGGCATCGAAGCTGAAAGCCGACAGACCATGACAAATATTCGTTCCGTTCTTGAGAGTCAAGGCTTATCCATGAAGCGCCTGGTTAAATGCACCGTGATGTTGGCGGATATGGCCGAATGGCCAGCGTTTAACGCGGTGTACAAAGAGTTCTTTGATGGCACCTATCCGGCACGCAGTGCCTTTGCTGCCAGCGGCCTGGCCCTGGGTGCGCGCGTCGAAGTGGAGTGCATAGCCCGGCGCTAGCGCGGATGCTAGCTTGAATGCTAGCTCGGAGAAGCAACAGTTTCAGAGTTAAGTCGCTGGCGAATTTCCGCCAATCGCGTCCACTGCTGCAATGAAGCAGGCAAGGCGATACTGGATTCCACGAACTCCCAGGAATAACTGAGAATGGTGAATATCGCGCCAGCGGTTACAGCGTCGATCTGCGCCGCTGTAACCAGGCTGAATAGCACAAAGCTGAACATGAGCAGGAACAATAAGCCGTAGAGGATAGCTTCGGTGTCCGAGAGTTTTACTTCTGCTCGCCGCAAGCGACGCAAATGCGCTAACACCGGTCTGGAGGACCGCAGTTCCAACACATCTACCTGCTGTTCCTTTTGCGCGTTCAAGCTGCTGTTTAACTTGAAAAAGCGTTGATGAAACAGCAGATAGAGCAGCCCCATGGCAAGCAACAGAGCCAGGGCACCAATCCCCAGTTGAACCTGGTAGGTCCAGAGAATGACGATGCTGACCACCAACTGCATAATCGCAGTCAACAACTCGGGCACATGCTCTTCCAGGAAGTCGACGATCTCTCGGCTCATATCGAGACGGGCATTGACTTGAGAAACCGGTTGCGCGCGTTTGCGTTTTACCAATTCGGCGCCAAAATTGACCCGCATGGTGCCGTAGATACGGGTATCGTAGAGACGCCTGATTACGGCCACTATCACCAGCACAAACATGACCACTGCGGTCTCCAGAAGCGCGTCCGCGCGTTGCTGCAATAGCGCATCAATCGCCCGCCCGATAAACAGCGGAATCAGGGCAATTAACAGGTTTTCAATCAGCACCAAAAACCAGGTGATTCCGATGCGGAGCTTGTTATTGGTAAATAAAAATGTGAAATCGAGATCTTGTTTCATAGAAAGTTTCCGTGAAAACCAGGCTAAAAGTCTTCAAGCTTTATGGGTATGCGCAGCACGCGTTCAAGTTTAGTGAGTAGAGTATTTCATGATTTGGAAACCAGAACAGGCAGGGGTTGCCCTCACCGATCTCCAAGGTGATACCAATTAGAGCTGAAGTGGGAAGAGATACGCGTGCTAGCCGAGTATCCCTTCGCCTAGTCCGACTACTGTCCCTGGTGGTTACGAGCCCGCTTTACGGGTGCGGCCGCAAGTCTTATCTTCACATTCGGCGGCTTCAGTACGGCACATAATATTGAACCCGCGGCTCCCATAATGGCAGGATACGCCGGGTTTATTATGTCTATGGCCTGGTTTGGTGGTGGTATCACCACCGACAAGACCGCCATACTTGTCGCATTTCACTGCGCGAAACAGTTGGTCACCGATTTTGCCTGAGTCTTGCTTGAAGCTGATCTTCGGATCTTCGCAAAACTTGGTCGGTGAACCGCCAATGCCGCCTGGTGTGCCAGCCACGCTGCCCAGCAGGCAACAGGCGACCCAGTCTTCCCCATGCCCCGGATTGAAATCATGTGCCAGGGTTTGGCTGAGCGAGAGTGGATACAGGATTGCGAACAGAAGTGTCGCTAAGATGTTGTTTTTCATTTTTACCCCCCATTAAGTAAAAAGTGACCTACCAACATAGTTTCTTGCTAGACTTTTGTCAATTTTCTGGCGCAGAAAGCGTATCTTCCCAGCTACGGTCTTGCTGGTCTCGCGCGAGCGGTTTTGCTTTGTTTCACCTGGCAACCCGGATACAGAATTGCTACGGACGTCATATTAATATTTGTATAAAATATCCTGCTCGCTTAATCTTGCATTAAGAACCCTCACCCGACACATTCATGTATACGCTTCTGATTACCTTTTTTGTTCTCGCGATATTTTTCTCGTTTTTATGTTCGTTGTGGGAGGCGGTACTACTCAGCATTACGCCAACCTATGCGCGTATCGAACATCAGAAGGGCACGGTGACCGGGAAGTATTTGCAGGAGTTCAAGGAAAACATCGATCGACCATTGGCCGCGATCCTGACTCTCAATACGATCGCGCATACGGTTGGGGCCATCGGGGTGGGCGAACAAGCGGCTGCGATCTGGTCCGACAGCAATCCGCTGATCACCCGCCTTGTAGTGCCGGGCGTAATGACCCTGGCAGTACTCTTATTGTCGGAGATCGTACCCAAAACCATAGGCGCGTTGCATTGGCAAAAATTGGCAAAATTTACGGTTGCCTCGCTGCGTATCCTGCTGCTGGTATTAGCGCCACTGGTGAGCATGGGGCAGTTCGTCACCCGCTCACTCAAATCGGATGCTGATCAAGCTATTCTCACGCGCAGCGATTTTCTCGCGATGGCGGAAATGGGCGCCCAGGACGGTGTCTTCGAAGCTGATGAATCAGAGATGCTGACCAGCATGATCCGCTTTCAAAGCGTGCAAGTGCGCGATGTGATGACGCCGCGTACCGTGGTGAGCGCGACTGCCATTGAGCAAAGTATTGAGGAATATTATAAAAATCGCAAAGGCACCCAGTTTTCGCGGATTCCTACCTATGAAGCAGGCAACAAGGATCACATCAGCGGCTATATTCTAAAGATTGATGTGGCCGAGGCCATGGTTGATCAGCGCGGCGGGGAACCACTGGCCAACCTGCGACGCGATATTGTCGCAGTAGGCGAAACCTACGCCATCACCGAGTTGCTCAAGACACTGATGCAACGACGAGAACATATTGCTGTGGTGCTGGACGATTTTGGTGGCATGGCAGGGATTATTACCATGGAAGACCTTATCGAAACCCTGTTAGGAATGGAGATCATGGACGAGACTGATACGACTACGGATATGCGTATATTGGCGCAGCGATACCGGGAAAAGCGGGCCAAGGCCCTGGGTGAGTTAGGCGCAGAAACCTGAGCCGGACACCGGCGGTCTGCCTAATTTGATCGACCACCGCAGCGATAATTTTTTCTGGATTTTTAACCTCGGTTAATGCCACTCCGGTCTTGGCCGGGCACCATAGCGTCTCGTTAACAAACCTGGAGACGCAATCATGCACTCTTTTTCACTCGTTTTTCCACTGAGCTCGCAGGCTGCAGCGGATAAGAGTCGGCCCTCAAGACTGTTCTCAAACAACAAGAGGTGGGGCCAATGAAATCACTGCTGAAAATCATGCTGTGCCTGGCCCTGGTATTTGCTTCGACGTTTGTCATTGCAAAGTTAACAGGTGTGCTCACCGTGGAAAATATTCGATGGCTATTGAGCTCCGCGCAGGCGATGTCACCGTGGGTTATTTTTGCCGCTGTAGCACTATTGCTCTTCGCTGACCTGTTTGTAGCCATTCCAACGCTCACCACGATTTTGCTTGCTGGGTTTTTCCTGGGTGCAAGCTTGGGAGCGGCTGCGGCCTTGCTCGGCCTCTACGCAGCAGGCGTTGGTGGTTATCTCCTCAGTTATCTTTTCGGTGAGAAAGTTTTGCGATTGGTGATCAAAGATCCAAAAGAAATTGCGGAAGCACGAGAGAGCTTTCAACGGCATGGATTTGTCACCATTCTGCTGTCCCGAGCGATGCCAATTTTGCCAGAGGTGAGTGCCTGCATGGCTGGAATTACGCGTATGCCGTTCTGGCGATTTTTGTTGGCTTGGTCTCTGAGCGTTGTTCCCTATGCCCTGATAGCCGCTTATGCGGGGTCAATCAGTTCGGTCGATGACCCAAAGCCAGCAATCCTCACCGCAATCGGTCTATCAGTTTTCTTTTGGACCGCCTGGGCCTATTTTCAGCGACAGCAAACACGATCCGGTCAAAAAGCACAGCTTGTTAAAACACCCGCAAACGAGGATTCGGCGGCGGAAGTGCGTTGTCTTTCCTAACGCACCTGAGTTGTGACCCGCGTGGCTGGTAAGACACAATTACCAGTCACTGATCACCCATTTAAATTGAGGTACACTTCGAGGCAGGTTCTGGCAGTAAATTGAACAGGCGCAAATGAAAAACAAACTCTTACAACCTCTATTGCTAGTGCTGGGCTGGTTTTTTGTCCTGTTAGGGGTGATCGGAGTATTTCTGCCTATTTTGCCAACCACGCCATTTTTGATTGTGGCATTGGCCCTGTTTTCCAAAAGTTCGCCCAGGTTTCACCAGATGTTGCTTAACAATCGTTGGTTCGGGCCAACGCTGCAACAGTGGGAAGAAAACAAAACTCTGGCGCGCGCGAACAAGGTCAAGGCGACCGTATTGATTATCCTTACATTCAGTGTGTCCATCGCATTGGTGCGTCACGATATACGTTTGCAGATAATGCTGGCACTGTTGGCGCCGATATTGCTGTTTTTTATCTGGCGTATCAAGGAGCCGTAAGCTGCTTCGAAAACCGCTAGCGCTTATAAGCGGTTTCGCCTTGTTGTTTGGCGTTTAAATAGTCCCGAATATCGATAACTGCACTGATGCAACTGGTAACCACCACGTAGCAGATAAAGTAGAAGAGCGGTGCTTCAAGTTGTTGGGTAGCCAGTACAAATGCCAGGTAAGGCAAAATTAGCAGCCAGTGTGCGTGACTAACCGGGCCGATGAGTTTGGAGAATGGTGACCCCTTGTGAACCTGGCTGGCGACGATCGTAGAAAGAATTCGTCCGAGCAAAATGACAGCACCGGGTAGCGTTTGAATAAAATACAATCCGCCCAGCAGCTGCGGCAGGGGGTACATCGTGGCCCATACCTGGATGTACCAAGGCAGGGTGCTCATATCCTTGCCGAACTGCTTGATGTCTTGGAAGATGCTCATATCTGTCCCAACTAGTCTAACAGCTTGTCAGAGCGCACCGGCTTTTTATGTGATTGCAGGTGTGCTTCGGTGATTTTGCCGTAGAGGTCTTTGACTCTGGCCATGCTGCCAATGACGCCCGGTTGTTCGGTAAACGACATGATTAGCAAAAGTCGATCGACATCACCTGTGTTGCGGGTTACCTGGTGAAGTGAAAATCGCCCAAGGAAAAACTGCAGATCGCCGGCGTTTAACTCCAACCGCTTCACTCTGTTGCGATCTCCATCCAGCACCTTTTTTACTTCTTCATAACACTCATCATCCTGTGTACGCAGATTGGGCACGTACTCGAAATGACCACCAGAGGACGCCGGGTTGAGCAACATGGTGATGGTGAATTCATTGGTATCAAAATGCCAGTTGAACTGTTGGCCGGGTTTGCCAACATTGACAATCATGTTCGAGACAGGGTCTTCATAAATAAACAGCTCTTCCTTGTTCAGGCAGTCGGCCAGGAAATCCTTTAATGGCGGCCAGTAGTAGAGTCGCCGGGAGCTACTCTCTTCGCCATACAGATCAGCAGTCACAAAACCATTACTGCGTTCTATAAAGATGTTACGTGGGTGGTCTTGCGGCAAGCCTTCATCGCCCTCAGCAAGATATACGTTACAGACTTTTTTCTTGGAGTAATAAGTATGCGGCTGACGTTCCTCGGCTTCTGCACGGAGGGCGGAGAGCCCCTCCTCACTGAAGAAGTTGCGGATCACGGCACAACCGTCTTCGGCTAATTCAGCGCGAATTTGCTCAACAACAGCTTGTCGTTTCGGGTGATCGAGTTGATCAATAGGATAGTCGTGCCAATTAATCAATTCGGCACAGCTTGGAAGATTGGCACCACTTGGTTCATGCTTCATATCGCCCACCACCTGTTTGTTGTTGTGGCCAACTTATGTTACGAAGCTATACCAGCGATCAGTGTTTAGTCAATACGGTTAGCATCGAAGGCGATACTCTAAAATCAGTTCCGCCGTGGACAAAGGTTTGCTGAATATCGAATTTTCGTAGTAGGTCTTTCAATTGCGGATTCTTGAAGCGCAGATATCGCCATTCGAACAGCGGGTAGATTTTGGCCTGACCACCCGGCTTTAGCACACGCAGAAATTCCTGCAATATGTCACTCAATACCTGTTCATCCTCGATCCACACGAACAACAGATAACTGCATAAAATCTCGTCCACGCTGCCATCAGCAAAGGGTAAATCCTGCGCGGTGGTTGAGATGGCCCGCTCCAATCCCGGCGCCTTGGTATCGAAACGAGCACTGCCCCCGGTGGCCCGGGCTAGCAGACGTTCGCGGATGCCGATTTTTTGGTCTTCCTCAATCAGCGGGTCAACACCATAAAATTCGATACCGGCATCATGGCAGGCCCGGAACATGGAGTTGGTCGCATAGGGTGTATAGCCGCAGCCGATATCCACGATACGCTTTTCACGCAGGCGAAACAGTACTTCTGCTTCCGACTTGCCCTGGTAAAACACCTTGCGATAAAAGGAAAATGGGCGAGCGGTGTGTAACATCCCAACCCCGCGACGCTGCATGGAGCGAATATAGCCTTGCATCATGGCGAAGGATATGTTGGCGATCGGCCGCCCAATTCGTTGTTCGAGAATGCTCATAGTCTGTGTCAGGCGTTGGCTAATTTTTGCGCAAGGATACGGAATACTTCTGGCGAGATACCCAGGCCAAGATGCGTAGCGGATACTTCGATATGATCAGTCTGCGAATTGTAGCGATCAATGCTGGCCTGCCAGCCCACAATGCCATCACGCTTGGAATAGATTGATGTCATCGGTATACGAATCGGTGTGCTCTCACGTGCCTGGATCATTGCCTCGAATTTATCCAGGTCAACACCTTGAGCCTCGTAAAAACGACCGAAGCTGGTGTACTTGGGTCCACCCGCGACGGGGCTGCCCATGGTGATTACCTGTCGAAACAGGGCAGGGTTTTCTCGTGCCGCCTCGCGAGCAATGACTCCGCCGAGGCTCCAGCCGATAATATTAAGCTTACCACCCGTCTCTGCATGGAGTTCCTTCGCCTGGGCGACTACGCCGGGCAGTAACTCGCGCACACCGCCAGTATTGGTGCCCTGCGTCCAGCCATGCACGTCGTAATTGAGCCAGGACAGGTAGCGGCGCATTAACGCGGTTGACGCATTGCTGGCGCCGAGTCCCGGCAGGACTAACACCAGTTCGCTGTTGCCGCGTTGTTGGCGCGCTAATGCAGGTGACGCAGCAATCAATCTGGTCAGCTCGAGGGGCGTTAGTGCCTCGCCAGCAAGGGCTGAGATCGGTGGTGGTTTCATATCAATCATCATTTAAGTCTCCAGTATTCGTGCTGCTGCGGGTTCACCAGCAGGGCTGGTAGCAACCGCGCGACTGAGCGAGCGAATCATCACTTCCGCCAGTTCTTTGATCTCTCTGCCCATATGCAGTTTGTCTGACAAGTGCAGCGTGATCATGCCGTGCAGCCCGGCCCATAACACATGCACAACGTTAAGCGCATCGCCGTGGATATGACCCTGCTCAATCGCTTCACGTGCGGCACTCAGCATGGGTGCTTGTGAGCGCTTAATTTGCTTGACCAACTCAGGATATTGTTGTTCATCCTGCTGGCTCACGGAAAACATCACCCGGTAGGCATCGGGGCGCGACAGAGCAAAATTGATGTAGGTTTTAGCTAGCTCGACCAATCGGGCGCTGGGGTCCGTAGTTCGTTCCGCTACCATCTCAGATTCGTCTGCAATGCGTTTGAATTCTTCTTCTCTGACCGCAGCCAGAATGTCCGCCTTGTTCTTAAAGTAGCGATAGGGTGTTGTACGACTGCAGCCTGCCGCCGCAGCCAGGCCACGTAAACTCATACCATCCACGCCATGCTCAGCAAAGGCTTTCAGGGCGAGGTCACACAGGCGCTGACGAAATTGCAGCACGTCTACAGGGGTTAAGATCTTTGGCATGGATATATATTGACACTGTCAATTGACAGTGTCAATTAAAATAAACCAGTTCCGCTAAATAATTTCCTCATCAGCCAGAGTCAATCTCAGGGGCTGGGCAGTCGCGGACTGGGAAATTTCCTCTGAGAGCGCTATATTGGCAGCTATCAGGAATCAATTTTACGGAGAAGCTGCATTGAATAGTTCACAGAACAACATTTATGCGGTCGTGATTAATCACGAAGAACAATACTCAATTTGGCCGGTTGAGCGTGAGGTGCCACCAGGGTGGAAGACAGTGGGGAAAAGCGGTACGCGCCAGGAGTGCCTGGATTACATTGAAGAAGTCTGGACTGACATGAGGCCTCTTAGTCTGCGCAGGCACCTGGAAGAGCTGAACAGAAACTCCTAAAAATTCACGGTCTGCTCGAACCGCTGTCACCTGAACAGCGCGTTTTCGCCTGGTTGTGCGTTTGTCGTGGTGCGGCATGTTTACATTCACCCCAAGGTTATATGTTAGGGAGATTGGTGGCCCAAAGTTAAGTCTGAATTGAGTCTGGAAAGCTTAAAAGAGCGATAATTTTCTATTCCATCTCTGATAGTATTCGTCAGCATATTTACCGCTGTTGATCGATATTCCATGAATAGAGAAATGACAAATAGAATCCGCTACGTGCTGGAGGAACTCCTACCCCCGGCTCTGCACGACACGTGGCCGATGCGGATGTTGTATAGACTAAAATTTGGCCCGCTGCTGGATGATTTGGCCGAATTTCGTAAGCGAGCGCCGTTTTTAACTGCGGAGGAATATCGCAATATATATGAAAGAATGCCCCGCGTTCATGAGGGCACCGACAATTCAGAAGCATGTATCCAGGCAATTATCGAAAACCTGGTGCCAGGTTCAGTTTGTGATATTGGATGCGGAACGGGTTACCTGTTGCGACAGATTAAACAGCGGGGAAGCAATCTTACCGAATACACCGGGCTGGATTTTATCCTCGATGATGAGCAGAAGAATACAACGGATATCAAATTCATAGAGGCGCCAGTTGAAGTCTTGCCCTTTCCTGACAATGCTTTTGACAACGTGGTTTGCACCCACGTGCTCGAGCATATTCTGGACATTGCCGGCACCCTCGAAGAGTTACGGAGAATCACCAGGCAGAGGTTGATTATTATCGTCCCGAGAGAACGTGAGCATGTATACACGTTTAATCCGCATTTTCATTTTTTTCCGTACACGCATAGCTTTTTAAGGGTCGCCAGGCCACATCCCGAACGGTACTCGATTCGAGATATTCAGCGCGATATTTTTTACATTGAAGATATGCCGGCTGACGCTGCTGGAGATCCTTCATGAAAGTAGCGGTCATCCTTCCCTGTTATAACGAAGGCCCGGCAATTTACCAAGTCGTTCGCTCGTTTAAGGAAAATTTACCCGAGGCTACGGTTTACGTATTCGACAATGCCTCCACTGACAATACCGCCGAGGAAGCGCTGCGCGCAGGAGCGACCGTCCATCGTGTGAATCGGCAGGGTAAAGGTAATGTTGTCCGCCGCATGTTTGCTGACATAGAGGCAGATTGTTACCTGATGGCAGATGGTGATGAAACTTATGATGCCAGCTATGCCAGGAAGTTAATTGATTGTCTGGTCAACGAAAAGCTGGATATGGTTGTTGGTACCCGGGAACCGGTCAACAAAGAGCTGGCCTATCGACCAGGGCATGTATTCGGAAACAAGCTGTTAACCGGTATTGTGCGCTTTATTTTTGGTACCGGTTTTACCGACATGTTATCGGGGTATCGCGTGTTTTCCCGTCGATTCGTAAAAACCTTTCCGGCCTTCTCGGAGGGTTTTGAAATTGAAACCGAGCTGACCATTCACGCGCTTCGACTCGGGCTTCCCTATGCGGAGGTACCCACGCCATATTACGAACGTGGCGAGGGTAGTAACAGCAAGCTATCTACGTTTAAGGACGGTTTTCGGATTTTGTGGTTTATTTTCATCCTGTTCAAGGAACACAAACCATTCCCGTTCTTCGGGATCCTGGCGATTGTCCTGGCATCACTCTCTGTCATCCTGGCAACGCCACTGCTGATGGAGTTTATCGCCACCGGGCTCGTACCCAGGTTGCCTACTGCCATACTGAGCACCGGTTTAATGATATCCGCTGTCTTGTCGTTTATTACCGGGGTTATTTTGGATAGCTTGAGTTTGGGTCGGAGAGAAAATCTGCAGCTTCAATATTTGCAATACACGCCTGTTCACAGCGATCAGAAATCGACTGAAGGCTAATGAACCTGAACAGAGTCAAAGACTCCGAAATTGCTCAGCAATTTTCCAGGTTTTTCCTGGTTGGCTTTTTGGCATTTTCCACCGACGCTTTGATACTTCAGTCTCTGGTAAGTTTTGCGGGATGGAGTCCATACTGGGCGCGCGTTCCATCTGCGTCGGCGGCAGTAATGGTGAGTTGGGTGCTGAACCGTTCTTATACGTTCGCTTTGGAAAAGGGCCAGCTAGATTGGACCGCTGTATTTGCACACGTGCTGGCGGTAGGGATCGCTTTGCTGGTGAATCTTGGCGTTTATTGGGCCTTGATATCAAAGTACCCGGTACTCGAGACTTACCCGGTAATTGCATTAACCGGGGGCTCTGCTGCTGGTTTGTTCGTAAATTTTCTACTGGCCAAATATTGGGTGTTCAAGTCGAAGGATTAAGCTTCTTAATCATCCTTAATACCGCGCTGTCACATTCCTGTGAATGGTGAACATGCTCAAACACTTTTTGTCTTTTTGCGCCCTGACGATGTACCAGGGTTCTTTGTGTATCATGAGTTCGTCGTTTGCAGCCATCCTCTGAATCCTCACATTACGGTACTTCTCCGGAATCATATCCAATTGATTCAGCACGATGCTCGGTTGTTTGGCGCGGATGCATTCACGTTCGAGCATGATCTGGGAAAACTCATTATATCCTTCTGAAATCTCGAATACGTTACGCGGGATATAGCCAGCGTAGCGATCAATCGAGGGCGCGATGAAAAATGGAATAACGGCGAGGAAGCCCAGCCTGGTTGCCAGATTTGCAGAACGCGTCTGATTCGTCAGATAAGCAATGACCAGCAGGTAGATTATCGGCATTAACAGCGTTGCGTATCTCGGCACAAGTGGATGGCCAAGGCGGATCGGGTTGACAGACACCACAAAAAAAGTGGTGAAAAAGACAAAACTGAAAACCATCGCGGCCAGTATTCGAATCAGGACCTGTTGCCGATGGAGTACATCATCTGTTCCGCTCTGATTGAGCGTCGATTGTGCGAGTAGGGCGCATATAAACCCGATGAATACAACGATCGGGGTAACGCCCGAGGTGGCAACCCACCGCATGGTAATGCCGCTATCAAAATATCGGGTTTGCTGGCCCACATATTTTTCCTGTTCGGTCATCAGCATGACATGCTGTCCGCCGTCCGCGACCGCATGGATTCGACCCAGCCAGGAAAAATCCGGGTGAATCAATGAGAACATCAAGGTTTCAAGCAAATATCCAATAGCCAGGCAAGCAAGAATAAATAGCATGGGGCGAATGCCCACGGTGCGGTAAATCAACCAGAACACAGCTGGGACGAAGGCCAGGTGAGTTTCCTTTGTGCCGTACAGCCAAAAAATCACGACAGCGGTACAAACTTGCCAGACCAGGGAAGCAGATTCTCGGATAACCAACTGGTGACAGAGTAAAAGCAGTAGCGAGAGTGGCAATAGTCCGGCACCGCTGGGCAACAGTTGGAAGGTGGCACGAAACAATAACGCATCGAAAAACCAAAAAATGATGAACAGTACTGCAGCAGTAGTTCCTATGTTACGCCAGGCGATATAGCAGAAAATTAAAATGGCCACAGTGGAGGGGATAAGTGTGGCCAGGTAATAAAAAATCACCTCATCGCCGAATAACTGGATCAATACCGCAGCGAATGCCCAATTCCCCCAGCGTAATTGATGATGGCTGTCGACTACAAAATTGGAGAAATCGCCATGTGAAAAATTCCGCGCCCAATCCCACAGGTAAACGTTGTCCCAAATATATTCAGGTGGCGGCGCCAGGTGGGTCATGCGCAAAAATTGCAAGGCCACTACGCCCAGGCTTAGGACCAATAACGGTACTAATTGTCGGAGGACATGTGGACTTTTAACGTGTTTTCTCATTTCCATGCCTGAGTATTTACAAAAACCCGGTGCGGTCTCGAATGCTGGTAAATTTTAGGTTTAAATACTTATTGAAGCACTGGACAAAAATAAGGCCGTTGGGAGCAACCCAACAGCCTTATTTTGCATAACCAAAATCTTGAGCGCTTAATTAAGACGCTAGAATCAGATATGTTGAATCATCGACAAAAACAGTTGTAACTGTTCAATCAATATGATCGTACTTTACTAATCCTCTAACAAGTCGAGGATTGGAGCAAGTGGAGGTGTATCAGGGGTGGGGGAACCGACAGCTTCCTCTACCGAAACTGGGCCTACACCAAACTTGTGGAACACTACGTCAGTGCGTTCCTGGATATTATTCTTTCCGGAAGCAATTCCGTTACGAACGATACCAGATAGCATATACCCATAGATTTCACCGTTTTGCGGAGCAAATCTATTCAAAGGCGGAAATCGCAGATGTCCGGGTCCGACCATCGCCTTCGTTGATTTCAGCGTTTGTCCGACTCGCATAAACTCCCAGGTGCCGGCATACCAGGTTTCACCAATTTTGACGAACAACCATGCGTTCGCATTACAGCAGCCAAGAATTGCCGGCCAGCTATTCCCTCTGGTGTTGGTCATAAAGATGTTTTGACCGCCCGCTGGGTGAGCACCGCCTATATTTACTGTCATACGGGCCGTAACAGGCATGCCGCGGACATATGAGGCAATCGCCCCGCCTTCAATAAATACAACATCATCCAAGTCATCCGGAAAATCTGCATGTGCAGTACCACTGACAACAAAAAGGCTTAAACAAAGAGCAAGTAGTTTGAATTTACTTATCATTATGATTTCTCAACTAATTAATTGGGTAGAACAGAAGTGGGTTGGCTACAAATCTGGTTATCTTTGATCTGTCCGGCAGTGCCTTACACATAGGGCGACAAAAATATTGCCTGATTCTACCCAATTTTGACGCGTACCTAAAGCTATCTGGATTATTTTATCGGACGGGTTTTTACCTGTTCTGCGGCAATCCGCTCAGCTTTTTGAGCAAACAGCTATTTGCCTGAAAATTTCAGCGTCCCAGGGCCAATTATTGTCGGTGAATGACCGGAAAATAATTGTAGTTCTTCCAAAAAGCCACTGCACGGTAAAAATTTGGGCCATAGCCGATTCATTGATAGGCGCGCTACGTCACCTAGCTCCATTATTAGCTATTCTTATGATAGTGTCAGAATATCCTTAGTGGTAATACGCTACCGTTGAGGGCCGACGAACCTGGCTTAAACAACAACATCGAGAGAGATGACCGATAAGCAATTTTATAATTACATAGATGGTAAATGGGTTGGCGGAGACAGCTATCGCGAAAACGTTAGTCCGGCTGACTTAAACGATACTGTTGGGTTCTATGCAGAAGGATCTGCGGAGAATGCCAGGCAAGCCATCGCCGCCGCTGGTAAGGCTGTCGATGTCTGGGGTCATTCAGGACTAGAAGAACGCAAGGCTGTGCTTGATAAAATTGGCGCCGAACTGATTGAAAGAAGTGCCGAAATAGGTCGTGTCCTGGCCCGCGAAGAGGGCAAAACCGAGGCCGAGGGAATCGGGGAAGTCTACCGTTCTGGTCAGTTTTTCCAGTACTACGCCGCTGAAACCTTGCGTCTAATGGGCCAGGTCACCGATTCTGTTCGCCCGGGTGTGGAAGTCGAAGTTCGCCGTGAACCAGTAGGGGTGATCGGCATAATTACCCCGTGGAATTTTCCTGTGGCGGTAGCGTGCTGGAAGATAGCGCCGACCCTGGCTTATGGCAATGCGGTTGTCTTGAAGCCGTCCGAGTTGGTGCCTGCCAGTGCCTGGATACTCACCGAAATCATCAGTCGTGCCGGCCTGCCGGATGGCGTTTTCAACCTGGTGATGGGTACCGGCGAAGAAGTGGGTGAAGCCATCAGCACTTCGAGTGATGTCGATGCAGTCACTTTTACCGGCTCGGTCGCTATTGGCCGCCGCATAGCGGCTAATGTGATGAGTAATATGGGCAAGGTGCAGCTGGAAATGGGCAGTAAAAACGCACTGGTAGTGTTGAACGATGCGGATATGGATACCGCCGTACAATGTGCCATCAACGGCGCCTACTTTGGCACCGGGCAAAAGTGCACCGCCTCCTCCAGGTTAGTTGTGGAAGCGGGTGTCTATGAAGAATTTATCGAGCGCATGAGCGAGGAGATCGCCAAGTTAAAAGTGGGCTACCCGCTTGCCGAAGGCATGCAAATAGGGTCGATGGCCAGCGAAGACCAGTTCAATCGGGTTCTGGACTATATCGAATTGGCCAAGCAGGAAGGGGGAAAGTTGGTTGCTGGCGGCAATTCTTTGAAACTCGACCCTGAGGGTTATTACATTCAGCCAACCTTGTTCCGGGATACCACCAATGATATGCAGATCAATCGTGAAGAGATATTCGGACCGGTGGCCTGCGTCATTAGGGCCGATGATTATGAACATGCGCTGGAGTTATCAAATGATACCGACTACGGCTTAACCGCCGGTATCGTAACCAACTCTCTGGCACGTTCTGCGCACTTTAAGCGGCATTCAAAATCAGGCTGCGTGATGGTTAATTTACCTACCGCCGGCACCGATTATCACGTGCCGTTTGGTGGCCGCAAGTCTTCCAGTTATGGTTCACGTGAACAGGGCAGTTATGCGGCTGAATTCTATACGGTAGTGAAAACCAGTTATTCAAAGCCCTATTAATCAACAGGTTCAATTCAACAAGTAGCAAAACAGGCTCTACGTACAATGTCGACACAGCGAATTATTATTGATGGTTTGCAGTATATTAATTGGAACCGTCACTACTTTGAGAAAACGCGTGACAGCGGCATTACCGCGGTACACGTCACCATCGCCTACTGGGAAACATTTCGCGAAGTCATTAGCAATATTAGCCAATGGCACCGACATTTCGAGAACCACGCGGACTTGATTATGCCGGTACGTAGCGCCGAAGATATCCTCAAAGCACAAGAGCTTGGCAAGCTGGGCATCATTTTTGGTTTTCAGAATTGTTCGCCAATGGAAGACGATTTGGGCCTGATCCAGGTGTTGCATGAGCTGGGTGCCCGCGTGATGCAGCTGTCTTACAACAATCAAAGTCTGTTGGCTACCGGCTGTTATGAGGCCGAAGACCCAGGTATCACACGTTTCGGCAAGCAAGCTATCAAGGAAATGAACCGTGTTGGCATGCTGATTGACATGTCGCACTCAGCGGAGCGCTCCACCCTGGAAGCGATTGAGTTATCAGAGCGACCAATAGCCATCACGCATGCCAATCCAGGCTTTTTCCATGCTGCGTTGCGTAACAAATCAGATCGCGTGTTAGTAGCCCTGGCAGAATCCGGGGGCATGTTGGGATTCAGCTTGTATCCTTTTCATCTGAAGAATGGCAGTGCCTGCACGCTCACAGAGTTCTGCGAAATGATTGCACAAACGGCGGATGTCATGGGTATTGACCGCCTCGGCATTGGGTCTGATTTATGTGAAGGCTGGGGTTATGACACGCTGGAGTGGATGCGCAGCGGTCGATGGACCTTTGCCGCTGATTATGGCGAGGGCTCTGCGGAGAATAAACAGTGGCCAGACCAGCCCGAGTGGTTTCAAGGCTCACAGGATATATTAAATATAGCCGAAGGTCTGGCGAACACAGGTTTTGCGCAAGAGGACATCGACAAGGTAATGGGGCGGAACTGGTTGCGCTTCTTTGCGGACGCGTTTACTCCACAATCCGCCTCGGTTGCCAAAGGTTGACATACTGATGGGCATCGAGATGGGCACTGATCGTTCCGGTAGCGCTCGATTGGAGAAAAATCCCCTGCCGTTACGGGATCCGCAAACAGTCATGGATATTAAACGGCTGGGCAGTATGCACCAGTCACGCTTGAGCTTTATGCGTGCTTTGATGCGTAAAGTCATGCGCGAACAATGGTCGATACAAACCGAGCGGATGGATCTGGATAAATCCGGCTACGGCAGCGTGGTGTACCGGGTTTCTGCCGGAGAGAATCGGTACAGCTTCGTGGCTTTTTCACATCAGCTTGCTGATGCGGAGCGCAGCGATCGGGTTATCGCAGAGAAGTGGGACGTGACGCTGGCACTTTGCATGGGCGAGGTCGATGAAGCGCGGCTGGCCAGGCTGCAGGCCAATGTCCCCAAGCAGGAGGCTGGCCGTGCTTCAACCGACATGCTGGTTTTATCGCGCGGCAATAAAAGCTCGAGAAACTTTGAGTACGTTGTTGATGAACTCGCTGCTGGCCGGCAACCGAGCATGCAGAAGCTTGCGCAAGTCGGCTATCTATACCGAACGACCGCAGTATATGGGAGCGGTAAGTTTGGTTTGGCAGATTGGCAGAAGGTGACATCACAATGCCCCGAGTTTGCCAGTCCTTTTGCTGCCGAGATGTTTAGTTGCTTCATGTTGCGTCATTTCAGCATCGAGCAAGCTGAACACCTGGCAAAAATCAAATCACCGTCCACCGCGGTTCCCATGCAGGATGCGATAAAGCGCTTTATCGGTATTGGCAACGCCACCGGTCTTGGTATGGCCCCCTATCTGATCCGGCATCCTCAATTGATCGCGCAGTGGGTGCTGACCCGCGAGCGAGCAATCGCCAGGGTGCTCAGAGACGGGGAGCTTAACCAGGAGACGCTTGCGGAATTTTTGCGAATCCTTGCAAAAGCTGTCCAACATTTGGATGAGACCATGGTGGCGGACCGCGATCAAACTGATCGTAACAGGACTGCACAACAGGAGCTTCTTAGCCTGCGCGATTGGCTGAGCAATACCAAAACGACGATAGCGACATGGTCGATGCTAAGTAATCACGTGACGAAGGTGGCCAGCATGGAAACCCAGGAACTGGTCAATTCAATCCTGCTCGAAGTGTTTCCAGATATCGCAGATGCGCAGGAAAAATACTCAGGTGTCGACGAAGGCTTACGCTTGGTGCCTGAAATGTTGCTCTCAGACCTGCGGCGGTTGATTGAACGGCACTATCGTTGGGCCCTTGATATAGATTTTTCGCAGGCATCTGCGAATCGCTACTTCTGGTATCGGTCTGAAGAGAAAATGGAGCCTAGACTGGGCGACCGTTCAAACGAGCCCGGGGTCGAAAAAGAAATGCCACTGCCGATTGCCCGCCTGGTACGGGCTTGTTATGACCGACTTTGTGCAAGCACGGATATTTCCTCGTCTACGGTGGCCCAGTTTGTCGCTCAGCACCCAGAGCAGCTCGGTATTGTAAAACGTATCCAGGGCATGTCGCAGGAATGCTATGGCGAGATTCGTGGCAATCTGGCTGATGAACACATGCTGCCGCTCGACCTGCTGCGTTGCAAATTGTCTTTCTTTGGGGTCAGCAAGTTCGACCCAAAATCAAAATTGTGGGTGCGCAATACCATGTTCCAGGGAGCGCCAATTTTGACTGATATTGGTAAGCCCTTTAATGACGATTGGTATTTTCCGGTCGCCAACCCGGACTGCACTGCACCGTGAGTCAATGCACGCCTCCAGGAACGAATTGCTGGCACTACTTAAACAGGTTTACGAGGCCTGCGGGTTTCCGTATGGGCTTGACGAGTCAGCGGCCGAAATGACCCTGTGGGCGCAGATGCACGGTTTAAATGTGTTTGCCGGACTGGCGGCTTGCCTGTCGCGGTTGCAGCAAACTTCACCCGGTGATCAACGCTTTGACTCTGTCGACGAACAGCTGATTGAGGTCGATGCGAATGGGGAGAGTATGTTGGCGCTCGGCAGCAGTATCGGCGCTCTGATGTTAGCCAACACCCTGAATAGCGGGCGGTGTGTGGCGCGGCTGCAGAATTGTCGTGATCGGATTTTCGTAGCAAGAATACTGCATGGAGCGGGTCAGCGAAACCTGTCATGCCTGGCGGCATGGTGGCCCGAACCAGCCCCGGGTACGGTACAGCTACTGCGAACAAGCGGCGATCATGGCCTGGTGGAGAGCAGTACATTCCGCGGTTTTGGTGATGACGTCACACCTCCGGGGAGCGTTCCTCACGAATCCGCGCAATCACTGTTGCTGGTCTATGCGAGCGACTCAGAACAACTTAAAAATACGGCTGCTGAACTGTCGCTGCCCGCTGAATTGCTCGACGAAAGCGCCTGGAGCAACAGCTTTGAACGCATTGAGCATATTGATCTGGAGCAAATGCAAAGCTCCTATGCAGAGATGTTAGAAGGTGGCGTGCCTGTTGCCGACTCGCTGTGGGAAATCATGCTTAGACTTTCTGCCAAAGTGCTGGTTGAGAGTACCGAGATTTCCAAAAAAGGGGCGGGGCCTGCGGGCAATTAAACGGACACCTGAACAACAACCATAACTATTCATTGCCACAGCTGGTGGCCATCGGAGTATTCAATGACAGAGCAAAATCTGAGTCTGGAAGATGTTCGCAAACTCGCCGAGCAGGCGTTAACGGGAGCTGGCGCCACCGCAGCTAACGCAGCATCGGTGGCTCGTTCGACGGTATTGGCCGAGCGCGATGGGATTCGCAGCCACGGTTTAATGTATGTGCCGATTTATGCTGAACACGTGTTGTGCGGTAAGGTCGATGGCGCCGCTCAGCCAGGCCTGGACCGAACCCGACCAGGCGCTATTCGTGTTGATGCAAAATCCGGCTTTGCTCATCCGGCGATCGATGCGGGTTGGGCTGACTTGACCCAGGCTGTTCGAGATAACGGCGTGGCCTTGATGACGGTGCATAACTCGTACAATTGTGGCGTGCTGGGTCATCATGCACAGCGCTTGGCCGAAGAGGGGTTAATTGGTTTGTGTTTTACGCATGCTCCAGCGTCGATAGCCCCAAGCGGCGGCAGCATTCCGGTGGTGGGCACCAATCCCTTCGCGATTGCCGTACCTGACGGCGAAGGCGGCGCAGCCATCGCAATCGATCAGTCGGCCAGTGTGGTTGCCAAGTCGGAGATCATGCTAAGAGCGCGGAACGGTGAGCCCATTGAATCGCATTGGGCAATGGACGCAGAGGGCAATCCAACCACCAGCGCCGAGGAAGCACTTAAAGGTTCCATGGCCCCGGCGGGGGGTTACAAGGGTTTTGGAGTTGGATTAATGGTTGAGCTGTTGGCGTCGTGCCTGGCTGGGGCCTTGCTCAGCAAAGACGCCAGCCCCTTCGCTGGCACCAAGGGTGGGCCACCCGGAACAGGTCAATGTTTTATCGCGATAGACCCCATGGCTTTTTCCGGGAGTAACTTTGGTGACCAGGTAGCTGCTCTGGTTGCTGCTATCGAGGCACAGCCCGGCGTCCATCTGCCTGGTGCAAAAGGCAAGACCAACCGATTGCGCACGCAGGCTGAGGGCGTGCTGGTTGATCAGTCTCTATTGGATAAGATAGCGCAGTACGCCGCCTAGGACGTCCAAAAAGATTCGAACATTGGTCCCTTCGCCGCTAACTACCGCGAGTTAGCGGCGAACAGTGGATTAGAACAGGCCGTCGATTTGCCCGTCATCGTTGATGCCAATCGCTTCTGCAGAAGGCACGCGAGGCAGACCTGGCATTGTCATGATCTCACCGCAGATTGCAACGATGAACCCGGCCCCGGCGGCCAGTCGCACTTCGCGAATCGGCACTGAGTGATGATCTGGCGCGCCACGCAAATTCGGATCGGTACTGAAACTGTACTGGGTTTTTGCCATACAGACCGGTAGGTTGCCGTAACCCTGTTCTTCCCAGCGCTTTAACTGGTCGCGAATTTTTTTGTCGGCGAGCACTTCGTCGGCTCGGTAAATACGCGTAGCGATGGTTTCGATCTTATCGAATAGGGGCATGTCATCCGGGTAAATCGGCGCGAAATTACTCATATCGGCGTCTGCAATCTCCGCTACCCGTGCTGCCAGATCTTTTGAGCCTTCAGAACCAAGCTCCCAGTGCCGAGAAACAATAGCCTCGGCGCCCTGGGCGGTAACATACTCCTTGATGGCATCGACTTCGGCATCGGTGTCGGTGACAAAGTGGTTGATAGCAACCACAACTGGTACGCCGAATGACTTGAGATTTTCAATATGTCGACCCAGGTTTGGACAACCGTCTTTCACTGCTTGCACATTCTCAGGACCAAGATCAGCCTTAAGCACACCACCGTTCATCTTCATCGCCCGAATGGTTGCCACCAGCACCACAACGCTGGGTGACAGTCCCGCTTTGCGACACTTAATGTTCAGAAATTTTTCGGCACCAAGGTCGGCACCGAAGCCCGCCTCAGTCACTACGTAATCGGCCAACTTTAATGCTGTTGTGGTGGCTACGACGGAGTTACAACCGTGCGCGATATTCGCAAAAGGTCCGCCGTGAACAAACGCTGGGTTGTTCTCCAGAGTTTGCACCAGGTTGGGTAGCATCGCCTGTTGCAGAAGCACGGTCATGGCACCGTCAGCCTTGATATCGCGACAGTAAACCGGGCTTAAGTCGCGGCGATAGGCAACAATGATGTCACCCAGGCGTTTTTGCAGATCTTCCAGGTCCGTTGCCAGACACAGAATCGCCATAACCTCTGACGCTACCGTGATATCAAACCCGGCTTGTCGAGGTATTCCGTTTGCGACACCACCCAGGCTGGTAACGATGTCACGCAGCGCGCGATCATTCATGTCCATTACCCGTCGCCAGGTGACGCGCCGGTGGTCAATTTCCAGTTCATTGCCCCAGTAGATGTGGTTGTCGATCATCGCCGAAAGCAAATTGTGGGCCGAGGTAATGGCATGGAAATCGCCTGTAAAGTGCAGGTTCATATCCTCCATGGGTACAACTTGCGCATTACCGCCGCCAGCAGCGCCGCCTTTCATGCCAAAACAGGGGCCAAGTGAGGCTTCCCGAATACAGATCGCTGCGTTTTTGCCCAGGGCGTTCAAACCATCGCCCAGGCCCACGGTTGTGGTGGTTTTACCTTCACCAGCCGGAGTAGGGTTGATAGCGGTGACCAGGATCAGCTTGCCATCATCACGACTTTTTTGCTCGGCAATATACTCGGCGCTTACCTTGGCTTTATCGTGCCCAAAGGGAATTAAATGCTCATCTGGAATTGCCAATTTTGCGCCGATTTCCTGAATCGGCCGTTTTTTCGCTTCGCGGGCAATTTCAATATCAGTTTTGTAGCTCATCTCACCACTCCGGTAAAAAGATTATTAGTATAAAATTGAATAGATCAATGTCGTTTGGGAAATAGTAAAGACAAAGCTCGGAAAAAACTGTTCTCCCCGCGACCTCATCCCTTTACTATAAGCAATAGGGGGCTATTTCCAGGTTAAAATATAAGTCAAACAATTGCGTTCTGAGACACCAATCTGTGTCGTTTTCAGACTATTGTTCTCAGTGGTTTTATCGTAAATTTATCGCTGTACTTACATAAAAATTATAATTCATCCTCCGCGGAGAAGTTAGCCGATGAAATCACATGTGAAAGCTCTGGTTGTTGGCGGTGGCGCAGTGGGCGCCAGTATTGCCTATCATTTGGCTAAATACGGCTGGGAAGACGTGATGCTGGTCGAGCGCGATGAGCTCACTTCTGGTTCCACCTGGCACGCCGCTGGCCTCTTGCCCCTGTTCAATATGGGTTATGCCACCACGCACTTGCATGACTACTCTGTAGAGTTCTATAAAACTCTGGAAGCAGAAACGGGTCTCAATGCCGGTTTCTCGGTGGTGGGCAATCTGCGTATGGCCCAGACCAATGAGCGTATGGATGAGTTCATGCTCTACGGGTCTACCGCCGAAACCGTTGGCGTTGAATATCATCGCCTGACTCCAAATCAAATCAAGGAACGCTGGCCGTTGATTCGCACGGATGATCTGGAGGGTGCAATCTATCACCCCGGTGATGGCTACATCAACCCAGCCGATGTCACCATGGCAATGGCCAAGGGTGCTCGCCAACGCGGAGTGAGCATAGAACGCAAATGGCAGGTCGATGGTTATCATTGGACTGGTTCTGAGTGGCAGGTGACGCTGACCAAGATGATCGAGAAGGGTGGCAACCTGGTGGCATCGGAGGAACAGACCGTTATTACTGCCGAGCACGTTGTCACTGCCACCGGCAACCATGCGCAACGCACCGCCCGATTGCTGGGCATCAAAATTCCGGCCATCGTTGTAGAACATCAGTTTATCGTGACCGAAGTTGACCCAACGCTGCAGGCCTGGCGCGATGCTGGCAACCCTGAGCACCCGGTCATTCGCGATGCAGACGCCCAGTCCTATGTGCGCGAAGAGCGCGGCGGTTGGATTCTGGGCGTTTACGAGAAAAATGCGCCAGCTCGTTTTGAGTATGGTGTGCCCGATTCGTTCCGCGCCGATTTGTTTCCACTCGACCTGGAGCGGATTGAAGAACAGTACATGGCGATGATTCATCGCATGCCATCTTGTGAAGAGAGTGGCCTGAAAGATGATTACAACGGTCCGATCTGTTATACGCCGGACGGCAATCCACTGGTTGGCCCGGCCCCGGGCCTGCGCAATATGTGGCTGGCCGAAGGCTTCAGCTTCGGGATCACCGCTGCTGGTGGGGTAGGTAACTATCTGGCACAAATGATGGTCGGTGGCGAAGCCGAAATTGACATGGCCTCGCTTGACCCCAAACGATATGGCGACTGGATGACCACCGAATACGGTGCGCGCAAAAACGAAGAATGCTACGACCACGTGTATATTCTTCATCATCCGGATGAAGAGCGTCCAGCCTGTCGACCTCTGCGCACCTCGCCTGCCTATGATCGACAAAAAGCGGCGGGGGCACAATTCGGTCAGGTGAATGGTTGGGAACGGCCGAATTACTACGCACCGGAAGGCTTTTCCGATCACGACTCACGTTCGTTTCGACGTGGTGGCTGGTGGCAATACGCAGTTGAAGAAGCCAAAGCCATTCGCGAAGGTGTCGGCCTGATTGATGCCACGGCGTTTACCAAGCACGTGGTCAAGGGCCCGGGAGCAACACAATTCCTGGATTGGTTCACCTGCAACAAGTTACCAAAAGTAGGGCGTATCAACCTGACCTATGCCCTGACCGCAGCTGGTACCACGCGCACCGAGTACACCATTGTACGCCGTGAAGAAAACAGCTATTACTTGGTTTCAGCCGGCGCCTGGACTGCCTATGACGCCGACTACCTGCGCAAGGCGGCAGAAGACAAGATGGAGGAATTCGGTTATATCGAAATCCAGGACGTCACTACGCAGTGGGGCGTGTTCGCCATCGCTGGACCAAAATCCCGCGCCGTCTTGAACGAAATCATTAAGGACGCGGAACCGGCAACCGCTCTGTCGAACAAACGCTTTCCCTGGCTATCGGCAAGGGAAATCGAGCTTGGCATGTGCCCGGTTCAAGCGATCAGGGTGGCCTATACCGGCGAGTTGGGATGGGAGCTGCATCATCCAATCGAAATGCAAAACTATCTCTACGACCAATTGTTGGCTGCAGGTGAAAAGCACGGCATGAAGCTGGTCGGGGCCAGGGCGCAAAACTGGCTGCGCCAGGAAAAATCCTATCGTGCTTTTGGCACCGAATTGGGTCGTGATGCCACCCCGGCGGAAGCAGATTTGCCGCGCTTTATCGACCTGTCAAAAGAGTTTCACGGCAAGGATGAGATGCTTGCCACCGGTGTTCGCTTTAAATGCGTCACCTTGCTGATTGATGGGCCCGACGATGCTGACCCCTGGGGACGCGAAGCCCTGTATGACGGTGACTCCCGGGTTGGTCGTTTGACCTCGGGTGGCTATTCGGTGGCATTTGGTAAAAGTATTGGCATGGGATATGTAACACCAGAGCATGCCGAAGTAGGGCAAAAACTGAAGGTGAGAATGTTGGGAGATTTATGGGATGCTGAAATCGTCGAAGACAGCCCATACGACCCCAGCAACGCAACAATAAGAGCAGATGGCTAACTTAGGTACTAAACTGGGTTTTCATCAAAATAATAACGAGAATCTTTGCCAACAGCGATTAGCGCCAGAGGCACTTACAGCGGATTTATTTCTGCGTGGAGCATTAGAATGAGTGATGATCAAGACGATTTCGACTTAAATGATCTCGATGACAAAGAGTTGGTGGAACAGATCCAGGATGATCTCTATGACGGCCTGGATGAAGAGGTTGCGGAAGGGGTAGAGATACTGCTGGAGCGCAAGATGGATGCAAACGATGTGCTCGGAGATGCATTAGTCGGCGGCATGAAAATCGTTGGTGAAGATTTCCGCGATGGCATTTTGTTTGTTCCTGAGGTGCTGAAATGCGCAGCCGCAATGAAGAGCGGTATGGGGCTGTTGCGCCCGATCCTGGCAGCCAGTTCGGTGGATATCTCCATGGGCAAGTTCGTTATCGGCACGGTTAAAGGTGATATCCACGATATCGGCAAAAACCTGGTCGGCATGATGCTCGAAGGGGCGGGATTTGAGGTGATTGACCTGGGCATCAACAACCCGGTGGAAAATTACCTGGAAGCGCTCGACGAACATAAACCAGTGATCATGGGTATGTCTGCCTTGTTAACAACCACTATGCCGTACATGGGTGTGGTTATCGAGGAAATGGACAAGCGCGATATGATGAAAGACTTCCACGTTATGGTGGGTGGTGCGCCATTAAACCAGGAGTTTGCTGATGCGATTGGCGCACCTGCTTACGGTCGGGACGCGGCGCGCAGCTCTGAAATGGCTTCGGCATACGTAGAAGGACTGCGTCAGTAAACGGTTAAGGCGATCGAGCATACCCCATGAAAACGGTAGACTTCATTCGTATGGAAGATGGGTCCGCAGAGGACTACGCCTATCTTGACCATCTGGAAGAAGGCTATAAAGCTGGTCTGGCCGACCGCCTGATTGATGCGCTGCAAAAGTTGGAAGGGTCTTTGGCAGGCTATAAGGTATCCCGCCTGGAGCATTCTTTGCAGTGTGCCACTCGAGCACATCGTGCAGGCGAATCGGAACAATGGGTGGTAGCTGCCTTGCTGCACGACATTGGCGATGAGCTTGCTACCTACTCCCATAGTGAGATGGCCGCAGCTATATTGCGACCCTTTGTGAGTGAGGAAATCTACTGGGTGGTTCGCCATCATGGCATTTTCCAGATGTACTACTATGCACATCACAGCGGCGGTGATCGTCATGCCCGGGATCGATATAAAGATCACGAGTACTACGACTCAGCCGTGAAGTTCTGCCATGAGTATGACCAGAATTGTTTCGACCCGGATTACCAGTCGGAAACACTGGAGTTCTTCCGCCCAGTATTGCACCGCGTATTTGAACATCCACACGCGTTCGATATCGAACAGCAGGCCCGTTATGGCAGTTAAAGCAAGCGACAAGCAGTTGAACAAAAGACTGGTTCTGGGTTGTGGAGCGCTGGTGCACGACATGGTGGCCCTGATCAAGCAAAACCCTGTCCTGGATGAGGCCATTACCCTGCATTGCCTGCCGGCCAAGCTGCATACGACGCCCGCATTGATAGCCCCGGCAGTGGAAAAGTTTTTGGCCAAACATGCCGACAAGTATGAAGATATTTTTGTGGCCTATGCCGATTGTGGAACCGTCGGTGAACTCGACAAGGTGTTGGAAAAATACCAGGCGCAGCGTATCGATGGCGCGCACTGCTACGAATTTTTTGCCGGCTCGAAAGAATACGAACAAATGGTTGAAGAGGAATTGGGCAGTTTTTTTCTGACCGACTACCTGGTACGCAATTTTGAACGATTGGTCATCGAAGGTCTGGGTTTAGACCGATTTCCAGAGCTGTTCGATGATTACTTCAAGCATTACAAACGCATCGTCTACCTGGCGCAGACAGAAAACCCTGAACTGCAGGAATTGGCTCAGCAACATGCCAAAGCCTTCGGTATGGAATATGAGTATCGTTTTGTCGGCATCGGTGGCTTGCAGCCCATAGCAGACCTTGATTCCAGGTTTGCCGTGGAGGTGGTAAATGTATAAGGCCAGGCTGTTCGCAACCCGGCACTCGCGTGCCTATGAGCGCTTCTACAGCTTTGCCGAGCCGATTATTTTGAGCATTATGGGCGCGCTCAGCCGACTATCCGGAGGCAAACTCGATCAGCCCATGACCTGGCTGGAGCGACAAACCAAGGAAACCTTGTTTGATTGCAAGATGTGCGGTAATTGCGTGCTCTCCAGTACCGGCATGACCTGCCCGATGAACTGCCCTAAAACCATTCGCAACGGCCCCTGTGGCGGTGTGCGCGATAATGGCCACTGTGAGGTCAAACCGGAAATGCGCTGCGTCTGGGTAGAAGCCTGGGATGGTGCATCGCGCATGCGCGGTGGTAACAAAATTCATGAAGTGCAGTTTGCCACCAATAAGGCGCACTTGGGCACCAGTGCCTGGTTGCGCATGTTGAAAGAGCGCGAACAGGCCAGTGCCGAGGCACAAGCCAAACTAAACGCGCCCTCGCAAAGTTCCAACTAGTTTATTTCCATACGCTCGCCTGGTTAATCATGAACAGTTTCTTGCATCATCCCTTTGTTGAGCATCCTGGCAGTCCGCTGCCGGAACTGGAAGGGCACATTTCCCGCGGGCGCTTCGAGCGGGTGTTGCGCGCAGGCTTGTTCGCGGTCACCAGTGAGATCGCGCCACCGGATTCATCCGAGCCTGATGAGGTGTATCGGCGTGCGCAGCTGTTTGATGGGGTTGCCGACGCCATCAACGCGACCGATGGCTCCGGTGCAAACTGTCATATGTCGAGTATGGCGGTCTGTGCACTTCTTTCGCACATTGGCTATTCACCGATTTTGCAGGTGTCCTGCCGGGATCGTAATCGGATCGCCATCCAGGGCGATATCCTCGGCGCGGCTGCAATGGGTGTTTGCAATGTGCTGGCGCTTACTGGTGATGATGTTTCCGCTGGTGACCACCCGGAAGCAAAGCCTGTATTTGACCTCGATAGCGTCTCCCTGTTGACGACTATTCGGACCTTGCGCGTTGAATCAAAATTCCTCAGTGGCAGGAAGATCGATGTGGCGCCCAACCTGTTCGCAGGTTCGACGATTAACCCCTTTGTACCACCGATCGAAAACCGGGTGATGCAACTGCAGAAGAAGATAGAAGCCGGGGCCCGGTTTATTCAAACTCAGTATTGCTTCGATATGGACGGCCTGAAATCCATGATGAAGCGGGCAGTTGACATGGGGTTGACCGAAAAAGCCTTCATTTTGCCGGGCGTTGGCACCCTGGCGTCGGCGAAAACCGCAAAATGGCTTCGCACCAACGTACCAGGTGTGTTTATCCCTGACGAGGTGATAAAGCGTCTTGAGGGGGCGGAAAACCAGAAAGCCGAAGGTCAGAAAATATGCGTTGAACTGATGCAACAGGTCAAAGAGATTGAAGGCGTCAGTGGCGTACACGTGATGGCCTACAAACAAGAGCATTTCGTCGCCGAAATGGTCAAGGCATCGGGAGTACTGGGTGATAGAAAAGCCTGGGCCCCGGAACAAGTAAACACTTAATTTATTGCAGGAAATTACCATGACTCATACTCTAATTTCGTCCCCGAGCAAGGAAGTTGTTATCGGATTCGACAAGCCATTCACTATGATTGGTGAGCGTATCAACCCCACGGGTCGAAAAATTCTTGCCGCCGAAATGAAAGTAGGCGATTACAGCCGCGTTGAGGCTGATGCGATCGCCCAGGTCCAGGCTGGCGCGCAAATGCTGGATGTCAACGCTGGGATTCCGCTGGCTGATGAGCCGGCCATCCTGGCAGAAACGATTCGACGGGTACAGGCAGTGGTCGATGTACCACTGTGTATTGATTCGTCCATCATCGAAGCACTGGAAGCGGGTCTGGCGGTATACCAGGGTCGACCCCTGGTTAATTCAACCACGGCCGAAGAAGAAGTGATGGAGCGGGTATTGCCGCTGGTGAAAAAATACGATGCCGCCGTGGTTGCCATCTCCAACGATGAGACCGGTATCTCGGAAGATCCAAATGTGCGATTTGAAATTGCCAAGCGGATTGTTGAGCGGGCTCAAGATTATGGCATTAAAGCCGAAGACGTGGTCGTTGACCCCCTGGTGATGCCGATTGGTGCGATTGGCCAGGCAGGGCAACAGGTATTTCAGCTGGTGAGACGACTGCGCGAGGAACTGAAAGTGAACACCACCTGTGGTGCTTCCAATATCAGTTTTGGCATCCCGGCACGGCATGGCATCAACAATGCATTTTTACCGATGGCGATTGCCGCAGGTATGACCTCTGCCATTGTTAATCCCTTGCACGAGGGCCTGGTGAGATCGGTTCACGCTGCTGACGTGTTGGCGGGGAACGATTCCAATTGCGAAAACTGGATCAGCAATTACCGTGAGCCTCCGAAAGAAGGCGAGGCCGCAGCCGGTGGTGGCCGAGAAGGTCGTCGCGGCCGACGACGACGCGCTTAATCTGGACAGGCGATTTTAATCGAGCTCGGGAAAATGTCAGAGTCTGCCAAGGTTCGTACCGGATCCTGTGCCTGCGGGGCGATTCGCTATCGCGCCGAAAGTGTGGCGCCTATCTGGTACTGCCATTGTCGGCAGTGTCGCAACATCACCGGTCATTACATGGCGGCTTCACAGGTGGCACTGGATCAGATTGAGATTAGTGGCGAACCAAAGTGGTATTACGTCAACGAACGTTCTCGACATGGTTTTTGCCCGGAATGCGGTTCGCAGTTGTTCTGGCGGAACAATGAGAATGACTATCTGAGTGTGACTGGCGGTAGTATGGATGATGCTAGCGAGCTGACAAATAAGGGCCATATTTTCACCGGTGAAAAAGGCGCTTATTACGATATTCCTGAGCATGAAGAACAATGCGTCACCTGGACGAACCCGGAACCCGATAGCAACTCGACATCATGACCGCATCAGCCAAAAACCGAGTAGTTTTTACCCCCTCCGGCTTGTCCAAGGAAGTAGAACAGGGTTCGACCATCCTCGCCTCAGCGCATGAAACCGGGGTAGCGATTCGCTCCCTGTGTGGCGGTAACGGGAATTGTCGACAGTGTTGGGTAAGAGTGATCGAAGGGTCACATCCCAAACATGGGATCGAATGCACGCCCGACGCGTTATCGCCTATCACAGAACTGGAAGAGCGCATGACCACCCGCATTAAGCGCTTTGTCGGAATGCGTTTAGCCTGTCGCACGCAGGTGCAGGGCGACATGGTGGTGGACGTACCTGAAACCAGCCAGGAACATCTGACGACCATCAGCAAAAGCAACCAGGCACGCGAGTTCAGTCTCAAGCCCAGCATCCAGTTGTTGGAGTGTGAGCTTGCCGAAGCAACGATGGATGACAATCCCTCGGCCAGCGAAAACCTGTTACAGCGCCTGGCCGATCAGGGGATCGAAGCGTCAATCAACTTTCATTTGTTGTCTGACTTGCAAACCCAGATCGAGGCAAATAAAGGCAAACTGACGGTCGCTGTGCGTGACCAGGGTGAAGTGGTCGCCGTTTATCCGGCCGGTACCACCCGAGTACTGGGCGCTGCGGTCGATATTGGTTCTACCACCTTGGCGCTCTACGTCTACGATTTACTGGAAGGCAAGCTGCTTTTCGAATCATCCGCGATGAATCCGCAAATTCGTTTTGGTGAGGACCTGATGAGCCGGGTTTCCTACGTCATGATGAATAAAGGCGGTGATGCAGACCTGACCAAGGCGGTGCGTGAAAAGCTGACTGAAATGTTCCATGCTGCGTGCAAAAAGCTCGAGCTGGAACATGATCGACTGCTGGAAGTGACCTTGGTCGGTAACCCGATCATGCATCACCTGTTTTTCGGCATCTCGCCAGTACCGCTTGGACAGGCTCCGTTTACCGTGGCTAACCGCGACTGGTTGGAGGTGCTGGCGGCCGATTTACCGCTGGATCTGTTCGCTACGACGCGCCTGGCCTTTCTGCCTCTGATCGCTGGACATGTGGGGGCGGATACTGCGGCCGCGTATCTAAGCGAGATTGAAACCATGCAGTCAAAAACCAGCTTGCTGGTGGATATCGGTACCAATGCAGAGATCATGTTGGCCAAAGACGGCGTTGTCTACGCCACTTCATCACCAACCGGGCCAGCATTTGAAGGTGCCGAGATCAGCGCCGGTGTGCGGGCCTCGCATGGTGCCATTGAACGTGTGCGGATTGACCCCGATACGTTGGCGGTCAGCTATAAAGTCATTGGCGTGGAAGCCTGGTCAGACACCCCGGAGTTTGCCGAGGCCGAGCAACGGGCAATCGGCATTTGTGGCTCCGGCATTATCGAAGTAATGGTCTGCCTGGCGCAGGCAGGTCTGATTGATCGAGGTGGCCTGTTTGTGCAATCGAAGGCTCCTGAGCGGTTCGATACGGTGGACAACACTACCCGCTTTTTGTTGGTGGATCAGGGCGACAACTCCATCTATATCGAACAAACCGATGTGCGCTCAATACAGTTGGCCAAGGCCGCCTTGTATGCCGGCGTGCAATTATTGATGGATTACCTCGAATGCACTGATTTTGACGCAGTATTGCTGGCCGGTGCCTTTGGTTCCCACCTCGATCCGGATTACGTGGCTGACCTGGATTTGATTCCTGGTGCCCGCAAGGAGCAAATAGTTTCCGTGGGGAATGCTGCCGGAATCGGTGCGACCAAAGCTCTGCTCGACCTGGGTGAGCGACAAAAGATCATTGATGAAGTCCGCAAAGTACGAAAAATTGAAAGCGCCAATGAGCCAAATTTCCAGGAATATTTTGTCGAGGGCATGAAGTTCTCGGTATCACCCGTGGCCGGGCAACAAAACCAGCGGAATCGGCGCCGCCGCAGAAAATCATAAGTATCAGATCCTTACAGGGGAAGAATTATGCCAAGAGAACGAAGAAACAGACGACGACGTGCCTCGAGTGAAGACGCCGCTCCAGCCGTACCGAAAGCACCAGCGTATATCAAACGGAAAATTCCGTATTACGAGATTCTCGATGAAGAATCCCTGCAGACCATAGAAAACAACGCCGATACCATTCTCGAAGAAATCGGCATCGATTTTCTGGAAGACCCGGAAGCACGGGATATTTTTGCCGCTGCGGGCGCGGAGGTCAAAGGCGAACGGGTACATTTCCCGCGCGGTATGTGCCGCGAGATTATTCAAAAAACCGCCAAGAGTGAATTCACCCAGTACGCACGGAATTCGGAGCGCAACGTGGTGATCGGCGGCAAGAATATGGTGCTGGTTCCAGCCTATGGCCCACCGTTTATCCATAATATGGATGAGGGCCGACGCTACGCGAATATCGAAGATTTCCGCAACTTCATCAAGCTGGCGTACATGTCCGATAACCTGCATCACTCTGGTGGCACGATTTGTGAGCCGGTAGATTTGCCGGTTAACAAGCGTCACTACGACATGGTCTACAGCCATATCAAGTATTCCGATAAGCCATTTATGGGCTCGGTCACACACCCGATGCGCGCCCAGGATTCGGTGGACATGGCCAAGATCGTCTTCGGTGAGGAATTTGTTGATCAAAACTGCGTCATGATCAACCTGATTAATGCCAACTCGCCAATGACATTTGACGCCACCATGTTGGGATCGCTTAAAGTGTATGCGCGCAACAACCAGGCTTGTATTGTGACGCCCTTTATTATTGCTGGCGCCATGTCACCCGTATCCGCGGCTGGCGTAGCCGCGCAAAGCCTGGCGGAAGGCATGGCGGGCATGACCCTGATTCAGTTACTCAGACCCGGCGCACCGATGATTTACGGTAATTTTGTCAGTTCCATGTCCATGCAGACGGGTGCGCCCACTTTTGGTTCACCTGAAGCCGCGCAAATGATGAATATTGGTGGTGCCCTGGCGCGCCGTCTGGGTGTGCCTTTTAGAAGCGGTGGTTCTTTCACTGCGTCCAAGCTGCCGGATGCACAGGCGGCATATGAATCCGCCAATACACTGCAGGCAACCATAAACGCAGGCGTGCATTTCGCCTTGCATACCGCCGGCTGGCTGGAAGGTGGCCTGGCGATGGGTTATGAGAAATTCGTCATGGATGCCGACCAGGCCGGTATGGCCAGGGTGTTTGCCGAGGGTGTAGATATGTCTGCCAATGGGCAGGCGATGGATGCCCTGCGGGAGGTTGGTCCGGGACAACACTTCCTGGGTTGTGATCACACCCAGCAAAACTTCAAATCGGCGTTCTACCTTTCAGAAATCGCCGACAACAACAGTTATGAGCAGTGGGTGGAAGACGGCAGCACCGACACCGCGACCCGAGCGAATGCCAAGTGGAAGCAAATGCTCAATGACTACGAAGCGCCGCCACTGGACTCATCAATCGACGAGGCCTTACTGGCATTCATGGAGGAACGTAAGGCGAGCTTTCCTGACTCCAATATTTAGGGTCTGTAGTCTTTGCCTGTTCCGCCAATATCAGCGAATTATTTTTTTCACCAACGCTGATATACTTGCTGGTAAAACTAACAAAGGGCGACTCTCGACTGTCTCATTGGCATGAGAACAGAAGCGAGACGAGTTCAATATAAAAATACTTTTGGAACCACAGGAGACACTATGAAAACACGTGCAGCCGTAGCCTTTGAAGCGGGCAAACCGCTGGAAATAGTCGAAGTAGATCTGGACGGCCCACAAGAGGGCGAGGTGATGGTGGAAATCAAGGCCACCGGTGTGTGTCATACCGATGCCTTCACACTCTCCGGTGATGATCCTGAAGGTGCATTCCCGGCAATCCTGGGCCATGAAGGCGCAGGGGTTGTGGTTGAAGTGGGCCCGGGAGTCAAAGGGCTGAAGCCTGGTGACCATGTCATTCCTTTATATACGGCAGAATGTCGCGAATGTGATTTTTGCCTGAATCCAAAAACTAATTTATGCCAGGCTGTGCGCGAAACACAAGGTCGTGGCGTAATGCCCAATGGCACCAGTCGCTTCTCCTTGGATGGCAAGCCCATCTTGCATTACATGGGCTGTTCGACATTTTCGAATTATACAGTGTTGCCGGAAGTCTCCCTGGCCAAGGTTCGTGAGGATGCGCCTTTCGACAAGATTTGCTACATCGGCTGCGGGGTTACCACCGGCATCGGTGCGGTGGCTTTCACTATGGGTGTTGAGCCAGGCTCGACCGTAGCGGTATTCGGCCTGGGTGGCATCGGCTTAAACGTGATTCAGGGTGCACAAATGGTAGGCGCCACGCGCATTATTGGGGTTGATCTGAATTCTGAACGGGAACAGTTGGGCCGCCAGTTTGGCATGACCGATTTCGTCAATCCGAAAGATGTCGACAATGTAGTGGATCACATCATTGATATGACCGGCGGTGGCGTTGATTATAGTTTTGAGTGCATTGGTAATGTAGAGGTGATGCGTCAGGCATTGGAGTGCTGCCATAAAGGCTGGGGCGAGAGCTGTATTATCGGTGTCGCTGGTGCTGGTCAAGAAATTTCCACTCGACCATTTCAGTTGGTAACCGGCCGGGTCTGGCGCGGCACCGCTTTTGGCGGCGCCCGTGGACGGACTGACGTGCCACGCATCGTCGACTGGTATATGGAAGGCAAGATCAAGATTGACGAGTTGATCACTCATAAAATGCCATTGCAGGACATCAACAAGGCGTTTGATCTGATGCACGCCGGGGACAGCATACGTTCGGTGGTGGAGTACTAATCCGTCGCTGCAACGCATTCCAGCAGACACTGTCAGCTATTCTAAATTTCCGTGAACAGTGCCAACAGGCGTTCTACGCCTGCTGGCACTGTTTTCACAGCTAGCCAACTATCCAACCTTTCTATGGAACAAATAGCCTCAAATAAATGCTTCGGTGGTGAGCAACTTCGCTTCAAACATGCTGCATCATCGCTTGATTGTGAGATGACATTCTCCGTCTATCTGCCTCCGCAGGCGACCTCAGCCGAGCCGGTGCCGGTATTGTTCTGGCTTTCCGGACTTACCTGTACTGATGAAAATTTTGTTACCAAGGCCGGGGCACAACAATATGCTGCCAAGCACGGTGTTGCTATTGTCGCGCCGGATACCAGCCCGCGCGGTGAGGGCGTGCCCGACGACCCGGAGGGGGCCTACGATTTCGGTCTGGGCGCTGGCTTTTATGTCAATGCCACTGCAGAACCCTGGAAACAGCACTACCAGATGTATAACTATGTAGTGGAAGAATTGTTTGACCTGGTGAGTAGCAGTTTTCCGGTTGATGCGTCGCGTGCAGGAATATTTGGTCACTCCATGGGTGGTCACGGTGCGCTTACCATCGGCCTGAAAAACCCGCATAAATTTCGTTCCATTTCGGCTTTTTCGCCCATCGTGTCCCCGCTGAATTGTCCGTGGGGGGAGAAAGCCCTGAGCAATTACCTCGGTTCTGATCAGGCGAGTTGGCAGGAGTATGACTCCGTAGCCCTGGTGCGTGCCGCGGAACAACACCAACCGATTCTGATAGATCAAGGTGAGGCGGACAATTTCCTGGAGGAGCAGTTGAAAACGGAGTTAATGTCAACGGCCGCCGCCGACGTCGGATACGCAATGGGAATTCGCATGCAGCCGGGGTATGACCACAGCTATTTTTTCATTGCCTCGTTTATTGAGGACCACATTGCTTTTCATAGTGCCAAGTTGTCTTGATGGAGGTTTTACTGAGCAGACAGCCAGTTGAATTGTTCAAATTGCTCAAGTTTGAAGGCTTGGTTGGCAGTGGCGGGGAAGCAAAGTTTGCCATTGCCGAAGGCCACGTGAAGGTCAACGGTGAAGTCGAAACCCGCAAACGAAAGAAGATTGTCGCTGGTGATGTGGTTGAGTTTAATGGTGAGGAATTACACATCGCCCTTGAAGAATAGCGCCCTAGATCAGGTAGTTTAGCGGGAATAATCAGCGCCAACCGATTTGCCAGGGAGGATAAGGATAGCCCACTGACGCATTACCTTGCACCCGGACAGGTGCTGGTGTCTAATGACTCGATGGAAACCAATAATAAACTTGCGGTGCTTATCGACGCCGACAACGCGCAACCCAGCATCGTAGACGCCTTACTGGCTGAAATAGCCAATTATGGGATTGCCAGCGTTAAGCGCATCTATGGCGACTGGACATCACCGCGACTGAAAGGTTGGAAAGAGGTGCTGCTGGATCATTCCATTCAACCTATTCAACAGTTTGCCTTTACCATCGGCAAAAATGCCACCGACAGCGCCATGATCATCGACGCTATGGACCTGCTCTATAGTGATGCCTTTGATGGTTTCTGTATTGTCTCCAGCGACAGCGATTTTACCAAGTTGGCCTCACGTATCAGGGAATCGGGCTTACTGGTTTATGGGTTTGGTGAGAAGAAAACGCCGTCAGCCTTTGTCTCGGCCTGCGACAAGTTTATTTATACCGAAGTGCTGCGAGCCACATCTGGTGATGAAACCGCAGAATTAGTGAAGAAAACCACCAATGAGCTGAAACAGGATGCCAAGTTGGTGGGCGCATTGCGTAAGGCCGTAGATGCATCATCCGATGAGAGTGATTGGGCACAATTGGGGCCGGTCGGTAGTCATATCGCCAACCAGCTATCTAATTTCGATCCCCGTAACTATGGTTACGTAAAACTTGGCGAATTGGTGAAGGCGACCAAGTTGTTTGATATAGAAGAGCGTCCAATTGGCAATGGTCGATCCAGAGCGCTGTATGTCAGGCATCGCAAAACAGTTAGCCGACCACGTAAAACAAAAGTAAAAAAATAGACCGGATTTTGTTATCCGATCGAGAACCCCCAGAATCCGGTTGAACACAAATACAAGCGACTGAAACATGAGTGATGAATCTATCTACATGCTGAACGCCCTCTGGTTCAAGAAAGATGGCGGTAAAGAGCTTTATCAACAATATCTGGACGCGGCTCTGCCGTTTATTAATGCAGTAGGTGGGCGCAAGCTGGACTCCTACGTGCCTGATCGCAATGTTATTGGTGAATTTGATGCAGACCTGGTGTTTTTCATCGAGTACCCGAGTTGGGAAGCTTTCAAGGAATTTATGTGGAACCCGGATTATCGAAGCGACGTGGTTCCTCTGAGAGAGAATGCCATCACCAACTCGCTTCTGATTCGCTGTGTCAAGCCAACTGCCTAGGGTTTACTGATACCTGCCGTGAAGCGGCGTTACTCGATCGAGACGCCTGATTTATTAACCCCGCATACCTCTACCACCGCCAGAATTAATGCGATTTTGAGTCGCTTTTCATGATGGCTGGCTGTATAGTCGCGCCTCCCGAGCAAATGCCCGGCACGCCGCCATGACCACTAAAAATAAATCATCCAATCAATCTTCTGAGGAATCAGCTGACTTAATGTTCAGCGAGCTGGGATTGCCTGAAAGCTTGCTCAAGGCCGTGAGCGAATTGGGCTATGAACGGCCTTCGCCGATCCAGGCTGAAGCCATTCCGCCCCTGCTTGAAGGTAAAGATTTACTCGGCCAGGCACAAACCGGTACCGGTAAGACAGCTGCCTTTGCGCTGCCATTGTTAAGCTTAGTTGACGCGTCCAGCAAGATCCCGCAACTCTTGATTCTCGCGCCCACGCGTGAACTGGCAATCCAGGTGGCTGAGGCATGTCAGCAATATGCCAAGCATCTGCCCGGCATCAATGTTTTGCCTATTTATGGTGGGCAGTCATACACGATCCAGCTTAAGCAACTCAAACGTGGTGCCCAGGTCATAGTCGGCACGCCAGGGCGGGTAATGGATCATATGCGGCGCAATACCCTGTCCCTGGATGGATTGGCGGCACTGGTGCTGGACGAAGCCGATGAAATGCTGCGTATGGGGTTTATCGATGACGTGAAGTGGGTGCTTGAGCAGTCTCCACCTGATCGGCAGATTGCCCTGTTTTCAGCGACGATGCCCGCGGAAGTGAAAAAAGTGGCCGAGCAGCATTTGCAAGACCCGGTACACATCAAGATCGCCAGCAAAACCGCCACCGCAGCCAACATCGCACAACGTTTCTGGATTGTGCGCGGTACTCATAAGTTGGATGCCATTACGCGTATCCTGGAAAACGAAGACACTGATGGCGTGATTGTGTTCGTGCGGACGCGGAACGCCACGGTTGAGCTGGCCGACAAGCTTTCTGCCCGTGGCTTCCGCAGTGAAGCACTCAATGGGGATATCGTACAGGCTCAGCGGGAGAAAATAATTGATCGCTTGCGCGCTGGTAAGCTGGATATCTTGGTAGCCACCGATGTGGTGGCACGTGGTCTGGATGTGGAGCGCATCAGTCATGTGATTAACTATGATGTTCCTCACGATGCAGAAGCATATATTCACCGTATAGGCCGCACTGGGCGGGCAGGACGAGAGGGCAAAGCGATCCTGTTCCTGGCTCCTCGAGAAAAACGCATGCTCAACTATATAGAGCGTGCAACGCGACAAAAGATTGAACCGATGGATCTGCCCAGCGTGCAGGACATCAACCGCAACCGGGTAGAGCGATTTAAAGACAAAATTTGCTCAGTGGTAGCTGAACAGGACCTGGACTTTTTCTCACAATTGGTCGCCGAACTGCAGCAACAACACGAATTGAGCAGTGAGCAAATTGCCGCGGCCAGTACCTTTTTAGCGCAGGGCGATACGCCGTTGATTCTCGACGAGCGCAAGCTGGAAGCAGATCGACTGCCTGCCGGCAGAGCGCCCGATTCACGCCGGGAAAGGGCACCCAGGGAGAGGCGGAAGGAACAGCGTCCAACGCCTGGTTTGAAGGCCACACCGCTGAAAGATTTCCCCGACGTGGAGATGCAGCGATTTCGCCTCGATCTGGGCAGGCGGCATCAAGTTAAGCCTGGCAAAATAGTTGGCGCAATAGCCAACGAAGCAGAGTTGGAAAGTAAATATATAGGCGAGATCGAAATTCGCGAACACTACTCCACTGTCGACTTGCCAGCGGATATGCCTAAAGAGATAAAGACTATTTTAAAAAAGGCCAGAGTCGGTGGTCGCGCACTTGGTTTGAGTATTTATCGTGGTGAAGATAGTTCAGAGACCAAAAAAGTCACGGATTCTGAAAAAGCGCCCGGTAAATCTTATAATTCAAGAAAAAAGAACCGTGAGAAAAATGTTGGCAAGCCTAAATCAGAGTACGCCAAGAAAAAGCGCAAAGAGCGAGCAGCACGCAAAAAAAAGCCGAATCGCTAGGCTATATCTGTGTCTCTATAGCGCGCCGGTACGTCGATCGCGACTGGCACTATTGGTTCTTATAGCCCCACTCTTTACGGCCTGTACTTCGATTTCCTACTACAGTCAAAGTGTGGTGGGCCATGGACGTCTCATGTTGGCGCGCCAGCCAATTGAAAAGGCTTTAGCCAGTGCGGATGAAGATCTAAGGCTTAAGCTGGAACTTGCTGGCAAGTTACGCGATTTTTCGGTCACTGAACTGGCGTTGCCTGACAATGGCAGCTACCGCAATTATGTTGCCTTGCAACGTGAGTTTCCGGTCTGGACAGTGGTGGCTGCAGAGGAGTTTTCCGTAGAGGCACACCGCTGGTGTTACCCGGTGATAGGATGCGCGGCCTACCGTGGCTATTTTTCTGAATCTGCTGCCCAGCGTTATGCTGAGTCTCTGGTGCAGAAAGGGCTAGAGGCGACAGTGGGTGGAGCCCCGGCTTACTCAACCCTGGGTTGGTTTGATGATCCACTACTACCCTCATTCATGCGGTATGGCGAAGCTGACCTCGCGGAAACCCTGTTTCACGAGTTGGCACATCAAAGGTTGTATATAAATGGCAATAGCAGCTTTAACGAGGCATTTGCGACCGTGGTGGGGGAGCAGGGAGCCATTCGTTGGCTGACCATGAATCGTCCGGAAGGGGTGTCGGCTTACGAGCAGCGTTTACGAGTTCGTAACGAGTTTTCTGCACTACTCGCAGAATACAAGGAGCAATTGGCCCAACTCTATGCTTCGGGGAAATCAGCAGATCAGATGCGTATTGATAAAAAGGGTTTGTTTGAGCAGCTACGGACGGATTATGAGGTGTTAAAAAAACAGAGCTGGCAGGGAGTGGTTTGGTTTGATCGTTGGTTTGACATTCCTTTGAATAATGCAAGATTGGCTGCATTTGCCACCTATCGTGACCTGGTACCCAAATTTGTTGAATTATTAGTGCGTTGCGACAACAATTTTCAACAATTTTACGCGATACTACAGGGGCAGAGAAAACGAGCAGAGCAGACCGAGGTCCCGCAAACCTGCGAAGCTCAGTAGTACACCTTTGCAAAACTGGCTAAACCACCCAAAACAACCCAGTTACAACGCCATGATTAAATTCATAAGCAAGATGCGATTCACCCATCGTCAAATTGCTGGTTTGCTGATATTGATATTGGTGAACCATGCAGTACAAGCCCAGACTTTTTCCCGGGTAGTGTCCTTTGGAGATAGTTTGTCGGATACCGGAAATCTGGCCAGCGCGCTGATTAATTTTCCACCGCCGTATTATCAAAATCGAATTTCCGATGGGCCGGTAGCCATTGACTACCTGGCGGCGGCAGTAGGTGGGAATGCAATAGCGTCAGAAGTGGGGGGCGACAATTTTGCGGTTGCAGGGGGCAATATTCTCGGCAATGAGCGCGAAGATTTATCCCGGCAGATAACAGACTATCTGGCCCGGGTAAATCAAAACGCTGACCCAGAGGCTTTATTTTTTATTATGGTTGGAGGCAACGATTTGCGAGGCTTGCGCGGGCAAACCTCAAATGCAATAGCACAAATAACCATTAATCAGACGGTGAATGCGCTGGTCGCGCAACTACAGCGACTGTCCGCAGCCGGGGCAAAACACTTTTTTATCACCAATGTCGCAAACGTGGGGCGAATTCCCGAGACCCTTCAGCAAGAGGCGGAGGACCCGGGTATCAGTGCACGAGCACAGGCCTATGTGCAAATCTATAATCAACGTCTCAACAGTCGATTGCTGACATTCGCACAACAAACAGGGGCAAATGTTATCGACTATGATTTATTTAGCGAGTTCGAAAAGTTGCTTAACTCCCCTGCAAGCTTCGGTTTCACCCAGAGCACCGTAGGGTGTTTTGATATTAATGAGATCGAGGACCTGGGAGATATCTTTAATATTGCCAATGGTGTGTTTCATCCAGACTGCCTGTTAGGCACCCGCTTTGACCGTTTTGTGTTTTTTGACAATTTGCACCCATCCAGCCGCAGCAATGAGTTAATCGGAAATTCAATGATCGCGAGGCTTGCTGAATCGAATTCCGCTCGGAACGGCAACATTATTGGTGCCATATTATTATTGTTGCTGGATGATTGACCAGTATTTACTAATCACTTAGCTGCAGCTTTGCTGACGCGAATATTAAGGAAAACACGCATACAGGAAGATCTACGACAAAAATTCGTTATTTGACACTCTTTTACAACAATTGGTTTATTGTCAATTGACCAGTTTCGGGCTAAACCGCACTATATCTAACAATATGTATGATAAATAGCTTATTTGCGGTCTTGTGACAAAAATAATCAACAGTTGACAAAAAAAGTCACACTGGTTATCGCCACAAAGTGCTGTTAGTTTCAGGTGCAATATGAATTTAAATCCCAAAATGGTTGATTTACTCCACGAAATTCGGCGAATTGAGCCGATGCGTAAATCACGTCAATTGAATGTCCCCAGCTCTGAGCTGGGCAATAAATTGATCCAGTACTATTACCAAACCTCGAATTTGAGAACCAGGCAGTTGATAACCGAGTTTATGAACGCCGCTGGTTTCGTCTGGATTAAAAAACTCGTGACCAAAGATCTAAACCCGGTTAGCGATGTTTCTCACTTTTCCTCTCTGGATGAGTATATCGCGCTGGCCGCAGCAAATGACCCACGTACCCAATGGGCATCTAATGCTGGCTAGCCGCGCTTTGTGGTTGGAGTTGTAAACGCTTGTAAGTAGTTTGTTGTAATCAGTATAGGAGTCTTAAGCAATCAAGGAGGGCAGATTAGGCCTGTTCTCCGATAGCTTAAAATGTGAAAAGTTCTAAGAGTTCCACGAATTCACAGAATTTGAACTAATTTTTGTTACCCCTACCCCGATTAGGATTAGAAAAACAAAGAATCACTGCACACAAAATTAAACCTCAAAATTAAAAATAGAGGTAGTCGAAGCCTCCCAGCTAGACCCGAATCGCTACGGGCATATGGGGGGCTTTTTTTTGTCTGGAGCCTCAGCCAATTAAAGAGCCTCAGCCAAGTAAAGAGCTTCAGCCAGGTAAAGAGCCTAAGCTAGACCAACTATTAAGAAGGTAAAAAAAAGCCCAAAATGTTTCGTTAAAAACATCTTGGGCGATCCCTATAATCGTTTCACTGTCAGTGATCGAGACAAGTCGGTCGATGCAGACTGAAGCCGATACAGGGCAACCTCAGGAGTAAATATAAAAGTCCAAGTTCAAAAGGAGTAAGGGTTAAATTCGTTCAACGGTCGTAAATCAGCTTTTATAGTTTCCTGGTTCAGTGTGTTGGTTATTGCTTAGCTTTGTGCGTAAGTGATAGTGCCATCGCGGTTAACAATGCAGTTTGAGCTAACAGTTGAGTCAGCCAGGGTGACCTTCAACTTCAGCTTGTATCCGCTGCGGACTTCTTTGATGCGTTTTGATTTGCTGCTGACGTAGTCATCGTTGTTTTCCATAGCCTGTGCTTTGCACAAGGAGATCGCCTGACCCGCGCTGGTAACTTCTTTGGCCTGGGTTACGCCCACATAGAAAACGCTGGCTAGGAGTAGGATGCTGATTAAAGATTTCATGTTTGCCTCTTGGTCTAGGATTTGTAATACATATTTCAGAATATCAATTCTGATTCAGGTTAAAAAAATTCCGCTGGTTATCGACGTTACTCTCATGAGCATGATTTGGCGCCTCAACTAGACAGAATGACTATTCTGATTTTGCTCAAAAAAAAGCAAGAATCAGAAATCTTGCCTGACGAATAGCCGTAAGCCTGTTCAATAGCCCTCTGCCTGTTAGAACGCCCTTAGCCTGTTCGTCGTTTGCTGATTCATTGATCAGCTTAACTAACTAATTAAGGGCGTAAATTGTCAGTTCAAGCCCTTTTTTTAAAAAAATTACGGTTTCAATAATTCCAGTGCGCAACGCACGTAATCCTGTCGTTCTGACAGGGAACAATTCTGTTTTGACATCGCGATTACGGCGCGCTGGATGCCCATCACATAGACGACAAGGTCTTCCACAGGCAGATCTCGAATTTGTCCAGACGCTATACCGTTAGCAATAATTATCCGGTAACCGTCTTTCGCTTCATTAAAAAAATCTTGGACGATTTGATTGACGTCCTCGTCTTTGCCGGCGCGTTCGATCGCTGCCTGGTGAGCAAAACAACCGTCATGTACGCCGTTTTCCAGTTCCTGCAAAATGAGATCAAAGTGCTCGACCAGGGATTGATAGTCGGCTTTCTTATCGCTTCGGCAGAAGGGTTTGATCATTAGCTCTGAAATTTTGCTGCGATAGCGTTTCAGAGCTGCGCAGTAGAGTTCGTCTTTGTCCTTGAACGTTTGATACAGACCATAGCGGGCGACGCCGGACTTCTTTACGACGTCAGCCATTGAACATGCCTTGTAGCCTTTGCGCCAGAACAGGTCCAACGCCGCGTCCAGCACGGTTTCAGGTTTGAATTCTTTTGATCTTGCCATGATATTCAGAATATAGGTTCTGATATTAAAATGTCAACAAGTCGAGTATCAGAACCGGGCTTAATCACGTTGGGTCAGGTGATCAAAACCTCTGGAACGGCTGCAAACAACAACTGCTTATGGCGCGTAGAAAAATCACCTAATTCCACGGCGCGCGGTGTCCAAATCACCAGCAAGCCAGGCCTGGATTTGTTTACTTAATGCTTCAGGGTTTTCATGCGTCACCAGGTGATTTGAATTCGGGATGTTGGTTGCCAGAACGTTGTCACCCAGTGATTGATTCAGCTGTGTAAAACGTTCCTGGCTGTATAAATACGTATTTTCAGCACGCAAGAAGAACACCGGTAGTGAAACCTTTTGCAAAGCAGCCCACAGAAAATAAACTCGCCGGAAGTTAAAGGATTCCCACTCTGGGTTAAATACCAGTTCATAACGCCCGTCTTCACGTTTCTGTAAACCGGCTTGAGCATAGTCCAGAAGCGCGCGATCGGTAAAGTTTTTGTAGGTAGGGTGATTCCGGTAATTCTCGACGAATGCCTCGCGCGAGGACCAGATGCGTTGCCGTGCATGGGTGCGGCGAATAAAGGGCAGCATACGAAATGCTACCCACTGCGGCATCTGATCATAGAAGTAACTGGCGTACTTTGAAGGCAAGGAGGCGGGGTCAATAATGATGATGCGCGAAAATAATTCGGGTCGTTTGCTGGCTGCCAACGCAGTCACCGTACCACCCAATGAATGACCCATCCCAATGACGGGTTTGGTATGTTTGGATTCGATGGCCGCAATCAGATCATCTGCATGTCGATGCCAGTTGAAGCGGCGGTTGGGAGCCGGTTGCCCCGGCCAGGCTCCACGACAATCCATGCCGGTAAAATGGAAGCTGCTCGGGAAGCTTTCGATAAAGCTTGCATAACTGGCTACCGGGATTCCATTAGCTGGAGAAAGATGGATCGTTTGTTGTTCCGTGGCACCGTCGGCACCATCGAGCTCGAGCCATGGGACGGCGCCATGACCGAAATCAACATATGAATGCATTTAAGGAGAGCCTGGATGGGGTAGTGGGTGCAGCGAGTATAGCTTCCCACGCCGAGTTATCACAATACACCATTCACCCTGTTTCTTATCTTGATTAGCGTTTCATGAGGCGCCACTCTATGACAAAAATGCTGAATTCCTTAAAAATTGTTGCATAAACCACGATAATCGCGATTGAAACTAAGGAAATTCCTCGCCTTTTCATGGTAAAATTAATCATTGGATGGGTTTAGTGTGTGATTCATTGTCTCTCGTCAATGCAGGGTTTAGCAGTTTTGTTTTGTCGGGTTTTGGGTAATCAATAAAGGAGAGTGGGTCTATTAACTTATCTGGTTAGAGTCGTTTTTGTCGTGCACGGGAATGGGGCACGGTAAAAGCTGGGGTGAATAATTGTCAGTCGTTGCATGGGGTGAGATGACTATGGAATTTATTACTAATGGAATTGAGTCGTATGGGGTGTTTATCGCAGCCGGTGTGCTGCTGCTGGGAATAACTTTTTTCTGGTATCGAAATAAACGGAATGTCGATTTTGCGGTACAACGCCGTAGTCGGATTTTATCTCCTGCCGAAAAGAATTTTTTCGAGTGCCTGGTTAATGCGCTGAGCGATGATTACTATATTTTTACCAAGGTAGCTATGCTAGACGTGGTAGAGATGTCGCCTACCGCCAAGTTTTGGGAATCTCGTAGAGCAAAAAAACGCCTATCCTCCGAGTGCCTGGATTACGTGTTGTGTAAAAAGCAGGATCTGTCGATTTTTGGTGTTGTTGAGCTGGAAAATTTCGACAAGAAAAGCAACCAGAATGAAAAGGTTGCCCGGGAACGTTTGATTAATTCAGTCTGTAAAGCGGCACACTTGCGACTATTTTACTTTGACGTCAGGCAAGATTACCAAGGTGTTGATATTCGCCGCCTGGTTACCGGCCGTTCCTCAAATCCAATATTGAATAGCCCGGGAGGCGCTTCCAAGTCTCAGTTCACTATTGATAATTCCTCGTATGCCGCCTTTGCCAAACAGCGAACCTGTCCGCAGTGTAACGGTGAAGTAGTGACCAAGGTGGCGGTGAAAGGTAAGCGGATCGGAGAAAAATTCCTTATGTGCCGCAAATACCCCTACTGCGACTACCGAGTGGCCATGAATGATAAGACTGTGATACAGAAGATTCAACAGAAGGACGCTCGCGAGGAAGAGGTCGCACAGCGCCCCGGATTTCGTGACTGGTCAGCTGGCTAGCCAAGGTACTCGCGACAAACGACCAGAGCTGTTTCAGGCGTTTTAAACCACGCTTCTATCTCATACTTCCTCGAGCTATCTAAAGTTATTTCCTATAGTTATTTCGAGCTATCTATAGTTGCTCCTCCCAGGCAGACCCTTTCCTGGTAAAACACCAGTGCCTGGCCAGGTGTCACCGCTCGCTGCGGTTGATCAAAACGCACCGTGAGTTTGTCACCATCAATACTTGTAATCTGGCATGGTTGGTCCTGCTGGCGATAACGGGTTTTAGCGGTCAATTTGCTGCCGATGGCTGGCGCTGTGCCGCTAACCCAATCTGCTCCGGATGCCTCTACGACCTGGGTATACAGAGCGGGGTGGTCATGACCCTGCACCACCAACAGTTCGTTGGACCCAATATCTTTGCCCGCCACATACCAGGCTTGCCCTGGCCCGCCGATATCCAGGCCCTGTCGTTGGCCGAGGGTGTAATACATAAGGCCATCATGCTGTCCAACGACCTTACCATCGATGCCAACCATACTGCCGGGGTTGGGCTTGAGGTAAGTGCTGAGAAAATCTTTGAACCGTCGTTCCCCAATAAAACATATGCCAGTGCTGTCTTTCTTGTTATGTGTCTTAAAGCCCTGCACTTCGGCTATCGCTCGGACCTCTGGTTTTTCCAGTTCGCCCAGCGGGAACAGGCTCTTACGCAGTGCCGCTTGTTGCAGCGTATATAAGAAATAACTTTGGTCCTTATTGGCATCAGCACCACGCAACAGGGTTTCTTCGCCCTTATTGCCAGTCTGCTCTAAGCCCTTGGCCACGTAGTGCCCGGTTGCAATGTAATCGGCACCCATCGTTTCCGCCTGGAGCAGGAATTCCTTGAACTTTATTTCCTTGTTACAGAGTATGTCGGGATTTGGGGTGCGGCCAGCCTGGTACTCGTGCAGAAAATGTGAGAACACGTTTTCCCAATATTCATGGGCGAAATTGACCTCGTGCAATTCGATATCCAGGCGGTCACAGACCTGCGCAGCATCCTTCAGGTCTTCTGCTGCTGCGCAGTATTCTTCCGTGTCGTCTTCCTCCCAGTTTTTCATAAACAAGCCGCTGACACGGTAACCCTGTTGCTGCAACAGGTGCGCAGTCACAGAGGAATCAACACCCCCTGACATGCCAACAATGACATGGGTCTCTGCCGGGTCTTGCCGGACGGCTGAATTGGAATCTAACGACATTTCGGTTTGAAACTAAAAATTTAAAGCGAGTCAGGCTTGGTCTAACTCACGCAGTAATTCAATCGGGTAGCGCACCCCGGCCTGGTGGTCTTGCAGACACTGCAAAACCAGATGTGAACGCAAATTGTTTCGCAAACGCAGTTCTTCGATACTCAGCCAATGAGTAGCAATGATGTCGCTATCACGGCTAATGGCCGGATCAATCTCAGACACCTCGCCACAGAACGTATAACGAATATAGGTTTTGCCGTGCTCAGTGCGCAGTCGATACAAGCCCAGCAGGGCCCGGGGGGTAAAATGACGACAAGTTTCCTCCAGCGTTTCACGCACCACCGCCTGGAGAATTGATTCGCGGTCTTCGAGATGCCCCGCTGGTTGGTTTAACACAATTTCGCCAGTGGATTTGGAGCGCTCTTCAACCAATAAGAATTTGCCGTCGCGTTCACAAACCGCCGCCACGGTAACATCGGGTTGCCACATGATGATTGATATTGCCAGGCTCTCGCCGTGCTGTTCAGATGGCTTAAGTGTGAGGCCTTCAGTCGGGTTTTACAATAGTCTCACCAAGCTGTTTATGATATGATTTTCGCATATTCTAGGCGTGGGAGTTTCGCGCCGGAGCAGATTCCATAACAGGTTTGCAAGCAAGCCTGAAAACAGAAGACCTTGGCTTTTTCGTCTCTCAGATTCCAGCTGTTTATTCCATAATCCAAACGAAAACTACGCGCAGAGAAAATGCTGCCGTTGGCGGCTGCGGCTCGTCAGGAATATCCAGCCTAGTCTGCAATAGTGTAGGAGTAGACTGTTCGGGCTTCCTGTGTTTGTTCGGAGCCATTGAATAGTCAAGTTAAGCGCAGCTTGATCACCTGGTAATCACTAGGTAAGAAGAGCGACGCAAACAAGGTCTTTTTGAGACTCACAGAGTGTTCTCTGCGGCTGTCGATAATGCTTGGCCAGTTCCTGAGCACAATCTGGAAAGTGTCCGGCAAACTCCTGCAACGATGCTATAAGAGTCTCGAGTCTGGAACTGCGAACAAATTAAGGCCATTTACCTTTGGACAAGAAACAATGAGCGATTCAAAAGCAAAAATTTATTACACCCTGACCGACGAAGCGCCCGCGCTGGCAACCCGATCTCTGTTACCCATATTCCAATCTTTTGCCGCCAGTTGCGGTATTGAGGTTGATACTAAGGATATTTCCCTGGCTGCGCGGATATTGGCCAACCTGTCGGAACACCTACAGGAAGATCAACGTGTCAACGATGCGCTTGCTGAATTGGGCGAGTTGGTACTTGAGCCAACAGCAAATGTCATTAAAACACCAAACATCAGCGCCTCTATTCCACAGATAAAAGCTGCCATTGCCGAACTCCAAGAGCAGGGCTTCGCACTGCCTGACTTTCCAGATGATCCGCAAACTGATGAACAGAAAGACATCCGTGCCTGCTATGAACGGGTGAAAGGCAGTAATGTTAACCCGGTGATTCGTGAGGGCAACTCCGACCGCCGTGCGCCAGCAGCAGTTAAAAACTACGCCCGCAATAATCCCCATAGCATGGGCGCTTGGTCGAAAGATTCAACATGCGCCGGTATCGGTTGCCGTCAATGGCATGCTGGGTGGGCAGGTACCCTGGGGTGAAGGCCACCACGAAGCCTACCGACAACGTGCCAACCACATCTGTGGGATGGTGGCGATCTGTGAAGACCTGCCCGAGGAACACAACACGGTGACGCTCGATCCGCACCTCAAAGATCCCGATGGTATTCCCGCACCCAAACTGACCTATACGTTGAGTGACAACAGCAAACGTATGCTGGAGTTTTCAATCGATCGCGCACGAGAGGTCCTCGAAGCGGCTGGCGCGACGGACGTCCAGAGCGGATACCCCATCGTCGGCGGCGGTTGGCATCTGATGGGGACGGCACGCATGGGGACCGATCCGGAACGATCGGTGGTGAATGAATGGGGTCGTAGCCACGATGTGAAAAATCTGTTTGTGGTCGACGGTAGCCTGTTTGTGACCAGTGCAGGCGTCAATCCCACCAGAACCATCCAGGCACTCGCGTTGTACGTGGCTGATGCCATGAAACAACGGCTCGCCAATTTGTTCGACTGACGCGCACAATCGAGCGATCAAGGACCCGACACCATGACAGATATGATCAGTACTGACAGCAGCTTGACCGAAGATGACCTGGGTGCGCTCCGCGTGATCGCAGGGACCATCATCCCTGCCAGCGAGCACTACCAGATCCCCGGCGCAGACGATGAATCGATCTTCAATACCATTGTCGCCATCGCCCGCGAACAAGGTGATGACACGCTAAAACGTCAACTCACGGAACTGCAGACACGATGTCATGACCGGCATCAATGCGCCGTAGAGGAATTATCGCCCCAGGATCGAACAGCGCTGTTAAAAGACAGCAGTCATGCGCGCTTCCTCTATCGAATGATTCATCTGACTGCCAATGCGTACTACCAGGACGGTCGAGTCCTCGCATCCATGGACCTGAAGGATGAACCTCCCTTCCCCGGCGGCCACGATGTACCGGAAGGCGATTGGTCACTGCTCGATCCTGTACGCGAACGGGAACCCTTCTACACGAAGGTCTAGGTGCGTCGACCAGGCAAACGTCAGCGGTCGGTATGAGCGCTGATTGTTTGCCTCGCTGTTCGGGTCACAGTAGTATCGAAGGCCAGTCAGGACCAAATTTCGGAGCCATGATGGGCCGCTCGCTGTTGTTTTCGTTTGTGCTTTTTCTCTCTGGTTCCTTGCACGCCGAAACGCCAGTCGTGGTCGTGTCAGAGTTCAAGGACGACACGGGACTATCACTCAACCTGGGAGCCCAGGTACAGGACGCCTTCCGCTCAATACTGGTCAATATGCCGCAGGTGACCGTCGTTGAACGCGAGAACATGAGCGCGATTGTCGAAGAAATGCAGTTCTCTCAATCATCACTCGTCGATGCCAGCAGCGCCGCAGAGTTTGGGAAAAAACTCGGTGCTGATCTCGTGGCATTTGGTCACGTCAGCAATACCGACTACAAGGTGGAATCGCAGAAGAACATCTTTACCAACCAGATGCAGGATCTCGGTAAGGGTGCGGCGCTCGTGACGCTGCAAATGGTCAATGTTGAGACCAACCGCACGGTGTTCTCACAGTCTTCAACAGGTACGTCCAGTGGTGACACTGATCGCAACAAGATGATCCAGGCGGCCGTGAACAATGCGGTCGCGAATCTGTCAGTTCACGTGCAGAACTACTTCCCCATTAAGGGCATCGTGATCAAAACCGACCAACGTGGTCGTACCTACCTTGTCTATATCGACGTGGGTGCAGAACAGGGTCTGACCCCCGGTGGCAAAATTGAGATCTTTGATCAGGGCGAGGAAGTCGTCCACCCCGTCACCGGGGAAGTCCTCAGTTCAAGTAAAGGTAAACGGCTGGCGACGGCAACCATCAGCGACGCACAGGATCGATTCTCCATCGCCAAGCTTCGCAGGAAGTCAGACTTTGAAAAGATGGCCGTCGGCCTGCCTTTTCAGGCGGTACCGCAAAAGATAGGTGGTTCAGCCGATGGAGGACTGAATCTGGACCTGAAATCAATTGGGGATCTGCTCAAATGATCCGAAGAGCGATCTGGCTGACCCTACTGATCAGCTTTAGTGGCGCGTGGGCAGAATCCACAACGATCAACGCCAGTGGATCAGGTGCAACACTCCAACAAGCACTGAACAACGCACAACGGAGCGCCGTTGAATCGGCGCTTGGCGTTTACCTCGAATCACAGACACTGGTGAAGAACTACATCGTTGAGAGCGACCAGATTTTTTCAATCTCCGAAGGGGTCGTATCAAAATACGACGTTGTAAGACAGACCCAGGGTGCCGATGGGGAGTGGGTCGTGGATATCAGAGCCGTCGTCAGCGGTGACAAGCTACAAGGCAATATCACGCTCTTGCTCCGTCAGATTGATAATCCCAAGAGCATGGTCATCGTCGATCCTGCCGCACGCTCACGCTCAGAGTTTTCCCGTCAGGCTCACCGCGAAATCAATGCGGCCCTGTTGGCGGAAGGATTCGAAGTCATCAATCAGGACATCTCCGTAGAACTGCGCGCTGAGGTCGCCGATCTGATGGATGTCAATCAGGTGGGTCAGACAGCTGCCAAAATGGCATTGCGCTACAACGCCGATGTCGCGTGGATGGTCGAGGTCCAGGAAAGTCAGCAGACGAGCTATGGTGTGACTGAGACTGTCGTCGAAGTGGGCTGCCAGGTGATCTCTGCGGCCAGTGGGCAGATCTTCGCAGATGCCCAGATACGGGTCAGCGGTCTCACACCCCAGGAAGCGGCCGTCAAAGCTGGGAAACAGTTGGCAGCGCAACTCGTGAACAACGTCAAAATCCAGTTTGCCAATCTTGCGCAACAGGGCAATCGCTACAGCGTTCGCCTCTGGGGCATCGACAGCTATCGACAGGCACGTGGTCTTCGGCGAACGCTCGAAGGCATTCGTGGATTCAGTGACGTCAAACAGAATGCTATCGCGCTCGATAGTGACTCGACGGCACAGAACTTTGTTGACCTCTCCGTGGTGTTCAAGGGTACCACCGACCAGTTGATTGACCAGGTGTTCGATAACGCAGACCCTAACCTGTTCAAAACACTCGACCTGCGGCTCCAGCGCGCGACTCAGATCGAATTCCAGCTCTAAAGGCTGGTTCTGGCGGGGTTTGGACGTTGTGATGGCGGCTGCAGTACACTGACCGAATATCAGCCATCGGATTGCCTCCAATTCAGGGGATAGCGCATGTACACACTCCCACACCACGTGGAATTTTTCTCCAATGAATGGCTCGATCACAGCCGTACGTTTTTGACCGAGCGCTTCCGCCAGGCCAGTAATATTGACGCTTTTTCACTGTCGGAACGGTTCAGCGACGCACCGCCCCACATGGCGTTTGACAATGATCAGGCGACCTGGACGGTTCGGTGGGATGGTCAGACACTGAATGTCGAACGGGGCTACGACGACAATGCGGATACCGTCATCGCCGGTGACTATCAGGCAACCCTGATGCTCGCCCAAACGGTCGGTGCTGGCGACCCGACACTGATGTCTGAAGGCGTTCGCGAAATGCGTAACTGGTTCGGTGACAACGCCTTCAATATGTCAGGCAAACCACTGCCACCTTCTGCCGCCAACATCTTTGCGGCGCACCACGATCATATGGCACGTCTGACGGTTGAGAATCCTGATCTGGCGCATCGGGCGCAGCGTCAGGGACTGACTCAGCAGCTCAAGGACCTTGAAGAAAACGGATTCGCCGTGATCGAGAACGCGATCTCGCCGGAATTTGCCGACGAAGTTCGGGATGCGACGATTCGAACACTCGGCACGCACCAGCACGACAGCATGCAATGGATGCTGTATCACGGCACGGCTTTCGAGAAACTCGTCATGAACCCGCTGTTCATGACCATGATTGACTCGACGCTGGGTCGTGGCGCAGTGATCGCTTCCATCTCTTCGATCAAGCGCGGTCCCGGCAAAGGGATGATCCCCGTTCACACGGATTACTCTCAGGTCCCTGAACCGTACCCTGAATTCTCCATGACGGGCGTGGGTGTCTGGGCACTCGAAGACTGGACAGAGGCCTCCGGGCCAACGTGGCTGGTCCCGGGAAGCCATAAGAAACGACGTGGACCACGACCCGACGACAAGATGGAAGGCGTCCCTATCGAGATGCCCAAGGGTTCGGTCGTTTATTTCCAACATGGCGTCTGGCACTGGCAGGGAGAACGTACTGAACCCGGAGAACGCGTGACGATTCACTCGCACTTCAATCGAGGCATCCTGCGAAGTCTCGAACCCAGGAAGGTCGACGTCCAAATGCTGAACCGCAATCCGCCGCGATTGGGCGAAGCGCTCGGTGAAGACGACTGGTTCGATCGGCTGACCGCAGAGGGCCGGGACTACCAGCGTATGACCCACATGATGAATCTCAACCGGTTCACCAACGAGCAGAAAGCGTCGGTCCTGGCGAGTTAGCGCATCGCGCCGGGCATACCGCCATCGATGACAATGGTCTGACCTGTCACGGAATCACTGCGGCAAAATGTGACCACCTGCTCGGCGATATCTTCAAGTGCACCCACACGTTTCAGAACCGCCTGTCTTCGTGCACCTTCCGCGTTGCGTTCCGGCAGTCGATTCGCCATTCGGGTGCCTTCAACAAGGCCCGGTGCAATACAGTTGACCTTAACCTCTGGCGCCATGGCAACTGCGAGGCAACGGGTCAGGTGATTTAACCCCGCCTTACTCGACGAGTACGCGATACTGCTTGAACCTGGTGAGATGCCGCCTGCTGATGAGATATTGATCACGTATCCCTGACTCGACTTGAGTGCGGTGGCGGCTGCACGAGCCAATAAGAAGGGGCCACGCAGATTGGTCTCCAAGACGCGGTCCCAGACATCAGGTGTCAGCGCATCCAGATCCGGAAACGGTATTCCGATATTCCAGGCCGCATTGTTCACAAGCACGTCAAGGCGCGAGTATTGTTTGATCACCGCCTCGATTGCACGATCGATACTGTCAGGATCGCGTTGATCCAGCGGTACGATCATCCCATCTGAGCCTGCCTCACGAACAGCATCCAGGGTTGCGTTGGCGCCTTCCTCAAAACCGACGTAACTGACAACCACTATTAAACCTTCTCTTGCGAGGCGCTCTGCGATGGCGCCACCAATACTCCCGGAACCTCCGGTCACGAGCGCGACCTTACCTGCCAATGTTGTCATGCTTATCCCTGAATTCGTCAACTCGCGTCTGAATCAACCTCATTGTTTTCTTCTTCGCGAATGTATTTGTCTGCCTGTGCAGTGTACATCTCATGGTATAGATCACAGCGGCGCATGAGCTCCGTATGTGTCCCATCATCAACGATCCGTCCCTGATCCATCACCAGGATGCGCGTCGCGTAACGAATGATGGAGAGTCGGTGGGTCACAAAAAAGGCGAGCTTGTTCTGTGAGACTTCGTTGAACTGGCGAAAGATCTCTTCTTCATACAACGGATCGATCGCGGCAGTCGGCTCGTCCAAAACCACGACGTCCCGATCCCTCGCAAAATGAAGACATCGAAGCACAGATAATCGTTGCCACTGACCGACCGACAACTCCTCGCCTTCAAACTCTTTACCCAACTGGCTCGAATAAGTGAGTTTGTCCTCCGCCAGCGCACCCAGGTCTGGCAGCACATCCTGCTGGTCAGCGTCCCTGAACGCGATGTTCTCTCCAACGGTAAACATGTAGCGTGCAAAGTCTTGAAAACACACAGCACAGCGGTCCCAATAGCTTTTCACATCGGTATCGCGAAGGTCCCTCTCGTTGACCGAGACCTGGCCAGACTGTGGATTGTAGAGACCGAGCGCCAGTTTCATCAGTGTTGATTTGCCGGCGCCGTTCCTGCCCACAATCGCAATACGCTCACCGTGCGTGGCACTGAAGGACACATCGACCAGTGCTGGTTTCGGTTCATTGCCGTAGCGAAAAGAACAGTTGTCGAAGGAGATCCGGTCAACCGTGGAGACCTTGCCGGGTTCAGCCCGAGAATCCCGCGCCACCAGATAGGTTTCCAGGTGATCTGTGAAGGTGTAGAACTTATCGAAATAGGCGAGATGTGCGATCAACGCACCAATCTGAGACGAAAAGGAACTGACCTGGCCCTGGAGAGCCAGTGCACCGTTCAACAGGAACACCACCGCGGTGACATCCGCGGCCGTGGCATGGGTCGCGCCAATAATCACCATCAGCAGCCAACCCAACAGCGCCACCTGCGGAATGATGACGTACATGTTCATTTTCGCGACATCCCATCGCGTCTGGTTCATGATCTTTTTCATGGCGGCAAACGCGACCGAGAACCGCCCTTCCAGGTAATTGGCCAACCCATAGATACGAATCTCCTGGCGTGAATCGCGCGCGTAGCAGAGCGAGAATACGTAATCCATCATGCGGGCATGGCGAGACTGACTGAGATTGCCGCCCCAGATTCGCCGACCGGTTGCCGCGCGCAGGACCAGTGCGAGGAGACCCAGCCCGACCGCGATCACCGGAATCTCCCAGGCATAGGCGACGACCGCACCTGATAAGGACAGGAGTGCGATCAGCGCAGATAGCAATGCGAAGATTGCGCTCATGAACGCGAGCGGACGGCGGGTTAATTCGCGTCTGATCGCCGTGGAATCATTGAAGATATTCTCGCCCTCGAACACACCCAGGTCCTCGACCTGGTTCGCAGCCAGCATCAGTTTCTGATTGAGGCGGTGCAGGAAGTTCTCACCCAATGCCATCGACACCACCTGGCTGATCACCCCCATGAGGAGCGGCAACACCTGCAGAATCAGCCAACCCACGACAAAGAACTGCAAATATTCTGCATCCGCCGCCTGTTCAAGATCCCCACCAGCAAACGCGATGGAGGCAACAATGCTGCCAATGAGACCCGCGGAGATGTACACCTGGATGGGGATCAGGATGCCGCTGACCGCTGATTGCACCGAGTGGATCAACATCAACCCGGGTGATGCGCGAAACAACTCTCCCATCAGACGCCATGTCATCTGGAAGTGCTGTTTAATCAAAGGCAGGATCTCGTTTGGACGCAGAGGCGATTCACGTCGATAGGCCTGGTTGCGCCGATACCTGCCACCGCCTCTCATCATGATGGACACTCCCCCTTCAGCATCGATTCACACGAGCTACCCTACCATCGCCAGTGACATGACCGTAACTTCCTGCCGGACTATCCGTATACGTACCTCACCCGTTATGCTCAAATCCGGTAAACCTTTAACCGACGACATGCGTCTCTATCCCCAGTAAGCGAGGGTTGATGACTTCAGGAATTGCAGATACCTCCGGCCAGGATACGGTGCTGACACCACGGCGCCGAAATGGACCGTGGCTGATCACCGGCATTGGTGCCATCCTGGTCGTTGGCGGACTCTATTACGGTATCCCCTCGCTCCTGCAGTGGCTGTCTTCTGAAGACAGCATTTCTCGGGAACGTATTCGCGTGGACACGGTGTTGCGAGAGGACTTTGTCAGGGACATCTCAGTGCAGGGCAAGGTCGTGGCGAGTGTCAGCCCTACTATCTATACCACCAACCAGGGCAGTATCACGCTGGAAGTCGCATCCGGCGAGCGTGTTGAAGAAAATCAGATCCTTGCGGTCATCGATAGCCCGGAATTGACCAACCAGCTCCAGCAGGCGCAAGCGCAACGTTCTAAGTTGTCGGTCGATGTCGAGCGCAACGACATAGAAGCGCGCAAACAGATGCTCGCCAACAAAAAGAATGTGGACGTTGGGAAACTCCAGCTCACCGCCGCGAGACGGGAACTGGCCCGTGCGACCGAAGGGCGTATGGCCATCTCGGGACTCGACTTTCAAAAATCTCAGGATGAGGTTGAAGCCGCGGAATATGCCTTCGATCACGCCGTTGCAGATGCTGACCTCGACGCAGAAAGCCTCGCGTTCGAAGCCCGTGCCATGCAACTGCAGCTGGACCAGCAATCACTGCTGGTCTCGAATCTTCAACGGCAGGTGGACGAGCTGACACTCCGGTCCCCTGTCGGCGGCATCGTGGGCAATCTGCTTGTCGAGGATCGTCAGGACGTCGCATCCAACACACCCGTGATGAGTGTGGTAGATCTGTCACAGTTCGAGATTGAGGCGGACGTCCCACAAAGCTACGCCGACGATATCTCAATCGGTATGCCGGCAGAGATTTCCAATGGCGCAACGTCGTTTGACGCTGAAATCATATCGATCTCACCAGAGATCATCGATGATCAGGTCACAACGCGTCTTCAGTTTGTCGGTTCGCCTCCTGAAGGATTACGGCGAAACCAACGACTCACGACGCGCGTCCTTCTCGAGCAGAAGAACAACGTGCTGACCGTCAAACGAGGACAATTCATCGAACAGAGCTCTGGTCGTTTCGCCTACAGAGTAGACGGCAATATCGCAACGCGACTTCCCATTTCGATTGGTGCTCGGTCGCTGGCCAAAGTAGAAGTGCTGTCTGGGTTGAACGAAGGCGATGAAATCATCATCTCCAGCGTCGAGCAGTTTCGCGGAGTGGATTCGATTCTATTAACCAACTGATTCGTTGTCTGATTGACTCGAATCATCGATGAGGAAACACCATGCTGGTGATGGAACATGTAGAACGGGTCTATCGAACAGACCTTGTCGAAACGAGGGCGCTTCGCGACCTTAACCTGACCGTGGAGAACGGTGACTTTACGGCTGTCGTGGGTCCTTCCGGGTCCGGAAAAACCACGTTTCTCAACATTGCGGGGCTTCTTGAGACGTTTGATGGTGGCAGCTACACGCTGGACGGCGACAATGTTTCAGGTCTCTCGGATCGGGACCGATCACGCCTGCGTAACGAAAAGATCGGTTTCATCTTCCAGGGTTTCAACCTGATTCCCGATCTCAACATCTTTGACAACGTGGATGTTCCGCTTCGCTATCGCGGTTTCGATGCGGCGGAACGCAAGAAACGCATAGAGACACAGCTCGATCGCGTCGGTCTTGCCGGCCGTATGAAGCATTTGCCCGCTCAGCTCTCCGGCGGTCAGCAACAACGAGTTGCCATCGCCCGAGCGCTCGCGGGAGAACCGCGTTTCATGCTCGCCGATGAGCCGACAGGTAACCTCGACTCTCAGACTGCGGAGGGCGTCATGGACCTGCTCAAGGAATTGAACGACGGGGGCACCACCATCGTCATGGTCACTCACGACAACACTCTCGCGGATCAGGCAAAAGCCATCGTCAGACTGCAGGACGGTGAGGTCGTCACCGGAGACGTTGCGTCATGACTGGGTACTACCTGCGACTTGCGATGATCAGCATCCGGAAACACCCGGCCCATACTCTGCTCATGATTGTTGCCATCGCGCTTGGTGTTGCGGTGTGTATGTCCATGGTGACCGTCAACTATCTCATGGCCAAAAATCCGATCCCGGAAAAGAGTGAACAGCTGTTTTATGTACAGCTCGACAACTGGAATCCAGACAACGCTTTTCGATCACCCAACGACCCACCGGACCAGGTCACCTGGCAGGACGCGAGGGCGTTGGTTGAGGCCGGACAGGCCCATCGCCAGATCAAAAGTGCGTCGTTCTCAATGGTTGTGGAACCTGAGGATCCCGAGATCCGTCCGTTTCAAGTCAGCGTTCGTGGCACCCATGCGGACTTCTTCCCGATGTTCAACGTCCCCTTCCTTTTCGGCGATGGCTGGTCACGCGAGTCCGAACGCGGGATGTTCGATTCAGACCTGGTGGTCGTCCTGTCCAAAGCCACCAACGAACGACTATTTGGTGGTATTGATTCCGTCGGTCGTGATGTCCGTATTGGCACAGCCACGTATCGAGTCGTTGGTGTCATGGACGAGTGGCGACCCGTGCCCAAGTTCTACGACGTCACCAACAACTTCTTCGGCAACCCAGAAGATGTGTTCATGCCGTTTGACGTCGATTACAAGATTGCGTCAACAAGGCAACGCCAGGGCAGCATGAACTGCTGGAAGCCAACCGCACCTGCATTCCGTGCGATCCTCGGTTCAGAGTGTGTCTGGATGCAGATGTGGGTCGAACTCCGTGACAGCAGTGAGAAGGAGGAATACCTCCAGTTTCTCAACAACTATGTCAGTGAACAGAAAGAGCAGGGACGTTTCGAGCGGCCGATGAATAACCGATTGCAGTCTGTGACCGAATGGATGGATTACAACGAGATCGTCCAGCCCGAAGCCAAGATGATGCTTGCGATTGCCGTCATGTTTCTGGTGGTCTGTCTGCTGAATACGGTGGGTCTACTGTTGTCGAAGTTTATCGGCAAATCGGCAGAGGCGAGTGTCAGACGCGCCCTCGGAGCCAGCCGCGCCACGCTGTTCTATCAGTACCTGATCGAAACCCTGATCATTGGTATTGCCGGTGGTCTGCTGGGGTTGCTGTTAACGTGGTTTGCACTAGAAGCCATGACCGCCATGTTCGGCGAACTCGCCTCCAACCTGATGACCCTCGATGTCAATCTGATGATCATGACCATCATCCTTGCGATGGCATCAAGTATCGGCGCGGGTCTCTACCCGACCTGGCGTGCGTGCAGTATTCCGCCCGCAGCACAACTGAAGTCACAGTAGTACGCAGAAGGAAGCAAACGATGGAAGTCGGACCCATATTTCGCGCCCTGCTGCGCAACAAGACAGGTGCAATCCTGATTGCGATCCAGATCGCGTTCACCATGACCGTCGTCCTGAACGCCTGGGTCATGATCCGAGAACAGAACGCTGAGGTCAGCAGACCCAGCGGGCTCATTGAGGCCGACACTTTTCACCTGGGCAGCTACGGCTACTCACCCGAGATGCAGACGCCCGACATGATTCGTGCCGTCATTGAAAACGACCTGCGTGAAGTGAATGCGTTGCCTGGTGTCATCGCGGCAGCACAAATGAACACCATCCCATTATCCGGTAGCAACTGGGGCACTGGCGTCACCACGATGCACGATCCCGACAACGAATACTCGATGGGTGTGTCTTATTATCTCGGTGATGAAAACACCCTCACCGCACTGGGTGTCGAACTGATCGCGGGCGAAGACTTCACAGCGGAGGATGTTGTCTGGCAAGAGCCATTTGGCAATACCTGGCCACCTGTGGTGATTGTGACCAAAGCACTCGGCGCTCGGCTCTTCAGAGATGTCGAACCCGAAGATCTCCTGGGAAGAACCTTTAAGGTCAGCGGTGACAACGTGGTCACCATCAAGGGGGTTCTGGACACCCTGCAGTCACCTGCGTCCGGAAACTGGAACGTGGAAATGACGATGGTCTCACCACAACGTCGGCTCACTTCATCAGTGCGATACATGGTTCGCACAGAACCCGGTGAACGCGACCGCATGATGCCCATCGTGGAGGAACTCTTGCGGACGGGTGGTGAGGGTGGTGAATCGCTCGCCCGAGGACGATTGGTCAGGAATCTGTACTCGATGGAGGAAACCCGCCGGGAGAGTTACAACCTGGATATCGGTCTGAACAACCTGCTGTCATTTGTCATGATCGTCCTGCTTCTGATTACAGCCCTCGGTACACTGGGCCTCGCAAGCTTCTCGGTCACGCGACGCACCAAACAGATCGGGATCAGACGCGCACTCGGTGCATCCGAGCATGATATCCGGCGCTATTTTCTGTTGGAAAACCTGATGATTTCCGGTTTTGGTGTTGTCCTGGGCAGTCTGATGACAGTGGGCTTTAATGTTTGGCTGGTCGATCTGATGAACTTTCCCAAAATCGACTGGTGGGGGATACCACTCGGCATTGTCTGCCTGCTGTTGTTGGGACAAGTATCGGTTTGGGGACCCGCAAATCGCGCCTGTCAGATATCGCCGGCAAGCGCGACCCGGACTGTGTAGACGTCTCTCCTATGAAGTTTCCCATGAAGAGGTTGAAGCGATCGAGGCGGCGCTAGTCGCTTGACTGTCGGGTCTGCGCAAGCAACATGAAGAAGTCCTCATCATAGGCCTTGAGCGGCTCGCTCCGTACGGCCTGATCAAGCGCCTTTGCGTCCTCGCCCACCAGAATGCGCCATTCATCATTCTTCACGCCGGTGATGATGATGTTCGCCGCTTCCTCAGGTGTGATACCGCCTTGCTTGAACGCCTGTCCCTGATTGCGGACCGCCTCCCGGATCTGATCGTCCGTCAGTTCTGCACCACCCATACGCCGCACAATGTTCTCGCGAAAACGTTCGATCTCTTCGTCCGTCATGTCCTCGGGATCACTTCCCCCCAGGATCTTCCGTGAATTGATACCGATGTCCGTACCCACATGACCTGGCATCACGACGGAGACTGACAGATGCGGTGCATTCAGTTTGAAGTCAGTGATCAAGGCCTCAGAAAACCCTTTGACCGCAAACTTCGCAGCGCTGTAGGCAGTATGAGCGATGCCTCCACCCAACGAAGCCCAGAAACCATTCACACTGCTCGTGTTCACAACGTGTCCCTCCGGTGCGTTCTTTAACATGGGTGTGAATGCCCGACAGAAGTTATACACGCCCAGCCAGCAGATATTGAAGGTGCGTTCCCATTCGCCTCGATCGCCATCGATGAAGCTCCCCCCGCCGCCAATACCCGCATTGTTGAACAGGAGGTGGATATGATCGGTATCAAACGCCTTCGCCACATCGTCAGCAAACTGATGGACCTGGTCCTCCACCGCGACATCGCATAGTCCGGTGTAGAGGCGTACACCCTGCGGCGCTTCCGCTTCGCAGATCGCTCGTGTTTCTGCAAGATTCTCTTCAATGACATCACAGGTGGCGACATCACAACCTTCAGACATGAGCTGACGCACCAGCGCACGGCCCATCCCCGTACCACCACCCGTAACCACTGCAATCTTGCCACTGAAATCCTGCATCTCACTCTCCTCGCTGGCCCTATTGGGCATCGTTGGGCCCTGTTGGCATTGACGGACTCGTTGTCGACTGCCGCGAACGGTATCACATAAACCGGTCGCGCTGCTGTTCAATATAGGCACAGATACGCCCTGCAGCCTCTCCATCACCGTAGGGATTATGTGCTTGACTCATCCTCCCGTAGGCTTTGGCGTCGTCAAGTAGTGCCCGGATCTTTGTAACGATCAAATCAACGTTGGTACCCACCAACTCGACAGTGCCCGCCTCGACAGCTTCCGGACGCTCGGTGGTTTCCCGCATCACCAGGACGGGCTTCCCGAGTGACGGCGCTTCCTCCTGAATACCACCCGAATCCGTCAGGACGATATGGGATCGCATCATCAGGTACACGAACGGGAGATAGTCCTGTGGCTCAATCAGATTGACATTGTTTGTGTTCGCAAGTCGGCGATAGACAGGTTCCTGCACATTGGGATTCAGGTGGACCGGATAGACGATCTGCACATCGGGTATCGCATCCAGTTGAATCAACGCATCACAGATCCTCTCAAAACCATCACCAAAGCTCTCTCTTCGATGTCCCGTCACGAGAATGACCCGCTTATTGTCATTGAGAAATGGAAACTGCGATGCGAGGTGTTCCTTCAAGGAATTATCTGACTCGATTCGATCTGTTGCTGTCGAACAAAGGATATGTAATAGGCCAGCGGAACGCCAACTACCCAATACGCAATAACAACAATGGGCATGATGATACATTGTCGACCACACCCCTTGACAATGCCATTCAAGGCTACTTGAATTCCATCTGCG
>JBCCFY010000014.1:0-114742 GCA_039110515.1 Pseudomonadota bacterium
ATCAACTGTGAGGAAATATTATGAGCACCATAGATATCGGCATTAGCCAAAACGATCGAGAGGCAGTCGCAAACAATCTTAAACATTTGCTGGCTGATTCCTACACCCTGTATCTTCAAACCCACAATTTTCACTGGAACGTAACCGGGCCCATGTTCAATCAGTTACACCTGATGTTTGAAGATCATTACAACGAACTGGCTTTGGCAGTGGACGAGATTGCAGAGCGAATCCGCAGTCTTGACGTTGCCGCGCCAGGAACCTATCGGGCCTTTGCGGAACTCAGTTCTATTGAAGAGGTCGACGGCGTGCCCACCGCAGATGAAATGGTGGGTATTCTGACCAAGGGCCATGAGCAAGTGGTTAAGACCTGTCGAGCAGCCTTGGGCGTTGCGCAGGATGCCGATGATGAATCCTCAGCAGCACTGATTTCAGACCGTATGCGCATCCATGAGAAAACCGCCTGGATGCTACGCGCCATCACCTCCTGAGTTCTTCGTATAACGTGGCAAGCTGGCCAGCTATCGCTGGCCAGTGATAACGATCCCTGATGGTCTGGCGAATCTCCTTTCGCCAGGCTGGATGTTCGTCGATTTCGTTAAGGGCTCGTTGCAGTGCTGACTTGATGGCATCGACATCGCTGGCAGCAACATAACCCAACCGTTGTTCACGAATCTCGCTCGCTAATGCTACACCCTCGGTCACCAGGCACGGTGTGCCAGCGGCAAGGGCTTCGAGCACAGCAATGCCGAAATTTTCAGAGTAAGAAGTGAGCGCAAACAGGTCTGCACCCTGTAATAACTGATCACGTTGCTCGCCTTGCACAAAGCCAATAAATTGGACCTGTTGCTCAAGTCCCAAGCTGCGGACTTCGCGCTTTAACGAGGCTACATATTCTGCGTCACCATTACCAGCGATCAGCAGCGAACAAGGGGGCTCTAGTTGCGCCACCGCCTGAAGTAATAATTCCAGACCTTTTTTTGGGTGGAGGCGAGACAGGTAGACCAATAACGGCTGATCCGCGGCAAGATCAAACTGCGTTCGTATAATTTGCTGTGCGTTCTCAAGCAAGGCAGGTGGGGTAATGCCCAAAGGAATGACTTGAGCGTTTTCGGTATTAATGCTCTCCCGGGCCTGTTGCAATTCGCTGGCAGCAGTAAAGTGAATTGCGGCGGCGCCCTCCAGGTTTCGTCGCTCTACCAGGGTCATATACAACCGCTTCTTTAGTCCGCCTTGCTGTAATGCCCAATGTTCTAATTGCCCAATAGGCCGCACCACATAAGGTACACCGCGTTTTCTGGCAAGGTACATGGCATAGCTGGAGGTAAACGAAAATACCGCATGAACATGGATCAAATCATAATTATCTATGTGATCTCGTAGCCAATGGCGAAAACCCGCTGAGTACTGAAACTCGCGCAGTGCTGCTACACCTGGGGACCATCGGTGAAAAAACCGGATTGGCACGCCTTGATACATGTATGGTTGTTCCAGAGGCACATCCAGGAGTTGGTCACCGTTGTCGTTGGTTGCCGCAATTTCCGCCTTAACTCCAGCTTGGGTGAGAGCGGCAACCATTTCGATTATTGCTTTGCTCGGGCCGCCGCGACAGGCTGCTACCGAGGGAATAATGTGCAGAACTCGCAGGTTCATGGGTTCTTAAAGGTAGCGGGTCCGCCAGTATTCCAGCACGGAAATCGCCCAGCGCCGGTACCAGGGCGTCAGGCTTATCCAATGTGGTATCTGTGAGTGGATGGGCAAACTTTCCATTTCCTCATTAAACCATTCATCAAACGGAAAACGAAAGCCTTGCTTTGGACGGTTAACCACCCAGTCAGGGAGTTCAGGAACACTCTCTACCAGTAAACGCTTGCCGGGTTGAAGCCGTATTTCAGCCGGAATGGGCGCAATTGTTTGAAGTAATTGGAAGTCGACCAATGGAACTCGCAATTCGAGTCCCCAGGCCATGCTCATTACATCGCTGTCGCGCAATAATTGATTGCGCATATAGGTGGAAAGCTCGAGTTCGCTGATTTGATTAGCAATCGACATTTCTGAATTGCCGATAGTCTGCTCTGAGGAATTATTGATGCCTTGTGCCCCTGAAATTTTCTTGCACAAAGCCTCCGCCTCGCGGTTTGAGAAGATACCCCGCAGGCTCTGATGGGCTGCGAGCAATGAACCCGGGTCTGATAGAAAATCACTGATTCGATTCAATCGTCCAGAATACTTGCTACCAGATAACTTCGCGAGACCAGTGAAGACAGTCCCTGGCAACGGGCCAATCTTGCTCGCCCAGCGGCTCCAGCGCGTCATTTTGGGCAGCAATGTGAAGGATTTATAGCCTGCAAACATTTCATCGCCACCCAGGCCAGATAGAACCACCTTTTCCCCATACTCATGCGCCAGCTTGGCCACACAATAGGTGTTGAAACCATCAATGCTCGGCTGATCAACGGCTTCCAGGTAATCATTGAACAGGGATTTCGCCTGTGCGGCGGTCATCACCAGCTCAGTATGATTTGTGTCAAAGTGGGCAGCAACCCGTTTCGCAATATCGCCTTCGTTCCATGCAGGATCTTCGAAGGCAATAGAGTAGGTGTTTATGGTTTGGTCAGTTACTAGGCGGGCGAGAGCCAGCAAGGCCGTGGAATCAATGCCGCCGCTTAGAAAAATGCCGACTGGTACATCCGCCACAAAATGCGCTTTAACGCTGTCTTCCAGCGCAGAACGCGTTAAGCGGATCGCTGCATCATGATCCATTTTAGAAGGCGTGAAGTCGATGTTGCTGAAACTATTCAGTGTGCACTGGCCATTTTCCCACAACAAGGTATGGCCAGCTGGAAGTTGTTTGATGTCCTCTACCAGGGTGTCAGGCTCGCTGCAGGTGCCTCGGGTCAAGTAGCTGCTTAGTCCTGCCGGATTCAACCTGGCATCAAACAATTCCGTTTTTAACAAGGCGCGAATTTCAGATGCAAAAGCCAGGCTGTACTTATTGGCCCAATAGTAAAAGGGCTTTATCCCTAGGGGGTCACGGGCAGCAAAACCGCAATGTTGTTTGTTGTCCCAGATAAAAAGGGCGTACATGCCGCGCAGCCTTTGCAGAAAATCGGCTCCCTCAAGTTGGTACAAACGCAGGATGACTTCGGTGTCGGAACTACCAGTAAAGTGCTCACCCCGCTGTTCGAGTTGCTCGCGTAGTTCCTTGTAATTATAGATCTCTCCGTTATAGGTAATGGTGTAGCGCTCATCGCCCGATTGCATGGGCTGATGACCGGTCGGGCTTAGGTCGATAACTGACAGCCTGGTATGTGCCAGGCTGGCAGCGTAGTCAGGAGACGTCGCGAAACCGCGATCATCCGGACCGCGATGCCGCAACGCATCCTGCATTGTTTGGACCTGTTGGCGCAGGGCCTGTGCGTCAATCTGGTTCGATACTGCTCCGGCGATTCCGCACATGACCGGCTCTGACTATCGTGAAATACAGAGACCCGGCCGGGGCCTACTCGACGCGATTTCCATCTGCCGGCGCGCTTGATTCTACCTTGCTGGCGTTTGCCGGTTTGTTACTGGCCTGGTTGCCGCGGTTATCATCTTGTCTGCTGGCTGGTGCCTTGTTACCGCTAGCCTGGTTGCCGTTCGACTTGTTTTCATTGCCTCGGTTAGAGTTCGAGTTATTGGCCTGCGAGTTACTGGCTTGCGAGTTACTGGCTTGCGAGTCAGCGCCGCTTTTCAGATTCTTGTTGCCATCGCCCTGGGCCTGATTCTGATTGTTAGCTCGGTTGCGATTGCGGTTGCGATTGCGGTTGCGATTGCGGTTTTGTCCACCTTTGCCGCCACCTTGCTGTTTCTTCCCTTCTTTGTCGCCTTGTTGGCCCTTGGCGGATTGTTTTCCACCTTGTTTTTGCTGCTGTTGCTTGCCGCCACGGTTCTGGTTTTTGTTGCCTTTACCCTGTTGGCCGCCACGACGTTGGCCGCCGGTATTGCGGTTGTCTTTCGCGTTTCCACGTCGTTGGTTATTGCGTGCGTTTGTACGCTGACCGCCGCGCTTATTATTGCGACCGCCGCCTTTCTTACCTTTTTTCTTTTTCGGCTCTGCTTCGCCACGACCAAACAAAGCGCGCCACATACGAACAAACAGTCCTGGCTTGGCCGGTTCCGGTTTCGGCGTGGGTGCGGGTTTGTCATCCATCTGAATTGAGTCGATACCCACTGCTGGCGCGGTATTAGGTGCGATCACCACGCTGCTTTGCTGATTCTTCTTTTGATATCGTGCCTTGCGAGGGTCTTCTTTTGGTTCTGCGATTTCTACCTTGTAGCTTGGCAGATTAGGCATCTCGTCCAGGTCTTCGCTGCGCAGGCGCTGCACTTTGAAGTGCGGTGTTTCCAGCTCAATGGTTGGAACAATAGTGATATTGGTGCCCAATCGGCTTTCCAGCAACGTCACTTCATGGCGTTTCTCATTCAGCAGATACGTAGCTGTTTTGATCGGCAGGTGTGCATTGATGGCCTCGGTGTTCTCTTTCAGCGCCTCTTCTTCGATGATGCGCAAGACACTCAACGCTGAAGAGCCAACGCTACGAATATGTCCAACTCCCTCACAGCGAGGGCAGGAATGATAATTTGAATCCGCGATCGACGAACGCAGGCGCTGACGCGACATCTCCAACAGGCCAAAACGAGATATACGTCCAACCTGTACGCGGGCGCGATCAGCCTTGAGTGCGTTTTGCAGGCATTGTTCTACCGCACGCTGGTTTTTATTGGCCAGCATGTCGATAAAGTCAATCACTACCAATCCACCGAGGTCGCGTATGCGCAATTGACGCGCGATTTCTTCTGCTGCTTCCAGGTTGGTTTGCAACGCGGTGCTCTCGATATCACTGCCTTTGGTGGCTCTTGCCGAGTTCACATCAATTGATGTGAGTGCTTCGGTAGGGTCAATTACCAGTGCGCCACCAGAGGCCAGGCGCACTTCACGCGCATAGGCAGACTCGATCTGGTGTTCTACCTGGTAGCGGGAGAACAGCGGAACGGTATCTTCATATAGCTTCAGCTTAATGACATTGTGCGGCATCACCTGGTTCATAAAGCGTGATGCACGATCATAGATCTCTTTGTCATCAATAATGATTTCGCTGATATCGCTGCGAAAATAATCCCGAATAGAGCGCACCACCAGGTTAGTTTCCTGGTAGACCAAAAATGGCGCTGGTTGGGCATCAGCTGCCTGCTGAATAGCGTCAGCCAGGCGTTGCAGGTAGTCGAGGTCCCATTGCAGTTCTTCGGAACTTTTGCCGATCCCCGCAGTACGAGCGATCAGCGCATGTTCACGCGGAATCTCCAGGTCAGACATGGCTTCGCGTAATTCCTGACGCTCACCGCCTTCAATGCGACGGGATATGCCACCACCTTTCGGATTGTTTGGCATTAATACCAGGTAGCGACCCGCGAGGCTGATAAAGGTGGTCAGTGCCGCACCCTTGTTGCCGCGCTCGTCCTTCTCAACCTGTACCAGCAATTCCTGGCCATTCTTAAGAACGTCGGCGATTTTGACTTGTGAAATAGGGGTATCAGAGTTGTAGTTTTGAAAGTAGGTGCGAGACACTTCTTTCATTGGTAGAAAGCCTTGTCGACCACTTCCATACTCAACAAAAGCAGCCTCCAGGCTAGGCTCAATGCGGGTGATCTTCCCTTTGTAAATATTGCCCTTTTTCAGAGCGGTGCTGGCTGACTCGATATCCAGGTCTACCAGTTTTTGGCCATCAACGATGGCGACACGCAACTCTTCAGAGTGAGTTGCATTAAATAACATTCTTTTCATTTATCTAGTCCAAACTCAAGCTTACGGGCTGTGCAACCGCTTTGGAGCCAGCTGGATTTGGAAAAGGAGAGAGACTAAAAACAAATGTTGGCGAACCAGACTTGGGGCAAATAATCTTGCTCAGTGCTGGTGCTCTGCAATCCGGTTGTGCGCTGTTGTGATCATCATAAGATGATTCCAGGCTATGCGTTACTGCTGTATTTCTAACCGGGGTGGCCATTGCTGGCACACTTGTTATTTTTAGTATCGTGCGCTGGCTGCTTGTGGCCTGACAACTCCTGAAATTCGGAACGCTTGGTTCCAACTGAGTCACAGGCTGAATATCAGCCAATGCGTCATATCTGACTTGCAGATAAAAAATCTTTTCCAGTGATTCGGTTAAAGTCCTGATGGAATTTACTTCCGATTCACCTCATGCCTGCTCGGCAAGCGGTGGGTGACCAGGGGTATAAAGTTACGCCCGACACCACCTGACAACTTGAGTATCGTTGTGATTAACCCTTCCAAATTCTGCAGGATTGTCAGTCGGTGCAGTCCAGGTTAACCGGGTATCCCATAGGTTCAGGGTGGGATACATTGCCCTGTCGGCAGTATTTTTTGAAAGACGATCTGGAATGAGCCGTTTGTTGCCCGATTGGTTTGCTAGGGTCTGTTGAAATTGAGATATCGTGTTATGGAGCACATCAAACTGTAGATGTATTCCCGATATCAGCAACCCAGACATGTGATTTAATAAACCAACATCCATCCATCGCTTTCCACTGCTGTAATTAGTCGAGTTAAATAATCGCGTGAACTGATCCTGAACTGAATGCTCAGTGACGAGACTGTTGAATCCAGTTCAAACGAGCTATAAAACCCAAAGAAAGCTGTTCTTTACCGTATGATCAGTTCCTGTGTGTTCCCAGGGTCATACGATTGCGGGATAATAACAGTAAGCAGGTCACCACGCAATGAACAAACAGCAAGCTAAACCGCGGAATTCACTCCAGAAAATCGACATTTGTCAGACAATTAATGTTAGCGAAAAGCATTGTAAATTCAACAATCTGGGTCGAATAGCTAAACTCGCTTATAATCTGGGCCCCATATCCAACCTCGAGCCCTGAAACCGTGCCTAAGCCGCCTGTAAAATCCACCAGGAAATTGCCGTCAGCAAGCGATTCGAAGAGCGTCAAAGCTTACCTGGAAGAGGTTGATGAGGAACGCGCCGGGCAGCGTCTGGATAACTTCCTGTTTAATCATCTAAAGGGTGTGCCCAAAACCTATATCTACCGAATCATTCGCAAAGGCGAAGTGCGCGTGAATAAAGGGCGTGCGAAGCAAACCACTCGCCTGCAGCAGGGTGATTTAGTACGTATACCTCCGATTAGGCAAGCGAGCGCGAAACCGCATGCTGTGGATCAACAAAAATATGCATTTTTGAAAGATGCAGTCTTGTTCGAAGACGATGCCTTGCTGGTTTTAAACAAGCCTTCGGGAATGGCTGTGCATGCTGGCAGCGGAATCAAAACGGGCGTCATCGAGGCCTTGCGGGTGGTGCGCAGCGATATCCGATACCTGGAACTGGTGCATCGGCTGGATCGCGAGACATCCGGATGTTTGATTCTGGCCAAGAAATCCAGTGCTTTGCGTCTCTTGCATGAAGACTTCAAAAATAATTCGCTGAAAAATGCTCGTCTGGATAAACGCTACCTGACTTTGGTTAAAGGTAAATGGCGGTACGGCCAACGACGCGTCAATAAATCGCTCAACACCAATGCCCGAAAGCATGGCGAGCGTATGGTGGCGGTTGATGAAGGCGGCAGTTATGCCAGCTCAGTGATGACACCGCTGTCCGGTAATGCCACTGCCTCGCTGCTGGAGGTCAAGTTATTGACCGGGCGCACTCACCAGGTGCGAGTGCATGCCCTGTCGGAAGGTCACCCGGTTGCGGGTGATACCCGTTATGGTGATCGCGAATTCAATCGCGAGGCGAAAAAGTTTGGCCTGCATCGTTTGTTTTTGCACGCATCACGTATACGTTTTATTCACCCAATTTCCGATCAGCCTGTTACCATCAGCGCACCATTGCCTGCGGAACTTCAGCAGGTGCTCGATAATCTAGACTTACCGCAACCCTAATGTACCAATTAATTATTTTTGATTGGGACGGAACGATTATGGATTCCGCCCAGAAAATCGCCAATTGCGTCAAGGCCTCCGCCCGCGACCTCGGTCTTAAGGAACCCACAGATCAGGAGGCGAAGAACATCATCGGACTTGGATTACGTGAAGGCATGGCCCTGTTGTTCAGTGACCAAGATGATGCGATGGTAGATCGCATCGTCGATTGTTATAAGCATCACTTCATCACCAATGACAAAACCGAACAGAGCCTGTTTGAAGGGGTCGAGCAAGGACTGCACACCTTGAATGAGAATGGTGTTTTGTTGGCAGTGGCAACCGGCAAGGCGCGCCGTGGATTAACCCGAGTATTTGACGAGGTAGGATTGCAGCAGTACTTCACCGTCACCCGGTGCGCGGATGAGACACGTTCCAAGCCGCACCCGCAAATGCTGCACGAGATTTTGGATTTTACTGCTATCGATCCGCGGAACAGTATTATGGTGGGTGATACCACTTATGACATGGACATGGCAGCAAATGCCGGTATGCATGGATTGGGATGCAGCTACGGTGTGCATACTGAAGAAGCACTGCGACAGGCCGCTGCAGTAGACGTGCTGGATTCGTTTAATAATGTGGTATCGTGGTTAATGAATGACCGCCTGGTACGCGCTTATGGATGAATCGAAATTAATCGGCGCCAGCGACGGTCTTGAAGAAGGCGGCAAAGGTTTGCGTTTTGACGTTAAAAAAGTCAATCATCACGGAAGCAGGCAGCAGGGTGATGAAAGTCAGCAAGGGCAGATGAACGTCGAGCCCGGCGTCCATGACGAAATCATCCCGGCCTTCGTGGTACGTTTTGACTATCAGTTCTTCGCTTATCTGAACCGCTGTGGCCACATCGCTGTGCAGCTGGATTTCATGCCCGGCGAGTTTTTCAGCGACGATGGTCAGACCCTGATATGTGCCACTCATGGTGCCGAATACGCTCCCGATACCGGCGCTTGTCTCGGTGGGCCCTGTTTTGGTGTTGGGCTCGAACCAATCGCCATTAGAGAACAGGACGGGCAATTATTTTTAGACAGTGATGACTATCAACTTGTCGCAAAAACAGAAGTAAATTAAGAGGTTTTCAGAACCATGTTTAAACGAAACAAATCAGCATCTGAAGTGTCGCAACCATTGCCGGGCAGCCGGGGTACGGAAAGTGCCACCACCGCGAATACCAATGCCATCTTGCAAGAGCTGGCGGTTGACTATATGCACGATAAGAAGATTCGACGACGGTGGAAGATGGTCTTGTTTTCACTCATCGGCTTATATTTCATCGGCATTCTCTTTGTCGCGACATCCGGATCCAATTCGCCAGCCTACGGCAAACCCCATACTGCCCTGGTAGAACTCAGCGGTGTGATTGGGACTGAAACCGGGGTGACTTCCGATCAGATCAACGAGAGTCTGCGCAATGCGTTCCGGTCACAAAATGCCAAGGGCGTGGTGCTGCGCATAAACAGCCCTGGCGGCACTCCCGTACAATCCGCCGAAATTAACGATGAAATTTCCCGTTTGCGAAGCAAGTATCCGAGCAAGCCCATGCATGTTGTGGTGTCGGATATGGCCGCTTCAGGCGGCTATTTCGTTGCTGTCGCAGCTGAAAAAATATTCGTCAATCCATCGAGTATTGTTGGCTCCATCGGCGTGCGCATGGACAGCTTTGGCTTTGTGGATGCAATCAAAAAGTTTGGTATCGAAAGACGCTCGCTGACAGCGGGGGAAAACAAAGCCATCCTCGATCCATTTCTGCCGGTCCTGCCTGAGCAACGCGCCCACGCCAAAGAAATGCTGGACCAGGTGCACCAGCAATTTATCGATGCAGTGAAGAACGGCAGAGGGGATCGTATTTCAGCCGCGCCGGAAATCTACTCAGGCCTGTTTTGGTCGGGTGAAGAGGCTAAGCGCCTGGGTCTGGTCGATGAATACGGCAGCCTGGACACTGTGGCACGCGAAGTGATTGGCCAGGAAAATGTGGTGAACTACACCATCCAACCCACATTCCTGGAGCAATTCAGCAGAGAGTTTGGTGTTGCTATAGGCACCGGAATCGCGAATGTGCTGGGTGGCCAATTCAAGATTCAGTAAACTGGCCAAGGGGCCTATGACATTAATGCCCGCATCGCATCAGAGCTTTTTTAAACGAGCGCGTTGCAGGTAGACCTCCGCAATCAAACGCTGTTTGCAGTACTCCAACCCGGCCTTGCCATCCAGGATCAGGCCTTTTAGCAGCAAGGTATAAGGCACAACTATTAAGGGCGCAATACCCAGCTTGCGCAGCTTGTCCGCCAGTGACAGGCTAGACCATGCTGCCTGTGATAATTTCTCCGCCTCTTTTGCAGCATAGTTCCGTTGTGACGCCAGCCAGCGTGACCAGGGCTTTCGGTCATCGTGTTCCATGCGCGATTGCAGTGAGTCAACGCTGCCATCAATCACCACGCGGTGTGCGTGGCCGTCTTGCTGATAAGACGCATTGGCCTTTCGGTATAGCGCAGTACGAGGCGGATACAAAGAACCACGTAGTTTTTTACCATTTACCAGATAATCAAAGCCGATACGGTAGGCCTTGGTGGTGGCGGGCGGGTCCAGAACCGCCAACTCCTGGAGCAGCGCCTTGGTCACCACGTAATCCGCATCCATAGATAATACCCACTCACTCTCAATATCCTGCGTCAGTGCGAAATTACATTGGTCGGCAAAGCTGGTAAACACATGTTGTATCAAGCGTACGTTCGGAAATTGCGCACAGATGTGAATCGTGTCATCGGTGCTGAAACTGTCAACCACCAACACTTCTCGCGCCCAGCTCAACGCTTGCAACGAGCGAGCGATGTTTTCCTGCTCGTTAAAGCAAATGATAATTGGCGTTATTTGCGTGAGCATGAGGTTCCAGGTTTTCGCAGAACTTGTACTTAAGCACTAATCGAACAGCGAGAATTGTTCGTTTTCCAGCATAGCTACCAGGCGGATTAAAGGCAGACCAATGAGTGCATTGGGATCATCACCCTCAAATCGGTCCAGCAGTGCGACACCCAAACCTTCTGATCGCACACTGCCAGCACAGTTATAAGGCTCCTCCTTGCGCAAATACGCTTCAATGACTTCATCGCTTAAGCGTTTGAAATGCACGGTAAAGGGTATGACCTCCGATTGGATGGATCCGGTGGAGCTGTTTAGCAGAGCCAGCCCGGTATAAAGACGAATCTCCTTTCCGGACGCGGTGCGCAATTGCTCCACCGCTCGTTCATGCGTATGCGGTTTCCCAACCACTTCATCGCCATGCAGGGCTACCTGGTCTGAGCCAATAATCAGTGCATCCGGGTACTGCTGGCTGATCGTCTGGGCCTTTTCACGGGCCAGGCGTTCCACCAATTCAACCGGGCTCTCACCCACTTGCTGCGATTCGTCGATATCGGGATTGGCTGTTTCAAACGGCACCATCAGGCGCTCCAGTAACATTTTTCGAAATGGCGAAGAAGACGCCAACACCAGTGTTTTGTTCGGCATAGTAAAAATTGCTAAGTCAGGAAGACCAGATTATGCGTCAAAAGCGCCAGACTTGCCTGCCTGGTTTGTCTAACAGGCGCGGATAAAGCTGTTAGCTTTTTACTGCACTGTGCGATAATGCGTGGCGGGTTGTGGCGGCGCGTTGATACTCCCAACTGGTCATAACAGGTCCTGATCAGGATCTTCAAAGCACAAAGACTACTATTCAGAACTGAGGTTTTTAAAATGGACAGCGGGTTGATAAAACTGGGCATCGTTGGTGTGGGCAAAATTGTCCGCGATCAACACCTGCCAGCAATCAGCAAGAACGCAGATTTTGAACTGGTGGCGGCAGCCAGCCGGAATGCCACGATTGAAGGCGTGCAGAATTTTCGCACTATCCAGGAAATGCTCGATAACGGACCGAAGCTGGATGCGGTTGCGCTGTGTATGCCTCCACAGTATCGGTACCAGGCTGCCCGGTACGCCTTATCCAAAGGCGTACATGTTCTGTTAGAGAAACCACCCGGAGCCACCGTGTCTGAGGTAGTGCAGCTTGCTGATCTGGCCAAACAGAACAGTTTAAGCTTGTTTGCCACCTGGCACTCTCGTTGTGGTGCTGCGGTGAACAAAGCAAAACAGCTACTCGCTGGCAAGTCGATCGAGTCAGCAAGTGTGGTTTGGCGTGAAGACGTTCGCAAATGGCACCCCGACCAGGAGTGGATTTGGCAGGCCGGTGGATTGGGTGTATTCGATCCCGGAATCAACGGCCTGTCTATCCTGACCTATTTACTACCGGAGCCCGCCTTTGTAACCCATAGCAGCTTATCGTTCCCGGCCAATAAGGCCGCGCCCATCGCAGCGTCGATGCGATTTACCACCAGCTCTGGACTGCCCATTGATTTGGAGTTCGACTGGCGACAGTCTGGTGGCGAAGTATGGGATATCCATTTTCAAACGGATGAGGGTGAGTTGTTGATTAGTGAGGGGGGCGGAAGTGTTTCACTGTCTGGGAACAGGATAGAGGTCGAAGAAAGCAATGAGTACGAGGTGATTTATCAGCGCTTTGCTGAAATCATTCGTGCCGGCGAGTCCGATGTTGACCTGGCACCACTCGCGCTAACCGCAGATGCTTTTTTACTTGGTGACCGGGAAATCGTGGATGCATTTTAGCTTGAACTGGTTCGCTGTTCCTAGAAACCCATTTCCCTGACTCGCGCTACCAGGAAGTCTACTGCTACCTTGATCTTAGGCACCAGGTAGCGATGCTTTTGATACAGTAAATAAACACCTAAGTCGGTGTTTGTGGTGATCCGCAACTCTGGCTGGATATGCAATTGGATCAGCTCCCCGGAATCGATAAATCCTTGTAACCCCCAGTTTGGCATCATGAGAATGCCTTGGCCGTCAATAGCCTGTTGCACCAACCATTTGCCTTCGTTCGAAATACCGGCAGCAGGAGCAGTGACTTCTCGCCATTGCTCGTCAACCTGACACAGCCAGGGCAGTGGGCCCGCTGGCGAACGAAAATACAGTCCCCGGTGTTGACTAAGATGATCCGGCTCGGTTGGCGTACCGTGTTTCTGCAGATAGCTCGGCGCGGCAACAACGATGAAGTCATTGTTCATCAACTTTAGCGCCTGAACGCGCTCATTGGGTGCATAACCACCGCGGATCGCCAGGTCGACATCATCGCGCGCCAGGGTGGACAGTTCATCACTCAAACTGATATCCAGTACAACTTTTGGATAGCGTTGGCTGAACTCTTCCATTAGTGGCAAGAGAATACGCTCGCCGAATCCGACCATTGAACTGATTCTGAGCTGGCCTATCGGTTCTGATTGATAGTGCTGCACCAATTCATCACTTTGTTCCAGGCGAACCAGGATGTCGTTGATCTGCTCATAGTAAAGCTGGCCAATTTCGGTGATTTTTACGACACGGGTGGAACGTTTCAGCAGGCTGGCTCCCAGGCTCCTTTCCAAATCAGCAATACGCCGAGAAACCGATGAGGCCGGCACCGAGAAAGACTGGGCAGCCTGCGTGAAGCTGCCTGTTTCGACAACTTTGGCAAAGTATTTAAGTGCGCGTAACTGATCCATGAACGAGTTTATTATTGTCTAAATGACATTAATGATTCTCATATTACCCTATATATCATGGATATTTAATAATTAATAATAGTACTCATCACATTACACAGCATTCTTTTGGAGCAAATTATGTCTAGTTACATTCAATACAACCTGGTTGCACGACCAACCTCTTCGCACATCACCAATGACTTGTTCGAACGTGTAGAAAACGATATTCCCAGCGCTGGTCCAGGTCAGATCCTGGTAAAGCAAACGCATATGTCGCTGGATCCAGCCATGTTGGGTTGGATGAGCCCCGATCCAGAAAGCTATATTCCGCCAGTTGAGCTAGGTGCGATGATGCGTTCTTCTGGTTTGGGTGAAGTAGTCGAGAGTAATCACCCCGATTACACTGTTGGCGACCGCGTTATGGGTATGACTGGTTGGGCCGAGTACGTGCTTAGCAGCGGCGAAGGATTGAACAAGGTGCAGGAGGGTCTGGATGCAGAAACCGTGTTGTCCGTGTTCGCTTTGCCTGGTTTAACCGCTACGCAAGGCTTTTATCACATTGGCAAACCGAAAGCCGGGGAGACCATGGTGGTTAGCGGTGCCGCTGGTTCAGTAGGCTCTATCGTCGGGCAATTGGGAAAGGCCGAGGGCATGACCGTGATCGGTGTAGCTGGCAGTGACGAGAAGTGCGCTTGGTTAACCTCGGAATTGGGCTTCGACGGCGCGATTAACTATAAAACTGATGATGTCGCAGCCAAATTGAAAGAACTGACGCCTAATGGCATCGATGTGTATTTCGAAAACACGGGTGGGGAAATTCAAAACCTGGTGGTCAATCGCATGAACGCCCACGGTCGAATTGCGGTGTGCGGCATGATTTCTGATTATGGCAAGGCTACACCTAGTGCCGGTCCTAACTGGATCCCCTTGATCAAGAAACGCCTGACCATCCAAGGGTTTGCCATGCCAGATCATTTCGGTGACGTGCCAGGTCTATTGGCCAAACTCACACCGCATGTCATGGCGGGGAAGATTAAACACCGTGCCCACTTGATTGATGGCCTGGATTCAGCCATTGATGGTTTGAATCTGCTGTTCACCGGTGGCAACAATGGCAAGCTGATCGTCAAGCTCTAAGCGATAGCGGCCCTTAAGAAGCCCTAGCGTTCCATAAACGACGTAGCAGGCCTCACGCCCGAAGGGCGGTTCGGGGTCTGCTATTTTTCCTCATCCATGTCGGGCTCATGAATCGCAGGCACATCCACCTTCACCACCACGGTTCCAGCGATGTAGTCATGCAAGGCTCTGCGTTTGTCGTTCGATAACATGGTGAGAATTTCCAGCACTGTCCAAATCAGGCTAATTGACAGCAGGAACTGAAATAGAACGGGCAGCGATGATACGCCACCTTGATCCATTTGAACCTGCCAACCCGGCATAATCAGTACGCCGATCAGGGTCAGAATGAACGGTACGGAATCTCTCAACCAGGCTTGTTTGAGCGAGATTTCGCTTTCATCCTCACAGGTCAAGACTTTCACATCCACGATAAACTTGCCCACCGTCTGTCCGTAGGCGGCATGCAAAAAGACGGTATAAGCAAAGACTTCGAATAAACGCAGGTTGCCAATAACCTGCCAGGTGGATTCCGGCAGCAAGAGTACGGCGCGATCCAGGATAAACGCCAGGCCAATCAACACCAGGCCATCAATCATGCCAGCCCAGAATCGCCGCCAGAACGTATCGTATCGAGGATGTATAACAACACCGCTATCGCTACTGTCTCTGCGCTGTTCAAACTCTTGCTGCTGAGATTGCGCCAAGGCCTGCTGGGCGCCACCTGCCTGTGCTTCTTTTTCCTTGATAAGCTCGGCAATCCTGGCCTTACGGGCAGGATATTGTCTGCCGTCTATGTGGGCGTAAACGTCCAGCAGCGATTCGTAGGAATAGTCCTCAAAATTTGGCCAGTCCTCCGTGCTCATTGAACAGCCTTACTTGGATTCGGACAGTTTCAACGGCACCATAAAAATTCGTTCGCCGTTAAACTTAAACGCCTGCCAGTCTTCGGGCACTTCGTCACTACAAAAATTTTCCTGCGGGTTATTGGTAAGATAGCCGTCACATTGATAACCCAGCGCTGCCTCAAAGTCGAAGTTCTCAATTATCAACGGTTCGTCCATGTTTTCCGGGAGCAGAAATTCGTATTCCATTGACTGCACCGAAGTAATCAAGCACAGGCTGATCAGGAATGTTCCAATGACTGGTTTATACATTTTGTATTTACTCCCACCTTATCTGTTAAGAATCAACTTAGTACAGAATCAGCTAGTTCACCGTTAATATTACCGATAATCAAACAACATCGACAGGTCGAGGGCTTTCACGTGCTTGGTGATGGCCCCGGAAGAAATATAGTCGACCCCGGTTTCGGCTATGGTAGCAATGGTCTGCAGGTTCACATTGCCTGATGCTTCCAGATCAGCCTGATCGCCGGTCAGCTGGACGGCCAGGTGCATATCCTCCAGGCTAAAGTCATCCAGCATTATCCGTTTGGCGCCGGCATGTAATCCGCGCTCCAATTCTTCTATCGTTTCCACTTCCAACTCCACTAAGGTCCCCTCCGGCATGGAGGCAATGGCATCGGCAACGATTCGTTCCAGGCTTTTGCCGCTGCGCAAATGGTTTTCCTTGATAATAATCCCGTCATACAGCCCCATGCGATGGTTTACGCCGCCACCGCACAACACCGCGTATTTTTGTGCTTCGCGCATGCAGGGCAGGGTTTTCCTGGTATCCAGTAGCTTTGCCTTGGTGTGGGCTATCGCAGCCGCATACTCGCGGGTGACGGTGGCCGTACCCGACAAAGTTTGCATGATATTCAGGGCGGTTCGTTCCCCTGACAGGATGGGGTGGGCAAACCCCTCAAAGCGGCACAGGGTTTGATTTGGCACTACTTCGTCGCCATCGCTGACTTGCCAGTCGACCTCGATCTTGGTTTTGTGCCGTTTGCCCATTCGTCGAAACACTTCATCCACCCAGGCGGTACCGCAGATGACGCCATTTTCGCGACTGATGATTTTGCCGTCGATCTCGTTCTCCGACGGAGTCAGGCGCGCAGTGAGGTCGCCGCTACCCACGTCTTCTTTAAGACTCGCTTTAACGAGACGCTTGATAACTTTTTTACTGGGTAATTCTAGTGACGATGTTGGCATATAGGGTTCCAGGACTATTATGGTTATCTGTTGCGCGGTACTAATTCCGCATAGATTAGAAATCTTTTAAACCAATTGTAGTGCAATGTTGGCAGCAGTAAAAACGCAATCCTGACCTGGGTCAATCGGAGCGCACTACCGTCTTGTATTTAGATTGATCTACCCCATAAATTAGACAGCAAACAAGGTTCTGTGGCGCAGAGTCGTGCGGAAGCTTGAAAACATCTTGTTCAAAATGAAAAGATTGAGAGGTAAACCATGCGAATGGATAAATTAACATCCAAGTTCCAGCTCGCGCTGGCGGATGCACAAAGCCTGGCGGTTGGGAATGACCACCAGTATATAGAGCCAGTCCATGTGCTGGCGGCGATGTTGCAACAGGAAGGCGGCAGTGTAAAACCACTGCTGAACCGGGTTGGCGTGCAACTCAAAGCACTGAACGATAAAATTCAACAGGCGCTCAGCAAGGTTCCCCAGGTACAGGGACAAGCCGGTGAGATTCACGTTTCGCAGAACACTGCGAGGCTGTTCAACGTGGCTGACAAGCTGTCACAAAAACGCGGCGATTCGTTTATCTCCAGTGACCTTTTTCTACTCGCCCTGGTTGATGACAAAGATTCTGCAGGGGCAATCCTGCGTGATTCCGGGGCCAGTAAAGCGGCTTTGGAGAAGGCCGTAGAGGATGTGCGGGGTGGCGAGAATGTGGATGACGCCAACGCCGAGGATACGCTTCAGGCCCTGGAAAAATACACAATAGACGTGACCGAACGGGCGGAGCTGGGTAAGCTTGATCCGGTGATTGGGCGCGATGATGAAATTCGACGCACCATCCAGGTTTTGCAACGGCGTACCAAGAACAACCCTGTATTAATTGGCGAACCGGGTGTGGGTAAAACCGCCATTGTTGAAGGCCTGGCGCAACGCATCGTAAATGGCGAGGTGCCAGAAGGCATCAAGAATAAACGTTTATTGTCGTTGGATTTGGGTGCCTTAATTGCCGGCGCCAAGTTTCGCGGTGAATTTGAAGAGCGTCTCAAAGCCGTGTTGAAAGACCTGGCAAAACAGGAAGGCCAAATAATTCTCTTTATTGACGAACTGCACACCATGGTGGGAGCCGGTAAGGCCGAAGGGGCGATGGACGCCGGTAATATGTTGAAGCCAGCCTTAGCGCGTGGTGAGTTGCACTGCGTGGGCGCAACCACCCTGGACGAGTACCGTCAATACATTGAGAAAGATGCGGCGCTGGAACGGCGATTCCAGAAAATTGTGGTCGATGAGCCCAGCGTGGAAGACACCATAGCCATTCTGCGCGGGTTAAAAGAAAAGTACGAAGTTCACCACGGCGTGGATATCACCGATCCGGCAATTGTGTCGGCGGCTACCTTGTCGCATCGTTACATAACTGATCGAAATTTACCCGATAAGGCGATTGATCTGATAGATGAAGCAGCGAGTCGCATCCGTATGGAAATCGATTCAAAGCCGGAGGCGATGGATAAACTGGACCGACAGATTATTCGTCGCAAGATTGAGCGTGAGGCGTTACAAAAAGAAAGTGACGCGGCCTCACAACAGCGCTTGCAAGACCTGCTGCAAGAATTGGAAACTTTGGAGCGCGAATACGCCGAGCTCAATGAAATCTGGATGGCGGAAAAATCCGCCGTGCACGGTGCTCAACATGTAAAAGAAGAGCTGGATCGGGCTCGTATTGAGATGGAGGTGGCACAGCGTGCCGGAGACCTCGCGAAAATGTCGGAACTGCAGTATGCCCGGGTGCCAGAACTGGAAAAGCAATTGGAGCAGGCACAAAGCAATGAGCAGGCAGGTAACACCAACCAGTTGTTGCGCAGCAATGTCACCGATGAAGAAATAGCGGAGGTGGTCGCACACTGGACCGGTATTCCGGTTGCCAAAATGTTGCAGGGCGAGCGCGAAAAATTGTTAGCGATGGAAGAGCGTTTGCATAACCGGGTGATTGGACAGGATGAGGCGATCAGCGCTGTAGCGGATGCCATTCGGCGATCTCGCGCCGGATTGGCTGATCCGCAGCGACCCTCAGGCTCGTTCCTGTTCCTGGGTCCGACTGGAGTTGGTAAAACTGAGCTGACCAAGGCGTTGGCGGAATTCATGTTTGATACCGATGACGCCATGGTGCGCATCGACATGTCCGAGTTTATGGAAAAGCATTCGGTGGCCAGGTTGATAGGCGCCCCTCCTGGTTATGTAGGCTATGAAGAAGGCGGCTATTTAACTGAGGCAGTGCGTCGCAAACCCTATTCAGTAATCCTGCTGGATGAAGTGGAAAAAGCACATGCTGATGTTTTTAATATTCTGCTGCAGGTGCTGGACGACGGCCGACTAACCGATGGTCAGGGCCGCACAGTGGATTTCAAAAATTGCGTGATTATCATGACTTCCAACCTGGGTTCGCAGGCAGTGCAAGATTTTGAAGGTAGCTACGACGCCATGAAAGCCATGGTTATGCAAAGCGTCACCGAGCATTTCCGGCCGGAATTTATCAACCGGGTTGATGATATCGTGGTGTTCCACGCATTGGCCAAAGAGCATGTGCGCGCCATTGCCAATATCCAGGTAGATATATTACGCAAGCGGCTTGAGGGACAAGACATCGATTTGCAGGTTAGCAATGACGCGCTGGATAAGGTCGCTGAAGCTGGTTTCGACCCGGTATATGGTGCACGCCCGCTGAAACGGGCTATCCAGACCTTGATTGAGAACCCGCTGGCGCAAAAATTGTTATCCGGAGACTTTGCTTCCGGCGACAATATCGCGGTTGAGGTTGATGAAGATCAATTGATATTCCAAAAGGCCTATCAGCACTAGAGTCGCTTTATGCGGTTGATTTGTTGACGTTTAAAACTCGCAAATCAGCCGCACAACTCTCTATAATAACGGGCTTACAGAGACTCTACCGCACACGCATAAGTGTGGATTGAATAATGAAAGCAATGATTCTGGCCGCAGGTAAGGGAACGCGCGTGCGACCGCTAACCAACGAACTACCGAAACCAATGATTCCAATCATTGGTACACCGGTATTGGAATACCTGATCGAGGAGCTCGAGCGTCATGGTTTCAAGGAAATCATGATCAACGTCAGCCATTTGCCTGAAAAGATCGAAAGCTATTTCGGCAATGGCGAGCGACTTGGGGTAGAGATCGGTTATTCCTTCGAGGGCCATATCGAAGATGGCGAAATCCAGTCAGAGGCCCTCGGGTCGGCTGGGGGCATTAAACGTATCCAGGACTTCGGTGGCTTTTTCGATGATACCTTCCTGGTGGTCTGCGGTGATGCTTTGATCGACCTGGATCTTACCCAGGCAGTGCGAGAACATTGGAAAAGCGGTGCGGTGGCCAGTATTTGTACCCACACAGTGGCGCCTGAAGATGTGGTTGATTATGGCGTCGTGGTCAGTGATGCCGATGGTCAAATTACCTCGTTTCAGGAGAAGCCAGCAATGGATGAGGCGCTTTCCAATAAAGTAAACACCGGGATATATATATTTGAACCAGAAGTACTGGACCTGATTCCGTCCGGTGAAAATTACGATATCGGTGCAGACCTCTTTCCGCAAATCGTGGAGAAAGGGCTGCGCTTCCAGTCGATTGATATACCGTTTAACTGGATTGATATTGGGCGCATCAGTGATTACTGGGAGGCCAACCAGAAAATCATGCAAGGCGACCTGCGCACCATTCCCATGCCAGGCACTGAAGTTCAGCCAGGGGTTTGGGTGGGGTTGAACACCAGTATCGATTGGGATGGCTGCGATATCCAAGGCCCGGTGTATGTCGGCAGTGGTACGCGGGTAGAGGCGGGTGCAAACATCATTGGCCCGACCTGGATCGGGCACGGTTGTCACATCCGCTCGGGTGCCAGCATCTCGCGGAGTATCATCTTTGAATACACGCGTATCGGCGCAGCCAGTATCGTCGAGGACTCGGTAGCGTTTGGGCGGTTCTTTGTGGATAAGGATGGCAAGTCCTTTGAAAGTGAAGACATGCATCTGGACTGGGTGACCGACTCTCGAATTCCCACCGACAAACTAAAGGGCGCCTAGCTTGGCAGCTCAAGCAGGCCTGGTAACGAACCAGGAAAAATCCAATATCGTCCTGATTGGAATGCCTGGTTCTGGCAAGAGTACTCTGGGTCGGCGTTTTGCTCAACGCCACGGTCTGCAGTTTGTAGATACCGATGAAGTAATAGAACAGCATTACGGCCTCAGTTTGCAGCAACTCGTGAATCGGCATGGAATCTCGTTTCTGCGTAAAGTAGAGGAAGAAATTTTGTCCAGCGTCTCCTTTTCTGGTCACCTGGTTTCCACCGGTGGCAGTGTTGTTTACAGTTCGCTAGCGATGCAAAACCTGGCCAATATTGGTCGTATCGTCTACCTGCATATCAGTCTGCCCACTCTATTACAGCGCGTTGATAACAGTAATAACCGTGGGCTGGTCAAGTTACCAAACCAGTCACTGGCAACCCTCTATCGCGAGCGCCTGCCGCTGTATCAACGTTGGGCCGAATTGACTATTGAGAACAATCGGCCTCTGAGCGCCTGGCAGTTTGAGCAGTTGGCACAGCAGTTAGTCGTCGAGCCTGCGTGAGAAACAGATTATGAACAGCCAGAGTAATCCAAAGTATTGGGCAGTTGTTCCGGCGGCTGGCTCCGGGCAGCGTATGCGCGCCGAGGTAGCCAAGCAATATCTGCAAATCAACGGCAAGCCAATCCTGCAAATCACTCTGGAAACGCTATTAAACCATTCATCTATTGAACAAGTTGTGGTTTGCCTCGCCTCGGATGATCAACATTGGACATCTTTGCCGTGTGCGGAACACGCAAGAATTATCAGCGCAACAGGCGGCGCTAGCCGGGCACAAAGTGTGCTCAACGGTTTGCTGGCCCTGTCTTCAACTACATCAATCTGCAATGAAGATTGGGTGCTGGTGCATGATGCGGCTCGCCCCTGCCTAGACCAGCATATGTTGGATAAATTGTTGGAGGAGCTGGTTGATGATCCAGTCGGTGGGTTACTGGCCATCCCAGCCAAGGACACGTTGAAGTACGCATGCGGTACTGATCAACGGATTGAACGAACTTTGGATCGAGCCCGAGTTTGGCAGGCACAAACACCACAAATGTTTCGCTTCGGGGTTCTGCGAGATGCGTTACAACGTGCCTTGGAGGCCGGGCTGGAAATAACGGATGAATCATTCGCAGTCGAACAGGCAGGCTACCAACCCATGCTGATCGAGGGGGATGCGCTCAATATTAAGGTAACTACGCCGGAAGATCTGCAAATAGCGCAAAAAATACTTGAAACAAACAGCAGCAATTAAGGCGCAAACTAGTCTGAAACCGTGCAGGCAAAAGAGTACAATAGCGCCAACCGAGTTAATCTATTCAATACGATCATGCTCTTAAGGGCAGGGGTTTGAAGATGACACCAATTGCAGCGGCCAAAAAAATTCGATTAGCACTACTCTTATCAGTCAGCGTCATGTTGTCTGCTTGTGTGGGCACGGTGGTGGGCGCGGTCGCAGATACGGCGATCGAAGTAATTAAAGTTCCCTTTAAAGTGGGCGGCGCGATCATCGACGTTGTGACGCCCGATGGTGACGAGCTTACTGACGAAAATAATTTGCGTTTACAAGAGTCAGCGACTGGCAGCGGCCTTCCGGTCGAGCATGATGCAGCCCTAAAAATGGAGAACGAAGGACTGTAATGAGGATAGGGCACGGCTACGACGTTCATCAGCTGGCCGAAGACCGAAAACTTGTGCTGGGAGGGGTTGAGATTGCCCACCACAAGGGTCTGTTGGGACACTCAGATGCAGATGTTGTTTTGCATGCGATCTGTGACGCCATACTCGGCGCCCTGGGCCTGGGTGATATTGGCCAACACTTCCCAGATACCGATGCCGAGTACGCCGGGATAGACAGTCGCAAGCTCCTGCGCGAGGTATGTCGATTGATGCTCGAGCGCGGATTTAATGTCGGTAATCTTGATGTCACGATCGCTGCCCAGGCCCCGCGCCTGGCAAGGCATTTGCCGGTCATGCGAGACAATATTTCAGCTGATCTGCGATGCAGCCCTGAGCAGGTTAATCTCAAAGCGACGACCACTGAAGGTCTTGGCTTCGTAGGGAGAGAAGAGGGGATCGCATCCCATGCAGTCACGATTCTTCTACCCACGCAGACAAACTAAATGCCATAAAAATTTCCAGACAGGTTCCGGAGCCACCGGCACAAGAAAGTACCATGATTGATAAAAACGCGGAAAACAAACGTAATATCAAGCTGACCCAGGAAAAGGCCCTGCAGCTAAACCTTGATCCGACCATTTACGGCACCGTGGTTGAAATTGGTGCCGGCCAGGAAGTGGCCAGGCAATTTTTCAGCGCAGGCGCAGCGGCTGGCACCATTGCTAAAACCATGTCCGCCTATGACATGAAGGTGAGTGATGATGTCTATGGCAAGGCCGGACGTTACGTGAGCCGTGAACGTGCGGAACAAATGCTGCAACATGAATACGACTTACTGATAGCCCGGCTGCACGAATCCCGCGAGGTTGAGAGCAAGTATTTTGCCTATGCAGCCACTGTGACCGCGCGCAGTTACTCTCAAAAAAATGAATGTCATGGCTGGATCGGCGTACGACGTCAAACTGAAGCAGGCAGCGAGCCGAGTGAGATTGTCTTGCATGTACGTATGCTGGATGAAACCAACCATCTGCAGTCCGAAGCTCTTGGCATCCTGGGTATCAACCTGGTCCATTCTGCCTACCATTGTGACAATGACCCAAAACGGATTATCGATTGTTTGCAGGATGGCATGGGCTCCGACAAACGCATTGAAATCGACCTGATTCACTTTTCCGGCCCCGATTTTGCCGAGGTTGAAAACCGCTTGATGAATTTGCACCTGATCCACAGCTGGGCATGTCGAGCGGTGATGTTCGATGCTGATGGCAGCTCCATCGTGCCGGCCTCTGCGTTACGTAAAAAAGATACCGTGGTGATTCGGGGCTCATTCAAGCCTCCTACCAAAGTGCATATGGATATGAAGGAGACTGCCATCAAGCATTTTCTACAGGAAGAGGGCGTCGACAAGGACAAGTTGTTGGTGGTGGCGGAAATCACCATGAACGAACTATCGGAACAGGGCGAAGACGCAGATTCGGATTTCCTGGCCCGGGTGGATTTGCTGAACGAACTCGGTTTTTCGGTGTTAATCTCAGACTACTTGAGGTTTTTTCGATTGCGCTCCTGGATACGGCGTTACACGCCCAACCGGATTGGTATCGTGCTCAGTGTGCTGGACTTTAATTACCTGTTTGACGCGGAATATTATGACGGGCTTGAGGGCGGTATCCTTGAGGCCATGGGCAAACTGTTTTCCGATAACACCCATGTGTATGTGTACCCAACTATCCAGGATGGCAAGTTGGTAACACTGGAAAATGTCGATGTCGGAGAACACCAGGAATATCTGGTCAAGCACCTGATTCGCAACCGCGCCATGGTCTCGGCAGACATCGTTGATGTGGCAAACCTGCAAATTTCTGCCCGGGAAATTGCCCAGCAGATACCATCAGGAGATGGTGACTGGCAGCAACATCTGCCGGAGCAGACCACCAAGAGCATTATTGAGCGCCAACTGTTTGGTTACCCTGGCTGAAGACACTGCGACTGGATTGCAACCTCGGCCCGCTGAATATGTCTAGCGCTTTGCCTGTATTGTATTCGTTTCGACGCTGTCCATACGCGATCCGCGCGCGCATGGCATTGCAATATGCGGGCGTAGAGTGTGAGTTGCGCGAGGTGTTGCTGAAAGACAAGCCTGCTGCAATGCTGGCTTTGTCGGAGAAGGGAACGGTGCCAGTGTTGCAAGTGCACGAGCAGGTACTGGATGAAAGCCTGGATGTGATGAGGTGGGCCCTTTCCGCTGCGGACCCAGATGGTTGGTTGGATATTGAGGATAAGGCTGGCTTGGTCGAACGCAATGATGGTGCTTTTAAATACTATCTGGATCGGTATAAGTATTTTGATCGCTACCCGGAGCAGTCGCAGCAGTGGTATTGTGAACAGGCACTGGTTTTTTTGCGGGACTTGGAAACACGATTGCAGCCCAGTGATGGAAAGCCTGGTTTCCTGTATCACGATACCCTAAGCTGGGTTGATGTGGCCGTTTTTCCGTTCGTGCGCCAATTTGCTTTTGTCGATAAACAAAAATTTGATGCCTTGGATCTACCTGCCTTACACCAGTGGCTGGACTACTTCCTGGAGTCAGAGTTGTTTCTGAAAGTCATGACCAAGTACTTCGTGTGGACGGCGGGTGACCCGCTGACACTGTTTCCCAACGAGCCGCATATATCAACATAAAATCTATCACCCATGAATAAACACCGAGTAGAACACCAGGCGGACGAGAGCCTGTTTTTTATTAACCTGGAGGAAGGCGAAAATGCCTTTCTGCGTTATCGCCTGATGGAGTCGCTCGCTGATGGTGGACAGGTGGATTTTTTCAGCACCTTTGTGCCCGACTCGCACCGCGGACAAGGGTTGGCCGCGCAGTTGGTAGAAGCGGGGTTTGACTGGGCTGAAGCCGAGGGGTTGACGATAAAAACGTCCTGTTGGTATGCAGCAAAAATTATGGATGAACGCCAGGCACAAAGTTAGACTGGCATCGCATCAACTTCAGGAACATGCCCTCAACTGCCCAGCAACAAATTGATGCGTCGAATTACCTGTCGGGCCTGGTCAAAAAGTACCCAGACCTGTCAGCAGAACATGTTGGGGAAGCGCTAACGCACCTGCAACAGCTATGCGATTCTCTTGCTGCCATCGATACCCAGGCCGGCTTGGAATCGGTAACCCAGGCACTGATCGAGACCAAGGCAAGATTCGCATTCTATTGGTCGCTCGCTGACTTGAGTGACGAGGGAGGGTTTAGTGAGCGCGGAGCCTGGCAAACGCGTTTCGCCGAACTCACCATTGACATCGCGCTGAAATGCGCCTGGCAGCAAATTGGCCTGAAGCAGGTTGCCGTGAGTCGCGCGTTGGCGGAACATCCAGACGGTATACCCGGCTTGTTTGTATTCGGCATGGGCAAACTTGGCGGCGGTGATCTGAATTTTTCCAGCGACGTTGACCTGGTGGCTTACTATGACCCAGAAAAACTACCCATCCCGGAGATGTTGGGTAAAAGCTATATCTGTCACCAGGTTTTGCAGAAGGTAACCCACATCCTGGGGCAGAACGGTCGGGCAGATTTTATCTGGCGAGTAGACTGGCGCCTGCGGCCTAATGCCTCAGCGACTACCCTGGCAATGTCGACGACCGCTGCAGAGGAATATTACTATTTCCGTGCTTCGCCCTGGCATCGGCTGGCCTTGATGAAAGCGCGGGTGGTAGCTGGCGACAAACACACCGGACAATTGTTTCTCAACGCCATTACGCCGTTTATCTGGCGGCAAAATCTCGACTATCGGGCCCTGGACGAATTGGCTGAGATCAAACACCGGATAAATCTTGAGCACCCGACGTTGCGTGTTCAACGGCAATGGCGGGAACCCATCAACGAGGAGATTGGTGGGTTCAATGTGAAACTGGGCACGGGCGGCATCCGGGAAATAGAGTTTATTGCCAATGCCCTGCAATTGGTTTGGGGCGGCAAACAGTATCCGCTCCGAACCCCTAATACGGTAGAGGCATTGCGTGAATTAGCCAATCTAGGCCAATTGGACACTGAATTGGCTGCCGAACTGGTGGTTGTCTATCAGTACCTGCGGCGTCTGGAGAACGCGATCCAGATATACGCTAATCAGCACTCGCACCAGGTGCCCAGGGACGCTACGCATCAGCAGAAATTGCTCATCCTGTTGGGCGAAGCGGATTGGTCAACGTTGGTAAGCAAATTAAATCAATACCGTCATCTGGTCAGTCGTCATTTCGAGTCGCTGTTTGCGGAACAGGGTAAGAGCGGAGAAATTGTCGTGCAATGGCCCGAGCAGTTATCCGATGCGGCCAACGAGATCGTGCATGGCTGGGAGAATGGCTTCAACCAGTACGGTGTTTCGATAGAAATGCGGCATCGCTTAAAGCCATTGGCAGGGGCTTTGGCCGATTACCTGACCAGCGAAGGTGAACACGGTAGCGAATTGCTGGATGCCAGCGCAACCGTCGTCCGCTTACATGAATTCTTCCGATCTTTGCCCATGGGCGAGCAATATTTTCGCTTGCTTGCTGAGTCACCAGGCTTGCTGGAGAGTATCGTGCCCCCGCTGTTGTATTCGCCGGCCATGAGCACTTTGCTCAAGCAGTCCCCGCATATCATTGATTGCTTTATGGGAAATATGCGGTTGGATCTGGAAGTTGGATTCGACAGTCGCTATATCCGCCAGGCAGACCAGTATGAGATTCGTCTTGAGCGCATGCGACGTTTTGTTAATGAGCAACTCTACCAGTTGTACCTGATGTTTATGCAGGGAGATTTGTCTGTAGAGTCATTCCAGATATCGTTAACCGATTTAGCCGAGCATACCCTGGACCTTGCACTGCGCGTGGTAGCTGAGAATATGCAACTCGAGGAGATTCCGGTCACCGTGCTCGGGATGGGCAAAGTTGCTCTGCGTAAAATGTCGCCACTATCGGATCTCGATTTGATATTTATCTTCGATCCACAGAAAACCGACATGGCCCTGGCGTCAAAATTTGTTTCGCGCCTGCAAACAGCCATCGCAACCCCGATGCGAGAGGGTGTGGTCTATGAATTGGATACTCGCTTGCGGCCGTCGGGACGCTCCGGCGCGCCCACCGTCAGCATAGAGAGTTTTGCCTCACATCAGCTCGAGCGAGCCCACACCTGGGAACACATTGCCCTGGTGCCAAGCCGCGTGGTTGGCGGTGACCGGTCACTGGAACCCGCTATCGAAAAAATCAAGAAACAGGTGGTGGGTACCGCTCGCGATTCAGAGCAATTGGCGATGGATGCCATGAAGATGTGGCAGCGCATTTCCGAGCATCGGGTGAAAGATTTTGACAGCGATATTATGTTCAGCAAACTGCGGCCTGGCGGCCTGATGCAGACCGAGTATCTTGCCGCCTGCCTGGTCTTGAGCCATGCGCCGCTGGAGGATAATGTGGATTTTGATCACTTGTTGCAACTTGCTATCAAGGTCTTTGCCGAACAGCAGGCGGACGCTAAGCCAAGACTGCAAAAAACCCTAGCCAAACTGCCCGAGATCACCCAGTTCTGGCGCATTCAGCAACTTTGGGAGCGCTTGTTAGGTTTAAGTGAGCAACCACTCGATAAACTGCCCAAGGTCTATTTAAAGCGCTTGCTGCGCCACTCAGGGGTAGATTCCATGGCTGAACTGCTTAGCAAGAAACAACGCTATTCACAGCAAATTGTTGCTGCCATGGATGAACTGTTGCAGGTGGATGAGTCGATGATGGCTGCGCTACCAGACTGGGTAGAAAAAAACACTCAATGGGCCACTGGCGCCGAGGCTGAATAGGCTTCGAACAGGTCTGCGATCATCGTTCGTAGCCATCTTAAGGCGGCGTCCTGCTCGGTATTCTGATGCCAATATAAATGGGTGGCGAAGCTTGGAATCCGAAACGGCATGGGCCTGCAGACCAATTCCTGATCAGCAAACTGCGGTGCCAGCAAACTGGGAATAGTGAGTAAGTGATCAGATTCTCGTAGCACAGCTATGGCAGCGTAGTAACTTTGGCAGCGGATGGTCGTGCGGCGACTCACTCCCTGCTCGCGAAATAATCCATCCTCCACCGTCATGCCGCTCGGCCGATTGGACACGTTCAAATGGGTGGCTGAGAGGTAGGCCTGTTGATCCAGTTTTTCTGCCAATGGGTGGGTCGCTCGCATCATCACCATAAAATTGTTTTCCAATAACTTTAACGTGGCAATGGGTTTGTTGATGGGCAGTGCCACGTCAAGAGCGAGTTCGATATGACCAGAGGACAATTCCTTGAGCAGGTTTACCCGGTCGAACTTGATGCTGGAAAAGGTTATCCCGGGTGCGAGTTTGCCAAGACGCGCAGCCAGCATCGGCACAATCGATGGTTCGAGGGCATCGTGCATGCCAATGCGAAAATGCTCCTGGCTGTTGGTGGGCTCAAAATCACCCCATTGCTGCAGGATTTGCTGCAGGCGAGTCAGGGTATCGATGATATCCGGCGCCATGCGTTGGCAGGCAGGGGTAGGCAACATGCGATTTTGACTGCGCCTGAATAAGGGATCATCCAGGGCATCCCTCAATCGTTTAATAGCATGACTGACCGCAGAGGGCGTGATGTGTAACACCTCTGCCGCGCGAGTCATGTTCTGCTCCACATAGAGCGCCTGGAACACCTTCAACAAGTTCAGATCCAGCTGCTGAATTTTTTTGCTTTCCATTGATCGGGTCTATTTCAGTAAAATGAATGATATTCATAATTAGGTAATATTATATTTCATCTTGTTCAACATAGATATTCGCTATGATCCATCTCAACCACTATTTCAAAGTCACACCGTTAGTTGAGAATCCAATGAATTTTGCCCACAGCCCCAAAACCCAGGACCTGATCGCGCGAATGGAGGAGTTTACCGAACTCCACATTCGCCCCATAGAAGACCAGGTATATCGCGAACTGCATGAAATAAACCCTGACGGTGATTGGCGCCAGTGGAAGCTGCATCCGCAAATTGAAAAACTCAAAGGGCTGGCGAAAGACCAGGGCTTGTGGAATATGTTTCTGCCGGATGCTCAGCTGGGACAGGGTCTGAGTACCCTGGAATACGCGCCCATTGCCGAGATTACCGGGCGTTGCTTATTCGCTCCGGAAATTTTCAATTGCAATGCACCCGATACCGGCAATATGGAGGTGCTTTACCATTTTGGTGATGACTATCAAAAAGAGCAGTGGCTGATGCCCTTGCTGGCGGGTGAGATTCGCTCCGTGTTTGGCATGACAGAGCCGGATGTGGCCTCATCGGATGCCACGAATATGCAGGCGACTATAGAAGAGGATGGCGATGAGCTGGTGATTAATGGCAAGAAATGGTGGAGTACCGGTTTGGGCCACCCAAATGCCAGGATCACCATTTTTATGGGCTTATCCAACCCGGAAAATGACCGCCACAATCAGCACAGTATGGTAGTAGTGCCACTGGACAGCGAGGGGCTGGAAATCAAACGCATGCTCACCGCCTATGGTGACTATGACGCACCTTATGGGCACGGTGAGATGCATTTGACCAATGTGCGCGTACCGAAGAAAAACCTGATTATGGGCATGGGCAAAGGTTTTGCCATTGCCCAGGGTCGCCTGGGCCCTGGCCGTATTCACCATTGCATGCGCTCTATCGGTGCCGCTGAGCGAGCACTGGAATTGGCTATTGATCGTGGTATGAATCGCGTTGCCTTTGGTAAGCCATTGTTGAAGCTTGGCGGCAACAGTGAACGAATTGCCGATGCCCGGATTGCCATCGATCAAGCGCGCCTGATGACATTGCATGCAGCGTGGAAAATCGACGAAGTTGGGGTTAAAAATGCGATGACCGAGATTTCTGCGATCAAGGTGGTGGTGCCCGATATGCTGCAAAAAGTGGTGGACATGGCAATACAAATTCACGGCGGTGCCGGCATGAGTGATGACTTCCCCTTAGCCCGCTTCGCCGCTGGTGCACGAGCATTGCGACTCGCAGATGGCCCGGATGAGGTGCACAAAGGCATGGTTACGCGACTGGAATTACGCAAAACTATGTCAAAATAGCGACTTTCAGCCGCGATTGTGCTCAATCGCTAACCACAAGCCCGAATAGGTGAACTGTTTGAGAACGCTCAATGAACAAAGTACTGATTAGTGGGGCCGGATCCGGCCTCGGCAAGGCCATGGCATTGCGGTATGCGCAAGGTGGTGCCGAAGTGTGTGTGTCCGACGTCAACACCGAAGGTGGCAACGCGACGGTTGATGAAATCAATCAAAACGGTGGCTCGGCATTCTTTATCGAGTGCGATATCACCAAGCAATGGGACGTCGACAAGCTGGCACTGACCCTGGCTGAACGCTGGGGATCACTGGATGTCCTGGTAAACAATGCCGGGGTAGCTACCGCCGGACTATTGGACTATGAGAGCATCGAACAATGGCAGTGGGTGCTCGATATCAATGTGTTGGGCCATGTGCGTATGACCAAGGCGTTTTTATCACTACTCAAGGCCAGCTCCGCAGCCGATCGCAGCATCATCAATATTGCGTCCCAGGCTGGTTTGACGCCTGCCCCGGGTATGGGCAGCTACAGTGTCAGCAAAGCGGCCATGATCAGTTTTTCTGAAACCAGCTATCTCGAGCTGGTGCATGAGGGTATTCACGTGAGCGTGGTGTGCCCGTCCTTATTTGCCACCAATCTCAACGACTCGCTGCGTACTGATCAACCGGGCATGGATAAGGTGGTTGGCAACCTGGTTGCGAAATCAACCATAACCGCCGAAGAGATTGCCGAGCAGATTTTGCAAGAGGTGGCGGACCGCAAATTTATGGTCGTCACGCACAAAGACGGCCGGGCAGCGCACCGCCTGAAGCGCTATCTGCCGATCGATCGTTATTTACGAATCATGATGAACAGAACCAAGAAGTTTGTGGGTGGCAATGGCTGACAAAGTACGCAAAGGTGAAGAGCTTGATCTTGATCGGCTCAATCCCTGGCTAAAACAACAAATCCCTGGCTTGAGTGGTACGCCAGAAGTCACCCAGTACTCGGGTGGCGCGTCCAACTGGACCTATTGCTTGACCTACCCTGAGCGTTCTGTGGTACTGCGGCGTGCGCCAGCGGGAACCAAGGCCAAGGGCGCTCACGATATGGGTCGCGAGCATGACCTGCAGGCAGCACTAAAGCCCGTGTATAAATACGTACCGGAAATGTTGGCACACCACGCAGACGATTCGCTCATTGGCGCAGAGTTTTACGTGATGGAAAAAGTGGAGGGTTTTATCCCACGCAAAGATCTGCCTGCCGATATCCAGCTGAATGAAGAGCAGGCGCGGCTGTTATGCACTAACATGCTCGATAGCCTGATTGAGCTACACCAGGTGGACTACCAGGCCGCGGGATTGGCACATCTTGGTAAAGGCGAGGGTTACACGGAGCGCCAGGTAGAAGGCTGGATCAAGCGTTACCAGAATGCGCGCACCTGGAATGTGCCAAGCGGCAAGGCCATTGCCAGGTGGCTGCGTGACAACATGCCAGAGAAAGAAACCATCTGTATGACGCACAACGATTTCCGCCTGGATAATATGGTGCTGGACCAGAACGATGTTACCCAGGTTGTAGGTGTGTTGGATTGGGAGTTGGCCACCCTCGGCGACCCGTTGATGGATCTTGGGAATACCCTGGTTTACTGGATCGAAGCCAACGATGATTTCATCGCGCAATGGAGTCGCAAGCAACCCAGCCAGGTGCCGGGTATGCTCAGTCGTCAGGAGATCATTGATTATTATCTCGATAAAATGAATTTAGACCTTCACGGTTTCACCTTTTACGAGGTGTTCGCGTCTTTCCGCTTATCTGGAATCGCCCAGCAAATCTACTACCGCTATCACCATAAACAAACGACTAATCCGGCGTTTAAAAATATCTGGATTATGGTCAATTATCTGCACCATCGTTGTCGCAAAGCTATTCGCAAAGTAAGTTAATATGCCCACCATTTATTTAATCCGACATGGCCAGGCTTCCTTCGGCCAGCAAAACTATGATCAGCTTTCCGATCTTGGCAAGCAGCAGGCAGCTCATTTAGGCAGTGCCTGGAAACAGCGCCTGCCGGGCTTTGACGCGGTGGCACTGGGCACTATGCACCGCCATCAGCAAACCGCGGAACTTTGTCTGGCCGAAATGGGACAGAACCTGCACGAAGTAAACGCCAGTTTTGATGCAGGCTGGAATGAATACGATCATCAGGACATTCTTGCCCAGCTGCGGCCGGAACTGGCCACGGCTGCGTCCACCGATGAGTTTATCAAGCAGCAAGCCAACCCCAAGCAAGCCTTTGAAAAGGTATTTAATGATGCTATTTATCGTTGGATAGATGGGGAGCATGATCAGGACTATGTTGAATCCTGGCAGGCATTTCGCAACCGTACGCGTGATGCGTTGAATACGGTGGCTGACGAGCATAAAGATGCCAGGAATATTGCCGTGTTTACCTCGGGCGGACCGATTTCCCTGCTGAGTCAATACTTGCTGGGAGTGCCTGAGCGCAACCTGATGCGCATGAACTGGACCCTGGTCAATTGCGGGGTAACCAAGATCGTCAGTACCAAAAACCGCATGTTCGTTGCTTCACTCAGTCAACACGTGCATTTTGAAGGTGATCATCAGCATTTTATTACCTACCGATAAATTAAGATTGAATAGAACTCTAAGAAAGCGAGGACCACTGTGAGTAGACAAAATATCCTGATTACCGGTGCCAGCTCAGGCTTGGGCCGAGCCATGGCGCAACAATTTGCTGCCAAGGGCAGAAATTTGGCGCTGTGCGCGCGACGCGTCGAGCAACTGGAAGAATTGAAATCCGAGTTGCAGCAATCCCACCCAGACATCAAGGTTTCAGTTCGAAGTCTTGATGTGAACGATCACGACCAGGTATTCGAAGTGTTCAAACTGTTCGCCGACGACCTGGGACACATTGATCGAGTCATCGTGAATGCGGGCATGGGCAAGGGTGCCTCGCTAGGCACTGGCTACTTTCAGGCCAACAAACAAACCGCTATTACCAACTTTGTTTCGGCTATCGCTCAGTGTGAGGCAGCGCTGGAGCAGTTCCGAGCACAGAACCACGGTCACCTGGTAACGATTTCCTCGGTCAGTGCGGTACGTGGTTTTCGCCGGGCACTAACCGTGTACGCAGCAACCAAAGCGGCGGTCAGCACACTCAGCGAGGGGATTCGGGTGGACTTGCTTGGATCACCAATCAAGGTCACAACGATTCACCCAGGATTTATCCGTAGTGAGATAAATGAAAAAGTGGAGAAAGTCCCTTTTATCGTGGATACCGAAACGGGTACCCGGGCTATTGTGAATGCAATTGAGAAGGAAGGGGCCAACTACTTTGTGCCAAGTTGGCCCTGGTCGGTTATGAACTACCTGATGAAGATTGCTCCGCTATCCTGGCTGGCAAAAATGAGCTGATAGCGGAGCAGAATTACTGTTTTAGCTTTCCTCGCGTCGGGTCAGCCACAGGATCCCAGCACAGGCCAGCCATACGCCGCAGGCCATGTAAAACAGCACACCGCCATCGGTATTGCCTGCAGCATCCACCACTCGATCAACGCCCAGCGGTGTAAACAGGTGGAAAAAGATCGCACCAGAAATCACCACCAGGCCGATCAGTGCGCCAAGGCGACGTGTGGCCACCATCAGCAGTAGTATGCTGGCGATTAATTCGGTGATGCCGATAGCATAACCACCGACCGATTCGAAGGCAGGAGCGATGAAGCCCAGGCCGACGTTACTCATCCAGGCAGCAATGGTGGAGAAAATAATATCGGTTTCTTCAGAACCGGTGAATTTAAAAAACAGCGATTGAACGAAAACGAAAATAACGTATGCGATCAGAGCATACAGTAAGCCTTTTTTTGCAGTCATAGTTATTACCTGTGCCGGTATCACCTGTTGGTGTAGCTAGTGTAGTTATAGGTGAACCTTTAAATATTGTTGTTGTCGATAAATAGTACTAGTAAAGACAGCACGAGGGTAGTTTCTATTGCATCTCAGGTAAACGATTGAGATGACCCGCAAAAGTGCTTGGATCTGTGGCTGAGAAGCCTTGATTAACCCAAAGATGAACAATTTCACAAAGTATATAAATTGTTTCACTGCCTAAATCCCGTTTCATCCTTGGCAATAACAGTAAAAAGTGTCTTTTTTATATAAAATTCAATGCCTTATAGTCATGCAAACAAAATGCTGGTGAAATTCTCCACAAAACCAGTTCATTTTCACTAATTTTGGCGGAAAAACCTTTTCTTTAGCGCGTTTAACGGCTAAAATCGCGCGCCTTCAGAGGTAGTCTGTGCGTGTTTGTGCTGCCTCAACAATATTGACAAGATTACACATTCGCTTGCCGGTTTATACCAGGCTGGCAACACTAAGAGTACTGAGATTATGGTAACAATTCGCTTAGCCCGTGGCGGCGCAAAAAAACGTCCGTTTTACGGCATTATGGTGGCGGATCAACGCCGTTCACCACGTGGTCGATTCATTGAACGAGTTGGTTTTTTCAACCCTCGCGCCACTGGTGGCGAAGAGCGCTTGCGTATCGATACCGAGCGTGTTGAGTACTGGATCAGCAAAGGTGCCCAACCTTCAGATCGCGTTGCTTCACTACTGAAACAATTTGCCAAAGGCCCAGAAGCATTGGCTGCTGAGACCGCCCGACGTGATGCTGCTAAAGCGGAAAAAAAAGCGGCATCTGAAAAAGCCGAAGCAGAAGCAGTAAAAGCGCAAGAAACCGCCGCAGCTGAAGAAGCTAAGGCTGCAGAAGAAGCCGCTGCTGAAGCTGAAGCCGAAGCTGACGCTGAAGCTGCTGCTGAAGAAGCACCTGCGGAAGAAGCTGCGGAAGAAGCACCTGCGGAAGAAGCTGACGCTGACGCAGAAGCTGACGCGGAAGCTGAGGAAAAAAGCGAGTAGGTCCAGGCTAGCTGACGGCACCTCTACCCGGTGCTGCCCTGGCAGCAGTCAGACAACTTCGTTTCGCTAATCGGATGGAAGTTGAACTCGGCAAAATCGTTGGTGTTTGGGGAGTAAAGGGCTGGGTAAAACTGCATTCCTACACCCGCAACCGCGGCGATATCGCAAATTACAAGACCTGGTGGTTAAAACCGGCAGGCAGAAAAGCAGAAAGCTCCGCACCGCAAGAATTCCAGGTGTTGAGTTGTCGGGAGCAAGGTAAGGGCATTGTTGCGCAACTTGCAGGCGTGACAGACCCGGACCAGGCACAAGCTTTGCACGGTTGGTCGATTTGGATAGAACAATCGCAACTGCCAAAGTTACCCGCAGGCCAGTACTACTGGCAACAGTTGATCGGATTGCAGGTGATCAACAAAGAAGCTTTGAACCTGGGGACAGTTGAATCGGTCCTCGAAACCGGAGCCAATGATGTGCTGGTGCTTAAATCACCAGAAGGCACCGAAGTATTGATCCCCTATGGTGATCCGGTGGTTGAAAATATCGACCTTGAAACGGGCACTATGCAGGTTGACTGGGATCTGAGCTATTTAGAATAGTGAGCGAAAAATTGGATATACATGTCATATCAATTTTTCCGGAAATGTTCGCAGCAGTAAGCGAGCAAGGGGTTATCAGCCGCGCGATAAAACAGAACGTGTTATCGCTGACGCTGCACAATCCACGAGACTTTGCGGATAACAAGCATCGCAAAGTTGATGACCGACCGTTTGGTGGTGGACCCGGCATGGTGATGACACCAGGGCCATTGGCCCGAACCATCGAAGCGGCGAAACAGGCCTCGGCAGATAAAACAGGCGTCATGCCTAAGGTGGTTTACCTGAGTCCGCAGGGGCAAAAGTTTGACCACGCCAGAGCCAGTGAGCTGGCCAGGCAGCCATCAGTGGTATTGCTGGCTGGTCGTTACGAGGGCATTGATGAGCGTGTTCTCGAGCAGTATGTGGACGACGAGTGGTCTGTTGGTGATTACGTGTTGTCTGGCGGCGAACTGCCAGCCATGGTCGTGATTGATGCAACAGCGCGATTATTGCCAGATAGTTTGGGCAACATCGAGTCCGCTGAGCAAGACTCGTTTGTGGATGGTCTACTGGATTGTCCGCACTATACGCGGCCGGAGATGTTTGCCGGTAGCCAAGTGCCAGCCGTATTGAGTAGCGGAGATCATGCCGCAATCGAGCGCTGGCGATTAAAGCAGTCATTGGGACGAACCTGGTTACGCAGGCCCGATCTGTTGGAAAAAATTGAACTGACTGCCGAGCAACGTGAGTTGCTTGCGGAGTTTAAAAACGAATTAACAGACGATACTTCCTCTGGCCCTGACCATTAACGAGGGTGACCAGATAGTATCGATGGAGATTAAGATGACAACTATTATTGATGAAATTAATAACGAGCAGCTGAACAAAGACATCCCTGAGTTCGGCCCCGGCGATACCGTCGTGGTTCAGGTGAAAATTAAAGAGGGTTCGCGAGAGCGATTGCAGGCCTATGAAGGTGTGGTGATTGCCAAGCGTAACCGGGGACTACATTCCGCTTTTACAGTGCGAAAAATTTCGTATGGCGAAGGCGTAGAGCGTGTATTCCAAACTCACAGCCCACTGATTGATTCAGTAACAGTGAAACGCCGCGGTGCGGTTCGTCGCGCAAAACTGTACTACTTGCGCGAGCGTACTGGCCGAGCAGCGCGAATCAAAGAAAAATTGAACTAGGCAGCAAGCGAGTTCTGATGGAAAAACCCAATGCCTGGCATTGGGTTTTTTTATATCCAAAATCTATCTCCTCTCCCTCTAACATCGATCCAGTGGGAGCTTGCGCTGGGCGTCAGTTAGTAGCTGATATACTGATCCGATGAGTGATATTTCAGACCACAATCAGCAACTGATCGATCAATTTATCGATGCACTGTGGCTGGAATCTGGTTTGAGTAAAAACACATTGAGTGCTTATCGCTCGGATATGACTCATCTTGCGCGGTTTGTACAACCTGCCAGCCTGTTGGAAATAGGGCAGGCTGATATTCAAAAGTATTTGGCTACATTGCTGGCGCAAAACACCAAGAGCAGCAGTAGCGCGCGGATGTTGTCTACCATGCGTCGGTTTTACCGATATCAGATTCGCGAGAACCGTGTTGCCGCTGACCCCTGTGCACATGTGATGTCACCGAAGCAAGGCCGACCTTTACCCAAAACCCTGAGCGAAGCGCAGGTTGATGCATTGCTGGCCGCACCGGATACCCAATCCGAATTGGGATTACGGGACCGCGCCATGTTAGAGGTCTTGTACGCCACCGGCTTGCGCGTCAGCGAGCTGGTCAACCTGAAAATGCTGGAGGCTAACCTGCAAGTGGGTGTGGTGCGCATTGTGGGTAAGGGAAACAAGGAACGCCTGGTTCCGTTGGGGGAACAAGCAATAGACTGGGTGACACGCTACTTGGCGAGTGCTCGCTCGACTTTATTGGGTAGTCGCCATAGTGAGGCCTTGTTTGTGACCGCGCGTGGCACTGCCATGACTCGCCAGGCATTCTGGTACATGATTAAACGTCATGCCAAAATGGCGGGGATCACTCAACCGCTATCACCGCATACACTCCGTCATGCCTTTGCCACGCACTTAATCAATCATGGAGCCGATTTGCGCTCGGTGCAGATGTTGCTCGGACACGTTGACCTGTCTACCACCCAAATCTATACGCATATCGCCAAGGAGCGGTTGCAGTCCATGCATGCAAAACATCATCCAAGAGGTTAATCGGCTGGTTAATTATTCCCTATTTTGTGCCTAAAAATACTGGAATCACGCGGTTATATTGTGCAGAATGCGGGGGTGGAGAGAAAATCACAGGCCACAAAGACACGGTGCTCGGATAGCGCCCTCCAGACCCGAAAAATCTGGGTCTTGGAATAATGACTGCTCTTAGACAGAAATAATTTTAGTTAATAATGAGCGGTGGTGAAGCTGGAATTCGCCACTATCGATGATTTAGAAATATTTGTGACCGCAGCATCAATTCAAACTTTAGAGCACAGGTCATAAACCGGTTAGTAGTAAAGTTCGACGGCTAGTAAATACACACCGAATCAGCACGGGGTGCTGTTGGTTGGTTTTTGATATCCGGGGATGAAGAAACAAGCAGGATTTATATAAAGCGGTATTGGATATTGAATACCAGTAGTGTGATTTTGGTTCAATTAATAGTGGTTCACTAGTTTTAGATAGTGGATTGTTTTAGATAGAAGTTTGGTAGTAGGTAGTTTTAGAACAACACAGACGGTGTTTTGGGTTTAGGTTGGGTTTGCGTGGGAATTGAAGATGCTCGGAAATAGTCCGAGAAGTTCGATTTGCAAAACGGGTTCGAATTTTAGTTTAGGCGCTGATTGGTAGCCAGAATTCTAAGGTTCTTACAACTGGTTGAGGCTGACGAAAGTGGCAGGGGCATAACATCGTCCTGTAAGCGATTAGCCAAGGTAATTGACACTGAAAAATAGTCGATAAATAAGAAATCCGCTGCTTGCATGCTCGCGTTTTCACGCATTGTCATACATGGCATAAGGCATGAGTAGTGGATATCAATGCTAACCATCCTTTTCTACTCGCAACTTGTTATGTCCAATGATCTAACGGTCGATATACAAATTGAATAGCCAGTGACGGATCAAATACACGGTCCCTGTTGGTAACAGTCCAACTAGTAAACGGCTCATGCCGGCTCGATTAGCAGGAAAAATAGCAGAGAAACACGTCAGCAAGAACAGTTTGAAGACCAACAATATCAGCAAAAATTAGCAGTCCAAAGAAGCAAACAAGATTTGCAGTTAAACACAACGAAGATATAGATTTAATTTTGAATACGCCAACAACATATTCGGCCACCGAGGTCGGAATCAGCCAGGAATCGATCAGCGAAAATGCGCTCAAGGTAGTGAGCGATTTACAGGAAGCAGGCTATCAGGCCTACCTGGTGGGAGGCTGCGTTCGCGACCTGCTGCTCGGTAATAAACCCAAGGACTTTGATGTGACCACGGACGCTACGCCGGAACAGATAAAGAAGACGTTTAAAAACAGTCGTATTATTGGTCGGCGCTTCAAATTGGTCCATGTGCGATTTGGTTACGAGGTTATTGAAGTCGCCACATTTCGGGCCGATGCCAGCAATCGGGAAGAGGTCGGCAGAAATGAAATGAGCGAAGGTGATCAAGGCCAACTGCTGCGTGACAACGTATTTGGCAGCTTGGAAGAAGACGTCGAACGCCGTGATTTTCGTGTCAACGCGCTCTACTTCGATCCGAATGCTGATGAGGTCCTTGACTATGTTGGAGGCCTGGAAGACTTAAGAGCACGCAAACTGGTTAGCATTGGTGAGCCCAAGCAGCGTTTTCGCGAGGACCCGGTGCGCATGCTGCGGGTGATTCGCTTTTCTGCAAAGCTCGATTTTGAAATGGAGCCAGAAGCATTGGAGATGATTGAGGAAGAGGGAAAGCTGCTCTCTCATGTATCGTCAGCCAGGTTGTTTGAAGAAGTTCTTAAGTTGTTCCATGGTGGTGCTGCTTATGAAACCTACTTGATGCTTCGCAAATACGGACTGTTTAAATATTTATTTCCGTTTACCGACCAGGGCGTGCTGGATGAAGTTGAAGGAATGCCAGAACGTGCCCTGCAAAATACCGATAAGCGTATTGCTGAAGGCAAGCCGGTGATCCCGGCATTTTTATTCGCCTGCATGATGTGGGACCCGGTGAAGGCTGACGCTCGAATTCTGATGAATGATGGCACGCCGGAACCACAGGCTTGGCGAATAGCCATGAACGATGGCTTGCGCGACCAGAATCAATATGTTGCCGTGCCGCGTCGGCTGGCTGAAATTATCCTGGATATCTGGAACATTCAGTTCCGCCTGATCAAGCGTAACCCGCGCATGATTAAGGCCAGCCTGAACAATCGCCGATTTCGCGCTGCCTATGATTTTCTTCTATTGCGAACCGCTCTGCATGAAGTAGACGAGGAGATTGCCGATTGGTGGACGCGTATTCAGGAAGTGGATGCTGCCGAACGTGAGGAAATGATTGTTGAGTTAGGCCACAGTTACAAGAGTGAACGCCAGGCAGGTAATAACGAAGCCAATGGCAATAGTGTAAATTACAATGCGAAACAGTCGTCCGGTAATAATCGGGGCTATGCAGGTAACGGTAGAACCGGACAGCGCCGCAAAGCCGCCGGCCAGGGCAAGGGCGGCGGTCGTGGCCGAGGTCAACGAAATTCTCGTAATGCCAATGGTCGCGGCAATGCCGGTAATTCTAGTGGTAATGTTGGGAACCGGGCAGGTGGTCGTGGTCGACGCGGTGGGGCCCAAGGCGGTGGCGGACACGGTTATGCCAACGCCCGACCAAAGGATGAGTATGGTAATTATCAACGTAGCTCGTCTGAGGGTTCTTCGGACAATGTCAAGAAAGTGAAAGTTCGCCGTAAACGCCGAATCCCTGGCCGGCCTACTGAATCCGATTCTGACAATAATCCACACTTCTAATTTCGTAAGTAAAAGCGACCGCTCATCTGCGCCCCTGGTGCAACACGATTCACGCATTCATTTTCGAACATGCAGAGCCTGCATCGAGTCTATATTGGTCTGGGTACCAACCTGGGTGATCGAATTCAGAACCTGATCGATGCAGGTGAGGCGATCGCTGCCATACCGGGCACGCAAAATCATCGAAGCTCCAGTTTTTATGTGACCAGCCCTGTGGGTTTTGCAGATCAGCCGGATTTCATCAACGCGGTCATACAATTGGATTATCCGGAAGATGCCACATCGCTGTTTCGCCATATGCAACAGATTGAACACAGGATGGGGCGCCAGCGCGATCCGCATAACCAAAATGCACCGAGAGTGATCGATCTCGACCTGTTGCTTTTTGACGACTTCTCGTCGTCCGATCCACATTTGACTTTGCCTCATCCGCGTTTGTCACAACGCTTGTTTGTACTGAGACCTCTGCTGGAACTTAGCCCAGGCTTAACTGTGCCCGAAATTGGTCCACTCTCCACTGTCCTTGAGGAAGGCCTGGCCTGCAATAAATTTGCTGAGCAGGTAGTGCATAAGCTGGGTTAAACAGGACACAATCGCATGGCACAGTATTTTCACATTCATCCTCAAAATCCGCAGTTGCGCCTGATCAGGCAGGCAGCGGAAATCGTGCGCGAAGGTGGTTTGGTGGCTTATCCAACAGACTCCAGCTATGCCCTGGGATGTCACCTGGACGATAAGCGCGCAGTTGACCGAATTCGACGCATTCGGCAGCTGGACCGTCACCACAATTTCACCCTGGTGGCGGGCGACCTTAAGCAGGTGAGCCAGTTCGCCAAGATTGATAATGAACAGTATCGCCTGATTAAAACACTAACCCCAGGGCCCTATACATTTATTCTAGCGGCGAAACGCCTGGTGCCAAACCGCCTAGTGCATCCGAAACGTCGCACGATTGGTATTCGTATCCCCGACAACGCCATTGTTCAGGCGCTATTGGCTGAATTGGGTGAACCAATCATGAGTTCCAGCCTGATTTTACCGAGCGCTGACTTCGCTATGGGCAATCCTGATCATATTCGCGAACGGCTGGAACATGAAGTTGACCTGGTAATAGATGGCGGCGTGGTGGGTAATGAGCCGTCCAGTGTGATCGATTGGCACCTCGCGTCCTTGCGAGTTCTGCGAAAAGGCGCAGGAGACGTGTCTTTTTTGCAAGATTAGTAAACACCGCTAGAGTTAAAACACATGAGATTGTAGACTTAGTCTCAGCCATTTCAGGCGCTTGAGAAATCCCCTGCAAGGCAAACAATACGCCGAATATTACCCAATAACATTCCATAGAATAATTCAATGATAAGTAAGTCTGGACAGCCACAACGCGTGGTATCTGGTATGCGACCAACTGGTCGTTTGCACTTGGGTCACTATCACGGCGTACTGAAGAACTGGCTTGAGCTGCAGCATGAATATGACAGTTACTTCTTTGTGGCTGACTGGCATGCCCTGACCACGCACTATGAAGAAGATTCCGATACCATCAGCGATAACGTATGGGAGATGGTGATCGACTGGTTGGCGGTGGGGATCGACCCAAGTCGCGCCACAATGTTTATCCAGTCACGCGTGCCAGAGCATGCGGAATTAAACCTGCTGCTCTCGATGATTACGCCGCTGGGGTGGTTGGAACGGGTGCCATCGTACAAGGATCAGCAGACCAAGTTGAAAGAGCGCGACCTTTCTACGCACGGCTTCCTGGGTTACCCAGTGTTGCAGGCTGCGGATATTCTTCTTTACCATGCATTCCAGGTTCCCGTAGGTGAAGACCAGGTGCCTCATATCGAGCTGACCCGCGAAATAGCAAGGCGCTTTAACTATCTCTATGGGCGCGAAGCAGGGTTCGAGGAGAAGGCCGAGCAGGCCATTCGTAAATTGGGCAAACGGGGTGCGAAGTTGTACCGCAATTTACGCACGGCCTATACCGAGCGTGGCGACCATGAAGCGCTGGAAAAAGCGCATGCCTTGCTGGATTCGAACCAAAACCTGACCAATGCTGAGAACGAACGACTGTTTGGCTACCTGGAAGGTGGCGGCCGCGTAATCCTCACCGAGCCCGAAGCCAAGCTCACGGAAGCGTCCAAGCTGCCAGGGCTTGACGGTGAAAAAATGTCAAAGTCCTACCGCAACACAATTTCTTTGCGTGATGATCCGGCACGGGTAGAAAAAGAGGTTCGCGCCATGCCCACTGACCCGGCTCGGGTGCGGCGCAATGACCCTGGTGATCCAAATCGATGCCCGGTGTGGGAGTTCCATCATGTGTACTCTTCCGAAGACACCAAAGATTGGGTAGAAAATGGCTGTCGCACCGCCAGTATCGGTTGTGTTGATTGCAAGCAACCATTGATCGACGCACTGTTAAAAGAACAGAAAGATATTAGTGAGCGAGCCCAACCCTATGTGGAAGACCCCACCCTGGTACGTAACATCATTGCCGATGGTTGTGAAAAAGCGCGCGAAACTGCCGATGAAACGATGGAACAAGTACGTTCGGCGATGAATCTGGACTATTATTAAGTCATGAGTGAACCACGAAACCCTGATACACCTGACGTGCCTGATTCCGCTACTGCGGGAGAGGGCCAGCAAGGAGAGGAATCGTCCATGGCGGATGATCCGAAGGCGCAGAGTTACCAGGACAGTCTGCGTGCGGTGGTCATGGGTGAGGTCATGCATGAGTGGCCACAGGATTTGTTTATCCCACCAGATGCGCTGGAAGTAGTGTTGGAAAGCTTTGAAGGGCCATTGGATTTGTTGTTGTACCTGATTCGCAAACAAAACCTCGATATTCTTAATATCCCGGTTGCCGATATAACCCGGCAATACATGTCCTATGTGGAATTAATGCGAGCGGCAAATCTTGACCTTGCGGCCGAGTACCTGGTGATGGCAGCACTATTGGGCGAAATTAAATCACGCATGTTGTTACCCAAGCCCAAAAGCGACCTTGAGGACGAAGAAGATCCACGCGCAGCATTGGTACGGCGGCTTCAGGAGTATGAACGGTTTTCCCAGGCGGCTAACAAACTCGATGATCGGCCACGCCTGCAACGGGATATCTTCGTGGCAGAAGTGCCATTTGATGATCCGAATCCCCCCAAGCTGGTTGCTACGGTAAATCTTGAACAGTTAGTGCGTGCCTACCAGAACGTTGTCGAACGGGCTGAAGCTAATTCCAATATGCTGGTCTCCAGAGAAATGCTCTCGATGCGAGAACGCATGACCCATATTTTGTCGCGATTGCAGAATCATGACTACCTGCGCTTTGAGGAGTTGTTTACCCAGGTTGAGGGTCGGGCCGGAGTGGTTGTGACCTTTATCGCCCTGTTGGAATTATTTCGCGATGACATGCTGGTGGTGGTACAGAATGAACCTTTCGCACCAATCCATATCAAACGGGCGGCATGAGGGCAAAATGCAAGATGAATCACTGAGAGGTAGCAGCATCACTAACCCCAGATGCTGAGGTAATGCCTGGACTTATCTTGGAAAAAACGACGTTTTTAGCTAGTGAGTCTCAATCATGAGACAGAAAAAAATCAAAATGGTTAAACAAAAAAATCAACAGGAAACCGATTCTGGACAGGTCGACAGCGAACTGCAAAACATCATCGAAGCCGCTCTGTACGCTTCCAATGAACCACTGGGAATACGCAAGATAATGTCCCTGTTTCCGGATGATGCTCAGCCCTCGAAAGTCGATATACAAAATGTTTTACTCCGTCTGGAAGAGCAGTGTGAGCACCGCGGCATTGAACTGCGCCGCATTGGTAAAGGTTGGCGCTTTCAATCCAAGGAAAAGTATGCAACCTGGTTGCGGAAACTGTCCGCGCAGAAACCACCCAGATACTCTAGAGCATTATTGGAAACGCTCTCGATCATCGCCTACCGGCAGCCGGTTACGCGTGGGGATATTGAAGAAATTCGTGGGGTCGGCGTAAGCAGTGAAACTATTCGCACTCTCGAGGAGCGCGAGTGGGTGCAGCAAATTGGCCATCGTGATGTGCCAGGCCGGCCAGCGCTGTTTGGGACCACCCAGGCTTTTCTCGAGTACTTTAATATGACCAGTTTGCGTGAGCTGCCAGAACTGATGGACAAACGTGACTTGGGTGAGATTGCCAAGGAAATGAATCTCACTTTGCCCATGGATGGCGTGCAGGACGAAGTAGAAGCCGCCGCGCAGGCAGAAGAAGCTATGGCTCAGGAAGGCGATAATCAATCTGCGGAGGAAACCTCTGCCAAGATAATTGAATTGCGTCCAGATGAGTCCGAAGAGGATATGGTGGACAGTGGAGAAACTGATCACGATGAAGAGGCGGATGGCCCGCCAGCAGATGAGTGACAAATTACAAAAGGCCCTTGCGCATCTCGGTCTTGGATCCAGGCGGGAAATAGAAACCTGGATTAGCGCAGGTCGCATAAGCGTCAACGGCAAACGGGCGAAACTTGGTGATCGCGCCGGAGCCCATGATCGGGTTTTATTGGATGGCAAACTGGTGCAGCTTGCTGACACCCAGCACCAGGCGATCAAGGCGCTGATCTATCACAAACCGGAAGGGCAGATCTGTACGCGCAAGGATCCCAAAGGTAGGCCCACGATCTTTGAAAATTTACCGGGCATTGTGAATGCCCGCTGGGTAGCAGTCGGGCGGTTAGATCTGAATACCAGTGGCCTGATATTGCTGACCAACAATGGCGAGCTGGCGAATAAGCTCATGCACCCCTCAACCGGTTTGGAGCGCGAATACCTGGTGCGGATCAGGGGTAAGGCCAGCGACAAGACAATCAGCACGCTGACCGCCGAGGGTGTCATGCTCGACAATCGTCCTGCCCGTTTCGAGCGTGTTTTGGCGGCAGATATGGCCCAGGAGGGCACCAACCACTGGTACCGTGTCGTCATCAAAGAAGGTCGCTTTCGCGAGGTGCGTCGGATGTGGGAGGCAGTTGGGCATTCGGTTAGCAGGTTGAAGCGAATTCGTTACGGCACGATAAAACTTACCCGCGATTTGAAACAGGGGCAACATACCAAGGTCGCCCCCAAGCAGTTGGAGAAGCTCGTCTCTTCGGTCGGATTGGCTGAGCAATTTGGTGGTCAATTGTACTCGGGCACCCATGGTAGGAGTGCTGCCAAAAAAATCACTGCCAAGACTGGAAAGAATCGTCGTAAACCAGCTGCGAATATGAACAGAAACCATAGGTCTAATAGCGGCGGTAAACCTGGACGCCGACGCTAGAACCAAATAGTCGGTGTTCTCGCATTAATGAAAATTTCCATCATAACCGTGGTCATGAATGCTGAAGCCACCATTGCTGATGCGATCGAATCGGTCGCTGCGCAAAACTATGCCGATGTCGAGCACATCATCATTGATGGACAGTCAAGCGATAACACGCTGGGCATAATAGAGCGATATCGGGATCAAATTGCTCATCTTGTTTCAGAACCGGATGATGGGCTTTATCATGCGATGAACAAGGGTATCGCTTTGGCCACCGGCAATGTGGTGGGCATATTGAATGCTGATGATGTTTACCAGGATACCACAGTCTTGAAACAGGTCGCGGAGGCCCATGCCGATGGGATGTTGGATGTGGTCTATGCAAACCTGGTTTACGTGAAGAGTGGAGACTTGGGCCAGGTGGTTAGAAACTGGGAGTCCTGTGACTACCGTGAGGGCCTAAGTTTCGATGGCTGGATGCCGCCCCACCCAACCATGTTTCTAAAAAAGCATGTCTATGACAAGGTTGGCGTGTTTGACACCTCACTCAAGTATCAATCAGATCTCGAGTTTTGTACGCGTTTGTTTGAAGTGCATAAAGCGAAAAGTTTATACATACCCAAATTGTGGGTGAGAATGCGGCTGGGCGGAGTGACCAATAACAGTTTGCTGACCATCCTTAAGGGCAACATGGAATCCTATCAGGCGATGAAAAAGCATGGTTTGCGCCGCAATCCACTTATCTTTTTCCTGGTAAAGTTCAGCAGCCGTCTGAAGCAATATTTTTAAACCGTGTTCGAGAACTCCTCCACAAAACCGGTTGAGGAAGGGCTGGTCAGCACGATTATCCCGGTCTACAACCGCCCGGAAATGGTGAGTGAAGCGATTCACTCAGTGCTCGCACAGGACTATCGTCCCATCGAGATTATCGTGGTAGACGATGGATCAACGGATAGTACACCACGGGTCCTGGCTGAGTTGACTGATCAATATCCCGAACTCAAGGTTTTATCGCAGCAAAATGCGGGGCCCGGTGTCGCGCGGCAACTAGGTCTGGAGTCGGCCAGTGGCGAGTTTATCCAATATCTCGATAGTGATGATTTGCTCCTCCCAATCAAATTTACGCGCCAGGTTGAAGCGCTGCGCAAGCAGCCCGAGTGCGCAGTTGCGTATGGTAAAACAACGCTCAAAACATCTACTGACAATGATAGCAATACCGCGCTGAAGCGTACCGGTGAGAAAATAGAAACCATGTTTCCAGCATTTATTCGTAGCCGGTGGTGGAGTACCCATACCCCGCTTTATCGCCACCAACATCTGCAAAAAATTGGACCCTGGTTAAGCCTGCAAAATGAAGAAGACTGGGAGTATGATTGTCGGGTAGCTGCCCTGGGCACACGCTTGGCCTTTGTTGACGAGTATGTTTCGATCACCCGGCGTCATGAAAACCATCTTAGTACTGGGGGTGGCTTTGACCGTGCCAAGCTCCGTGATCGTTGCTGCGCTCGTGAGCATATGTCTAATAGTGCCCAAAGTTCGGTAATCCCAATTCCACAGGAGGATAGGGAATTTTTCTCAAAATCCGTTTTTCTGTTAGGCCGACAATGTGCAGCAGTGGGTTTGAACGAGGAAGCCGAGAAGATGATTCAACTCTCCGTTAATGCGGCGGGAGCGGCCAACTACAAACATCGCATATTCCGTCTGGCCGTAAAAATCCTGGGATGGCGAGCAGCGGCCAGGCTGGTCACAATGATCAACCGTTAGCCCACCATTCATGACAGAGTCAAGCAAACAAGCTATGTCAGATCACGCTGAAATGCTGAGTGTCTCGGTCGTACTGGCCGTATTTGATAGCGCTGAGCAGGTCAGGCAGACCATCGACAGTGTGCTTAAACAGCAGGGCGTGAGTCTTGAGTTCATCGTGGTAGATGATGGTGCCAGCACGGCGGTAAAAAAGCAGTTGGAAGTCGCTGCGGCCGATCCTAGGGTGACGGTCTTGTCACAATCCAACCAGGGTTTAACCAAAGCATTGATCGCGGGATGCCGTGCCGCTAGCCACCCTTATATAGCTCGCATTGATACTGGCGATAGGATGTTGCCGGGTAGATTGGCAGCGCAAGCGGCCCAGCTGCAGCGAAACCCAAAGCTAGCGATGGTGAGTTCCTGGGTAGATGTGGTAACGCTCGAGGGCTATGAGTTATACACGGTCAAGAATACTGCCGAGCAACTGCAGCGGGGCTTGACCAGTTCAGATCCCGCCAGTGTGGTAACGCCCTTTCATGCCTCGGTGATGTTTAGACAGTCCAGCTATATCGCTGTCGGCGGTTACCGCACTGAGTTTTATTTTGCCCAAGACTATGATCTGTGGTCCCGGATGATCAGGCATGGTGGGATTGACGTGTTACCGGAGACGTTCACGCTGGGCGTGTTTTCGGCCTCTGGGATTAGCGGTCAGTACGCTGCTGAACAACAAGCGTTAAAGGAAATAGTGATTCAGCTAGCCAGCGTCAGGAGTGCGGGTAAATCCGAACATCAGCTGCTCGAACAAGCCGCAGAAATCACTAAGAGCTCTGCCTCATCTTCGAGTGATGAATTTGCTGGTTTATATTTTATTGGATGCTGTTTGATGGACACTGGTTCCGAGCATGCCGGGGACTATCTGACGCGAGCTTTGCGTGCCCGACCGTGGAGCTTAAAGGGCTGGGTACGATATCTCCGTTGGCGCTTATCAGCTTAGTTGGAGAGTTCTCTTACCACCTCAATAACAGAGTCAATTATGTAGTTTTGGTGTTGTTCAAGCCCAATCCACAGCGGCAGGCGTACCAGGCGATCAGAAATTGATTCGGTCACTGACAAACTTCCTGAAGTGCGTGAGACCTGCTTGCCATACGGGGAGCCGTGCAAGGGAATGTAGTGGAATACACAGTGGATGCCCCTGGCTTTCATGGCATCGATAAACGCATTTCGTTGCGCAAGAGAATCCAGTACCAGGTAGTAAATATGGGCGTTGTGGGAGCCGTCTTTCGCAATCTTTGGCAATTGCAATAACTTGTCTTCTTCCAGTTCAGCAAATGCCTGATGGTAGGTTTTCCAAAGTTCTTTACGATGTTTCGTCAGTGCCTCGGCCTGCTGCATCTGTGCCCATAAGAATGCCGCGATCAATTCGCTTGGCAAATAGGAAGAACCGATGTCTACCCACGTGTACTTATCAGTTTCGCCGCGAAAAAATGAACTGCGGTTGGTTCCTTTTTCGCGAATAACTTCTGCACGCTCAACAAATCGCTCATTGTTGATCAGCAGGGCGCCGCCTTCCCCTGAAATAATATTTTTGGTTTCGTGAAACGACAGAGCCCCAAAATCACCGATGGTGCCCAGGTAGGCATCGTTATGAGTTGACAGTAAACCTTGTGCAGCATCTTCTATCACGGCCAACTCATGCGTTACGGCGATGTCCATAAGAGTTCCCATATCGCAGCCAACTCCAGCGTAATGGATCGGCACAATTGCCTTCGTACGCTCTGTGACAGCAGCTTCGACCAATGACTCGTCGAGATTAAAGGTGTCTTCCCTGATATCCACAAATACTGGTTTCGCTCCTCTTAACACAAACGCATTAGCGGTTGAGACGAAGGTGTAAGAAGGCATGATGACTTCGTCGCCTGGCAGAATATCGATGAGTAGGGCTGACATTTCCAATGCAGCCGTACATGAATGGGTTAATAATGCTTTGTGGGTGCCAAGGGTTGCTTCCAACCAGCGGTGGCATTTTTTTGAAAACTCGCCATCGCCGGCCAGGTGCCCGTTACTATGCGCTTGCTTGATGAAGTCTATCTCTGCGCCGGTGAGCGCCGGGCGATTAAACGGTATGGTCATGAACGTGCTGGTGAGTTGGAAATACCCAATACTTCGAAATAACAAAAAAGCTCAACGCTAAAACCAAGATGGTAACACCTTGTACGATTTGATGTGGATACTGATGGTGGTCAACCAGTACCCGCAAAATTACAAAGTTTGCCACGTAGCCCAAACCGTACATAGTGAAATATTTGATCAAGGTAGTACTTTGCCGACCGGGATAGTTGAAAGTCCAGCCGCGGTTAAACCAGAAGGTCACAATCACACCTAAAATGTAGACTATGGTCATGGCCGTCTTTGGGCCAAGGCCGTTCGTGGTCAGCAACAGGTAGAGGAAGTAAAGCAGGGCATTGGAGCTCAGGCCGACGATCGCAAACTTGATGAGTTGCTTAACCATTTTGCGCATAATACCTGTGCATTGAGTGTCACTATCCCAGGCGCTAATAGGCCAGGATTTAGCTATGCTCGCGAACGATATAACTCGGTCGATTCATTGATCGAACATGAATGCGCGCAAGGTATTCTCCAATAATGCCAATCGTCAGTAGTTGTGCACCCGAGAAAATGGAAATCACTGAGGCCAAAAATGCGAATCCCGGTACCACAGACCCGTAGATCATGTAGATGACCAAAATGTATAACAGTACGCCCACCCCAAATAGCGCGAATATGAGGCCAAGATAACTGGCTATCTGCAGCGGCAGGGTAGAAAAACCGGTAACCATATTCATGGCATGCTGCAATAACTTGGTGAAGGTGTAACCGGTTTCTCCGTGCTGCCGTGGAAGGTGTTCCACTTTTACGGCTTTAAAACGATTTGTTACCCAGGTGAGCATAATATCGATATTAATATTTGAGCTCTGATAGTTGGCAAAACTCTCGCAGAATGAGCGTCTAAACAACCGGAAGGCACTTGCCTGACCAGCTACTTCAGACCCCATCGCACGCTGCAGTACCCATTTAGTCAACCTTGAAGATAGGGTGCGTGCTAGGCTGTGTTTTTGTTTGATCGGTGTACCGTAAACTACGTCATGCTCATCATCCAGGGCCGCCAACATAGTGTGTATTTCTTTTGGCGGGTGTTGTAAATCATCATCCATGGTAATGATCAGTTCGCCTTGCGCGTGATTTATCCCACACAGTATTGAATTATGCTGCCCATAGTTGCGGCTGAGTCGCACACCTTTAATCTGTGTTCTGCTACCCGAGAGGGTTTGGATGATTTTCCAGGAATTATCAGAGCTGCAATCATCAATGAGAATAATTTCAAAGGCTGTGCCCATGCGGTCGACCAACTCCTGCATAATTTCATCAGTGAGTTGTTCCAGGGATTTTTCTGAATTGAAAACCGGGATGATGATGGAGAGTTCCATGCTGTCGTTCGCTGAGTGGTCAGATTTGGGATTAAGGAAAAATGCGAATCAATGCCGTGATGTAACGCGACTTGGACATTGTTCTGCAATCATAGTATTAATCCAGTTCGTTATCGAGTAGTGCTTGGTCTGAATCGAGGTATTCACTGACAAACGAAGGTCTCAGAATTCAGTGACTCCTTAACCAGTTTATAGGGACCAAAACTCATTGTGGCGGTTTGAGCGCAAGCGGCTTCGCAGCGCTCGCTCGGTTCATCAATGGTTTGTACACCGAGGCCGGGGATGCGTTTGCTGAGAAAATACGGCAAGAACTGGGAGGCCCAAATGCTATAACTAGACGTGTTGGCACGGTTATAGCTGACCAATATGCCGACGCTTAAATCGGAAGCAGGGACGGGTTCTGTGGCACGCCAGAAACAGAATGTCACTGCTGAAGTCGTTGTAGTAAGCAATGAGCTTTCTGCTTGCGAAAGCAACGCCAAGTCTTGCTGCCATGCTTGTGCACGTACCCCCATGTCCTTGGCAGTTGTCAGTAGATGCAGGCCAATCAACGCGATGCTGGCAACCGTTATTATCGAAGCACCCCAGGTTCGACGCCAGAGCGGTTGCAAGCTGACAATGGCGCCGGCGCATACTAGCACTATGGCAGTACCCATGATCCTGAACCCGGTTGGTGTTGCGCTGGTGGCAAGCAGAGGAGCAAAAGCGCATAGAAACAGCACTGGAACCAGGCAGCTCAGCAAGAGACTTCTCGACTTGGATTCACCTGCTAGCAACAACAAAATCAGCAATAAGACAGGTAACGCGATCATGTAGCGGAAGGCGCCCAATGCCGCTTCAGTACCCGCCAGGAAGCTCAGCGGCGCTTGGTATAGATTGGCATAGGCATTACTAAACACATAAAACTTGTCGTTAATCCAGGTGGTCCCTGCAGCCGTCTCTAAACTGACAGTTCTGTTGGCGAAATCACTGAATTCATAGAATGAACTCATCACCAGAATCGCAGTCAGTCCAAACAGCGGTGGTAAGCCCACCATCAGAACTCGGATGATCAGCTCAACCCTGGCTGGTCGCAGGAAATTGATTTTAGGATTTGGGCAGCAGGCCTCCAGAAGCCACATGCTGATTCCCAAAATCGAGAGCATTTGATTGCTCAAACTACCCATGCTCATAAAAATAAGACCCAGCCCTCTGATGCCAAGGGAATAACTCATGTAAACAAGGTAGATACCTGCCGTTGCGATGAAGGTGGCGGTCGCCGAACTCGATAACACACCCCACAGTATTAACTCGTTGAACGCGGGGTGGCTAAACGCGGCGATAAACAGCAGCGTAAACAGTCTTTTATTCACGCCCAATTCAGCGAGGACCAGCATCAGCATTGTTGCGCTGCCAGCGTAATACAGTCCTGCGAGCAGCTTCGGCCAAATGCTCATCAGGTAGTCTGCATTAAAGGCTGACTGAATGAAGAAGAGCTCGAATGCAGCCAGCGGGCGGTATGAGTCCAGGTGTGGAACGTGCGTGTGCTCCCAATCATCAGCGTAAGACACGCCGCCAAGAATCAACGCAAGCCTGGGCGCAAGGGTGATGGTGAGAAAAATCAGGAAATACCAGGCTGGGTGCCATTCAGCCTTCAGGGCGTCCTGTGGCTTATTAGGGTTCATCTGTGGTGCAGTATTAATACCCATGGTCGGCCAACTCTTCTCTTGAGTTCCTCATCCAGGTGGTACGCGAAATCTAATCCGCTACCAGCGAGACTTGTTGACCATGCAGGTCGGCCTCATTGCTCAATATCTTTAGGTATGCGGGTGCGACCGATTGCGGTGCAGCCAGGCTTTCCTGGCTTTCACCAGGGTGAGAGCGGCGTCGAAAAGTGGTTCTCACTGGCCCAGGATCGATGGATGTGATCCGCACGTTGGATAACGTCTCGAGCTCTTGTGCCCAAATTTTCATTTGAGCTTCCAGGCCCGCATAAGCCACGCTATATGCACCCCAATACGCCTGCGGCTGGCGCCCTACATCGGCAGAAGTGAACACGACGTTAGTTGGGTAATCCTGTTTTAACAGGGGTAACAATGCCCGGGTGAGGAAATAGGGTGCTTGCAGATTGGTGTGCAGGACCTCGTTCCAAAAGTCGATCTCATACTGATCCAGCGGGCTCAAGGTCCCCAGCTCAGCGGCAATATGCAGCAAACCGTCGAGGTGACCAATGTCATCATGTACGGCCTGGGCCAAAACGGTAGCGGTTTCAGGTGTCACCTCCATTAAATCGATTGGCAGAATAACGGGCTCTGCAAAACCTTGTTCGATGATAGAGTCAGATAACTTTTCCAGGTGGCGGGCCTTTTTATCCAGCATGAGGACCGTGGCACCTTGCTGAGCCAATGCTATGGTAACGGCTCGGCCAATACCCTGCGCGGCACCTGTTACCATCACAACTTTCTCATTAAAGTCGGCATGGTCTGGTTGAAAATCTTGCCAGTTGAATTCGCTATTCATTGAGGGTGCCTGGGTAAATTAACTGAGGATAGGTCAAGGGCCGTATGATGGCGACAGGCGCAGATTTTATCAAGTTCTGCGCAGTGTCAATGACGGTGACAGCCCGGGATGATCAGTCTTTCGGGATTGAGCGGGCTTTGCTTTCCGGACCCGGGGTGAGCTCATTCACATCATCGCCATCAATACCGAGTTCTGATAGTTTTGCGGCTGCCGGCAATGTATTGCTTCGGTATGACCCAATCACCCGGTTGAACTGTTCCATACTTTGGTCAAGGTGTCGGCCCAGCTTGTTCAAATGCTCGGTTAGGGTTTGTAAGCGTTGGTATAGCGACTTGCCCACGCGTTTTATTTCCTCGCTGTTTTTGCTCAGCGTGTCCTGGCTCCATCCGTATGCTACCGCCCTTAACAATCCGACCAGGCTGGTTGGTGTCGCCAGTAGGATTTTTTGTTTAAGAGCATATTCCAGGAGTTCCTTGTCGCGCTCCAGCGCTGCGCTCAAGAACTGATCACCGGGAATAAACAGGATCACAAAATCTGGCGATTTAGGAAACTGTAACCAATATTGCTTTTGCGCCAATTCCTTGATGCGCTGTTTTACATTCCGATGGTGTTGATCCAGCAACGCGTGTTGCTGTTCAGGGTCTTCGGTTTCGGTGGCTGACAGGTAGGCATCCAACGGGGTTTTGACATCGACCACCAATTGGCGATCGCTGGGCAACCTGATGATCATGTCTGGTCTCAGTACACCCTGCTCTGTACTAACAGTGACTTGCTCAACAAAATCGCAATAGGCAGACATGCCGGCTAACTCTACCAATCTCTTCAGGGTGAGTTCGCCCCATTGACCTCTGACTTCTGGACGTCTTAAAGCACTTACCAGGTTGCGTGTTTCTGATTGCAGCGAGTACTGTGAGGCGAGCAAATTGTTAATCTGTTCACCCAGCCTGACCTCGGTAGCCTTGCGATCGGTATCCAGTTTTCTAAGTTGCTGATCGGTCGCCTGAATTGTTCGCTCAATGGGTTTGAGCAGATTCGCGATACTTTGCTCGCGGGCTCTTAACTCGCCCTGCGCCGAGGTTTGCAACTGTGCAAACTTTTGTTGCGCGAGGGTCAGAAATGATTCGTTATTACTCTTTAACGCCTGTTGCGAAAGAGAACTGAAGGTGTGGCCGAGCTGATCCAGCTGGTCATCAAATAATGCCTGGTCCTGTTCGCGCCGTTCGGTGAACTCACGCCGAGCCGCATCAAGTTGTCGGTTAAGCACCAATTTCGCCAAGACAAAACCTAACAGCGCCGACAGCAGCGCAAGAATGACCAGTAATGCATCGTTGCTTAGGCTGATGCCCAGGCTATTAAAAAAATTAGTGAGCGCGTCATGCATTTATTAGCTACTGTCTGATTTTTCCAGAATCAATTGGTGCAGGCCATAAGGCTCATTAACCAGGAAATTTGCCCCCCATTGGTCGGGCTGTTGGTGCTCGTCGATGTAACCCCAAAGGGCCGCAGCGGTGTCCATCCCGGCATTATTGCCGGCCAGGATGTCGCGTTCATGATCCCCAACATACAGGCATTCGCTGGCTGCAAGGTTCAATACCATGCAGCAATGCAGGAGAGGTGCTGGATCAGGCTTCTTGACTGGCAGGCTGTCCCCACCCAGCAATATGCTGCAATCGTCCAGTAGCTTCAGGCCCATCAGCAGGGCACGACTTAAGCCTAGTGGTTTATTGGTAACCACTCCCCAGCGTATATTGTTGCCTTGACAATGTTCAAGTATCTCGAGCATGCCTTGATAGGGGCGGCTATGATCACTGACATGCTCGGCATAGTCGGCCAGGAACTCACTGATTAGTTGTTGTGTTTGAGGTTCATCTAGGGTTTCGGCGAAACCGAATTCGATGAGTGCGCGTGCTCCGCTGGAAACGCGTTTGGCTGCTTCTGCCTGTGCAACAGTGGGTTGGGAATGTCGATCTAGCAAGCGGTTTAACGTGCCCACCATATCGGGCGCAGTGTCAACCAGCGTCCCGTCCAGGTCCAGTAGTAGCGCTTTTAGCTGCATACTTCAGTGCACTCCGCCTTATGTCGCCTTAATGGTGTGGATCATATAGTTTACATCCACACCAGGCGCCAACTTGTATTTTTGCGATAAGGGGTTGTAGTGCAAGCCGATCATTTTTTGCGTACGCAAGCCAGCCGACCGAGCCCAGCCATCCAGTTCGGAGGGCTTAATTAGCTTGTCATACTCGTGGGTGCCCCTGGGCAGCAAATTGAGTATATATTCTGCGCCAACGATCGCCATCAGCCATGACTTGGGGTTGCGATTAATCGTGGAGAAATACACGTGGCCACCTGGCTTCACCAATTCACTGCATGCTTTGACTACCAGGCTTGGGTCGGGCACATGTTCCAGCATTTCGAGGCAGGTGACTACGTCGTATTCACCGGGGCGCTGTGCAGCTAGCTCTTCAGCGGTAATTTTCAGGTATTCCACTTCTTTGCCGCTCTCCAACAAATGAATCTTCGCGACATTCAGCGGCGCTTCACCCATATCGATGCCGGTCACTTCAGCGCCAAACCCGGCCATGGCTTCAGAGATCAAACCGCCTCCACAGCCAACATCCAGCACTTTCAGGCCATTGACGGGGGAGTGCAGATTAATAAAATCGGTTCTTAACGGATTTATCGCATGTAAGGGACGAAATTCACTTTCAGGGTCCCACCAGCGCGCCGCCAGGTCTTCAAATTTTTTAATCTCTGCTGGGTCAACATTATTACTCATGTGACTATCAACCTTGCTCATGTTGTTCGGGTACCAGTTGGGGTTGCTTAGGAGTTACGAATCTTGCTACCCCAGGCGGCTGTTTTGTCTAACAATTGGTCCAAATCGAATCTGGACAGTTTACGTTCACTTAGAAGCTGTTCGCCACCCACCCAGACATCACTGACTTGCTCACGAGAGGCGGAGAACACAATTTGTGAAACCGGATCATACACTGGCTGCGTAGCAATATTGTTCAGATCGATGGCGACCATATCTGCCAATTTTCCTGCCACCAGTGAGCCGACCAGGTGCTGTTGGTTGGTTGCTTTGGCACCATTGATGGTGGCCATTTCAAGTACTTGCCAGGCCGGCAGCGATTCCGCGCTACCGGATTGCAATTTCGCACCCAGGGCGGCGGTGCGCATTTCGACGATCATGTCCAGATTATTGTTGCTGGCTGCGCCATCGGTGCCGAGACACACGTTCACACCTGCAGCCAGCAAGTCGGCAACCCGGCATTGCCCGCTGGCAAGTTTGGCATTGGAAACCGGGCAGTGCACTACATGCACGCCCTGTCCAGCAAGCAACTTGATCTCGGAGTCGTCCAGCTCGGTCATATGCACGGCGATCATTTTTGGATTGAGTAAGCCAAGGTCATCCAGTCTTTGCAGGGGGCGTTTGCCTGTCTGGGCTACGGCGTCGGTGACTTCTTGTGCAGTCTCATGAATGTGCATATGAATTGGCACATTTAACTCATCAGATAAGGTGCGAACTTTCAGTAGTGGCTCATCGGATACCGTGTAGGGCGCGTGCGGAGCGAAACCGGTACCAATGCGCGATAAGGCATGTAACTCATCGTGTGCGCGCAATCCTTTTTCGAAATAATCGTCCGGCCCACTGCCCCACGGGGAGGGGTAGTCCAGCACTGGCATGGTGATAGTAGCCCGCATACCCAATTCCTGTGTCGTGCGCGCGGCTATATCCGGGTAGAAGTACATATCGGTAAAGCTGGTGGTGCCGCTCAAGAGCATTTCGGCAATCGCCAGCTGGGTGCCATCTCGCACAAATTCAGCATCGACCCACTGTGCTTCGGCTGGCCAGATATGATCGTTGAGCCAGTCGGCCAAGGCGTAGTCATCGGCCAGACCGCGAAACAAACACATGGCCGCATGGGTGTGAGAATTAACAAAACCAGGGACTAGCGCATGATGTGGACGATCGATACGTGTTGCGCCAGGAAACTTATCCAGCGCCTCGCTGGTTGCGCAAATTTCCTTAATGCTCGTACCTTCCATTACCACAGCGTGGTCTTCAAGCACGACGTTCTGCGGTTCTACCGGAATTACCCAGCGTGCAGAAACAATGGTGACGGGGGCGTTCATGGCGAGTAGTTTGAGTCCTGTTTGGTGTGGCTTTATCGACTAAATGAACGCGATTGTAATATATACTAGCGCCATGTTGTGACTTGTTGCTCTAATAACCATGTTGGCAACAGGAAAATTAGTAACAACGCGCTAAGAACTCGCGCGAAGAGCCTGCAAGAACCTGTAAAGGCATTCAACTTTATGCAAATTTTAGTCACTGGGGCCGCTGGATTTATCGGTGCGGATCTCACGCAAAAACTCCTGGCAGCTGGCCATCACGTCGTCGGTGTCGATAATATGAACGACTACTATGAGGTTAGCCTGAAGCAGGCGCGGCTGGCGGAAATTTCGCGTTCCGAAAACCACGGCAACTTTAACTTCTTGCATCAGGATATATGCGAGCGAGAGTCTTGCGCACAGCTGTTTCATGATTTCGCCTTCGATGCCGTGGTCAACCTGGCTGCCCAGGCCGGTGTGCGTTATTCACTGGAAAATCCCCAATCATACATAGACTCCAATCTGGTCGGGTTTGGTAATATTCTAGAGGGCTGTCGCCATGCCAATGTCCAACACCTGATATATGCCTCCTCCAGTTCGGTATACGGTGCTAACCGCAATTTCCCATTTTCGGAAGCAGACCGTGTCGACAACCCGGTGTCGATGTATGCAGCCACCAAGAAAGCCAATGAGTTAATGGCGCACAGCTATGCTCACCTGTATGGGATGCGCTGTACTGGATTGCGCTTTTTTACCGTCTATGGTCCCTGGGGTCGTCCGGATATGGCCCCGGTTCGCTTTGCCTCTCGCATGCTTAAGGGAGAGCCGATCCCGGTCTACAACGAAGGTAATATGATTCGTGATTTCACCTATATCGATGATATAAGCGACGGGATGATGAAGGTGATTGCAGCAAAGCAAGGAGAGAATTATAGGGTTTACAATATTGGTCGCGGCGAACCAGTTCAGTTGCTGGATTTCATTAAATCACTCGAAACGCATTTAGGCGTCACCGCGGTATTAAATATGTTGCCGATGCAAGACGGTGATGTGCCGCGGACCATGGCTGATACCGCGCGATTGGAAAGCGACTTCGGCTACCGTCCGACCGTCTCCATGGATGACGGTGTTAAACGTTTTGCAGACTGGTATAGAAGTTACTATTCCTGAGAGCACGCAACCATGATGCCTGTTTTCTTCCACACTGCGTCGCACCTGTGGATATTCTATCTGTTTTTTTTAAATGGGCTATTGATCCATTATCTACTGCGAAGCAGGTCTTCAAAGTACGCTAATTGCACACAGCCAGTCGAGGCACAAGTTTGTGCGGCGTTTTTTGTTTCAATGTCGCTGAATGGAATACTGCTACTGGGTGTCGACATTCTGGGTGGCAAAATTAGCCAGCTAATTTTTGTTTTGCCCGTGGTGACTCTGGTTTTATTGATCAGTTTATTCACCCTAAAAGGGGCTCAGCGTGGAATATTTTCAGTTGATTTCAGCGCTCCCCGCCTGGTTCTTTATGTGTTGGTTTTTACTGTCCTGTTCTATAACGGTGGTCTCATCGAGCACGTAACCGACGCATGGTGGCATATGGCACTTGCGAATCAGATAGGGTATGCAAATTCGTTCGATTTGGATACCGGCCCACTCAATGGTCTGAATTCCAACTACTATCCACCCCTTTGGCATGGAAACTTGGCCCTGGCCAACGTTTTATCTGGAATTTCCCTCCCTGTTTTTTGGAATTCTTTCACTGCTTGGGGGGCCGTAGTTAAAGTGATGGGATTTTACTTACTGGCTTACTCATTGGCAGGCCGCAAAAACGTTGCCTTTCTAAGCGCCGTTTTATTTGTTTTGTTACCTGGGATCGGTGACTCTTATCTTCGTGTTGCAGCTTGGCCTTCGCACATTTCATATACCGCCTGGTTTTGCCTGTTCTATGTGATGTTTTTTGCTATTGATCGGTTTGCGAGCGATTCATTGTCCAGCCTGAGAAATTGGCTAGAGCTATTTGTGGCGCAGCGAGTTTATCTAGGTGTATTTCTGCTTTTGTCGGGGGTGGTTTATTTCGTCCATAGGGCTGAATTACTATGGTTTTTCATTGGCATGGTGGCCTACGTTATAGCGGTGACCGTTCATGCGAATTGCGCAGACGAGCAGGGTGAGATTGAGGATTGGTCGAACACTTTGTTCCGTATTCTCGCCAGAACTATTTTGCTTGCCTGTCTGTCGGTGGGAGTCTGGTTTATCACAGAGCAACAGGAGAAAGCCCTGAGTTCGCTTGATTTCGCTATTGTATTTTTACTGCCGGTGATTATATTTGCCGGGATTTCATGCTTGGCATGGTTAAGCCCAGCGGCAGATGTCGGGCAGCGACGTTGGTTGGCATACTTGTTCATTTTTATTCTTGTCACTGCGCTGGTTTTAACAATTGACCTCAGACAATTGATGTCGTTATTCGACCCCGAACAAGCGTATGCAATAGAAAGTAGCTTAGAACGCGCTTTGCATGCGACTGGCGTGTTTGGTGAGCGGTTACAGGTGCCTGGATGGCATCATCAATTACGGTTCGGGTTGTTGTACTCAGGAATAGTATCGATACCTTTGGCTTTATTCATGGCTATTGTGAAACCCACTCGTTTGAGTTTGTTTACTGCCGGAACAGGTACGTTGGCTATCCTGGTTTGTTGTTCACCCTATCTCTACCAATGGTTGGTGGATATTCTAAACTACCATTCTGTCTGGCGAATTGCCCTGTTGATTTTTCATCCGATTGTGATTGCCGCCTTTGCATATCAATTATGGGACTCCCTGTCGCCTGACCCCTCTACACGATGAGGCATGTAAACTTGACGAAGCTATCCACTATAGCGGGCTTGATCAGCCTGTTGCTGCTGATCCTGTTTGACGCACGTTATCATTTTGACAAAGAATTCGTTGAGGTAAAGCAACAACATTTTTCTGATCAGCGCATTTGGAGCATTTTCTATAAACAAAATGAAGTATATGAACATGGGGCACTGACTTATCTGGAGGACTTTGCTGCGATTTCTCTAATCATAGAAGACCATTCAACCGTTCTCTCGGATTTGGCTACCAGTTACTATGCCTCAGTGCTGCTACCCAGGGTGAAAATTCCCAATATTCATCGTCACCATGGGAGTCTAAGGCGCCCTAGTTGGTCTGCTTTTGTTAAAAAAAGGTATGCTTGTTACATTGAGCATCCGGAAAATCTCCAACGACTCCAGGACTTTAAGGAACAACAGCGCAGCGTCAGTTCTTTGTTGGGTTTTGACTACATCCTGTTAAATTCGGATTCCGTTAATCGAAACCTTAAATCAGATTGCCTCGCCCAACGCAGTAAGAAAATAGCAGAAAATCTGCCACTGGTTGCAGACCTCGTGTTTACCGGCAAATATTTGTCGCTATGGAAGCTGAGATAGTTTCTAGCGGCCACCCCTTCGCAAAGTCACTAAAATTGTCCTTAGCAATATGTTTAGGTCCAGTAACAAGGAGTAGTTTTTGACGTAATAAAGATCAAACTGAAGCTTTTTCAATGCATCGTCGATTGAGGCACCATACGGGTACATCACTTGTGCCCAGCCAGTGAGGCCGGGTTTGATTATATGGCGCAAATCATAGTATGGGATTTTTTGCGCCAGGTCGGAGGTGAACTCGGGCCGTTCGGGCCGAGGTCCAACAATACTCATGTCACCTTTCAGAATATTCCAGCACTGGGGTAACTCATCAATACGTGTGCTGCGCAGGAAGTTTCCGATGGGCAGTATGCGTGGGTCATTTTTACTCGTCCACTGTGCTCCTGTTACTTCAGCATCTACTCTCATAGTACGGAATTTATATAGCACGAATTCTGTACCGTTCAATCCGATGCGTCGCTGCGAAAACATCACTGGACCACGCGATGTCAGTTTAATTAGCAATGCTGTAAGAAGACAAATGGGGATGTTCAAGACCAATAGCAAGAGCGCAGCAACTATGTCGACTGCTCGTTTAACGCGGATCGCAACTGAACTATGTAGCATAGTGAATCCCTGTGCTCGAATAAACCAATCATTGTTGATCTCCTGCACGGGAACCAAGAACAAAAAGCTCTCGAAAAAATCCGATAGGGAAAAGATTGGTATGCCTGCGAGACGATAATCTATCAACATTTGCTGCTCTCTTTCATCAAGAGTGTGGTCTGGTGATATGACGATAGCACTCAGATTCGAGGCACGAGATTTGATAAACTCAATCTCTTCGCTTCTTATCAGGTTCACTTTGGAATGACCTATTTCGAGAGATTTGCTCAGGCGTTCCTGAGTCCTGTGGCTTCCTAAGAGCAGAATATTTGGGACTCTATTAGGGAGTTTGAAGGCGCTGTTGACTAGGAAACGCGCCAGGACGGCGATAACAGCGAGACCTGCCATTGCGAAAGGAAAAACACCTCGACCAAGGATTGCCGTGAATCGCTCGGGGCCGAGCAAATAAATGAACAGGAGGCCGGGAATGGCCGCGGCCAAAACGATAAAAAAGGTGTTGAGTGGCAGGCGTGGGCGGCTTTCTAAGGTACTGCTTGTATATGCCCCACCGATAAACAAACTGCTGATGATGACTATGTTAAGACCAACATATTCCAGACTAAGGTAGTCAGGTGCGATATTTAGACGCGCTTTAGACGCCAGGAAAAATGCCAGAGCAATACAGAGTAAATCTGTGACTAACAAGGTCAGCTTGTGGGTGGGGTAGTACACCCCAAAGAAGGAACGTTGGAGGTTCACGATGAGCCGTTTTGTCTGAACGCCGATATTGACAGCAGTCGCTTAAAGAAATGTCCGCAAAAGCCAAGTGCCCAACTTAAATGAAGTGTCGCGAAAATTATTGGTAACAAGATAAGGAAGCTGGGACGTCGGCTGGAATAGCTCAAAACTAAACTTACCAATAGTGATAGTGCCAGATAGCTCGCGGGGATAACGATCGCAAAAACGGGATGTATAGCAAACATGATTGCGGAGCTGACTAAGCCGGCCAGCAACATTACGGGGGCGGCTTGTCTAAAGGTGAAGGAAGAAGGGTGTTTCCGTAATGTACGGAAACGCCAGTAGCCATATTGGTAGTATTGCCTCGCGAGTCCGGAAATAGACTCGCGGCAAAAATATCGACATTGAATAGAGGGGTCAAGAACAATGTCGCCAACCTGGTGACGCAACCTCCAATTGAACTCATAGTCTTGATTGCGGATCCAGGATTCGTCAAAGCCGCCAATTTGTTCAACACTCTGCTTAAGAAAACATCCGCCAAACACGGTGTCCACCGTTTGTCTTCGGTTTGCATATCGATACTTTGCATTACCAATGCCGAATTTGCTGGACGTGGCGACCGCAATAGCCTGGCCAACTAAAGTATTTCCTACCGGTTTGATGACCCCGCCGACAGAAGCGCAATTGCCCTCTAACAGAATTCGCACCGAATTTCCCAGATAATCTGGTTCATAGGTGGCATGTGCCCCCACCCAGATGATGATGTCGTGACTAGCGGCCGCTATACCCAAATTCATCGCTACGGGCACAATTTTTTTTTCGTTGTGGACTAACACTATTTTCCCGCTGCCTGCATCAATGTTTTCTACAATTTGTCGTGTTCTATCAGTGCTGCTGCCGTCAACAATGATTATCTCTATGCAGTGCTGAGGGTATCCATTGTTAAGGAGGGAAGAAATGCAGTCTGCAATAAACCCTTCTTCATTATAGGCGGGAATAATGATACTGATTTTTGGGGTGGTAGTTTGCATGAATGAATGTCCTTCCTGAACAGAGATTATAGTACCCAGCCTCACGGGAAGATAGCTTGTCGTTATCTAAGTTAGTTTGCCCTGATTGCTTGACTTGCATACTCGGTCTAGGTACCGTCTCACTCGATTTTTGAATGGCAAACTGGAGCGGTAAAATCATGCAAAATATTGCCTGTATTGGCGCGGGCTATTGGGGTAAAAACCTGATTCGCAACTTCAATAATCTCGGCGCCCTGCACACCATTTGTGATGGTGATCAGGCTCTGTTAGAGAGTTTTAAATCGCAGTATCCGCAGGCATTTACCACATCCTCTGTTGATGAGGTGCTCGCTAACCCCGCCATAATTGCAGTTTCTATCGCAACGCCAGCGGAAACTCACTATGAGTTAATTATTGATTCCCTGAAAGCAGGCAAACATGTTTATGTTGAGAAGCCGCTCTGTCTCGATGAGAGTGAAGCGGCTAAAGCGATTGAAATGGCGGAGTCTCTCGGATTGACGCTAATGGTGGGCCATCTGCTTTGGTATCACCCCATGGTGCTTGAAATTCAACGGGCGATCCGCGCCGGAGAACTGGGAAAACTCCGATATATTTACTCGAACCGCCTCAACATGGGTTTACTCAGGTCGGAGGAAAATGTTTTATGGTCTTTTGCACCACATGACATATCAATGATTTTAGGTTTGGTGGGCTCCGAGCCCGAATCCGTTCAAGCGCATTCCGCGAATCATCTTCAACCTGAACTCGCAGACCAGGCTGTTGGCCTGATGAAATTTGCAGACAATGTCAGCGCTCATGTATTCGTCTCTTGGTTAAATCCATTTAAAGAACAAAAGTTGGTGGTTGTTGGTGAGGAGGCAATGCTCTTATTTGACGATACTCTGAGCTGGGATAATAAACTGGCTAAATATGCGCACCGGGTGGAGTGGCAGGGAACTAGACCAGTCGCCGTCAAGGCTGAGCCTGAGTATATTCAGCTGGAACAATCTGAGCCACTTAGAAATGAGTGCCAGCATTTCATCGATGCGGTCAGTACTGGCCAGGCTCCACGGACCGACGGACGTGAAGGTCTAAGGGTTCTCAAAGTGCTCAATATACTGCAGCGTGCAATGGACGCTTAAGCTACAATACCGCGCATGGATACAACCCCTCAAAATTTCTTTGTACACGAATCTTCTTACGTCGATGACGGCGTGAAAATTGGTGATGATACGAGGATTTGGCACTTTTGCCACATTATCAGCGGCACCTCGATCGGTGAACGCTGCAATATCGGCCAGAACGTCGTTATCGGAGGCAATGTTGTTGTCGGAAACGGCTGTAAAATCCAAAATAATGTGTCTATCTACGAAGGGGTGGAACTCGAAGATAATGTGTTTTGCGGGCCGAGTATGGTTTTTACCAATGTGTTTACTCCGCGTAGTCACGTCTCGAGAAAAAATGAATATTTGCCGACGCCGGTTCGTCGGGGGGCAACTATTGGTGCCAACGCCACCATCGTATGTGGTAACGAGATCGGCGAGTATGCATTTATCGGTGCAGGTGCAGTAGTAACCAAGCCAGTGCCTGCGCAAGCCCTTATGGTCGGAAATCCGGCAGTGCAAATTGGCTGGATGTGCAAATGTGGAGAGCGGTTACCAAAAGATAACACGTGCGCGCGTTGCGGAACCAGCTATGAAACTAATGAACAGACGAAGGAAATTACCGAGGTTTAAATGAGTATTCCGTTCATCGATTTAAAAACCCAGTACGCTCGAATAGAGAGTGAAATTAATGCCGGTATTCAGGGCGTGCTTAATCATGGTTCATATATTATGGGACCAGAAATAGCCGAATTCGAATCCAGGTTGTCTGAGTTCTGCGGGGTCAAACATTCAATCTCATGTTCTAACGGAACGGACGCTTTGCTCCTGGCGTTGATGGCTTATGATATTGGGCCTGGGGATGCCGTCTTCACCACTCCATTCACATTTTTTGCCACTGCTGAAATTATAGCCATGCTGGGTGCGACACCAGTATTCGTTGATATTGATGCTCGCACATTTAATATCGATCCCAACAAGTTGGCTGAAGAGGTGCAACGGGTCAAAGCGGATGGAAAATTGGTCGCGCGCGGTGTCATCCCGGTTAATTTGTTTGGGTTGGCACCAGATTTCGATGCAATTGATGAAATTGCCAAGGAGCATGAGTTATTTGTGGTAGAAGATACCGCACAGGGTTTCGGAGGCGAGTACAAGGGTCGGATTTCAGGCAATTTGGGAGACATTTCGACCACCAGCTTTTTTCCGGCTAAACCCCTGGGCTGCTACGGCGACGGTGGTGCCGTGTTTACTAATGACGATGCCTTGGCAGACAAAATGAGATCGTTACGCGTGCACGGACAAGGTGTTGATAAGTACGACAACGTACGTATTGGATTGAATGCCCGAATGGATACCTTGCAAGCCGCAATCTTGATGCCCAAATTGGCGATTTTCCCGGAAGAAATAGAGCTGCGCCAAAAAGTCGCTGCTAGCTACGACAATGCCCTGGCTGATTTGGTAGAAACACCCTATGTGCCTGACGGGTACAAGAGTGTTTGGGCGCAATATTCTGTTCTCTCGGATCAGCGTGAGGTAATCCAGGCAGCCCTGAATGAGAACGGAATTCCCAGCGTGATTTATTATCGAATTCCGTGTCATTTGGCTGGTGCTTTCGAGTATCTTGGTTACAAGCAAGGCGATATGCCCGTCTCGGAAGCAACCTCGCAGCGCATATTCAGTTTACCAATGCATGCCTATGTGAAACCAGAGTTTGCTGAGCACGTGGCAAGCATCATAAAAACGGCGATATCCTGATTATATAACCCACGAAACCAGGTTGAATAAAATACCTGGTAGCTAAAAACATTCCCCCTGCTTTTTTGGTCGCAAAGACTAAAGCACAACGAATACATGATGAAACAAACGTTAATTTCCAGGATTGAGAACAAGAGCGCTACCATCGGCGTGGTCGGCTTGGGCTATGTCGGTTTGCCACTGATAAAGCGCCTGAATGAGGTGGGATTCAATACGCTCGGATTGGATATTGATCCAGCTAAGATTGACGCACTGACCAAAGGAAATTCCTACATCAAACATATCGATATTGAAGGCATTCATGCTGCTATCGAGGATGGTAAATGTACGGTGACCACTGATTTCGCAAATGCCAATCAGGCAGATGTCATCGTACTGTGTGTGCCAACACCGTTGAACAAATATCGGGAACCAGATTTAAGTTTTGTGATTGGCTCACTGAATACTCTGTTGCCGCATTTGCGCGCTGGACAGATGTTGTCCTTGGAAAGCACAACCTATCCTGGCACCACGGAAGAGGAACTATTGCCGCGCATTGAGGAGCAGGGTCTGCAAGTTGGGAGCGATTTTTTCCTGGTTTATTCTCCAGAACGGGAGGATCCAGGCAATCCAGATTTTGATACCCATTCCATTCCAAAGGTCTGCGGCGGGACAACTCCGAGCTGCTTGGAAACAGGCGAGGCATTTTATTCTCAAATCATTGACAGTGTGGTTACGGTTAGTTCTACCAAAACTGCGGAAATGACAAAAATTCTGGAGAACACATATCGAGCAGTTAACATTGCGCTGGTCAATGAATTGAAAATCGTCGCGGATAAAATGGATATAAATATCTTTGAAGTGATAGATGCAGCCGCAACTAAACCATTTGGGTATAAGGCCTTTTATCCAGGCCCAGGACTCGGCGGACACTGCATACCGATTGACCCTTTCTATCTCACCTGGAAAGCTCGGGAATATGGCCTGCACACGCGGTTCATAGAGCTGGCCGGGGAGGTCAATGGATCAATGCCCCAGTATGTTGTGGCCAAAGTTGTCGAGGTATTAAATACCGCTGGAATAGCTTTGAATGGAGCGAAGATTCTATTATTGGGCGTTGCCTACAAAAAGAATGTGGATGATATGCGCGAGTCTCCCGGTTTAATAATTTTTGACCAACTCAGAGAGAAAGGCGCTGAAGTGGACTTCTCTGACCCACACGTGCCTCGTCTGCCACTGCAAAGAGGACATGGTGTGATCTCTGATGACTACCTGGATAGTGTTGCTCTGACTGCAGACAATATTCAGGCCTATGACTGCGTTTTGTTGGCGACTGATCATGATGTATTTGACTACGACCTGATAGCTCGAGAATCAAAGATGATGATTGATACGCGCGGGATTTATGGTACCGATCACCCCAACGTCGTAAGATCCTGAGGTTGGAGTTTCGTAATGAAAATCACGACAGTTATAGGTGCGCGACCGCAATTCATAAAGGCGTCTTTTCTCAGCAGGTGTTTCTGTGACCTCGGTGTGCGTGAACGTCTCTTGCACACTGGGCAGCACTATGATGCCAATATGTCGGAGGTCTTTTTTGAAGAGTTGCAAATTCCGAAGCCTGCCAGAAATCTAGGTGTAGGTGGACAAGGCCATGGTGCACAAACCGGTCAAATGTTGAGTGCCATAGAGGCCGATCTGTTGGATTTTTCAGCGGATGCGATGTTAGTTTATGGAGATACCAACTCGACATTAGCAGGCGCTCTCGCAGCAGCTAAGCTGCATATACCTGTCATTCATATCGAAGCCGGGCTGCGAAGCTTCGACAAAAAAATGCCCGAAGAAATCAATCGCATATTAACTGACCATGTCTCAGATTCGTTGCTATGCCCGACGCCTGCAGCTGTTGAGAACCTGAAAAATGAAGGGATTAGTTCTAGCGTTCATTTGGTTGGCGATGTAATGCACCGCGTACTGCTTGATTTGGCTCCGATCGCTAAAGAAAAGAGTACGATACTTGAAAGATTATCTGTATTTCCGAAACAGTATTACTTGTCGACTATTCATCGTGCCGAGAATACTGATGATCCAGTTATATTGTCGCGGATTATGGAAACTCTGACGTCGCTAAACGAGGATGTTGTGTTACCACTCCACCCACGCACCAAGCAAAAGTTAAAAGAAATTGGGTGGGACAATCAATCTGACAGGCTGAAGATTATAGAACCGGTTGGTTATCTGGATATGCTCGCGCTTACGGCTGGCGCAAAATTGTTAATGACCGATTCGGGCGGCCTGCAAAAGGAAGCTGCTTGGCTTTCAACTCCGTGTATCACTCTGCGCGACACCACTGAATGGGTTGAAACTATTGAGAGTGGTTGGAATACATTGGTCGGGACAGAGGATGAAAAAATCCTGTCAGCGATTAACCAATATGAACAAAATGAACTTCCTGGTCCAATGCAGGTGAAGACCCTGACGGCAGAAAGTTTTGTCGAATTATTTAAGCAAATTTAACTTTAACTTATAGGATTATTGTAATGGCAACAAAAGCGTTAGTTATAGGCTCTCTGGGAAATATCGGTAAGCCGCTTACTGTTCATCTCAAGAACCTGGGGTACGAAGTCCTGGAGGTGGATTTCAAACCAGCTTGGCGCGAGGGTTATATCATGGCCGACATCAACCAGTGCCTGGATTTGATGCCAGCGTTTGAATGGCAGCCAGATGTCGTGTTTATGCTTTCCGCCATGGTGAGTCGAGTAACATGTGAACAAGCTTCTGCGATGGCGGTTGAAACAAACCTTGTCGGATTAAACAATGTAATCCAAATGACGAAGAACTGTGGCGCGAAGTTAGTCTACTTTTCTACTTCGGAAGTATACGGCCCAGATATCGAATGGATGGATGAAGAAACAACCATTCCCAAACCAAATAATCGATATGGTCTAACCAAACTTCTGGGCGAAAGCCTGGTCGAGTATGAAGTTGAACAATACGGAATGAAAGCTGTTACGCTTCGGCCGTTTATGATGTATGACGAAAATGAGGACCTCGGTGATCATCGATCGGCAATGGTCAGGTTTGCCTACAACCTTTCGCATGAAGAGCCGATTGAGGTGCATAAGGGAAGTGCTCGCGCCTGGTTTCATGTTTCAGATGCCGTTAACTCCATAGAACGTGCAGTCCATGTGGATGAATATGCGGTCATTAATATAGGTAGTCCAGATATACGCTCGATAGATGAACTTGCAGAGTTAATCCGCGCTGAATTAGGTGCCAGCGAATCTTTGATAAATTATGTTGATATTCCAGGCAGGATGACCTTGGAAAAAAACCCAAATCTAACGCGTCAAAAAGAAATGTTGGGGGTTGAACCCAAGGTGAAACTGGAAGAAGGAGTGAAACTTATTTGCGATCGCATGCGTGAATTGGTTCGCCTGGGCCTTTAGAAAGTAACCAGTTTGATGTTTTGGGAGGACATCTAAAAGATGGCTAACGTTCTCGTACTGGTCAATCCGGCTACACTGCAGATACTGAGTACAAAGGATTATATTGCATCGTTTGAACTGTTTTCAGAGCACCAAATCTCTTATCTGCCCGAAATTCCTCCACCCTGGCTGTTGTCGGAGCAGAAAGTCGGCCGTACAGAACAGGACTACTCAGAAATATTGAGCGGGTTTGATGCGGTTGTCATTACCCAGCATCTAAGACCCTGTTTTGATGGTTGGATCAATGAGAATTTGAACAACGCATTGCTTAAGTTCAAGGGTTCCAAAGTAATATTTCTCCACGATGAATATGATTACACAGAGAAAACGCGTGCCTGGATTGAAGAACAGTCCGTAGATCTGGTGTATACCGTGGTTCCAGACGACCATGTGGCCAAAGTCTATGAGCCTGGGCGATTTCCGCACACTCTGTTCCGCAGCATATTAACTGGCTATTTGCCCCTAAAGTTTTCCGACCAAAACAGTTCGACGCCCATCGCGGATCGAGAGCATCTTCTGGTTTATCGCGGTCGTGTTTCTCCTGAGTCTTATGGCGAGCTTGCCAAACAAAAGGAAACCATCGGCCGATTTTTCGACGCTTACTGTTCTCAGCATGACTTTAATGCCGATATCCAATGGGAAGAGGCCGAGCGGGTTTACGGACTTGATTGGTATAGGTTGCTAGCGACTGGAGTAGCAACTCTTGGAACCGAGTCAGGGTCCAACGTTTTTGATGAATTTGGATATATCCGCAAACATGTCGACGAGGGTCGATCTCTTCCCGGGCCTAAGAATCTGAATTTCCGTGAAGAAAATCTTGGTTTCAAGATGAATCAAATTTCTCCCAGGCTGTTTGAGGCGATAGGGTGTGGCACGGGACTTGTGTTGTACGAAGGGGATTATTCGAATATTTTAGAGGCTGGAGAGCACTTTATAGCAGTCAAGCATGACCACAGTAATGTCAGCGATGTCATGGACCAGCTACAAGATTCAAAGTTGATTCAAGCAGTGGTCGACAGAGCCTGGGAGCATGTGGCGTCCAATAATGAAATGCATTTCGAACACCTTATCTCAATGTTTGATGCTGATCTCAAAGATCGACTAAAAACAAGGGGTGTATCGTCGGGAAAACAGCAAGCGACTTCGCCAAACCTTTTGGTTGGCGATTTTTCCGATGTGTCAGCCACTGGAATTGGTGTGTTTTCGGCGCTTCACAAGGAGGCCAGCACGTTTCAGAGAGTGATTACCACGGCGCTTCCATCTGGACTCAAAGCGACCTTGGTAGCCAAACTCAGCCGGTTTCCAAGGTTGAAAAAGTTTCTGAAACGAGTGGTGCAACTCGTTCGCGACATTCGCAGTTAGACACATGAGTGCGGAGGATTGGGTGCTAATTTTGAGCGGCCAGCGACATCGCAGAATCGCATATTTATCAGTATGACAAAAAATGTCATTCCATAGAGGGATATACTTATCTAAGCCGTTATTTTTAATTATTATTTAGAAACTTGGGAAGGAATCAAAAATAACCTCGTCAAAGCTTGAAATTTATAGAAACATTTACTATCGTACAGCTCTCAACAAGAAAATATCAATTCCTAACCACAACTTCGGAAACTAGTTATCATGAGTAATAAAATGTTTAATAAGGCAGCTGTTGCAGTAGTAACCATGCTAACCGCAAATGCTGCTTTTGGTGCCACTGTATTTACTGAGGCGGTTCCGGTTACGTCAGTAATCCCATCTTCTGCAGGTAGCGTAATCATCGGCGCCGCGCCAACAACAAACCCAAATCCGTTCAACTGTCCGAACGCAGGATATTTGCTTGTTCCTACCGATGACGGTTTCAAAAACATGTATGCTTCAGCCTTGACTGCGATGGTTTCTGGTGGAACCGTATCTTTTGGTCTGGATAATGCGAGTTGTGCTTCAGGATTTGCAAAAATTGATGGTCTGATCGTTTCACCGGCAGCTCCATAAGAAAGAAAGCCTTAAGTATGGAAAAGCCCTTGTGTTTCTCACAAGGGCTTTTTTATTGCATATCGCCAACGCATACCATTTTCTTGTTTCGCGATTCCTACCGTAACAGTGAAATATCAGCGACGTTTTGAGTATGGCCCCGATTGTGAGGTTTCTATTCTGCATAGAAACTACCATGACTTGGTAAACGGGCTGCAGCGAAGGAGGCTGGTATTCAAGCTGGGTGTTACAGAAATAGCACAACGCTACAGAAATACCTACCTTGGTCCGTTATGGATGACAATTAGCCTTGCGGTATTTCTGACTATCCTGGGCTATGTGGGTGGAGCACTATTTAATTTAGAGCTTCGAGACTACCTGCCTTATTTATGTCTTGGCGTGGTTACCTGGACGTTTATTTCAGCGGTCGTAAGTGAAAGTGGCCAGCTTTTTGTTACAGCACCGATAAGTACCGTTGTTTATGACGTGCCAATGAGCACATTCGTGTACAGCTTTATCACCCGGCACTTACTCCTTTTTGCCCACAACTTGCTGTTGTACCTGCTAATTGCAGCGTATTTCGGGATCAACTTTTTACCCTATCTCCATTTCGCCATTCTGGGAATGGTCATTCTCATTATTTTTTCGATCGGGGTGACTCTTTCCCTGGCGGTAATCTGCGTAAGAATGCGAGATATTCCGCAAATTGTTTCAAACCTGTTACAGGTCAGTTTTTTCGCCACACCGATCATGTGGAATGCCCAACTTCTCGCCGACCGAGGCCGAAAGATGATTCTCGATCTAAACCCTTTTTATTATCTCATCGAGATAGTCAGAGCGCCCTTGCTCGGCCAGGAAGTTGATCCAATGTTTTATGCGGTTGCGACCTCCATTGCGCTCCTGACCCTGTTGTTTGGTGTGGCTATATATGTTCGTTACAAACATCGCGTGATGTTTTACCGGTAGATCGGAAATGGCAAGAATATCGGTCAACAATGTTGCGGTAAGATACTCAACCGCTAATGCGAACCTAAGTTTGCGACGAACCTTGATCTCAGTACTTAAACGAAATGCCGCAAATGCCGGTAGTGTGCAGGCGGCTCAAAACAAACTTGCTATCAGCGGCGTGAATTTTGAGTTAGAAAGTGGGGATCGATTGGTTCTGGTCGGGGGTAACGGTGCGGGTAAGACCACGTTATTGAAGACCCTCAGTGGGATTTATGAGCCCTGTGCGGGATCGATTTATATCGACGGTACGAAGAGTTCATTTATCGAAATCGGTGCCGGTATGGATTTCAGCCTAAGCGGAAAACAAAATGTCGAAATGCATTATCTGATGCGAGGGCATGATCGGTTTGGACTGGATCTGGAAAGATATGTTGAGAATGTTAGGGAATTCGCCGATTTAGGCGAAAGTTTTTACATGCCGGTAAACACTTATTCGTCCGGAATGTTTGTTCGCCTCGCCTTTGCTATGGTGACCGAGGTTTGCCCTGAGATTTTGCTGCTCGATGAGTGGCTCTCCGCAGGAGATATGTTCTTTATGGAGAAGGCAAGCAGCAGGATGGAGGAGTTGGCAAATACCGCCAAGATTATGGTTCTTGCAACTCACTCTCATGATTTAGCACTAAAATGGTGCAACAAGGCACTGGTGCTCGGGGGTGAAACTAATAGATTTTTTGATAGCGTTCCCGAAGCCTTGGAGTTCTATCAACAGAGTCAATAGCCCCCATGCTAACGTGAAAGTTACTTGGCTGGCAGATTCCGAATCACCACATATCCAGAGATGGATTGGGGCTCTTGAGTCCTTTCCATTGCAAATCGAAGTTCACTCGATACCCAGACGGCGCCCCAGGTTCCTTTACCTAATTGACCTGGTGACTCTGGTGCTTAAACTTCGCAAAAACTCAGATGGTATTGTGCACGCGCACTTTGTTTCAAGTTATGGAGTAATAGCCGGGTTACTTCCTGCACGTTTTCAGCGTGTGGTATCGGTGTGGGGTTCGGATGTACTACTTACCCCTAAGCTGAATCCCGTTTATCGATTGATCGTGAAGTGGGCTCTGACCAGGGCAGATATCTGTGTGGCGAATAGCCAGTACTTGGCCGACGCAGCTGTCAAAATATCAGATGTTTCATGTAGAACCATCCCTTTCGGGATCGACCTTCAGCGATTTCCATATCTGAGTCGTCAATCACCAGGCCAGGATATCAGTCATTTTTCAATTGGCATTGTCAAGAGACTGCATCGGGTTGCTGGAATTGACATCCTGTTAAGATCTTTCGCCTTGTTAAGACAGGAGTTTAAGAACATCAGTTTGAATTTGACCGTCATTGGTAGTGGGCCCGAAGAAACCGATTTAAGGTCGCTTGCAGACCAATTGGGGATTCAAGATGCGGTGACCTGGTCGGGTTGGCTTGATCCAGATGAGATATCCAAAGCAATGAGTGAGTTGAATCTGGCAGTATTCCCATCCAGAGTTGAAGGTCTTGGAGTTTCCGTTATTGAAGCGATGGCGAGTGGAGTGCCGGTTTTGGCCTCAAGAAATGGTGGTTTGCCCGGCCTGATTGGGGAAGATTTACAACGGGGTGATTTCATCGAACTCGATCCAGAGTCTATTGCGAAGAAGGTTTCCTGGTCTATCGAGAATTATCCGCAGGTGGTCGAAAAGGCACTCCATGCGCGGCGCTTTATTGAGGAAAATTTTAATATAGAGAGCAACGCTGCCGAACTTATGGACGTGTACCAAGAGCTCAACAAAAGGCGACTCACTGATGACTAGGGTGTTGATCATATATGCCAACAGCGACCCGGACATGAGACATTCCGTGGCGGCGATGTTGTACAGTTTTGATCACCACTTAAAAAATTGTGAGTTGTATTATCACAACGCTATTTTCAATCGTGGGCCATTGTTGTCGCTGTATCGTAAGGTGGATTTCGTTGTTTTTCACCACTCTGTCACAACGGTTTGGAATCGTGAGCGCTTTCTGTCGAAAATAAAGAGCTGGCAAAAATGCGATTTCGGTGCCGCTCGGAAAATAGCGCTGATGCAGGACGAATATAAGAACAACGATTTACTACAACGATTTGTTCAGGAATTATCGATTGAACGGGTGTTTACTCTGGCACCAAACACCCAATGGAATGCGATTTACGGCAACCAAATTGTCAACCGCGGAATCTTAACTCAGTATTTAGCAGGGTATCTCGAAACAAATGAACACAAACCGATGGAAAATGATAAGAGAGATATCGACATAGGTTACCGTACCGACTGGACCAAGATGCATGTCAAACTCGGCAGCACGGGAATGCTTAAGAGGAACATCGCCCATATCGTGGATCAGTCTGCCAGGGAGCAAGGACTGAGCACCAATATTAGAATAGGGTCGGAACATTTTATCAAAGGCGACGATTGGAACCGCTTTCTACGACGTTGTCGATATGTCATAGGTGTTCCAAGTGGTTCCAGCGTTCTCGATAAATCAGGCGATATCGAAGCACAATTAGCAGCGAGATTGCGAGAAAACCCAAAGGTTGAAGAAAACCTGCTATACCGTGAGATTGTCGAGAGTTGCGATGGTAGTTTATTGCTCGAAGTACTTTCGCCGAGGCATTTCGAAGCAATTTTGAATGGTTGTGGTCAAATATTGATCGAATCTGATTACAACGGCGTGTTAGTGCCATGGGTACATTACTTACCGTTAAAGAGAGATTTTTCAAATCTTCAAGAGATTATGGCATTGGCTGCCGATGAGGAACTCAGATTAACTATGGTAAGGAATAGTCAGCGGGACATTGTTTCATCGCAACAGTATTCCTACAAATCATTTGTTGACCTGGTGATTCCAAGCCACGAGCGGAGCGAGATTTTGACCCCCCAAAAAAAGTCATTTGCCAAAGTGTTCAATGAACTCACGGAAGCTGTTAAAAAATTACTTTTAAAGCTGCGCTTTCAGTTTATCTGAAATAACCATTGTTCGGGCTTTGCACCATCGCCGTCAACACAAAACGTGACTTAGCGAAATAAAAGTCGAGTTCGGGTCTTGACGATCTAGTCCTCTAATTCCCGTCATTCAGAACAGAAAAATTCGGATTCCAATCCAATCCCGCGACCATTTCCCTGATTTCCATTTCATAATTTGGATTCATGATGATGATCGTTTTAACCCCTCGCCTAACTGCCTGTTCCGGGGCAACCACTGGTGTGCCTGTGGTGGGTAGGAATCGATTCTGTTTTCCTGTGTTCAGATCGATTGCGCAATCTATGGTCACTGTGGGTTCGTCAAGAAACAGGGAAATGAAGGTGACACCCTTGGAGGCGGCCCCCCAGATTGCGACAGGTCCATTTTTCGCTGCCTCACTTATAAATTCGACCCAGGTTTTCAGGTGGTCAGATCTGCTTTTTACGTAATGCTCAGCGAGATGCTGGTCGACCAGTGGTGTTGATATTTTGTGCAAACCGGTTGTGAACTGTCGGCTGGCCTCCACCCACATATATTGTTCACCGTATACCAATGAAACTTGACTCTCTAAATGCTGCTGAGCCAGCAAAAATTTAATGGATTCGGGTGTGTACAGGGAACAATGCTCGTAAAAAAAGTCATGCGTGGCAACGCTACGCAGGATCCAGTTGGCATCGGGGGTCTCGATGAAAAGTTTTCTACCTTTGATGTCCATTGGTGCGGTGATGCTGTTGATAAACGCGTCAACATCCTTTACGTGCTCGATCGTGTGTCTTGAACAGATAACATTTGCCTGCTCAGGAATAAGATTCTGACAACTTTGGTCAAAAATAGATTTGTGAACAACTGAATTTTCAAAAAGGCTGTCATAACTCGTGAAAGCAGGGTCAAAGCCGATAGCTGACACCACCTGCCCACCTGAACGCTCAACCACAAGATTTAGGAAATCTGCCTGGCCACAACCGATTTCGACATAGTGAATCGGTTCTTCTGGTGGGACCGAAGCTATGATTCGGTCGGCCATGCTGTAAAGGTGTTCTTTGTAGTATTCGGAAGCAGACACATTGTTGTCATAGCCATCATCGTAACTAATCGCGGTGGGATCAAAATCCTGGTTCCAAACGAAGCCGCAGAATTGACAACGAACCATTTTCAACGAGCCAGACGGAAACTTTCTGGCTTGAGAAAGGTCTGCCAAGGTAACGTTTTGAAGTGTCGGTACATGCTCCCTGGTATCCAGGGTTATGTTATCGCTCCTTTTGCAGACGGGGCAGGTAATGGTATCGGTCATAAACGTAGCGAGCTGATTGAAGCTGGCACAAGAATCTTCCAATCATCAATCATCAATCATTTTGCGCAGTTGGAGCTATTAGAATTTAGATATTATGCCTCAAAACCCTTTGAATGCAGTTGCTTGGGGCCCCTCATTTCATTAAGGAAGTGACATTCAATGAATAAACGGCCAGATCAAGTATTTAGAGATAGTTCTGGCGCTTTTCGAATATAATAGTGGCTCTATTCATGAAGTCTTCACAACCCGAACGCAGTAAAATTGTTCGGTTCGATTTTCACCTGAAATGGTAACTAATATGACTCAAACAGGGGATAAAAGTTGAAAGCCGTAATACTGGCAGGCGGGTTGGGTACAAGGATTAGCGAGGAGACTCAGTCAAAACCAAAACCCATGATTGAAATTGGTGGGAAGCCTATTCTCTGGCACATAATGAAGACCTACTCCCATTATGGGATCTACGACTTCGTTATATGCCTGGGTTATAAGGGCTACGCAATCAAAGAGTATTTCGCAAACTACTTCTTACATTCTTCCGATGTCACATTTCATATGGCTGAAGATCGCGTCGAAATTCTCGCGCAACGAGCAGAACCATGGACCGTAACCTTAATAGATACGGGGAAGGAAACTATGACGGGTGGACGACTCAAAAGGGTGGCGCACCTGCTCAAGAACGACACTTTTTGTGTTACTTATGGCGATGGTGTAGCTGATATAGACATAAATTCGTTATTGCGCAGCCATCGAGACAGCGGAAAGCTTGCGACGGTAACTGCGGTATCGCCGCCTGGCAGGTTCGGGGCACTAAAAATCAATAATGATAATTCTGTGGAAGAGTTCACCGAAAAACCGCATGGTGACGGTGATTTGATTAATGGTGGTTATTTTGTGATGGAACCGGGAGTTCTGGACCTTATTTCGGGCGATGACAGCGTCTTAGAAACAGGCCCGATGTGTGAGTTAGTAGTCCAGAATCAACTCAATGCCTATCCACATGATGGGTTTTGGCAACCGGTCGATACGCTTCGAGAAATGAACTATCTGGAAACCCTCCACCAGACTGGTGAAGCCAAGTGGATGGTATGGGAGTAAACCCAGAATTCTGGTCGAACCAGGAGATCTTTATAACCGGGCACACCGGGTTTAAGGGTTCCTGGCTCAGTTTGCTCTTAAACCGTTTTGGTGCGCCACTCCATGGTTTTTCTCTCGAGGAACCCCCCACGGTTCCAAGTTTGTTTGAGCTTGCCGGATTGGACAGGATTTTTGCCAGCGACACCCGTGATGACGTGGGAAATTTGGCCAGTTTGAAAGACACCATGGCCAGTGTGAAGCCGACCATTGTGTTCCATTTGGCTGCGCAACCATTGGTATTAGATAGTTATAGCGATCCTGTGGGCACGTATATGTCTAATGTGCTGGGCACCGTGAACGTGCTTGAGGCAGCTCGACATGTGCCGTCAGTGAGAGCGATAGTTGTGATTACAACTGATAAGTGCTACGAGGTATCTGACGGCGTCACCGCGCATAGGGAAGAGGATCGATTAGGTGGCCATGACCCGTATAGCGCCAGCAAGGCCTGTGCTGAAGTTGTGAGTAATAGCTACCGACTGTGCTTTTTTAAGGATACTGATGGACCACAGATAGCGACGGCCAGGGCAGGCAATGTAATTGGAGGTGGTGACTGGGCTACAAATAGGCTCGTCCCTGATTGCTTTCGCGCGTTTAGTGAAGGTAAGCCTCTGGAATTGCGCAACCCTTTTGCTGTTCGACCCTGGCAACATGTGCTTGAGCCGTTGACTGGGTACTTGCTGTTGGCTCAGAAGCTGTATTCTGGTGATCCGGAGGTGGCATCAGCCTGGAATTTCGGGCCGGAAAGGGATGATGAGCTGCAAACACGACAGGTTGCAGAAATTGCGCTAAGGACTTGGGGTAGTGGTGAAATTCAAGAGTCAGGTGAAAGTTCTGACCATGTTGAAACTGAAATATTGAGGCTTGATTCCAGTAAGGCATCTAACAGGTTGAATTGGCGACCAAGGTGGAATGCAGAACAAGCAATTGAAAAGTCGATATCTTGGTACCAGACAGTTCATGCTGGCGCAGGCGCAAGGGAAGAAACAGAAAAACAGATCGCTGAGTATTTTGGCTGATCAGAGTTATGAAAAAGATTAAATTCTCATCAACAGGGTTTGATGGCTTAGTTGTATACGAGAGGCTGCCAGTCAGCGACTCTCGTGGATCATTCCAAAGGATGTATTGCAAGAACACACTCGCTCAGATTGGTTGCGATAAGACAATTACCCAAATCAACCACTCATTTTCAAAGGAGAGGGGAGTGATTCGGGGTCTTCACTACCAGGAACCACCTTTCTCCGAAACCAAGATAATCTCCTGTCTTGCCGGAGCTGTGTACGATGTTGCTGTGGATCTAAGAGCCGGGTCCTCCACGTTTCTGCAATACTATGGTATCGAGTTAAATGCTGACAAGCCGATGAGCATAGTAATCCCGGAAGGGTTTGCTCATGGCTTTCAAACCTTAACGAGTGACTGCCAACTACTGTATCTTCACACCGCTGATTATGCACCGGATGCGGAGCGTGGATTTAATATGTTTGATGAAACAATTGGCATTGAATGGCCTCTCAAGGCCACACAGATTTCCGAGCGAGATAAGGTTCTGCCCATGATCATCGATGATTTCCCAGGGGTAAAACTTTGAAGTGCAGACATTGTGAACATCCCGTTGACCAGATTTTCGCGGACCTTGGTTCAGCGCCACCATCGAACGCCTACCTCGCTCATGAAAATGATGCCTTGAATGAAGCGGAGTTTCCATTAAGGGTTCTTGTATGCGAGCACTGCTGGTTAGTGCAAACCGAAGATTTTGCATCTGCTGACACATTCTTTGCCGATGAATACGCATATTTCAGTTCTTACTCAAGTTCTTGGCTGGAGCACAGCAAGGACTACGTGGATAAGATGGCAGAGCGCTTCGAACTAAATCATGAAAGCCTGGTCGTTGAAATTGCGGCAAACGACGGTTATCTCCTGCAATTTGTCAGCGCCAGGAATATTCCGTGTTTTGGTGTGGAACCAACGGCTGGCACTGCCAGTGCTGCACGCGACAAAGGGGTCGAGATTGTTGAAGAGTTTTTTGGAGAAAATTTAGCCAATGATCTGGCAAAGGCTGGCAGGCAGGCGGATCTTATGACCGCCAACAATGTATTGGCCCACGTTCCTGATATCAATGATTTTGTAAAGGGTTTCAGCATACTCTTGAAAAAAACGGGAGTAGCCACCTTTGAGTTTCCTCATGTTTGTGAACTGATCGATAAAAACCAGTTCGATACCATTTATCATGAACATTTTTCGTACCTGTCGATCACCACGGTGAACAAAATTTTTCAGGCCAATGGGTTGCAAATATTTGATGTTGAAAAACTCCCAACACACGGCGGCAGCTTGAGAGTTTATGCCCAGAGAATTAGCGACAGTTCAAAACCGGTTGCAGATTCAGTAGCAAGACTTCTCAAAGATGAGCATGAGCTTGGCGTCGACACAGCACAGTATTACGCGTCGTTCAATCACCAAGCGCAGCGTATAAAAAGCAGTTTTGTGGATTTCCTTTCCTCTGCCAAAGCAGATCAAAAAAAGGTGGTCGGCTATGGTGCGGCAGCAAAGGGGAACACGTTGTTAAATTACTCCGGCGTGGGTAAAGAAGAAATCGACTACGTTGTGGACAGGAACCCCGAAAAGCAGGGAAAATTACTACCAGGCAGCCATATCCCGATCGTTTCTGAATCACTCCTGGAAATAAATCGACCGGATTTTATTGTGATATTTCCTTGGAATTTGGTAAATGAAATCAGCAAACAACTAGAATACACGCAAAAATGGGGCGCAAAGCTGGTGACTTTTGTCCCTGAAAAGCGAATTTATGGCTGAGGATGTCAACTGATGATGCCAAAAGTACTACTCACCGGAGCGACCGGATACATCGGCGGTAAATTACTGCCAATTCTGGTTCAAAGTGGAAACGAGGTGCATACGCTCCTACGTTCAGGCAGAAAGCCAACGACCCAATTGGATGGGGTCACACATCACACCCTGGATGGTATCGGTGCGATGGCTAGAGTTTTCCAGCAAAATACCTTTGCCGCGGTTATACATCTTGCGACTTATTATGATCATGCTGTCACGCACAACGGCGTTGCAGAGATGATGCAGAGCAACATAAGCCTGGGAGCCGAGTTGTTGCAAATGATGGATAGCAATGGGTGCAGACGGTTATTAAACATCACCACATGCGCTGAATTCGGTTCACAGGGTCAGTTCGCGCCTAATTCTCTTTACGCAGCGAGTAAGAGGGCTTTTCGCGATATTAGTCATTACTACACAGGATGCCGACAGTTCCACGTTGTCGACCTGGTGTTTTACGATAATTATGGTCCCGATGATCCTCGAGACAAGATTGTGAATTTGCTTTTTCGCCATTTAGACAGCCCTGATCCGCTGCTGGTGTCGCCAGGCGAACAGCTGTTGAACCTTGTTCATATCGATGATACGGTGCGTGCCATTGTCACCGGATTGGGCGTCTTAAACGCCATTCCGTTATCGAATAAAAGCTCCCGGCTGCTGTACAGTGTTGCTCCTGAGAATCCGGTTACCCTGAAAACTCTGGCTCAAGAGATAGAAAATACAACCGGAAGAAAAATTAACATTGTATGGGGCGGAAAGCCCTATCGTGAAAACCAGATCATGGAGCCATGGCGCACCGAGATACTGCCGAACTGGGAAGCGAGAATATCCCTGCGGGAAGGGCTCAAAAGCATTGCCTGACCCATACTACTAATTGCAGAACCAGCTCTATCCACGAGCAAACTATTAAAAACCCGCCATAAAAATGAACCCTATTAAAAAATTTCTGCGTGAGCGAAAAGAGAGAATATCTGCTCAGGCGGCAGATTCCGGATTTAAAAAACGGTCGCTTGAATGGACCAGGGAAAGTATGGAAAAGCAGTATGTCTATAACTTTGAATGGATGGGAAGACCGATTATTCAGTATCCTCAGGATGTAATTGCGCTCCAGGAATTAATTTGGCAGGTTAAACCAGATCTGATTATTGAAACTGGAATCGCTCATGGTGGCTCTATTATATTCAGTGCGTCGATGTTGGAACTTATTGGAAACGATGGGATTGTTGTCGGAATTGATATTGATATTCGAGACCATAACCGCAAGGAAATAGAGTCTCACCCAATGTTCAAAAGAATTGAACTGATCGAAGGGTCTTCAATATCGGAGGAGACCGTAGCGCAGGTCGACAAGTTTACTGAGGGACGGGAAACGGTACTGGTAATCCTGGATTCCATGCATACTCACGAGCATGTTTTGGCCGAGTTAACGCACTATGCTCCCTATGTGTCAAAACACAGTTATGTTGTGGTCCTGGATACATTTGTCGAAGATTTACCCCGAGGGTTCTTTCAGGACCGGCCCTGGGATGTGGGAAACAACCCGAAAACGGCGGTTTATGAATATCTGCAGGACCATCCTGAATTTGAGCTTGATGCTTCGTTTGAGAACAAATTAATGATCACCGTGGCGCCGAGCGGTTATTTGAAACGGGTATCCTGATCTGTAAACAGCACGCACCACCTGAATGATGGCCGAAATTGACAAACAGGCCTTCCTAACTCGACGGAGCAACGGCTCGTTAATCGTTGACTCGCTTTTCGTCTTTTGCAGGAGAGGTTTCAGCCTTGATCGCCAGCGTTTCTTATACGGTTGGCTGATCCGGCGGCGATAAAATTGCTCTGTAGTGCTCAGCCATCTTTTTGGACATTTCGAGCGGCGTATCAAATTTCATAAAAAACCGATCGTACAAATCCTTCATTTCTTGCTCGTCTCGATCCGCAGTCAAGGGCTTTTTACTTTTTTGCTCTTTTATTCGTTCCAGTAATTCAGCTTTATCCAATTCGGGTCTTGCGTCCAGCAGCAGTTCGAGCTGCGCTTCAAGTTGTTCATCCGACTCAAATCCAACCACAGCCAAATCCGTGATGATCCTGTCCACTAAGTTTTCATAGTTTAGAGAAAATGGGCACAACTCATCTCCAAGACTTCTTTTTACGCGCAGGTAATCCCCGGTAATCAGATTATGCGTGGATGTGTACAGGCCTTTAACAGGCAATTCATCCAGAACGTTACCTGACGGATCTACCTGATTCAAAAAATTCAATGCGTACGATGGAGAATTGTAATAATTCATGCCATTGGAAATACTCGTTAAAAAAGACACCATCAATGGTTGACCCATATCTACTGCATTGTCCGCCAGCGCCAGTGCTGAGGCCGTTGCTGTGTAGTCGGGGCATACTGAGTGGAATAAACATTTTTGAGCCTTTTTGATCCTTGATATCAGTCGGGAACTGAAGGCGCCAAAACAAATTTTGCCGCGACTGTAGTCGGTCCCTTCCGCCCACAGATCCAATTCGCAGTTAAGTCTTCGATACAACTCGCCATGCGGAGAAAAAGGATAGGGCCCAACGGCCTGGTATTGGGGGCTATAGTATCCCCGGGAGTAGCTAACTGATTCATCAATTGGTGCATATATCTCGTTCCCCCAGGAAACCAGATCATATTCTTTAACTGATAAGGTCTCGTGTAGAATCGCTAAAGCCTCCGGGTGCAGAAATGTTTTATCAATCAGAACGCTGACATACTTCCCCCTGGAATGACTGCATGCGAACTCCCAGTGCTGGGCCATCTGAAGAGGCTGTTCCGGTTTCACATACTTTATTCTGGGGTCGTCGAATTTCTTTACGACGTCCAGACAGGGCTTCTCCACGAAATTGTCAGAGACGATTACTTCGAAATCCGCAAATGTTTGCTCCATCAATATGCTCAAGCCAAACTCAATAAATTCCGGTCGATCGCGGGTTGGGATAACCAGACTAAAGAAAGGCCGACGTCCATTTATTATTCTGTCAAGTGTGCTTTTTAGGTACATTCGGTTTTCGCGGTAGGTGTAGTATCGATAAGCCAGGGGCTTTTTGTGCTTAGATCGAAGCTAATTTTTTTGTGGTGACCGGAACTCAGCATTTGAGTATCGCAGATGATATAGGAAAGAGTCGCGCTAAACCATTTGCTTAGTCACAATAAATTTCCAACTCGAGCTATGAATTGACCTGCCTAAGTTCAGTGCACCCCGAGAAAGATTCGTTCAAAATATCGATGGCTTGAATCGTTGACCTTAACTGATGATATCCTGCGTTAAGATTTGACCTGATCAACTGAGTCCGAAGCCATGTTTGCCAGTGCCAACAAGCGGATAATATTCAAATTTCTGACACTTCAACCCTTCAATTTTCTGATTTCGAGAATGTTGAAGTATCTAAACCTGAAGATTCCGTTCTTTTTCCCTGTTAAGGGCAAGTTGAAGATAACAATGTCTCCTGAGATTTCCTTTTGTATGCAATCGGATGGAAGAGACTCTATTGCGTCCAGGTTGTATCTATATGGACCCCAGAGCTTCGAATACGACAGTTTGAGAATTTTCTCACTTATTTTAAATTTTCAGTCGGTCAGAACGGTTTTAGATATTGGAGCAAACACCGGTGTGTATTCCCTGGTAGCTAGCGCGCAAAGACCTGATTGCAAGGTTTATGCCTTCGAACCAATGCCAGGAATATATAGTCGTCTCAGTAAAAATGTGAAATCTAACGCATTCTCGAATTTGCACAGTCATAATCTCGCCTTGAGTGATAAAAACGGTAGTCTGGAATTTTACTATCGGCCCGCAATCACCGTGCCTACCGGCGGCTCGGCAGCGAAGTCGGACTGGCCCGACACTGAAAAGGTTGATGTACCCTGCGTTTCTTTGGATTTTTTTCATGAAAAGGAAGGTTTAGACAAAATCGACCTGATTAAGATCGATACGGAGATGACTGAACCAGTAGTGTTGAAAGGCGGCAGCAAAGTTATCGAAAGAGATAAACCCTATATCATCTGCGAAGTATTGGATGAACAATCATCAGCTGAGCTGTGCAATATCCTGCATCCTATGGGTTTTCGCTTTTTTCATATCGTTGAAGCGCGTTTGTGTGAAAAAGTGTCGATTCAGCATGACCCCAGTTATCAATATGCAAACTACCTTTTTATTCATCCTGACCGATATCTCGAAGCATCTACCGGCCTGAAAACATATTTGCGGTAAGAGTTCACTGGTTTGATTGGTGAAGTAACTTACCAAAGCGGGATCAGTCGATAAGAGCGAGACGATCGAAGGGTGCACTAATACAGTAATACAAACAGAAAAGCCGCCTTGCGGCGGCTCCTCCAAAATCCAAATAGTGCAACTCCTGTTACCTCCACCTCCTGGTGTCATTCTGGATCAACAATACGGTCAACTGCCTGTTGTACTCCCTCCCTGGGTCCGTCTTGCTGAACAGAATAGTAGCAATCTGCCAGATATCGAGCCTCACCCAGGTGGGTGATCTTTGACAAAAACTCAAGATCCGCGTTGCTCGCTCAAGTCGGTTTTTTCAGCCTGACATTATGGCTTATTTACGGCGCTGTGAAGGTGCTGAAAATCACCGGATTTTTACTGTTTATCAGCGGTATTCAATCATGCATAAACAGCACCGATAAGTTATAATTTGCGGTTTAGAATTACTGCTTAAAAACCCTCCATGACTGATCAGTTCGCCAAGGAAACCATACCCGCAAATTTAGAGCAGGAGATGCGTCAGTCGTATCTGGATTACGCCATGAGCGTGATCGTTGGCAGGGCACTGCCAGACGTTCGTGATGGCCTCAAACCCGTGCATCGGCGGGCTTTGTTTGCCATGTCGCAGTTGAACAACGATTTTAATAAGCCCTATAAAAAATCCGCCCGTATCGTCGGTGATGTCATTGGTAAATACCACCCGCATGGGGACACCGCGGTTTACGACACGATCGTCCGACTGGCGCAGGACTTCTCCATGCGCTACCCGTTGGTTGACGGTCAGGGTAACTTCGGTTCAGTGGATGGTGACTCACCTGCGGCGATGCGATATACCGAGATTCGCCTGCAGAAAATTGCTCACGAAATTCTTGCCGATCTGGATAAAGAAACCGTCGATTTCTACCCCAACTACGATGAAAGCGAACTGCAGCCGTCGGTCATGCCGACCAAGATACCGGCGTTACTAGTCAATGGCTCATCAGGGATCGCGGTTGGCATGGCGACCAATATCCCGCCACATAATCTGATTGAAGTCATTAATGGTTGTGTAGCCATGATTGATAATGAAGATATCTCGGTCGATGAGTTGATGGAGCATATTCCTGGCCCTGATTTTCCAACCGCAGGGTTTATCAATGGCAGTAAAGGCATACGCGATGCCTACCGAACCGGTCGTGGCAAAATCTATATGCGGGCTCGCACTCATATCGAAACCCAGGAAACCAACGGCAAACAGGCGATTATCGTTACTGAGTTGCCGTACATGGTTAACAAGGCACGGCTGCTGGAGAAAATCGCCGAATTGGTAAAAACCAAGAAAATAGAAGGTATTACCGAATTGCGCGACGAGTCCGATAAAAGCGGCATGCGCATGTACATTGCCTTGCGTCGTGGCGAGGTAGCCGAGGTCATCCTCAACAAGTTGTTCCAGCAGACGCAACTGCAAACTGTGTTCGGTATTAATACCGTGGCCCTGATCGACAATCAGCCGCGCTTGTTTAATCTCCGTGAATTGATCCAGGAGTTTATCAAGCATCGACGAGAGGTGGTCACCCGGCGTACCATTTTCAATCTGCGAAAGGCACGTAACCGGGCGCATATTCTTGAAGGTCAGGCCATCGCCTTGAGTAATATCGACGAAATGATTGCGTTGATCAAGAACTCTGCAAGCCCTGCAATTGCCCGTGAAGAGTTATTGTCTCGCACCTGGGAGCCAGGGGTCGTGGCTCAAATGATCGCCAATGCTGGCGATGTTTCCTGCAAACCCAATGGCTTGGATCCAGCTCTAGGGCTGCACGACGATGGTTATCGACTGTCTGAACAGCAGGCCAAGGCCATTCTGGACCTGCGTATGCACAGCCTTACTGGTCTTGAGCAAGACAAGATCCGCGACGAATATTCTGATGTTCTGGAGAAAATTGCCGAATACATCAATATTCTCGAACATACTGATCGCTTGATGGAAGTCATTCGAGAAGAGCTGATAGAAGTGCGCGATGAGTACGGTGATGAGCGCCGTACCGAAATAATTGAGCAAAAACTGGATTTAACGCTCGAAGATATGATTGCGGAGGAGGATTTGGTGGTCACTCTGTCGCATGAGGGTTACGCAAAGTCTCAACCATTGAGCGATTATCGTGCCCAACGCAGGGGCGGCAAAGGCAAGAGTGCTACGAAAACCAAAGACGAAGACTTCGTCGAGCGTATGTTTGTGGCAAATTCGCATGACACCATTCTGTGTTTTTCCGATGCAGGCAAAGTGTATTGGCTCAAAGTTTATGAACTACCGCAGGCCGGGCGCAATGCGCGCGGCAAACCCATTGTTAATTTGCTGCCCTTGGATGGGGAGGAACACATTACTGCGATCCTGGCGGTAAAGGAATTCACCGAAGGTAGCCATGTGTTTATGGCAACCAGTGATGGCACGGTAAAGAAAACCTCACTGATGGATTTCTCGCGACCACGGGCCAACGGCATTATTGCCCTTGACTTGGTTGAAGGAAATGCACTGGTGGAAGTTGGTTTGACCAATGGACAGCAGCACGTCATGTTATTCAGCACATCCGGTAAGGCGATCCGGTTTGCCGAAGACGATGTGCGCAAAATGGGCCGTACGGCCCGCGGCGTACGCGGCATCAAGTTGACCGATGAACATCGTGTCAACGCAATGATTATCTGTGATGCTGAAGACACTGAGTCAGCTGTGTTAACGCTTACTGAAAATGGCTTTGGTAAACGAACCATGTTGTCCGATTACAATTGCCAGGGTCGTGGTGGCCAGGGTGTCATTTCGATCCAGACCAGTGAACGAAACGGTGATGCGATCGGCGCCATCCTGGTTGAGAACGACGATGAGGCAATGTTGATTACCAATGGTGGCACATTGGTCCGCACTCGCGTCAGCGAAGTGTCAATTATTGGCCGTAATACTCAAGGTGTTAAAGTGATCGGCGTATCCGAGGGCGAACAACTGATCAGCGTGGAAAAAGTCGCTGAATCTGATGACGATTCTGACGACAAGGCTGATGACAGCGCAGAGGCAGAAGCCGAGGCAGAAGCCAAGGCAGAAGCCAAGGCAGAAGATTCCTCCACTAACGATGGAGATGTTGCTGACGATTGATTGACGCAGACCAATAGGCCAAAGCAGTAACCTTTCCCATGAAGCGCGCCATCGGCGTGATGTAGTGCAGCGACTAAATTCGAAGATTTTATCTATCCGAAACAAGTCGTAACCCTGTTTCTCCATAATGAGCATTAGCACCCAATACTGTGGACAGTACTTCAAGGCTGTTCTAAAAATGTGGGTCTCCCAGGTTTGTTTTCTTAGCATCAGACAACGATGCATGCCTCCACACTACTATTGCGGGCATAAGGCATTGAAAATGCGGTCAGAACTATCAATTTCTAATATTAAGCACCCAATAAATGTAATTACTGGAGACTAAGATGAGTCGTATTTATAATTTTAGTGCTGGCCCGGCAGCCTTGCCGGAAGCGGTTTTACAGCGAGTTCAAGCGGACCTGCTGGAATGGAATGGCACTGGTGCATCGGTGATGGAAGTCTCCCACCGCGGCAAACCCTTTGTTGAAACCGCTGCCAGGGCCGAACAGGATTTGCGCGACTTATTGTCGATACCTGATAACTACAAGGTCTTGTTCCTGCAAGGCGGCGCCACCACACAATTTTCAGCCATCCCGCTTAATCTGAAGTTTCTCGGAGGTCGTGCAGACTATGCTTTGACCGGACATTGGAGTAAAAAGGCGGTTGCAGATGCCAGGCGCTTTATTGATTTAAACCTGGTGTGTGATACCTCAGAAGAGGGATATAAACATGTTCCCGCGGTGGAGCAGTGGTCGCTCAGTGATGATGCTGCCTATTTACACATCACGCCGAATGAAACCATCGCCGGGGTTGAATTTGCCTGGCTGCCGGAGACGGACGTGCCAATTTGTGCAGACCTGTCTTCAACGATTTTGTCGCGTCCTCTCGACGTTGCGAAGTACGGCATAATTTATGCCGGGGCACAAAAAAACATTGGTCCGGCCGGCTTGACGATTGTCATCGTACGTGACGATTTGATCGGGCATTTTCCCGACGACGCTCCGCGTTTGATGGATTACCAGGTGATGTCCGACAGCGACAGCATGAGCAACACCCCGCCCACATTTGCCTGGTACTTGGCCGGCCAGGTATTCAGCTGGCTTAAGGAGCAGGGTGGCGTCAGCGCCATGGCACAGCAGAATCAGGCTAAGGCCGATAAACTGTATGCCTATATTGATGGCTCGGATGGCTATTATCGCAACCCGGTCGCTACCGAGAACAGATCCAACATGAACGTGCCGTTTATTCTGCACAATGATGCTCTGGATGCTGAGTTTCTCAGTCAATCACACGCTGCCGGCTTGCATGCGCTCAAGGGCCACCGCTCAGTCGGGGGCATGCGGGCCAGTATTTACAATGCCATGAGCATGGCAGGGGTCGAGGCGTTGATTGATTTTATGGATTCATTCAAAAGCTCCAACGGCTGAATCAGAATCTGCACAAGAAATCATCGCAGACCCGGCAGGCAAAGCGGTTTATATTAGCAAGTTCGCAGTTTTTTATCGGCGGCGACTGAAATACAGTAATAACTGAGAGTCCTATGTACAAAATTCTTACTCTGAACAATATTTCTCATCTTGGCCTGGAACGTTTTCCAGCCGCGGACTACCAGGTGTCGGATACCGAGGAGTCGCCCGATGCCATCATCCTGCGTTCCTTCAAGATGCATGATATGGATATTCCAAATTCGTTAAAAGCGGTCGGCCGTGCTGGCGCTGGGGTGAACAATATCCCTTTGGTCAAAATGAGCCAGGCCGGTGTGCCGGTGTTCAATGCACCCGGTGCGAATGCTAACGCGGTAAAGGAACTGGTCTTGGGTAGCCTGTTTTTAGCGGCTCGTAATCTGAGTCAGGCAATTCAGTACACCGAAGCACTGCAAGGTGACGACGCTGAGTTGTCGAAACTGGTAGAGGCCGGAAAGAAGAAATACGGCGGCTACGAACTTCCAGGTAAAACCATTGGTGTGATTGGCTTGGGCGCGATCGGCCGCATGGTCGCAAATTCCTGTGTGGACCTGGGCATGAAGGTGATTGGATTTGATCCAGGCCTGACGGTAGATGGTGCCTGGCAACTATCCGCGGATGTGGAACGCGCCAACAGTGTGGACGAAATTTTGCCAAAGATTGATTTTCTAACTGTTCATGTGCCGCTGATTGACGCAACTCGGGATCTGATTAATGCCAAAAACGTGGGAAAATTGCACTCCTCGGCAGTGATAATCAATCTCGCCCGCGGGGGTATCATCAACGATAACGCGGTGTGCCAGGCGCTGGATGACGATAAACTGGGATGCTATGTGACTGATTTTCCAAATAACCGCACCAAGCAATCAGATAAGGTTATTGGTTTGCCACACCTGGGTGCCTCAACCGGGGAAGCCGAGGACAATTGTGCCATTATGGTGGCGGAACAGGTAAAGGAATACCTGGAAAATGGCAATATAAAGAATTCGGTCAACTTCCCTAATGTTTCAATGCCTCGAGGCAGCGACCACCGCCTGGTGGTCTGCAACGCAAATGTGCCAAATATGGTGGGTCAGATATCCACCATCATGGCGGAAGCTGACTTGAATATTCACGATATGATCAACCAGTCGCGTGGTGAAATAGCCTATACCATAGTCGACCTGGATAGCGAGATTCCCGCCGAAGTGGTTGAGACGATTAAAGCGCTTGACGGAATTATGCTGGCTCGTATCGTCTAGGGCTGAATCCGCGCACGTTTCCGTATTAAAATAGCGAGCATATGAGCGATACCAAGTCTCCAGATAAGAATTCTCAGGATTCTGCGCAAAACTACGACAGCCAGGAGCTGTTAGATTTGCGCAGAGATATTGATGCCTGTGATCAAAAAATACAACGCCTGATTCACAAGCGCGTTTTGGTCGCGGCAGATATTGCCAAGGCAAAACTCGCCAGCGATGCCAGCGCGTCATTTTATCGTCCCGAGCGAGAAGCCCAGGTGTTGCGACGCGTGCGGGAACGGAATAAGGAGCTACGTGAAGAACTAAAAGGCCTGGTCTCAGACGATGAGATGGTCCGCTTGATGCGCGAGATCATGTCAGCCTCATTGGCGGCCGAGATGCCGATGACGGTAGCCTATTTAGGTCCCGAAGGGACGTACACCCAGGCCGCCGTTATCAAGCATTTTGGGCAGGCGGTGAATAGTCTGGATGTCAAAACCATCGGTGACGTGTTTAGAGTGGTGGAACAGGGGAAAGCACATTTTGGCGTGGTACCGGTAGAAAACTCTACAGAAGGCGTGATTACGCATACACTCGATTGTTTTTCTACATCCAAACTCAAGGTGTGTGGCGAAGTTCAACTACCGATCAGTCATCAGTTATTGAGTAATGCTGACGGTCTGACCGCGGTTACAAAGGTTTCAGCTCATCCGCAGGCGCTAGCTCAATGTCGCGGTTGGTTGGAACGCTATCTGCCAGATGCAGAGATAGAAGCAGCTAACAGCAATGCCGAAGCTGCCATTATGGCAGCGGCTGATGATTCGGTGGCGGCGATCGCAGGTGAGATTGCAGCGCGGCTGTACAACATCAATATCTTGGCGTCCGGTATCGAAGACGAACACAACAACACTACCCGGTTTTTGATAATTGGCACTGATGGCTACGCGGCGAGTGGCGAGGACAAAACAACCATAATGGTATCGACTCCCAATAAAGTAGGATCCTTATTCGAGCTACTCAAACCGCTGTACGACGGTGGGGTTGATATGAGCCGCATCGAATCTCGGCCATCGCGACAAAACAACTGGGAGTATGTATTTTTTATTGATCTGAATGGCCATGTTGACGACCCGAAAGTAGCGCGGGCGCTTGCCGACCTGGAAGCCAAGGCCGCGTTTTTTAAACTGATAGGTTCCTACCCGGTAGGTGTGCTTTAAACCTGGGTGGTTTGGGCATTTTAGTTATGTTTGAGAAAGTCGTAATTCTTGGCGTGGGATTGCTGGGCGGATCACTGGCCCGCGACCTGAAGCAACGCCAACTCGCGAGAACAATTATTGGTGTGTGTCGCTCGGACTCAACCGCTGACTACGCTATTTCAAACCACGTAGTCGATCAGGTGTTACCCCTGGATCAGGCTATCCAGGGTGCGGATTTGTTGGTCCTGGCAACCCCCATGCAGGTCATGTTGCCGCTGATGGAGGAGATTGCTCAGGAAATCCCCAAGGATCTTATTGTCACCGATGTAGGGAGTGTCAAAACCGACTTATATGCGCAACTGACGACCAAGCTACCAGGCTTGTTGAATCAGTTTGTGCTGGCCCACCCGATAGCGGGCGGAGAAAACTCCGGTGTACAGGCGGCCAGATCGGGGTTGTTTGAAAACAAGCATGTCATCATCACTAAAACAGAGGAAGCAGACAGCCAGCACCTGCAACGCGTCGCAGGGATGTGGCAAGCGCTTGGCGCCAATGTACTGGCGATGAGCTTGCAGCAACACGATGCCATCTTTGCGAAGACCAGTCATCTGCCACACGTGGTTGCGTTTAGCCTGGTGAATTATTTGAGTAACCAGGAAAACCGTGAGGAGTTGTTTAATCTTGCTGCTGCGGGTTTCTATGACTTTACTCGTATTGCTTCCAGCGATGCGGAAATGTGGCGCGATATCTGTATCACCAATCGCGAACAGGTGCTAAACGCACTGGACGGATATCAGGCGCAGCTGACTGAAATTCGCGAACGTATAAATCAAGCCGATCAACAGGGTATCCTGGAGTATTTTGGTACCGCCAAAGCTTCTCGCGACGCTGGATTGTTAAAAAAGGCAAATACAAATCCAAAAAACCACTGATTGCGATAGAGTGAGACCTGTTCACGACTGACAAAGCTCGGACCATCGTTGGGCAGCTTGAAGAAAACAAATAAGCAACAGCAGCAGAGATAGAAACAAGGGCGAAATGAGTTCCAAATTAGTATTTACCAGTACCCCAATTGAGGCCCCGTTGAAGGGTAGCTTGCGTGTTCCGGGCGATAAATCAATCTCGCACCGTGCAGTGATGTTTTCGTCACTGGCTAATGGGACCAGCAAAATCACCGGCCTGCTCGAAGGCGAAGACGTGATGGCTACTCTGGGCGCATTCCAGGCCATGGGAGTTAAGGCCAAAGGGCCGAGTAATGGTCGATTGACCATCACCGGTGTCGGTATGCAGGGCCTGAGTCAGCCTGAGTCTGATCTCGATATGGGCAATTCCGGTACGGCGATGCGGCTTATGTGTGGCATCCTGGCCGCGCAGAACTTCCCGTCCAAGCTCATTGGCGATGAGTCCCTGTCAGGGCGTCCAATGCGCAGGGTAACCGTGCCATTGACCTCGATGGGTGCTCGCTGTGCAACCGATGAAGATGGTTGTCCGCCCATCCACATACGCGCGGCAGAAAAACTGGAGCCGATCGATTACAAGCTGCCGATGGCAAGCGCACAGATTAAATCAGCGGTTTTATTAGCGGGACTTTATGCGGATGGTCAGACCAGCGTCACTGAACCCGCACCCACACGAGATCATACTGAGCGCATGCTTCGCGCCTACGGGTACCCTTGCGAAAGTACCCCATTAAATGATCAAGCCACGACCGTCACGCTGAGCGGCGGGGGTGAACTGCAAGCTACCAATATCGATATCCCGGCGGATATTTCTTCAGCCGCGTTTTTCATGGTGGCTGCCTCGATTGTTCCGGGGTCGAACATTACTTTGAAGCATGTTGGTGTTAATCCTACGCGTACCGGGGTAGTTGATGTGCTCAGGCAGATGGGTGCGGATATCAGCTTTCAAAACCCACGGGATATTGGAGGAGAGCCGGTTGCCGATATCAAGGTTAAGTACGCCGGCTTGCAAGGTATTGATATCGATCCGAAATACGTGCCATTAGCAATTGATGAGTTTCCAGTGCTGTGTATTGCCGCGGCCTGCGCCGAGGGCGTTACCAGGGTCAGTGGGGCAGAAGAGTTGCGGCACAAAGAGAGTGATCGCATATCCGCAATGGTGACTGGTTTGCGGTCCCTGGGCGCCGAGGTTGTCGAACATAAAGACGGTTTGGAAATCACCGGCGGTAAATTGCATGGCGGCAGCGTTAACAGTCTTCACGATCATAGGATCGCGATGTCATTCGCAGTGGCAGGTGCATGCGCATCAGGTCCAGTCGTGATCAACGAATGTGAGGTCGTGGCTACCTCGTTCCCGGGTTTTATCGACCTGGCAGGCAAAGTAGGGATGCAGATCAGTGACTGACGCTAACCCAAATCCGCCGCCGGTTCTGGCTCTGGATGGCCCTAGTGGGTCGGGTAAGGGAACCATTGGACAAATTTGTGCCAGCGAGTTCGGCTGGCACTACCTGGACTCAGGTGCCATTTATCGGGGGCTGGCCTGGGTGGCGGTGCAGGCAGGAGTTTCCTCCAATGATGTCGGTGGCCTGGTCGAATTAGCCGATGAGATGGAGTTGACCTGTCACGTAAGATTAAATGACGTGGCGCAGATAGAAGTAAATGGGGAAATGGTCACTGACCAGCTCAGAACCGAGGAAACAGGCGAGATGGCATCGCGTATTGCACCGATTGCTGCGGTTCGTGCGGCCACGCTAAAAATGCAGCGACGTTGCCGAAAAAGCCCCGGATTAGTGGCGGATGGGCGTGATATGGGCACGGTTGTGTTCCCCGATGCGCCATTTAAGGTGTTTTTGACTGCGAGCGCCGAAATACGCGCAAAAAGGCGTTTTGAGCAGTTGAAAGCCAAGGGATTCGATGTTAACCTCGCGCGCCTGTTAGAGTCGATTCAGGCGCGTGATGTCCGGGATTCGAGTCGAGAGGCTTCACCGCTGAAAGCAGCCGAAGACGCCTTGGTACTTGATACTTCAGACCTTACTATAGACGAAGTCGTTGCGCGCATACTGGATCATGTAAATCAACGCTAATCCCATGCGGACTGGGAATTAGACAGACAAGCAGTCACGCTGACCGTCTGCAATAGACGGCCCAAGGGTGGCCGCTGAAGGTAAGAGTTATGAGCGAATCATTCGCTGAAATGTTTGAAGAGAGCCTAAAAAACACCGTAATGACAATCGGTGAGGTGATCAAAGCAGAAGTAGTTTCCGTCGATGGTGATTATGTCACTGTCACCGCAGGCCTCAAATCAGAAGCTGAAATTCCATTATCCCAATTTGCCAAAGTAGAAGGCGAATACAATGTTCAGGAAGGCGACCTCGTTGAGGTAGTCATCGAGAACGTTGAAGACGGTTATGGTCGTACCAAGCTGTCTCACGATAAAGCTCGGCGCGTTCGTGTTTGGGCGGACCTGGAAACGGCCCATGCCAACGAAGACATCGTGGTTGGTCAAATCACTGGAAAAGTCAAAGGCGGTTTTACTGTTTCCCTACAAAATGTTCGTGCATTCCTGCCAGGATCACTGGTAGATGTACGCCCGGTCAAAGATTCTGCGTACCTCGAGAATCGCGACCTGGAACTGAAAGTAATCAAGATCGACAAGGCCCGCAATAATGTTGTGGTTTCTCGTCGCGCTGTGATTGAAAATGAACTGGGCGCAGAACGTGAAGAGTTGCTGAAAACCATTGAAGAAGGTCAGATTGTTAAAGGTATCGTTAAAAACCTGACGGATTACGGTGCGTTTATCAACCTGGGCGGAATCGATGGCTTGTTGCACATCACCGATATGGCCTGGAAACGCGTCAAGCATCCATCTGAGATTCTTGAAGTGGGTCAGGATATCGAAGCGCGTGTTCTCAAGTTTGACCGTGAAAAAGCACGTGTCTCACTGGGTATTAAGCAAATGGGCGATGACCCATGGAAAGACCTGGCACGCCGCTTCCAAGTGGATACCCGCCATTACGGAAAAGTGACCAATATTACCGACTACGGTGCCTTCGTTGAACTCGAAGACGGCGTTGAAGGTTTGGTTCACGTTTCTGAAATGGATTGGACCAACAAAAACGTTCACCCTAGCAAAATCTGCCAGGTTAACGATGAAGTTGAAGTGGTTATTCTCGAGATTGACCCTGAACGTCGTCGCATTTCACTGGGTATGAAGCAATGTAAAGCCAACCCATGGGATAGCTTTGCTGCAACGCACAAGAAAGGCGACAAGGTTTCCGGCAATATCAAATCGATAACCGACTTCGGTGTATTCATTGGTTTGGAAGGCAATATCGACGGCCTGATTCACCTGAGCGACCTGTCATGGGACGAAGATGGTGAAGACGTCATCCGCAACTACTCCAAAGGCGATGAGCTGGAAGCAGTGGTATTGGCGGTTGATTCAGATCGCGAGCGCATTTCCCTGGGTGTTAAGCAACTTAGTGGCGATCCGTTCAGTGATTTTGTCAGCGCCAACGGCAAGGGCTCTGTTGTTACCGGTATCGTTAAGGCAGCCGATGCTCGCGGCGTCACATTGACACTTGTGGACGGCGTTGAAGGCTACTTGCGTGCTGCGGAAATCTCTCGTGACCACGTTGATGATGCATCCAGCATGTTTAATGTCGGTGATGAAGTTGAATCGAAAGTGACTTCAATCGATCGCAAGACACGTCGTATCTCGGTGTCGATTAAAGCCTTGGAGGCGCAACACGAGAGTGAAGCGGTTCAGGAATACGGCCGTCAAACTGAAGAATCTGGCAGCAGTATGTTGGCAGCCAAACTCAAGGAGAAGCTCAACAAATAGTTGTTATGAGCTGGTGAATACTGCCCGTATTTACTGACCCTGAGTATAAAAGCAGTCCCTAATTAAGCCGTGTGCTGACTTCAGCGCACGGCTTTTTTATTGTTCGTTTTTGACCTGGAAAACACCCGGTTCTGGAAGAATGTCCACAAAACTTCCTGATTAATGTGATTTATCAGTAACTTATGGCAATTTCTTTGCTTGCTTGTTGTTGCCTATTGGCAACGCAGTCTCTATACTTGAGCTGCAATCTATAAATTTCTAGGGTTAAAGGGTAATGATAAACAAACCAACCATTACACGGTCGGAATTGATCGATGCACTTGTTGACAAGCAACCGCATCTGGCGCACCGGGACGTGGAGTTGGCAGTAAAGGCTGTACTGGAAAAAATGGGGCAGTCCTTTGAGCATGGGGATCGTATTGAAATTCGTGGCTTTGGCAGTTTTTCTCTCCACTATCGCCCCGCGAGAATAGGGCGTAATCCGAAAACCGGCGAGTCCGTTGCGGTAGAGGACAAATTTTCACCGCATTTCAAGCCGGGTAAGGAATTAAAAGAGCGCGTTGACGCGGTAAATCACTAGTACCTCTTAACCCACGTAACCCACGGCTGCGGGCAAGGCGGCCGCAGCATGGAAACTCTCCTGTTGTTGTTCGGGCTCGCTAGACCGAGCTAAGCGTTAATGCCTGGTATTTTAGCTAGAATTGGCGCCTTAGTATCGATTGACACCGAATTTTACAGAATCTCACAAGACCCGGACCAATTAGCGTTTAATGCCTGAGCCCACTGCGGTTATACTGGGGGCATTAGTTGGTCCACCTGGCGATCTAATCTATGAAAAGGTTTGTATATCTAATTTTATTCCTGATATTTGCACTATTTGCACTCTCTATTAATTTAAAAAACCCGCAAACGGTCACTCTTCTTTACTACTTTGATATCAACTGGGAAGCGCCGTTGGTTCTGGTGTTGACCGTGACTTTTCTGGTTGGGTTATTTCTTGGCTGGATGTTCATGAGCCTGTCGGTGATAAAGAATAAGCGCCAAGTTGGCAAAACCCGCAAGCAATTAGCGAAGGTAGAAAAAGAAGTTGAGAACTTGCGTGCCATGCCCATTAAGGACGAGGTTTAGCGAGTTTGACAATTTCGTTTGAGAGTTGGATGTGGCCGGCGTTGTTGCTGGCCTTTTCATTGGGCGTGTTAGTAACGCGCTGGTGGATAAAAACACGCACAAAATCAGCTGCAAACGTCAACCAGGAGTATTTCAAGGGCCTGAACTTTTTGCTAAATGAAGAGCCTGATAAAGCCATTGAAGTATTTATCAAGGCGCTTGAAGTAGATAGCGAAACGGTTGAATTACATCTCGCCCTCGGTGGCCTGTTTCGCCGTAAAGGACAGGTTGATCGCGCCACCCGTATCCACCAAAATCTGATCGCAAGGCCCAGTCTGACCGACGAGCAGCGGGTCCAGGCAATTTATGAGTTGGCCCAGGATTATTACAAGGCTGGATTGCTGGACCGAGCTGAAAACCTTTTTATCGAACTCAAGGACTCAGTAAGTTATCGGCAGCGCGCACTGGAAGGTTTGTGCAGTATCTATCAACAAGAGAAGGAATGGGCTAAGGCAATCGAGGTTACCCGATCGCACAAGCGTAGCCATCGCGCTAACTACAGCAGGAGAATCGCGCACTACTGGTGTGAGTTGGCTGAACAGGCCATCCAGGAACGAGACTTTGAAGCCGCCCGCAAGCATTTGCGGAACGCCCTGAGCGACGATCGTACTGCAGCGCGTCCAGTATTACTAAGAGGTGAATTGCACTATCAACAGGGCAACTATCGGCGCGCTCTGGAGATGTGGCAAAGCTTTTCAGTATCCAACCCAGTACTTGCTTCATTGGTCGTTGAAAAAACCATCCTGAGTTACCAGGCCCTGGGTGATGAAGCTGGCTTAAACGACTATTTACTCAATGTGGCTTCTATACCTAAGGACCCCAGGGCATTTGAACTCTGGCGTGAGTCGTTAATGCAGGCTCTAGGTGAAAATGAAGCCCTGACACGCATTTTTTCACAAATCCATCGCGAAGGGTTGAGTGGCCCGGTGGCCTCCTACCTGTATGCCAATACCGACACTGAGAACCTGCCCACAAAACGTCAAAGCCTCTTGTTAAAGGACCTGTTAGGCCGCGCAAAAGACCGCAAGATTGAGTATACTTGTGTCGGGTGTGGGTTCGACACAAAAGCTCTGCATTGGCTTTGTCCGAACTGCGGTGAATGGGATAGTTTTGGCTGATACGATGAGTGCCAGTCAAGGTAACAATTGCTTCATAGATAGCCAGTGCTCCAAACTGAGCGCACGCTTATGGCCGTGCCGTAAAAGCGATTCTGGCTGGTTGGATTGGTTTCATTAATCGTGGAAACCATCGAAGCAAAACTGATTTTTGTGAGAATGAAATAACAACCGTGTCCACACAAATTAAATACCTGGTGTTCAAAGGAATCTCGAAAAAAGAAGAGATCCTGTTTAAATCATTCCTGAACCTGGCAAAAAACGAACTGCCATACCAGGTTGTCGTGCTCAAGGCCAATCGCGTCGATCAGAATGATCCCGACCTGGTAATACTCGACGAAGACTATGAACTTGAGAACGATGAGCTGAAATTGTCTGACCTGCCAACAATTTTGGTGGGCGACGATCATCGTAAGCAACAACCATGTTACGTAACACGGCCTGTGCAGTGGAGCGAATTCAAGGCAGCTCTCAGCGAATTGGACGTGGAATTGAAATCTCAGGGTGAGAATGCAGAGCGCGTACTACCGAGTGATGTAAAGTTTGCCATCGCCGAGATGGGGAATACGGTTAGCGTGGATGATAGTGCTCCAACAGATGACAAAAAAGAATATTCTGACGAAGGTGAGTACGAATACGAACTCGACAAAATGAGTGTGGACTATCACAGTTTCACCAACAGTGATTATGTCAAAGTGGTCGATGACGTCATGCAGTTCAAGGATGCGGAGAACGCTGAAGGCGATCAACCAGTAATCCTGATGACGGATGACGAAAGTGCATCGGTAAACAGTGTGCTGGTGCTGGAAACCCACAGCGTAGACGCATGGGATTTTGAGGATTCTGAATTTAGTATTTCTGAAATCGTCAACGAGCAGAAAGAAGCCTTCGAAGAACCGGAATCCGACCTGGTAGTGCTGAAGCAACGTGCTGGCTTTGAGATCGCCGCGGGTGAAGAATATTGGCTGGAAGACAACGAAATTATCGTCGACAACGATAGCTTTCTATTCATCAAGCCCGCTCGGAAAATGGTTTATAGCAGTCAGGAGCCGGGTAAGTGGCCGACAGTTTTACAAAAAAATAAGCTTACTCGAGTCCCACTGCGTGAGGATTGGCGACCACGAGATGGTCTAAAGGTTTATCCAATCAGCAGGCTGCTGTGGGTAAATACCTTGATCAGCCAGACCCGCGAGCTTGCTGCAGGGCTGGACGAAGACCAGGAATACCTTTTGGAGCGCTGGCCCCACTTCGATTTGTTAGAAATGGACAATGTATTGCTCAAGCTTTGTACCATGCTCTTTGTGCGACCTGAATCAGTATCGAGTCTGGCTAGCAAGTCCGGCTATGGGCGCTCCACCATTTGCGGTTTGATGAATGCCTGTCACGAGATGGGTTATCTTAAGCAACCAGATCAGATCGGCGCAGAGCGGCTGGCTCACGCAGCCCAGGATGAGGGAATGTTGGGTAAAATTAAGGACGTATTCAGGTAGAATCGAGTTTTCTAAGTAGCCCATGTATCAGCCGGAACGAGGCAGATGACAAATAAAACACGTTTAGCTGTTGCTGGTGCCACCGGCCGAATGGGGCGTGCAATCATTGCCGCCGCCCATCATGATGAACATTGTTCACTCGTTGCAGCGTTTGCCCGACCTGGAAATAGCCTGGTTGGCAGTGATGCCGGGGAATTAGCGGGGGTGGGTAAAATTAACCTGGAAGTGAGTGATCAGTTGCTCCAGGATGACTTTGATCTCATGATCGATTTTACCGGGGTAGAGTCATCCTTGGCGCACCTGGAGTATTGTCGCGCACGCGGGAAGAAAATTGTGATTGGCACTACCGGATTCAGTGCTGCCCAATTACAAAGCATTCAACAGGCTGCTGAGGAGGTTCCGGTAGTACTGGCTCCCAACACCAGCGTCGGGGTTAACCTTAGTTTTTCGCTTTTACGTCAGGCAGCCCGAGTACTGGGTAACGACGCCGATATCGAGATTATCGAAAGTCATCATCGCAATAAGGTTGATGCACCCTCTGGTACTGCATTACGGATGGGAGAAGTGATCGCCGAAACACTGAATCGGGATTTAGCCGAGTGCGCCGTGCACGGTCGAGAAGGACACGGTGAGAGTCGCGATCGCAACACCATCGGTTTTTCTGCCATTCGGGCCGGGGATATCATCGGCGAGCACACCGTATTGTTTGCTGCAGAAGGGGAAAGAATTGAAATCAGCCACAAGGCATCAAATCGCTCGATTTACGCCAGTGGCGCATTGCGAGCAGCCCAGTTCCTGATGGGGCAGGCGCCCGGATTGTACGATATGGAAGATGTTTTGGGCTTGCGTGCATAGGTCTCGCAGACCAGATTTCTATCTACAGGCACATCTGGATTATCCTGCCCGCAAGACAGGACAATAATATCGACAGAGTCGTCCGAATCGCGTTGCATGCATTGCCCCGATTCGGCTAAAATACGCCGCAGCAAAAATGCCAGCAACACGAATCAACCTGAAGCAACTTGAAGCATCATAGCCAGCGGTTCAACACGGGGTATGTCTCACTTAACCGATGTTGGATTAATTCAATCAAGCGAATGAGTGCGGTGATCAAGATCACGGTATGGGCTGACCACTTTCAAAATGTTGCACTATTCGAGCAAGCCAGGCGTCTTTCGGCAAGCCCGAGCAGGTTCTGGCCCAGCCAGACGGCATGGCCGCATGGCATACAATGGCATAAAGAATTCAAATTGGGAGAAGCTCACAAAGCTTCTCCCTTTTTTTAGGCGCTCTCTATGAGTTTGGTGATTAACAGGACTACCAATACCGTGGGCAAGATCACGGTGGGTATCCAGGCATAAACAATCGGGTAGAAAAGATACTGTGAAATATACTGCTTTGCTTGCGTTAGAAGATGGGTCGCTATTTTGGGGGCAGTCTATTGGATCTGACGGTCAGGCGGTAGGCGAGGTGGTCTTTAACACCTCAATGACGGGTTACCAGGAAATCCTCACCGATCCTTCCTATGCACAACAGATGGTCACCCTGACCTACCCGCATATCGGCAATACCGGCACTAACGAAGAAGATATCGAATCGCGTCAGGTGTTTGCCAGCGGGTTGATAATCCGCGACTTGCCACGTATGGCAAACAATTGGCGCAATAGCCAAAACCTTGATGAGTACCTGAAGTCAAATAACGTGGTGGCGATAGCCGATATCGATACCCGACAACTCACCCGTCTGCTGCGTGAGAAGGGCGCGCAAAATGGCTGCCTTGTGGCTGGCGATGACATTGATGTCGATCAGGCTCTGGCTGCCGCACGAGCATTTCCGGGACTGAAAGGTATGGACCTGGCTAAAGAGGTCACAACTGCAGAGTCCTATGCCTGGAAGCAGACTGAATGGTCACTGGAGTCCGGCTACGGTGATCAGCAGGATAGTAAATTCAAAGTGGTGGCCTACGATTTTGGGGTGAAGCACAATATTTTACGTATCCTGGCTGAGCTTGGTTGTGAGGTTATCGTTGTGCCGGCAAAAACGTCAGCAGCCGATGCGCTGGCGGAACAGCCGGATGGGGTGTTCCTGTCGAATGGTCCAGGAGATCCAGAGCCTTGCGATTACGCCATTGCCGCCACCCAGGAAATCATCGCAAGTGGCACCCCGGTATTTGGCATCTGCCTGGGCCATCAAATTCTTGCCCTGGCATCAGGTGCTGAAACCGAGAAGATGAAGTTTGGCCACCACGGGGCGAATCACCCGGTACAGGACCTGGCATCTGGGCAGGTAATGATTACCAGCCAAAATCATGGCTTTGCCGTGGCTGAAGATAAATTACCTGAAAATCTCGAAGTAAGTCATAGATCTCTGTTTGATGGCACGATTCAGGGCATTGAGCGCACAGATGCATCAGCGTTTTCTTTTCAGGGCCACCCCGAAGCCAGTCCAGGTCCACGTGATGTGCGACCACTGTTTAACAAGTTTATAGAAATGATGAGCGCCAGCAGAGGCGAGGTCTAAAACATGCCAAAACGTACCGATATCGACAGTGTATTAATCATTGGTGCCGGGCCGATAATTATCGGCCAGGCCTGTGAATTTGACTACTCGGGAGTTCAGGCCTGTAAAGCATTAAAGGAAGAGGGTTTCCGGGTAATCCTGGTGAACTCAAATCCCGCCACCATAATGACCGACCCGGGTTTCGCAGATGCCACCTACATTGAGCCAATTCACTGGCAGGCCGTAGAGAAGATTATCGAGGCTGAAAAACCGGATGTGCTGCTCCCCACCATGGGCGGACAAACGGCGTTGAACTGCGCGCTGGATCTCGAACGCGAGGGCGTTTTGGCCAAGCATGGCGTACAAATGATCGGGGCGACCAAGGAAGCCATCGACAAGGCGGAGGACCGAGAACAGTTCAAAGTCGCGATGAACAAAATCGGCCTGGAGACGGTGAAGGGCGATATCGCACACAGTATGGACCAGGCCTTTGAAATTCTTGATGGGCTTGGCTTGCCTGTGATCATCCGCCCTTCGTTCACCATGGGTGGCACTGGCGGCGGCATCGCCTATAACAAATCCGAGTTCGTCAAAATTTGCGAGCGCGGTCTTGATGCATCACCTACCAATGAGTTGCTGATTGAAGAATGCATCTTCGGTTGGAAGGAATATGAAATGGAGGTGGTGCGCGACAACCAGGACAATTGCATCATTATCTGTTCGATTGAGAATTTTGATGCCATGGGCGTTCATACTGGTGATTCAATCACGGTTGCGCCTGCACAAACGCTGACGGATAAAGAGTATCAGATCATGCGTGATGCCAGCCTTGCTGTATTGCGAGAGATTGGCGTAGACACTGGCGGATCAAACGTACAATTTGCGGTAGATCCTAAGAGCGGGCGTATGATCATCATCGAGATGAATCCGCGTGTGTCGCGTTCTTCTGCATTAGCATCCAAGGCCACTGGCTTTCCGATTGCCAAGGTGGCCGCCAAGCTGGCAGTGGGCTACACCCTGGATGAACTAAGGAATGAGATCACCGGCGGACTGACGCCGGCCTCATTTGAGCCCAGTATCGACTATGTCGTCACGAAGATACCGCGGTTTGATTTTGTTAAATTCCCGCAAGCTGATAACACCCTGACCACGCAAATGAAATCTGTGGGTGAGGCTATGTCCATCGGGCGAACCTTCCAGGAATCCCTGCAAAAGGCAATGCGCAGCCTGGAGATTGGTAGTTATGGGTTCGAACCTCAGTTAGCGGACAGCCTGCAAGGCGATGATCGTAAAGATCACCTTCGCCGCGCTCTGCGTGTGCCAAAGGCCGAGCGCCTTTGGTATATCGGAGACGCGTTTCGGGAAGGGCTGTCGATCGAACAAGTGCATGAGTACACTGGCATTGAACCCTGGTTTTTGGCTGAGATCGAGGATCTGATTGACCAGGAAGCCGGCATTGCCAAGGCTTCTATTGGTGATATCGATGAAGACCAGATGTTTTCCTGGAAACGAAAAGGGTTTTCTGACGTCAGGCTTGCAACGCTGCTGAACGTCACTGAAGATGAGTTGCGTGACAAACGACATGGACTTGGCGTGCGACCAGTCTACAAGCGGGTGGATTCCTGCGCAGCAGAGTTTGCCACCGCGACTGCGTATATGTACTCCACCTATGAAGTTCAGTGTGAAGCTGAGCCAGATGATAGTAAAAAAATCATGGTCCTGGGTGGCGGACCGAATCGAATCGGCCAAGGAATCGAATTTGACTATTGTTGTGTGCATGCGGCAATGGCACTGCGCGAAGATGGCTATCAGACCATCATGGTTAACTGTAACCCGGAAACCGTTTCCACAGATTACGATACCTCCGATCGTCTGTATTTTGAGCCATTGACTCTCGAAGATGTGTTAGAGATTGTGCACAAAGAAAACCCGAGCGGCGTAATCGTGCAATATGGTGGCCAAACACCACTGAAACTTGCGCGACCTCTGGAGGCCAAGGGTACGCGAATTATTGGCACGTCACCTGAGGCGATCCACAATGCCGAAGACCGCGAGCACTTCCAGGCATTGCTGCATAACCTGGAACTCAAGCAACCGCCCAACCGCATTGCGTCCAGCGAAACAGATGCACTGAGCCTGGCCGAAGAAGTGGGTTATCCGCTGGTCGTTCGCCCCTCGTACGTGTTGGGGGGGCGGGCCATGGAAATCGTGCATGATCAGGCAGCCTTGTCCAACTATATGCGTGTGGCTATTCAGGTTTCGAATGAGTCACCGGTTTTACTTGACCGATTTTTAAACGACGCCATTGAGGTCGATGTTGATGCAATCTGTGATGGTGAGCGGGTTGTAATCGGTGGCATTATGGAACACATCGAGGAAGCAGGTGTGCATTCAGGCGATTCCGCCTGTTCATTGCCGCCATTCAGCCTGTCCGGAGAAATCAAGGCGCAGTTGCGCGAGCAAACTACCAAGATGGCGCTGGCGCTCAACGTGGTTGGTTTGATGAACGTGCAGTTTGCCATCAAAGGTGAAGACATCTATGTGCTAGAGGTTAACCCGCGTGCATCTCGCACAGTACCCTTTGTTTCCAAGGCGACTTCACGGCCGCTGGCCAAGGTTGCTGCGCTTTGCATGGCCGGAACCAGTCTTGATCAACAAGGTGTGCACGAAGAAATCATCCCTGAATATTACTCAGTGAAAGAGGCGGTATTCCCGTTCGTTAAGTTTCCCGGCGTTGATACAATACTTGGCCCGGAGATGAAGAGCACGGGTGAGGTGATGGGTGTTGGCGAAAGCTTTGGCGAGGCCTTTAACAAGTCACAACAGGGTGCTGGATCAATGATTCCGCAAACCGGCAATGCGTTGTTTAGCGTTCGCGACGATGATAAGAACGTGGCTATTGATTTGGCGCGATACCTGTCTTTTGCCGGGTTTAAGATCTACGCCACAAGTGGCACGGCCAAATCGTTCATTGACGCGGGTGTTGACGTGAGAGTCGTGAACAAAGTTAAGGAAGGGCGCCCGCACATCGTCGACATGATTATCGATGGTGACGCAGACCTGGTGATCAATACCACGTCAAATACCGAAAGCCTGGCTGATTCGTATACAATTAGACGCGAAGCCCTGATGCACAAGGTAACCTACTTCACCAATATCGCAGCAGCACGTGCTGCTGGAGAAGCTCACAAAGCACATACTGCAATGCGCGTGAACAAATTGCAGGACCTCCACAAAACGATTTAAACTACCTATCCGAAGCTATCACTGGCTGTCCTGCTGCTGGCAGAGCACGCGGTATGCCGCATGTTCTGTCAACGGTTGAAAACTGAACAAATTAACACATTATTTATCTAGACAAATGGACCGAGTATTACTTACCGCTAAAGGCGCGGAGCGATTACAAGCTGAATTGAAAAACCTTAAAAGCGTTGAACGTCCAAAGGTGATTGCGGCGATCGCCGAGGCTCGCTCGCACGGCGACCTCTCGGAGAATGCTGAGTATGATGCTGCCAAGGAGCAACAGGGTTTTATCGAGGGCCGCATCAAGGAACTCGAAGGCCAGCTGGGCATTGCCGAAGTCATCGATCCAGGCAAGCTAAATGCGCAAGGCAAGGTTGTCTTTGGCGCTCGTGTGAAGCTGTACGATGAAGAGGCTGATGGCGAAGTGAGCTACCAGATTGTCGGTGATCTCGAGGCAGACATCGACAAGGGTCAGATATCCTTGAGTTCGCCGATCGGGCGTGCCTTGATTGGCAAGCTGGAAGGGGATGAGTTTAGTTTCCAGGCGCCCAGTGGCGAGAAAACTTTTGAAATACTGGAAGTATCCTACGATTCCTGAAATATTCTCCAAGCATGTAAATCGGCATTTAAATAGGCATAAAAAAAGGACCCGCTGGGTCCTTTTTTTATCATTAACGGATAAGGGAATGCCGTTAAGCAGCCATTTCCTTAACGCGTTTGTTCAGACGACTTTTTAGTCGAGCCGCACGGTTTTTGTGGTGCAATCCCTTTACGGTAGCTCTGTCGATCATGGACATGGACTTTTCGAAGGCCGCTTTGGCAGCTTCTTTGTCACCCGCAGCAATAGCTGCATCAAGCTTTTTGATTGCAGTACGAACGGCCGAACGTTGCGAGTGATTCGCCAAACGTCGAACGGAATTTTGTTTTGCGCGCTTACGCGCTTGTGGAGAATTTGCCACGATAATCTACCTCGTAAAATCGAAACGGGAATATGCAGATTTTCCCTAAAATTGTCAAGAGAATAGCCCCGAATTATCAAATATCTGGGGGAGCAGGGGGTATACTTGCGATATCCCCGATTCAGACCTGAAAACGCCGCCTCGGTATGTCAAAAAGGCTTTTAAAATCAACCGCCATCGTCAGCTTAATGACCTTTATTTCCCGGATCAGTGGCCTGATCAGGGATGTGGTGATGGCCAACCTGATTGGCCCCGGTGCCCTGGCTGACGCATTTTTCGTAGCTTTTCGAATTCCGAACTTCTTGCGCAGGATTTTCGGCGAGGGAGCGTTTTCCCAGGCCTTTGTACCTGTGTTTACGGAGTTGACTGAACGAAATACCGAGGAGGCAAAACGATTTGTCAGCGCCAGCTCGGGGTTTTTAGGCGCAGCCACATTAATACTGACCATCCTGGGCATTATTTTTGCGCCCTTTATCGTTCGCGTTTTTGCACCGGGTTTTGTTGATGATCCGCAAAAGTTCGCCCTGACCGTGGATGCCCTGCGCATCATGTTTCCCTATCTATTTTGTATTTCACTGGTAGCGATGTCAGCGGGCGTTTTGAATACGGTGAATCGATTTGCCGTGCCAGCGGTCACCCCCGTACTGTTGAATATCTGTTTGATCTTGGCTATGTGGTTTTTAATCCCGGTATTGGAAAACGCCGCCCTGGCACTGGCTTATGGTGTGCTGATTGCCGGGTTTGTGCAGTTAGTGTTCCAGCTACCCAGCTTGAAAAAGGAATCTTACCTGCTTTGGCCCCGCCTTGAACGAGGCAATGAATCAGTTAAGAAAGTCTTCATGCTTATGCTGCCCGCCGTGTTCAGCGTGTCAGTGGCGCAGGTCAACATGCTGGTCAATACCTTGTTGGCCTCTTTCCTCGTTACCGGTAGCGTGTCCTGGCTGTATTTTTCCGACCGCTTGATGGAATTCCCGGTGGGCGTGTTTGGTATCGCCTTGGCCACCGTGGTGTTACCCAGTTTATCCAAGGAACACACCACCGGAACCAGCGACAGTTTTTCCGCGATGATGGATTGGGCATTGCGCTGGGTGGTGGTGATTGCAGTGCCGGCTACGGTGGCACTTTACATATTAGCAACGCCCTTGTTGACCACCATTTTTCAGTACAACGCCTTCACCACGCACGATGTTGCAATGTCTGCCAACGCATTACAGGCTTTTGCGGTTGGCGTATGCGGGTTTATTTTTGTCAAAGTGCTGGCACCTGGATTTTTTGCCCGCCAGGACACCCAAACACCGATGCGCATCGCAGTGGCATCGGTGGCGGTGAATGTTGTGTTAAGTCTCATCCTGGTCCGCTACCTGGCGCATACAGGCCTGGCGCTGGCGATATCCATCGCGGCATGGGTAAACGCCTTCTTGTTGTTCGTTGTACTGCTGCGACGCGGAGTATTCAAACCCCAGGCTGGTTGGCTCTGGTTTTTCCTGCGCATAACTATTGCCGTGACCTTGATGGGGACTTGCCTGGTCATGCTCGATCAGACCACACAGGAATGGTTTGAGCAGGGCCTGATGCAACGTGTAGGGCATTTGTCCGTTCAGGTTGTTGCCGGGGCAGGGATTTACTTTCTGGCGCTGCTGGTATTGGGTATTCGCCCACAGCAATTACTCCTGCGCCCACGCTAGGCGCTGTTCGTCATGACCATTGAAATCGGCGCGGGTGAGAAACTCTTTGATTTAGCCGAAGCCCGCGAACATCTGTCGCTGGTACAGTCCATAACTATGAACCACCAGGCCCAGCTGGCGCCCATTCAGAGCCGTTTGAACAAAATCTTGTCCAATGATCCACGCCGTCCAGCAATCGAGACCGAGTACGAATTGGTAGTTTCGCGCTGGCGCAGCAAGATCGAACAGTTGGGTGCGGGCGTGCAGGGCTTGTGGGTGGTTGAGTTCAATGTGGGTGAGGTCATGCTGAGCTGGCGATACCCCGAACTGACAATAAATTTTGTTCGCGAGAAAGATCAGTCAATCAGCAATCGAATCAAGCTTTCGACCTATGTCGAAGAACACGACCCTGACTGGGCACGTTAAGCCAGGGCGCTAAAGGTCCTCAGAAACTGGCTGTAAACCGACTTCGAGATTGTTACACTATCGCGCTATGCAATTGATCCATGGTATCGAAAACTTACTGCCCGAACACCGCCCGAGCGCGGTGTCGATTGGTAACTATGACGGCGTCCACCTGGGTCATCAGCATGTAATTAAAACCCTGCTGGAGCAAAGTCAGGCACTCAATGCTCCGGCAACCGTGATCACTTTTGAGCCGCTGGCAAAGGAATTTTTTCGCCCAGGCTCGGTGCCACTGCTGCATTCGGTGTCACAGCGCGCTGAACAGCTGTTCGCCTTAGGCATCGATCGCGTCCTGTGCATCGAGTTTACCGCTGAGTTTGCGGCCTACTCGCCTGCCCGTTTTGTCGAGGAAGTTTTGTTGGACGGTCTGGGCGTGCGATACCTGAGCGTTGGTGATGATTTTCGCTTTGGCAAGGATCGCGCCGGGGACTTCGAGTTTCTGAAAAAATTCGGTGAGTCACATGATTTTTCTGTCACGGCACACGACACCTTTGAGATCGGCGGTAGCCGGGTCAGCAGCGGGCGCGTTCGAGAAGCATTGCAAAATGCAGATTTCAAACTGGCTGAGACGCTACTGGGTCAACCCTATACGATCTCTGGCGTTGTTAGCCGGGGCCAACAGCTGGGGCGCACGCTTGATTTTCCGACTGCGAATATAGTGCTGGAACCCACCCAGACTGCGGTAAACGGCGTTTATGCTGTCAGGGCAATCGGCGCAGGGGAGGTAACCGTGAACGGGGTTGCTAATATTGGAACCCGCCCGACTGTTGATGGTTCGGAGAATCGGCTCGAAGTGCATTTATTTGATTTTGATGCCGATTTGTATGAAAAGAAACTGCGTGTCCAGGTGCTTCACAAGATTCGCGATGAGCAAAAATTTTCCTCGATTGACGCACTGAAAATCCAGATTGCCGCAGATGCAGACTCTGCCAGGCGGTATTTCCAAAATCACGGCAATTAATCCACTATTTTTGCCATTGTCTGGGCAAATAAGTTGGTCAGGCAGGACATCTCACTTAAAATACCCGCTGATCAAAAAATGAACGACCAGGGCTCATTATTCGAGTCTGTTAAGTAATCCGATTCTTATGAGCAATGACAAGCCGGGCAGTCAGTATAAAGACACCATAAATCTGCCCAAAACTGCGTTTCCAATGAAAGCTGGACTCCCGCAGCGCGAGCCAAAAATCCTTGAAAAGTGGCAGCAGCTGGATGCTTATCACAGCTTGCAGTCACAACGTGCTGATGCCGATACCTATGTGTTGCACGATGGCCCTCCCTACGCTAACGGCGCCATCCATACCGGTCACGCAATGCAGAAGGTTCTCAAGGATATTATCGTTAAGTCGCGCAATTTGCAGGGCTTGCGAGCGCCCTATATCCCCGGTTGGGATTGTCACGGTCTGCCCATTGAAATCCAGGTAGAGAAAAAGCACGGCAAAGCCGGGCAAAAAATTGATCGTAAAACCTTCCGTGAAAAATGCCGGGAGTATGCGCTGCGGCAGGTGGAACTGCAGAAGCAGGATTTTATTCGTCTCGGTGTACAGGGTGACTGGGAGAACCCCTACCTCACTATGGATTACAAAACTGAAGCCGATATTGTTCGCAGCTTGGCGAAAATCGTCGAAGCAGGGCATTTGTACCACGGCTTGATGCCGGTCTACTGGTGTCCGGCTTGCGGCTCTGCGCTGGCTGAAGCGGAAGTGGAATACCAGGACAAAACTTCGCCTGCGATCGATGTGACTTTTAAGGTTGCTGATATCAGCGATTTTGCTACCCGTATTGGCGTGGAGGCTGACGCACTGCAGCAACCAAGTGTTGTCATTTGGACGACTACCCCGTGGACACTGCCAGCCAATGAGGCGGTTTCCCTGCACCCTGAATTGAATTATGTACTGGTGCAGGCGGGTGCTGAGCAATTGGTGCTGGTTGAAGAATTAATGGAAACAGCGCTGGCACGATTTGGTCTGGCTGAAGACCACCAAGTGTTGGCGTCTTTTCCTGGGGCTGCATTGGAACGCCTGGCCTTGCAACACCCTTTCTATGCAAAACAAGTGCCGGTGATTCTCGGTGAGCATGTTACTACCGAGGCCGGAACAGGCGCAGTACACACTGCCCCGGCGCACGGTGGAGATGACTTTGCTGTTGGCAAACGCTATGACCTGCCGGTGAACAACCCGGTAGGAGCCAATGGAACCTTTCTGGAATCGACCGAGTATTTTGCCGGAGAATTTGTCTTCAAAGCCAACCCGCATGTGATAGAGGTGTTGCAGGAACATGGTGCCTTACTGCATCACGAGGATTATCAACACAGCTACCCGCACTGTTGGCGGCATAAGACCCCGATGATTTACCGCGCCACCGCGCAATGGTTTATCGGTATGGAGCACAAACCAGGTGAAGAGGCGCTGCGGTTCCAGGCGCTGCGCGCGATTGATGATGTGCGCTGGGAACCGGATTGGGGTCAGGACCGAATTCACACCATGGTTGAGAATCGCCCTGATTGGTGCGTATCACGACAACGCAACTGGGGTGTGCCAATCACTATCTATCTGCATAAGGAAACGGGTGCCATGCACCCCGATACCATTGCCCTGATGGAGCAAGCTGCACTGCGCATTGAGCAAGCAGGAATCCAGGCCTGGTATGACCTGGATGATGCCGAGCTGCTGGGTGATGATGTGGATGATTACGACAAGGTGCGAGACACCCTCGACGTCTGGTTTGATTCCGGAGTAACCCATCACAGTGTTATCAATGCACGCTCAGAACTGAGCTTTCCGGCAGATTTATACCTGGAGGGCTCGGATCAGCATCGCGGTTGGTTCCAATCAAGCCTGCTATCAAGCGTTGCCATCAACGGTGGCAAAGCACCCTATAAAACGGTCTTGACTCATGGTTTCGTGGTCGACAAAGATGGTCGCAAAATGTCCAAGTCATTGGGCAATGTCATCGCACCACAAATAGTGATTAATTCCCTGGGTGCTGACGTATTGCGACTGTGGGTTGCTGCCACCGATTACAAGTCGGAAATGAGCCTCTCTGATGAAATCCTCAAGCGGACCAGTGAGTCTTACCGACGTATTCGCAATACTGCGCGTTACCTGCTGGGGAATCTGGATGGATTCACCGCTGACCAGATGTTGCCGTACGACGATATGTTGTCGCTGGATCGCTGGGCCGTACGTCAATGTATGGCCATGCAAGCCCTGGTTGATGAAGCGTATGAAAATTACCAGTTTCACCTGATATACCAGCGCCTGCACCAGTTCTGCGTGGTTGAGATGGGTGGTTTTTACCTGGATATTCTCAAGGACCGTTTGTACACCATGCCGCGGTCATCAACAGCACGTCTGTCTGCGCAAACAGCCATGCGACACATTTTGGAGAGCCTGGTGCGTTGCTTGATGCCTATACTAAGCTTCACCGCAGAAGAAATCTGGGAGCACATGGAGGGCGAGCGCGAGGAGAGTGTGTTGTATGCGACACGCTATAGCGCGCTGGATCAGCTGCCCCCTGAACCGGAATCGGATGCCTATTGGCAACGATTGATCGCCGTGCGTGATGAGGTGAGTAAGCAAATTGAGGCGGTTCGCGTTGCAGGAAAAATCGGCTCAGCCCTGGATGCGAATGTCGAGGTGTATGCGGCTGGTGCTTTGAAGCAAGAACTGGATCAACTGGAAGGGGAGCTGCGGTTTGTATTGATTACTTCTGGCGCAGAAGTCAATGACTTGGCCGATGCGCCAGCCGATGCGACCGCGACGGATATCCCAGATCTGAAGATTTTGGTGACGCCTAGTACTGACGAAAAATGTGTGCGTTGCTGGCATAGGCGACCCGAGGTAGGCAGTATCGAGGCTCATCCACAGCTGTGCTCACGCTGTGTGACCAATGTAGATGGTGAAGGTGAGCAGCGACTTCATGCCTGATTCAGGGCATTGAAGATCTGACGCTGCTTGGCAAGTGGTATGGCAAACACCGAGTCCAAATCATCATCTGTGAATCATCTTCGTTGGCTTTGGTTGACAGCGCTTCTGATTGTGCTTGATCAACTTACCAAGTATTGGGCAGAGCACATTCTGCGCGGCGATGTGATCGAAATATTTTCCTGGTTTGATCTGTCGCTGGTACACAACACGGGTGCTGCGTTTGGGTTTTTGAATGATGCCGGCGGTTGGCAGCATGTGTTTTTTGTTAGCCTTGCAGTCGTGGTCAGTGGTGTGCTTGTCTATATGATGAAGCTGCTGCAAACCCATGAGCGCCATTTGGCGCTGGCTTATGCGCTGATTATTGCTGGCGCTTTGGGTAATGCAATTGACCGGGTAATCTATCAATATGTGGTAGATTTTATTCATTGGTTTTACCAGGATTGGCATTATCCACATTTTAATATCGCCGATAGTGTTATTTTTATCGGGGCTGCGTTGCTGATTAGCGAAGCTTTTGGCAAGCCCTTTTTAAACACTAAATTGGCACACGATGAAGACTGAATTGAGATGAAAATACTGCTAGCTAACTTCGATTCCCAGAGCGATCGCCTCATCGGTGAACGACAAACCTGGAGCGACGTCGAACTGGTTCTCGTAGAGGATATTGAACCTACCAATACCAAAGACCGGGGGCACGTCTAAATCG
>JBCCFY010000015.1:0-112573 GCA_039110515.1 Pseudomonadota bacterium
CCAATCAATGGTTAGTCCGATTGAAGGATCGTCGGTAGTCAAATTGAGTCCCTGCTGTAAGCGAGCTGTATCCACATCAACCACTGCCTGGACCGCCGCTTCCACATTGCTATGCAATATCAGTAGAAAAATACCGACGGTTCGGAAAAACCCGCTCAAAGAATTGTTTCGTCCTGAACAAAAACTGTTAAGAATGTTAGTGATAAGCATTCATGTGGAAGCTAACCACCATACTTGGCCGAATCGCCTGCCATCCACGAATCTGCTGCATTGCGCATGAAGTTAAATGCGCGCAAAACCTCCTCTGTGGGGCTGACCAGTTCCAGCATGGTGCCAGGAATCCTGTCGGTATTCAGGTAGGCAAAGCGGGTGCCATTCTCAGCCTCACCCTCCTGTACAGGAGTGACGCCGTTGGCTGCATACCGCGCCAGATCTGCACTCAGGTCTTCTGAAATCATCGCGACATGTTGCAATCCATCACCACGGTTAAGCATGAACTCCCTGAAGATCGAAGGGCTGTCGTTATGTTGCTTAACCAATTCGATTTGGATCGAGCCGTTGTAGGCAATCGCCACCGACATATCCAGATCAATCGGTTGCCCCAGGTAAAGGCAGGACTTATAGGGAATATGCTCTGAAACAAAAAACGGGCCAACGTGAAAATTCTGCGCCCAATGCTGGATGGCAGACTCGAGGTCTTCAACCACAAAGCTGAACTGCATCAACTCTGGTAATTTCGGGTTGGTCATCATCACACCGGCTCAAGCAAATAATTGCTGTGGTGCTTCCAGTTGTGATTTGATACTGGCCAACATCGAAGTGCCGATGGTGCCGTCTATCGCGCGATGATCGCAGGCCATTGTTAAGGACATGCGCCAACCAAAGACGGGGCCTGCGGAACTTTCCTGGATGGCACGCCGGATTTGCCCAACTGACAGGATTGCGGCCTGCGGCGGATTAATGATGGAAGTAAAGCGTTTGATTCCGTGCATCCCAAGGTTTGACACGGTAAAGGTGCCTTTACCGTAATCTGCCAGGCTCAAGGTGCTCGCCCTCGCGCCATCAATCAGTCGGCGTGCCTCCGAGCTTAATTCAGCCAGATTAAGACTATCCGCCTGCTTGATAACTGGCGTAATCAGGCCGTCATCGATGGACACCGCAATGGCAAGATTTACATCGGCAAAGTACTTTATCTCATCGTCGATAACGTTGATGTTGACCTGCTGATGACGAGCAAGACAGCGCGCCACAGCCAGCAACACGACATCGTTCACCGTAGCATGTGCGGATGCCTGCTTATTGTATTCAGCTCGTGCGGAAACCAGTTGGTTGGCGTCGACATCGATCTCCAGGAAATAATGAGGGATTTCATTTTGCGATCGAGTCAAGCGATCGGCCACATGGCCTCGCATGCGGCTGAACGGGATAGTTTTAGTTTCGCCTGCGGTTAGTCCTAGATCAAACTCCGGCTCCTGTTCAACGACTTCCGTGATGGGTAAATCACGCAGACGGATACGTTGGTTTTTACCGCTGCCAGCTAATTGCGACCAGTCCAAACCTGCGTTCTCAGCAACTTTGAATGCGATGGGTGTGATTCTCTCCAGCACTTCGGCATCGGCCGTAAAACTGTTATCGACCGCTGCGCCGTTGCCAGAAAACAATCCGCCACCGCGAACAGCTTGCTCGACGTCCTGCACGAGTATTCGGCCTCGATTTCCCGATCCACTCAGCTCTGTCAGGTCAACGCCACTAGTTTGGGCCAGCTCAGCGGCTTTTGAGGAAATGCGTACACCTTCAGGGATCTCAAGCACCTCAGGCGCAACTGTGGTTTGCTCGCTATCAGGTTGGGTAACAACCTCTGCAACAGCTTGTTCAACAGCCATTTCTTCAACGGAGTTGCCAGCAGGTTCCGATGCACTCAAGTCATCTACCGCGTTGCCGGAAAATTCGCCTATAAACTTGTCGATCTCTGCGGCCCCGACACCCGCTTCGCCGAATACGGCTAACAGAGCGCCCACCACATGTTCAGTTTCTGGTTTGGCAATCAGACGCAGGCAAACGGCGTCATAATCCGCCTCCACCTCGTTCACGATCTTATCGGTTTCGATTGCCGCGATTACCTGTCCTTTCGCGAAGGCCTCACCCTCGGCGACTAGCCATTCGGCCAGTACTCCCTCGGTCATCTCGATACCCCATTTGGGCATGGTAAAAGCGCGCAACTTACTCATCATTCAATACTCTTGGCCCGAACTTGTCGCTCACTTGTACCCCAGGCACTGGCGAATACGCGCTTCAATTAGTGGCGGGCTAGGCACATAGCCTCGTTCCAATTCACGTGCGAATGGAATCGGAGTATGCGGCGCAGTAACTTGCTCAATCGGTGCTTTAAGGGAACTGAACGCTTTTTGTGCAACGATACCAGCGAGATCGCTGGCAATGCTGCAGCGAGGTGGTGATTCATCGATCACCACCAGGCGGCCGGTTTTTTCGACGCTATCAATAATCGTGTCTTCGTCCAACGGGCTCAACGTACGCGGGTCGATCAAGTCCACTCCAACACCCTCCTCCGCCAGCTTGTCGGCAGCTTTCTCGGCAAAGCTAACCATGCGCCCGATGGCCACCACGGTAATATCGTCACCGCTGCGCACCAGGTTGGCCTGACCAAAGGGCACCAGGTGCTCATCATCCGGTACTTCGCATTTCTTGGTAAACAAAGCCTTATGTTCAAAGAACATGACTGGATCATCATCGCGGATGGCCGTAGTGAGTAAGCCCTTGGCATCGGCCGCATTGGTTGGCGTCACCACTTTCAATCCGGGGATGGCGGTCAAAATCGAATACATGGCCTGGCTATGTTGAGCGGCTGAATTCATCCCGGCGCCATAAATCATGCGAACCACCACTGGGCATTTCACCTCGCCGCCAAACATATAGCGAAACTTGGCGATCTGGTTATAGAGTTGGTCGAAAGAGACTCCGATAAAGTCGGCAAACATCAGTTCGGCGATTGCACGTTTGCCATTCAGACTGGCACCTGCCGCCGCACCCACAATGGCAGATTCGGAAATGGGTGTATCAATCACCCGTTCGGGCCCAAACTTGGGCAGCAGGCCCGCAGTAGTGCCCCAGATGCCGCCGATCGCTTCCTGCTTGCCGGATGGAGTGCCGGCGCCGCCGGAGATATCTTCGCCCAGGATGATGATGTTCTCATCGCGCTCCATCTCCTGATGCAGCGTCTCATTAATTGCTTCTCTTATATTTTTGATCGCCATGATTATTCCTGGACTAGTAATTCACATACACATCGGTATGCAATTCATCTGGATGCGGTGGCTCGGCGTTTTGCGCCACCTTGGTAATGTCATCAATCAACTGCAGAACTTCCGCGTCGATTGCATCAAATTCCTTCTCGCTCAATTTTGAGGCCTTCTTATGCGCGCGAAATTGCAGCAGGCAATCGACGGTTTCCCGGGCTTTGGCGACCTCACCTTTGGCGCGGTAGCGTTGCGGGTCACCCTCAAAGTGCCCCATATAACGTTGTGTATGTAATTCCAATGCGACGGGGCCCTTGCCACCGCGCGCATGGTTTAACGCCTGGTCCATGGTTTCCTGCACTGCGAAAAAATCATTGCCATCAGCAGCCAGTGCCAACATGCCAAAGCCTTCGCAACGTGCTCGCAGATCATCCGCACCCACTGCATAAGAGGCCCCGGTATGTTCACCATAACCATTATTTTCGAACACAAAGATAGCCGGAGCGTCCAGCACCACGGCCAGGTTCATGGCTTCAAATACCGTACCCTGGTTGGACGAACCGTCGCCACCAAAGGCCACACTAACGCGCTGCTTGCCATCCAGCTTGGCCGCTATAGCGGCTCCCACTGCCAGCGGTGGACCACCGCCGACGATGCCGTTGGCGCCCAACATGCCAACATTGAAATCGGCAATGTGCATAGAACCACCCTTGCCTTTACACAGGCCATCGGCACGACCGTAAATTTCCAGCATCATGCCCTGGGGATCACAGCCTTTGGCAATACAGTGGCCATGTCCGCGATGCGTGGAAACGATCGTGTCATCCACGGTCAGGGCATCACACACCCCGACTGCTGATGCTTCCTGGCCGCTGTACAAATGGGTAAAACCGGCGATGTCACCGGTTTGAATTTCCAGGTGCAAACGCTCCTCAAACTCGCGGATGGTTTTCATGCGCCGATAGACGCGATCCAGGTCCTGTTTATTCATAGTCTATTCTGCTTGCTACTCGCTTTTGTTCTCGATGTAATCGTCCAGCGTTTTGTGAAAGTGCCGAATGCGGATCTCCAAGTCACCCAACCATAAACCCTGGTAGGCAGCACTCTGCATGCCCTGTTGTACCTTGGGCAGATTGGCGCCGTCTTGATCGATCACCATGCCGAGCGATTTTTCAAATGGTTTGTAGTGCTTGTGACGCGGCCGGAACTCGGGCAATTCTTCTTCATCCACAATGTACTCCAGCGTCCAGGTATCGAAATACATTTTATTGGGGTCAGTGGCATGTGGGCGATGGCGAAACAGCATCAGGTGATCGGCATGCGTATTAAAGGTGATATTCGGAAACAACAGGTAGTTGTAATCGTCCGTCAGCTGATCATCATTCAAATCAGAATAGTCACGCCCTTCTTGTTCCGCATGCTGTCGTGCATGTTGTTGAACCGCATCGCGGATTTTATCCACCGGGCCTTCATAGGAAGCCGGGTCCAGGCCAGCCTCGGTTAACATAAACTTCAATGGCGGCGGAATGTCCGGAATTCGGTCGATGTGCGGGCTGGTCATCCCAAATGGCACCAGGTAGCGTGAGTGCTTGTCATAGCAATCGATTTGCACATCCATATCATTGAGATACCACTTCAGCTGTGGGTGGGTGGCGGCAACATGATAGGTCTCGTTAAACGCATCAACCGAGGCCTTCCAGTTGCACTCCCACTCCATGGTCACATCACGGGTCAGCGTCATGCGCTCGAAATGATAAGGTTCAAAATGACCTTTTAAGGGCGCAATAAATTCGTCAAAAGGTTCAACCTTTTTGTCCAGGCTGAAAAATACGAAGCTGTTCCAAACTTCGCAAGGCAGTTCGGTAAGCCCCGTGCACGGCGCCCCCTGCGGGAACAATTCCTGGTTGGGAATATTTTTGAAGCGCCCACTGAGGGCGTATTCCCAACCGTGATAACTGCATTTGAAAGTCTCGGCGGTTTCCATGCCTTCATCGACCAGCCGATTGCCGCGGTGAGGACACACATTAAAAAAAGCTTTCACCCCACCTCGTGCCTGGCGCACGATGATCACCGACTCACGACCAATTTCAACACAGACGTAGTCGCCCGGTTCGGCTATATCACGCTCCATGGCGCCCAGTAACCACACCTTGCTCCACATATGCTGCCACTCGAGTTCCATGTACTCAGTGGAGGTATAGCGTTCCTTGGGAATACGATCGTAGCCCAGATCCGGCAGCGGCACATGCTCTACCGGGGTGCCAGCTTTGGCCGGCTTGCTGACCCGCCGCACTTCTTTGTACTGCGGACGAGGCTGTTTAACTTGTTTCTTCTGTTTCGCCGTCACGGTAATGCAACCCCAAACAAGATCTAGAATTGCACGCGTTTGGTGAAACCACCATCGACGATTAGGTTCGTGCCATTCACCCAGGACGCTGCCGGGCTACTCAGAAATGCCACGCAGCGAGCCACCTCCTCAGGGGTCCCCAGGCGCTGTGTAGGATGATCGCGCAGCACCTTTTGATACCATTTGGGCATAGTATCCTGCAGCATTTGCCAGCTACCACCAGGAAACTCAATTGGACCGGGAGACACTACATTGACACGAATATTGTCGTGACCGACAAATTGCGATAACTGCTTGGCATAGGTCACCATGGAAGCTTTCATGGCATTAAACGATTGCGGCACACCAAAAGTCTCCAAAGAAGCAGTCGTGCCAATCATGGTAATCGCTCCGCTTTGCGCTTCCTGCATATGAGGCAGAACCGCCTCACAACCGCGCACTGTTCCCAGTACATCGGTCTCAAAATTTTTCCACCAGTTGCGTTCACTGTCCATGCCACCTCCGGCACTGACATTCGGGATGAAGATATCCACGCCTTCCATCTGCTCAACCATTTTGTCTACCCAGGCGACGTATTCTTCTTTATCGCTGATATCGCAGACGTCACCGATGACCTCGGTCTTACGAGTGGAGCAGTTCTCGATAGTGGCTTCCACATCTTCGATAGAACGTGAACAGATCGCCACGGTGCACCCTTCGGCGACGAATTGTTCGAGAATTTTACGTCCGATGCCCTTGGTCGCACCGGTGATAATTGCGCGCTTACCGCGTAATCCGAGATCCATAGCTTTTCCTATCTGGGTAGATGTTTAGTATGCTGGTCGCTAAAAAGCAGACCACCAAACGGGGTCATATGAACTGTTCAGTAAAATGCTAACAAAAGCCTTTCTATAATACAAACAATCGTGATTGTTTTTTTCTTGGAAATAACATAAATTAGCGTTTTACACTATAACCCAACATTCCGAGATCTCATGGATTTTCAGCTCAGCCAAGAACAAAGCGAGTTTCGCGATGCCGCCAGGCACTATGCAGATAACCACATGCAGGCGGTGGCCGATCGCTGCGAGGCAGACAATGTAGCCCCCAGCCGTGAGGTGCGCGAAGCGCTCGCCGCGCAAGGGTTCCTGGGCATCAATATCGCTGAAGAATACGGTGGCTTGGGCCGCTCCGACCTGGATGCGCTGATTGTACTGGAGCAGTTCGCCCGCATTTCCACTGCGGCTGCCTTCCCGGTATTTGAATCCTATGTCGGGCCGATCAAGGCGATTGAAAAATTTGCCCCGGAAGAGCTGCGACAACGCGTCTTACCTCGGGTTTGCAACGGTGAAATCCAGGTGGCAATCTGCATGTCGGAACCCGACGCCGGTACGGCACTCACCGATTTACGTACCAAGGCACGCGCCGATGGCGATGATCTCGTCCTGAGCGGACAAAAGCGTTGGACATCCGGTGGCGGTCATGCCGATGGGTACGTAGTGTACTGCCGCATGTCTGATGAACCAGGTGCCAAAGGTATTGGCGCGGTGTACGTAGAAAAAGACACACCAGGACTCAGCTTTGGTAAACATGAAGAATTAATGGGCTGGCGCGGTGTCGGCCATTGTGATTTGTATTTCGACGATGTGCGAATCCCGAAGGCCAACCAGATCGTCCCCGCCGGTGGGTTCAAACAGTTGATGCAGGCCTTTGACCTGGAGCGTTGCGGTAATGCGACCATGTCCATGGGGCTAGCCCAGGGTGCGCTGGAACAAGCCAGCGAATATGTGCAGGAGCGCAACCAGTTTGGCAAACCGATCATTGATTTCCAGGCGGTGCAACTACGCCTGGCGGAAATGTCTATCCAGGTCGATGCTTCACGCTTGCTTATTCATCGTGCAGTACAAAATGCCAGCAGTGGCCTGCCGTCAGTCATTGAGAGCAGCAGCGCCAAGTGCTTTGCCAATGAAATCGTACGCAGTGTCTGCGTAAATGGCATGCAGGTAATGGGCGGCTATGGCTTCGCCAAGGAGTACGGCATGGAACAGCGCGTGCGCGATAGTTTCGGCTGGGGACTGGCGGGCGGCACCATTGACGTGCAAAAAACCAATATCGCTGCGGCGGTGGTGGGTCGACGCTTTAATCAGCGCGCGAAGTAAAGTTTTTGCAGGAACAGGCTAGGAGTCCAAGCCTAAGACACTGATCGCAGCGACGTTGCGATTTGGAATACCGCCCAGGTTGTGCGTCAGCCCAAGCGCTGGGTCATTAAGCTGTCGTTCCCCTGCTCGTCCGAGCAGCTGTAAATAGACTTCGAACATCATGCGCAGACCCGACGCACCAATCGGATGGCCAAAGCACTTAAGGCCGCCGTCGACCTGGCAGGGAATATCCCCATCGATATCAAATCGGCCTTCGAGCACATCGCGCCAACCCTTGCCCACTTCGGCCAGGCCTAAATCTTCCATCAGAACCAGCTCAGTGATCGAAAAACAGTCGTGCACCTCGGTCATGTCCAACTCTTTTTGTGGATCGTCGATGCCCGCTTCTTTATACGCACGTTGCGCAGCGATACTGGTAGTCAGTGTGTGGGCACCGTCCCAGGAATCATGTGACATCTCCACCCCATTGCTGGCGGCTAACTGTAGCGACTTGACCATAACCAACGGGTCACCTGGCTCCACCAGACCCATTGCACGGGCCACTTCAGGCCGGGCGACAATCGCACAGGCAGCACCATCGCTGACACCGCAGCAATCATAGACGCCAATAGGATTGGCTACCATGGGTGCGTTCAAGATCTGTTCAATAGTCGGCGTGCTGGTTAAATGCGCGCGCGGATTCTTGTGACCATTCTGATGACTTTTCCAGGACACATGCGCCATGGCCCGTTTTAGATCTGACATATCCAGGCCATGCTTGGCAGCGTAGGCAATGGCCAACTGAGCATAGGCGCCAGGTGCAGTAAAATTCGGCAGATGCTGGTCTTCGAAACTGCCGTAGGTGCGCTCTGGCAAACCGGCAAACCCGGTATCTTTGAGTTTTTCCACGCCCATGGCCATAGCGATATCTGCCGCACCGGAGGCGACTGCGTAAACTGCGCCGCGTAAAGACTCGGTGCCAGTCGCACACAGGTTTTCCACTCGGCTGACGGGAATATTGGGCAAGCGCAATGTCATCGACATGGGCAAGGCGGACTTCCCCTGGCTTTGTTCATCAAAAAACACACCCACCCAGGCGGCTTCAATCGCGGTAGCATCAATGCCAGCATCGGCCAAGGCTTCCTGGTAGGCCTCTATCATCAAATCACTGTAAGACGCATCCCAGCGCTCACGGAACTGGGTACAACCCATGCCGATGATGGCGACCTTATCGCAAATACCTTCAGCCATTGGATGCCCCGTCGTCATTACTTGTGTTAACCGTCATCGGCACCGGCTTCCAAAAATAACGTCGGAACCCGCGTTTGTCGTCAAAATCCTTGATTCGAAATTGCATGGCGAGCTGGTCGCCCACCTGCAAGCTGCCCAATGGCACATCGCTTAATTCAAGAAAGGCATTGCCGCCACCTTCGAACTCTACATTGCCATAGCACATCGGTGGCGATGGAGTGGCAGTCTGCCAATCCTCGGTAAAAGATTTAACCGTGGCCACCTTGTCTGCAAATGGATAGTCACTCATTTGATCGGTGGCATGACAATTCACGCAGACCCGAGCCGGCGGGAAATGCGGCGTATCACAGGCCGTACAGACACTGCCCTGCATTGCATTGACTGCGTGATGATGACGGTAGAAAGCACTGATCGAGGTGCGTTTATCTGCCTCGGCACGAATACCACTGGCCAGGGTAAGCTGGCGACTGAATGCCGGTAACTTCAGATAGTCAGCCAGTTCCATGGCTGATCCAGCCTGCGACGATGGCGACTCTCCGTCAGTAAGTTGAGTGTTGGTCACTTCAAACAACATCGCGTCGCAGCCTTGGCCAAAACCCACCAGGCAAACCAGCTCACCGGCTTTGGCGCCGCGCAGGCATTCATCCAGCATTAACAATCCATGGCCCACACCGCTGTCACCGAGTTCGGCAAACAAATTGTTACCGAGCACATCGAGCTGCAAACCCAAGCTCTTGACCACAGCCTTGGCATGATGACCGGCGATCGGCAGGAGTAAATGATCAATATCGGCGACCTTCCGCTCAGCGTCAGCCGCCGCTTGTGCAACAGTTTGAGGTATCAGGCCGGTACTTCCCACATCACGTACCCAACGGTCTTCGAAAACATAGTCAGTATCCTGTTCCGCGGTTCGATAGTGGTCGACAAAGTCACTGGCCAAGGTCGCGCCACCTAAAAATCGTGCCAGGCCGTCATCCGCGCCTATCAATACCGCTGCGGCTGCATCGCCAAAACTCAATTCACGGGCGCTGCCGGGTTTGGCACCACGCCGGTCGGATGCGGCAAGCAACATGGGCGTGGCAGCGCGCAAGCCACTTAACAAGGCAGAACTGGCAGCCCGCTGACTGCCCGAGCTCTCCGCGGTACTGGTCTCAGCGGGTAAGGACAAGGCCTCAACAATTAGGGTGGCATTGGATCGGTCCAGGAATGGCGCAGTGGTAGTGGCAAACACAAGGTTCTGTGGTGTTTTCCCCGCTTGCGCACAACAAGTACGCCCGGCAGCCACCGCCATGGTGATGGCATCTTCGTCCCAATTAGCCACGCTGCGGCTACCCATTGCCTGGCTCTTCAAGCCAGGGTCAAACCAGCTAAGTTGTGCCGCAATCGTCTGCCGTTGCATGCAGAAGCGTGGCACATAGGACGCTATGGATTGGATACCGCTCATAGTATGAGTGACTCGTGTAGGTAAACGTCTATGATCCTAGGTTTCGACGTAGTCATCAAGCAAGGGCTTAATGCGCAATTCCGCGGGTATATTGTCCGGGCCGATACGACGATCCAGTTCTTCATGCCAATAGTATATGCGGCGTTCCTGGTAAGAAAGCGTTAGTCCTTTAAAGCCACCACTCTCCACCGACTTCTGAATATCTGGCGCGAACTGTGTGTCTTCCTCGAGGATTCGCTCCCAGTTGTCGATGCGCGATTGCCAGTTAGGGTGGTCCTTGGCTTCGCGGGGTGCAAACCAGTGACTGTCGATAATCATGGTGGATTTATCTTTGGGCCAAAAACATAAAAACGGCACGCCGGAATGCGATACCGGTGCCACCAGGTTGGGGAAGAAATGATACGACGGGTTATGCACCCGCTGGACTTCGCTGGCAGTGGCAATAGTCGGCATGTCCCGGGCGCCGGGATCCTGCCATTCGGGATCGCGCTGTGGCGTTATCATCAGCATGTTCCCGCGTGGGTACAGCTGGATATAGGTTCCCAGGTAATTCAGAAAGCGGTTTACCGTATCTTTGTGGATCGACGCCAGGTGATAGGACTCCATAAAGGCATCCAGCAAAATCTTGACGTTGCACTTGATCTCAAAACTGGAGCTGTCGATATGAGCCATATTGCCCAGGTCCAGGTTGGACCAGTGGTCGGCAAATGGCGCGATTTCTTCTAACAGCGGTATGGCATCCGGATCTTCATTGACAAACAGCCAGTTTCCAAAGGCCTCGCAGCGCACGGTCGACAGGTGATGGCAGTCCTTGTTGAAGTTGGGGAAGTCTCGCGGGTCACGCACGGCACGTAGTTTTCCGGTCAGATCGTAGCTCCAACCGTGATACGGGCAGACGAATAGCTTTGGCTTGCGGCCGCTTTTATCTTGCACCAGCGGTGCCCCGCGATGCGAACAGGTATTGTAAAACGCCCGGTACTCGTCATCGCCACTGCGCACAATGATAATCGGCGAGCCACCACGATCCCATAACTTGTAACTGCCTTTTTCCGGTAACTCATCTTTGTGCAGGGCGTACAACCAGGATTTCTTCCAGACGTGTTTTTGTTCCAGCTCATAAAATGCCTGGTCCAGGTAACGCGCCGAGGGTATCAGCGGTAGCTGCGGAAAGCCTTCTGGTGGGGCTTCGCGAGTACTTTCGCGTGCGATGCCGTCCAATATATTGTCGTTGGTTGCCTGGTCCATGATTCGGTCAGTTACTACTTGCGTTCTTTACTCAATACTCGCCTGAAACTTAGGCCACATGCTCATACATGGTGAGCTGCATTTCTTCCGCCAGGCTGGCCAAGATTGGCGGCACCAGTCGATCATGCGGTTCGGCGGACATGTGATAATCAAAGGCCGCCTGGTCCTTGAAGCGCGCATAGCAAACATAAGTCAGGGGATCGTCCACCTGCTTGATCAGGTCGTAGACATAGGCATCAGGTTCTTCGTCATGGGCAAATTGAGCTAACTCGGTTTGCGCCTGTTCAAACTGTTCTACCATCTCTGGCTTCACTTTTAACACTGCTATAAATACTGTCATGTCTGTCTCCTGATCACTGTATATGTGGTTAACCTGGGTAAAACAATGCTAGCCCTGCCCGTCCAGATCGAGCAAATCGGCCAGTTTGAATTTTTGAATCTTGGTAGATGACATTGGCCACTCAGTTACAAAGCGGACATAGCGTGGCACCTTGAAACTGGCCATGCGCTCCTTGCAATGGGCGATCAAGGTGGCCTCATCGGTAGTAGCACCCTCGTTCAATTCTATAAACGCTGCGGCCACTTCCTGATACCGCGGGTCGGGCACGCCAATCACCTGGGCCAATTGCACCGCGTCGTGCTGTTGCAGGCAGGCTTCAATCTCAGCCGCAGCAACATTTTCACCACCCACTTTGAGCATGTCTTTCAGACGGCCATGAAACAACAACTGCCCATCGGCGTCTACCGAGCAAATATCGCCGGAATGAAACCAGCCTTCGTCGTCTAAAGCCTCTGCGGTTTTTTCAGGCGATTTATAGTATTCCAAAAAGGTGCTGTACCCTCGGATCAGGCACTCACCCTGCTCGCCGGTTGGCGCTTCTTCGCCCGTCTCGGCGTTGATGATTTTTACTTCCAGGCCAGGCATTGGCTCGCCAAGACGAGTGAATCGCTGCTCCCGCGTATCTGCAATGCGCCCGGTTGCCACCGTTCCGGCGGTTTCAGTCATACCAAAGGTGCCAACGTAGACGGTGTCTGGCATGGCGGCTTCCATGCTCTCGGCCACCATCGCGGGTTGCACCGCAAAATTGGCGTTCATCAGGCGGATGCTGCTGAGATCACGCTTGGGAAAATCAGGGTGTTGAACCAGGTCGCCCATGATGACCCAGAAGCAAGGATAGGTGACCGTGACCTGCTCCTCTTCCAACATCCGTAAGGCCGCGCCGGGCTCGAAATGCTCTGCCGTCAGATAGGTTCCACCCACATCAAAAATCGCGATCAGTGGCAGAATCGCGGCGATATGGAACATCGGTAAAGGCGACCAGAATTTATCTGGCTGGGTGAGCTGATAGCGATTGCCCAGGGCAATACTACTGCGCACCATCGACTCATGACTGATCATGCAACCCTTGGGATTGGCCGTGGTACCCGAGGTGTAAAGCATCAGGGCTGGCGAACCAAGACGGATTTGCAGACGTGCCAGGTGCACATCGTCCTCATCCACTTCTTGAGCCAGGGCATCAAATTCAGCACGGTCAACGGTGCCAGGAACCGCGTCTCCGGATAGCGACACCACTGCATTTAAATGCGGGAACTGCGCCAGGCTCAGGTTCTTTCCGCCGTCAGTGTCTGTGTCAGTAGCGCCCAGGGCCTCTGCGATCCGTCCCAACAAATCGACGTTTTCGATAAATTTGTTGGAACTCAACATAACCTTGATATCAGCATTCTCAACCACGTAGGCGATTTCCTGTGGCTGATAGCGGGCGTTCACCGATACCACAACCGCGCCTAGCAGTGAGGCACCAAACATGGCCACCAGGAACTCTGAGCAGGTCGGCAGGTAAACACCCACATGGTCGCCAGACTGCACGCCCAGAGCGCGCAGACTGCGAGCCACCTGCATGGAGTCTGCAGCCAGCTGTGCATAGCTGATGCGCTCCTCCGGTAATACAACGGCCAGGCTGTCTGGATACTGGTCCGCGGCGCTTAGCAGCATATCGCCCAGTGAGGTGGCGCGGATACGGCTTGTTTTCAGGGAATCCGTCATGGTGAATTAGCCAATGTCGTCAAGATATTCACGTACATACTCACCATCCAGGCACTCAATCATTGGTGGTGCCAGGCGCGCAAAATGTTCCGTGTTGAGGTGCAGATCTTCAGCGGCCTGGTCGGTAAATGACTCAAACACGGCGTAGCCGTATTGCTCCTCGCGCAATTTATAGAATTGGTACGCCAGGGTATCGGGCTCTTTAGCATGCACCTCGGCGGTCAGCTCTTCGACCAACTTTAAATACTCCGCCTCTTTCTCAGGCTTCACTTTCATGCGCGATAAAAACGTTATCATGGCACTCTCCTGTGGTGGTTGTTTCTAATGGGCGTGTAAACGATGCTATCATAGCCCGACATAAAAACAAACATTCGTGATTGTTTTATATTTTAATGACCCTGCTGTAGCGGTAATACTTCATTCATCGCACACTATTTATCGAACCGGATTTGCTATGAATAACGATGCTGAAATCACCCATTTCGTGGAAGTCATCGCGCGTGATCAACTGACGGAAAAAACGGTCTATTGCGCCAAGGTCGGCGATGTGGGCTTGGCCATTTGTGTTGCCAAAGGCGATGTCTACGCCGTCGAGAATCTCTGTACGCATGCAGCATCGACCTTTGATGATGGGCGAGTGCGTGGATTGTTCCTGGTTTGTCCCTTGCACGGCGTCATGTTCGACCTGCGCAATGGCGAACCCAAGGGCAGCATGGCCAAACAACCGTTGCGTACCTTTGCCACCCGCATCAATGAGCAGGACATGGTGGAAATAGCTCTACCGACTTAGAGCCAATGGCGAGCGAACCTAAGGCGAGCCTAAGGCAAGCCTATAGCGGATCGATGCGAAAGCCTGCTCGCGGAAAATGATTGTTTACCAACCCCAGGGCAGGATCTTCACGCTGAATAACCACTCTCTGATTACTTAGCTGCATTAACTGGCCTGCCACCGCAACCTCGCCATAGTCAGTTGGGGTCACCTTGACGGTTTGCCCAACTTCAAGACCGAGGGGATCATCATGCACCAGTTCACTGCCATCCGGGCTTGCCTGGCGCGCGCGGTCCAGCGCGGCTTCTGCCTCCATCTCCGATGGTTTACCATGGCCGATCTGCTGCATGCGCGCCTCCCATTGCTGCACCCCTGAAAACTGCGCCAGGTGATCGTTCAGTTGCGGGAAATTACCCCGCGCCATCCACAAGGGAAAATAGCCCAGAATGTCGACGACGTTCGGGTTATTCCCGGTGAGATAGGGAGTACCTGCAGCCAGTTGCCCTTCTAGCAGATCGACCTGCGCCAGGAACTGAGTATGTAAATGCGGTATCTCATTGGCGATTGTGTCAAAGTCCATAAATTTGAAAAATGCCTTTCGATCGGCCACCAGTGGTTCCGGTAAATCCTGGTTGATCGCCATCGACAACGCCGCACCGGGTTGAAAGAAGTTCACATCACTCCAACTGGCCAAGGCCGCGCTTAATCCCAGGGACTGTTGCGGATACAGTTCAGGTTCTGGAAAGCGCCGATCCAGTTCCTGCAGAATGAGATTGGAATCACAATATACTTCCGCGCCAATCTGCATAATCGGCGTTTTGCGATAGCCACCGCTCAGCGGCATCAGTAACGGTTTCGGCATGATCATGGGGATTTGTACCGAACGCCAGGAGAGATTTTTTATCCCCAGCGCCAGGCGAACTGTTTCCGCAAACGGTGACGGGTCGAAATGATGCAAAATTATTTCGGTCATGGTTTAGACACCCTTTTTAGCGTTTTCAAAATATTTCAATTAAAAAAACAATCTTGCTTGTTTATTTTATTTTAGCATGCTTCAATAGCAGTATTAACCTAATCTTATTCCGTGGTTTGATGGTCGTATTGAGAAAACAGAGCAGCCAAACAATCGCCAAATCCATTCAGAAATGGAGACCCTGATATGCTCAACGATGTAAAGGCACAGCGAGTGCCTGATGAAAATTACAGCTGGGGACCGTCCGATGAGGAACTTGCCTCCTGGGAAATGGTCTACCGCGAAGATCTGTTTAAAGATCAGGTAGTTATCGTGTCCGGCGGAGGCTCCGGGATGGGCAAGGGCATGGCATTTATGTTTGCTCGACTTGGCGCAAAGGTAGTTATCTGCTCGCGTAATGAAGAACGATTATTACAAACCCAGGAATCGATTAACAAACAATTGGGCATCGACATCGATTGCCACACCATGACCATTCGTGACCCACAACAGGTTAGCACCCTGTTCGACCAGGTGGTTGCCAAACATGGTCGTGTTGACGTGCTGGTTAACAACGCTGGCGGCCAGTTTCCCCAGCCCGCCATCGACTTTAGCGTTAAAGGCTGGAATGCCGTAATCGACACCAACCTGAACGGCTCCTGGTACATGATGCAGACCGCTGCTCGACATTGGCGCGACACCAACACTGCCGGTAATATCGTCAATATCGTCGCCAATGTGCAACGCGGCATGCCGCAGGTGGCGCATACTTGTGCGGCGCGCGCTGCTGTCATATACCTCAGCAAATCAATCTCCACGGAATGGGCACCGCTGAATATTCGCGTTAATTGCGTATCGCCAGGGTCCATTGCTACCGATGGCTTGAATGTTTATCCCTACCAGGCCGCTGCTCGATTCAAAGATTCCAACCCGATGCGCAGTTTTGGACATATTTATGATGTCGCCCAGGCGGTCGCTTATATCGCCGCACCGAGCGGTAAATTTATTACTGGCGAGGTGCTCACGGTGGATGGCGGCAATAATCAATGGGGCGATACCTGGCCCGGCGGTATCCCCGACTATTTTGACGTAGACTATAAGTAGACTTTAAATGACACTTTAATAGCTCGCCGGGGACTTAGTTCGGGTAAAAAATTCGGGCAAACAAACCAGGTACTCCAAACATGGCATACGACTACAAGATTGGTGCGGTCATCAACCCTGACGCGGCACCGGACTCACTGGAATCAAAAGTGCCCTATGTCGACAACGGCACTGAACGCTTCGACGCAGAACGCTATTACAGCCGCGATTTTGCCGATCAGGAATGGCGAGATTTGTGGAGCAAGGCCTGGCAAATCGCCGGTGTTGAATCGGACATCCCGGAACCCGGAGACTTCCTGATCTACACCATCAAACACGAGCAAATCGTGGTGGTGCGGCAGGAGGACGAAAGCATTCGCGCTTTCTACAACGTCTGTCCGCACCGTGGTAATCGCCTGGCGTTAACGTATTTCGGCTCGGTGGCCAATTTCACCTGCGCTTTCCATTCCTGGCAGTTCCACTTGAATGGCGAACTGAAACAGATAACCGACGAGGATACTTTCCGGCCGGAGGTGGTCTGTGATCGTCCCGGACTGAGCAGCGTTAAGTGTGAGACGCTGGCCGGCATCATCTTTATCAGCCTGGACCCTGAAGCGCCACCCCTGGCCGAACGCATTGGTCTGCCACCCGGTTACCTGGAAGCCTACAAACTGAATGAGATGCATGTAGTGCGCCATGTTGTGAGCGAATGGGCTGCCAACTGGAAAACTGGCGTGGATGCCTTCTACGAAAGTTACCATCTGCACGCGGTGCACCCGGAAACGCAAACCGTGATGGGTGATCTTAACGTGCAATATGATCTGTACCCTCATGGCGCCAGCCGTATGATTGTGCCCTTGGGCCAGAAGAGCCCCAGGGTAGACGATCAACAGTCGGTGGATGAAGGACTGCAGTATATGTTGTCGGAAGCTGGGGTTGATCCCAGCGTGTACCAAGGCGACGCTGCTGGAGTGCGTGAAGCCATGCAGCGCAGTAAGCGCGCCCGCGCCGAAAATATTAACCTTGACTACAGCACCTTGTGTGACGGCCAGCTTACCGATAGCTGGGCGACTGGCATTTTTCCCAATGTGCAGATCGGTTTGCACCCGGAAGGCGCATTCCTGATGCGCTTTATGCCGCACCCCACCGAACCAGAGCGCTTTTACTATGACACCATGACGCTGTTTCGCCCTGCCGATGACCCGAATTACTCCGCTCCAGGCTGGATGGGCATACCGGAAGGCACCGATCTCAGCGGCGATATCAGACCTGATATCGAGCGGGTCGGCCTGGGCGAGCCACCTAATCTCGGCCTGGTGTTGGACCAGGATTCGGAACTATTGCCGATCGTGCAGCAAGGTATTCGTTCAAAGGGATTTGCTGGCCCGCTGTGGGGCGAACAGGAGCAACGCCTGCGCCACTTCCATGTAGAGCTGGACGCTTATTTGAACGGCCACCGTTAGTGTTAACACCAGGGCTTGAATTACTAACTTAGAAGGATTTGGAGCCTTTAGCCTTAATCAGAGCCCTCAGCTTTAATTAGAGCCCTCAGCTTTAATCAAAGCCTTTAGCCTTAATCAGAACCTTTAGTCCCGATCTGAGTCCTTCAGCCCAGATTAATCTGGTCTTATCAACAAACCTTCTCGGATCGTTACTGCAATAAGTGCACTCGGTGTCGCTGGTTAAAGGCACACTACCCAAAATAAAAAAACGACCAACATCGACATGACAATACCCGGTAGGGCTCGGTCGATATTGGCCGTTTAGATCTGCGCAAGGATCAGGAGATACGTTGATCCTTGCGCTTTTTGACGAGGCTTAAAGTGCCTCTTTCTATAACAAATTTTCTGCTATCAAGAGCTTTCTGCTACTCGCCGCCTTAGAAGCGCGCACCAAACTCAACACCATAGGTGTCGGGTGGGCCATAGTTAGCAAAGGTCCACAGCGCACCTACTGCCTGCGCAGCGGTTTTATAGCGATCGTCGGTAATGTTTTTACCGTATACGGATACATGATAACGATCATCGGCATCGGTCCAGGTCACGCTCGCATTCACAATATCGCGCGCTTCCAGGATGGTGTCGAATTCCGATCCAATATCATCGTTGTAGTAATAGGTGTTTTCGTCTTCGTGGTTGTAGTTCAGGTTCCAACGCACGTTTGAACCACTACCCAGCGTTTGCAGATAGGTTAGATCAAGACCGAAGGTTACGTCTGGTGAACGAACTACTTCACGACCAGAAAAGTCCTCCAAAATCCCATCGAGGTTTCTGTCCAGCAGGAACTCGTTGTACTCGGTATCCAGCAGTCCCAAGTTAGCACGCAATGTCAGGTTGTCACTCAACAAGGCAGTCAACTCAACTTCCAGTCCAGTCGCATCGACATCGGCCGCGTTAAATGTACGCGTTTCCTGGAACGCTGTGCCGGGTACAGAGACGACCGTACTACGCTGGAAGTCTTCATAGTTCACGGAGAAAGCCGTGGCGTTAAAACGAACTTTACCATCGGCGAGAGTGGTTTTTACACCCACCTCTACATTAGTCGCAAACTCTGGCTCATAACTTTGCAATGGGAAGTTATCGAAACCACCCGATCCAGCCTGGTCATTGTAGCCACCGCTTTTGAAGCCGCGTGAAATTGTCGCATAGCCGAATACATCGTCTGAGAAGCGGTAGGAGCCCGTCAGACGCCAGGTTGGCTCAGTCCAGGACTCATCATCGCGTTGTACAAAGGCCGCACCCTGGCTGAAATCTGCACCAGCCAGTGGCTCGCTAATGCTGCCCAAACCGCCTGGGAAGATAAAGCCGATTGGCAGCCCAGCACGGGCGGTATAGTCTTTTTCTTCGTTAGTCAGACGAATACCGGCACCCAGTTGGAACTTGTCATTGACGTCATAGGTGAAGTCAATAAAACCAGCCAGTGACTCAGCATCCTGACGGTTGCATAACAACAGCGGGGTGTTGTTATCCAGCACACCCGGGTTGGCTGAACCGAAGAACTCGGTCAAACCCAGTTGCTGAAGTACGCAGAAGTCCACGTCATTGGTCTGATAGAACAAACCAGCAACGTAGTTAAAAGCACCGTCGGAGTTTGAAGCGATACGTGCTTCAGCCTGGAATGTTTTCCGGTTGTCATCGCGAGTGGCGGCGAAAAAGCTCTCATAGGCAGTACCGAGGTACTCGTTTGGCAAACGCGATTCCTGATCACGATAGCCAACCAGTCCATAGAGCGTGTGGTTATCCATCTCATGCTCAAAATTCACATAAGCGCCGAAGACGTCAACCTTTTGACCTTCGTCCAGGTTGACGATGTCACTGCCATGGATTCCGGCAAAGTTAAGCGGGTCAGCACCATCCGGCACACCTGGGAAACCAAACAGGGTGGCCAACTGACCAGCACCATCGGGGGTCACATTGACCACGGGCACGGCATCACTGCGATCACGAATGACTTCGATTTGCGTGTTGATCTGGGTGACGTCGGACGCTTTCCACAACAACTTGGCACGACCGGCAAACACGTCTTTGCCGCCGATGCGGCTGCCGTCACCGGCTACCGGAGAACCATCTGAGGCACCGGCATCACCGATGCCTGCTCCGAATACATCCAGCGGATTATCGACCTTGCCATTGCGATAGTAACCATCGTTGTTTTGATAAATACCAGCAAAACGGAAGGCCAGGTTATCACTCAGCGGCTGATTGGTAGCGAATTTCGCTTTGACTTCGCTGAATGAACCGAAGGAAATGGCCGCCTCGGATTCGGATCCTTCAAAGTGTGGTCGCTTGGTACGCACGACCAAAGCACCAGCGGTGGTGTTTTTTCCGAACAGGGTACCCTGCGGGCCGCGCAATACTTCCACCGCCTCGATATCAAAGGGCTCCAATAATTGGGTTTGTACGTGTGGAATAACAAAATCATCCACAATCACGCCTACCTTCGGATCGAAGTACACGATGATGTCGGTTTCCGCTGCACCGCGCATGGCAAAGGAAGCGGCGTTAAAACCGGTTACCGTTGCCGCCGAAAAGTTCGGCACATAGGTAGCGATCTCGCCAATATCCTGAGCGAACAGCTTATTCAGGTCTTCCTCGGTGACCGCACTTACTGATACCGGCGTGGTTTGAATATCCGTTGCTGCACGTCGGGTTGCAGTAACAATGATTTCTTCCAGTTGTGCCTGCGCTATTTGTGGAGCAGCCAGGACCACTACCATGGTCAGCTTCAGCGCCCCAAAAAAGCTCTGTTTTAGTAACTTATGAATACCTGACTTTAAACTCATCTTTGTTCTCCTCGTGTCACAGTCGTGGTTTTTATCGTTTAATGTTTATTGATTTCATGATAAAAGTCAAGCATGATTGTTTTTTTATAAGAATGAATTTCACTAGCTACCGGAGCGAGCCAATGCCTGCAGATATTGACCCAAAGTGCTTATCTACCGCCAAAGCCAGTAACTATCGGCCTTTCAAGCGAGTCGACCTGACATTTGCGGGTCTTTTCCTACTGGTTCTTTTGAGCTTGCTTTTAGGTCTGCCGACAGTGCAAGCGGCCAATGAAAACGGCGGCGATCTGGATGATCCGGACATTAAAGCGCAGTTGCAGGGCGCGGCTGGGGGCGGCGATGAACACCCGGGGGCGAAAATCTACCAGGAACGCTGTGCGAACTGCCACGCATCCGGTATGGCACGGGCACCGGCGCGCAACATTCTCGAACTGATGTCCCCCAACGCCATGTTATTCACCCTGACCGATGGCATCATGCAACAGCAAAGCCAGGGCTTGAGCGCCGAACAAAAGCAGCAGATAGTCGAATACCTGGTGGGCGAGGTACAAACTGAAAAACCGGCGTTGGCTCTCTGTGCTGACGACAACAAGGACTTTGACTTTACCCAAGCACCGGTAGCCAGTGGCTGGGGCATCGATGCGCACAATACGCGCCATGTCCCCGCCTCGGTCACGTCAATTAATGCTGACAATATCGGCAAGTTGGAGGTTAAATGGGTGTTTGATTACCCGCTTTCGGCACGCGCTCGATCGCACCCAAGCATTGCCGGCGGTGCGGTGCATGTTGGCAGCCAAACTGGAACCGTCTATGCGCTCGACCAGGAAACGGGCTGTGTGCGGTGGGTCTATGAGGCGGGGGCTGAAGTACGCACCGGGATCACCATACCCAACTGGTCCGCCAAGCCAGCCGATAAACAACGCGCAATTGGCTATTTCTCCGATGTGATTGCCAACGCGCACGCGGTTGATTTGACCACCGGGGAATTGCTCTGGAAGGTCAAAGTCGATGAACACCCAAATGCTACTTTGACTGCACAACCCGTATACTTTGAAGGTCGAATTTACCAGGCCGTATCGTCATTAGAAGTGGTTCCGGCCGCCGACCCGCAATACCCCTGTTGCTCTTTCCGTGGTGCGATCGCCATCCTGGATGCCAACGATGGCAGCGAGGTTAAAAAGATTCACACCATCCCAGAGGCGCCAGTTGAAGTCGCCAAAAATAATGTGGGTGTCAGCATCCTGGCTCCTTCAGGCGCACCGGTGTGGAACTCACCCACCCTCGATATCGACAATCGACGGCTGTACTTCGGAACCGGGGAAAATTACTCCTCGCCGGCCGAAGGCAATAGCGATGCAATCATCGCGCTGAACATCGATAAGCAGGAAATCAACTGGGTACAACAAACCACCGCGCGCGACGCGTGGAACGTTGCCTGCATGGAATTCATCGCCAATAAAACCAATTGCCCGGAAGAAAATGGGCCCGATGTGGACTTTGGCGCACCACCCATCCTGGTAACGGCTGGCAGCGACAAACCAATCTTGGTTGCCGGACAGAAGTCAGGCGAAGTCTTTGGCATCTCACCGATCGATGGCAAATTGATGTGGCGTAATAAAATTGGTCGCGGCGGCAACCAGGGCGGAATGCATTTTGGCATGGCGGCCGATGGCGACACCGTTTATGTGCCGATCTCTGATTACACCGATGCCTCGCTGTCGCTGGAAGATGCCCGTCCCGGCATCTATGCCGTGAACGCGCATAGCGGCAAGTTAATCTGGAGCCACCCTGCTCCCAACACCTGCGGGGACAAGGCCGATTGTGATCCAGGCATTTCTGCTGCGGTCACGTCTATCGACGGTGCTGTTCTGGCCGGCCATATGGATGGTTACCTGCGCGCCTATTCCCGTGAGAAGGGCGAAATATTATGGGAAGTCGACACCAACGCGGAATTCACCAGTGTTGCGGGTCGCACTGCCTCGGGTGGATCGTTTGGTGGCGGCACAGCACCGATCGCCTATCGCGATATGCTGTATGCCAATTCAGGCTACGGTCTGTATTTTCATATGCCCGGCAATGTCCTGATTGCCTGGGGCCTGGCCGACTAAGCGTTTCGGGTACGCATCACAGAGCTCGTTTAGGATGCCGGTAGCAAATTACGAATTTGTTCTTCCAGGAATTGCAGCAGGTTTTCCTTGTTATCGCTGCGCGGGTGCATCAGGTGACTGATCGCAATCCCTTCCATCAAGGTTTGGCTCAGTTCCAGGGCGAACTTGAAGGCACTGGCATCACCCTTCCATTCGGGGAAGATTTCCAGCGCCATGGCATACCATTCTTCATCAAATTTTTTCTGTGCCGGTACCAGTATCTTGCGCAACTGCTCGTCATGCCTGGCCGCCACCGACAACTCGAAAAAAGCCACGAACAAAGGGTGGTTGGCGTGCTCCCAGTAGGACTTTACCGCGACCTTCACCCGGTCCGCATTGGAGGGCAACTCCCGCGCAGAATTCTGGAACGCACGTTTGCGTTTTTCGTAGAGGTAATCGACCGTGGCAGCAACAATATCGCTCTTGGCTTTGAAGTGATGCAGGGTTGCACCGCGCGACAGTTTGGCACGTTCAGAAATCTTCTGCGCAGTGGTATTGGCATAACCAAGCTCGACGATGCAATGCACCGCTGCATCGAGAATTTGTTGCTTGGTACTCTGGCTTTTATGAGCCTGCCAGCCTTCTTGACCAGGTCCAATAGGATTCTTTTTTGCCGTCATTTTGTTAATTTATATAACACGCGATGCAAAGTGATCTGCAGTTTGCCGCACACGCCGGTTGCTGTAAATGTTGCGGCAAGAATATCATGATAAAAATTATTTTCGACAACTCAATTTAGCGGAGAACAAAAAATGGCTTCTGATTTAAGCGGAAAAGTCGCCCTGGTAACGGGCGCTGCATCAGGTCTGGGCAAGGCTGATGCCTATGCACTGGGTGCTGCCGGTGCGGCCGTCGTATTAACTGATATCGACGAAAGCGGACAGTCTATCGCAGACGACGTGGCGGCAAAAACCGGCGCAAAAACAGCGTTTTATCAACAGGATGTTGGCGACGAGGGGCGTTGGAAAGAAATAATGCAGGTAATCGAGGAAGAGTTCGGTGGCCTGAATATACTGGTCAATAATGCCGGCATTGTGATTGTTGCGTCACCCGAAGACACCACGCTGGAACAGTTCCGCCTGGCCAATAATGTCATGAGCGAAAGCGTCTTTATGGGCTGCAAGGCGGCGATTCCCCTGATGAATAAATCAGGTGGTGGGTCGATTATCAACATGTCATCGGTGGCATCTCACCTGGGCTACCCGGTGTTTTTTGCCTATACCGCGGCCAAGGGCGCGGTGCGCGCCATGACCAAATCGATCGCTGTGCATTGCCAGATGCACGGTTACAATATCCGCTGCAATTCGGTGCATCCAAGCTCGATTGATACACCGATGATCGCCCAGGCCAATAAGGAGATCGGTATCGAGCCAGATCCGGATGCGGTTGACCCGGTTGGTATTGGCAGCCCTGAGGATGTGGCCAACCTGGTGGTGTTCCTGGCCAGTGATGAGTCGCGCTTTGTGAATGGCACTGAGGTTCTGCTCGACAACTGCCTAACCATTCAGTAGCAGCGGCGGAATTCAGAAATTCGGAAGGCCAGAAGTTCAGGCAATAATTTGTTGTTGGGCAAATTCGGCGATTTCAGCGTCGGAAAAACCCAGCTCGCTGAGACAGGCCTGCGTGTGTTCGCCCACGGTAGGAGGGCGTTGTTCAATGCCGGTTTCGCTATGCGAAAATTGCAGCGGCAAGTCTGCCACTTGCGCAGTCGGCGCACCGGGATAGCTCACCTCGCTTAGCGCGCCCAGGGCCGCCACTTGTGGGTGCGCCAGTGTTTCCTGCATTGAAAGTACTGGCCCAGCAGGCACGCCCGCCGCGGCCAGATCGTGCAAGGATTCTTCACTGCTGCGTTGCGCACACCAATGCGCCATCGGCTCGCAGAGAATATCGCGGTGGTCGCCGCGCAATTGATCTGTGGCAAAACGCGGATCATCTTGCCATTCGGGTTTGCCAATCAACTCAGTCCAACGCTTGAAGATTGCATTGCCGGGGCAATGAACCAATATGTGGCCATCAGTCGTGGCAAACACATCGGATGGGCCGGAGGTTTGCACCCGGTTGCCAGTCCCCTCGCGGTTTAGCCCCAGTGCCGATTGTTCAACCAGGTGAGAATTGAAAACCGCCAAGGCGGTACCCAGCAATGACGCAGAGACTTCCTGGCCCTGACCACTTTGATCGCGTTCTCTGAGGGCCGCCAGTACGCCGAAGGCGAGCATTACAGCAGACGAATAGTCTGCATAAGGCGCGGCAGACTTAACCGGCTCGCCGTCTCTGCCCGTCATCAGCATCGCGCCCGACAATGCCTGGGCAACGCCGTCGAAACCGCCCTGGTTGGCGAGTGGTCCAGTGGTACCAAAGGCCGTCACATTGGCAAGAATAATGTCGTCCTTGAGCTGCTTAAGGCTGGCATAATCAAAGCCCAACTTTTGTTGCGCCGGCGGTGGGAAATTGCAAACCACCACATCTGCGGTTTGAATCAGGCGATCCACAATAGGTTTGGATTCTGGCTTGCCGAGTTTCAAACACAGGCTTTTCTTGTTACAGCCGGTTTGCAGAAACACGCTGCCAGTGCCATCTTCTGCAACGGGGGCAATATCCCGGTCATCGCCACCGCCCGGTCGCTCAACGCGGATAACTTCAGCGCCCAGAAAGCCGAGCAAAGTGGCACAATAAGGCCCGGCCACGTAACGGCTAAAGTCCAGTATCCTGATACCTGCTAATATTTTTTTCATAGTGTCGAGGGCGAAAGATCGCCGGCAAAAAAAGCATACACAAGCGCCTGATAAACATCCACGCTTGTTTTTCTTAACATCTCACGGTAAACAAGCGATATGACAACCACCAAGCGCTATTACGAAGACCTGCAGATTGGCAAGCTGGAAACATCCCAAGCCCAGCGGGTCAACAAGGACCAAATGCTGGCCTTTGCGGCAGAATACGATCCGCAATATTTCCATGCCGACGAAGAAGCGGCACAGTCATCGCGCTTTGGCGAAGTGATCGCCTCGGGCCAATACACCATGGTGTTGTGGCGACAAATTGACCATCAAATCGCCCATGATATTGCCTGGATCTGCGGCATTGCCTGGGACGATGTTCGCTGGCCGGTGGCGGTTAAGGCCGATGACGAGTTACGTGCCACGGCGGAATGCCTGGAAAAGCGCCTGTCGGATTCGGACCCAAGTCGCGGTGTGGTGAAGTATCGCTACCAGTTGTTGAATCAGCATGATCAAATCGTGTTCAGTTGTATTTCCACCAACCTGGTTGAAACACGCTAAATCGCAGCAAGCTATTTATACTGTGAAATCCGCTTGTCTTAGTTAGTCTCGTTTATACAGCGCTGCCAATTCACCTGAAGTGGGCATTCGCAACAGATCATTGCCACCATTTACCTGCAAGTTTTGACCGGTCAGGAATGCCTCGTCGCCGCACAGCCAGCAGACCGTATTAGCAACATCTCGCGGCGTATTCAATCGTCCCAACGGTATCTCCTTCTCAAAGGTTTCCCGCATGCCGGGCACCTGCAAAAACTCGCGCGTCATTGGTGTGTCGTCGGTAAACCCAGGTGAAACGGAGTTAACTCTAATTTGTTTCGGCCCAAACTCGACGGCCGCTGATCTTACCAGGTGGTCGGCGCCCGCTTTGGCACTGGTGTAGGCGGCATTACCCGTCATCGCCTTGCTGGCAGTAATCGAAGACAGGGTGATGATGGAGCCGTTTTCCCCGATCGCGGCGGCCATTTTCTGCAAAAAGAAAAATGTGCCGAGCAGCATGACCTCGGCGGCAGTACGAACTTCCTGCTCAGAAGCCCTGGCGATACTCGAAGGCGCAGGCACCCCGGTGCAATTTACTGCAATATCCAAACCACCCAGTCCATTGATGGCTGAATCTGCCAGGGATTGCAATTGGTCCGATTCACGGATATCACAACAAGCGGCTTCCGCACCAAGAGAATCCGCCAGCGGTCGCGTTTTTTCCAAATCTCGCCCGGCAATCATCACTGATGCGCCTGCGCCGATCATCTGCCGGGCAATTGCATAACCCATGCCGTGCTCGCTCGAGACACCGAGCACCATGGCACGCTTATCAAGTAGTGACTTAGTCATTTGGTGGGTCCTGGAATTCATCTAGGCGAGCACCCCAACGAATACCGCGGCGCAACAGGTCATAATAGACCGGCAACTCCCAACTGCACCGATCAATGCTCGGCCAGGTGTCCATTAACGGCTGCATATCGTGGGTACTGCGGCAATGTCCCAAGGTCAGGTAAAGCACTTCACCCGCCCCGAATTCATGCAGGTACATAACCATGTGTTTGTCATCACGCTCGCGCCAATCCCCTTCTTCGAACTCTGGTAGATGCCCCGAGTAGTGCGTGTGCAGCAGAGGTTGAATAGCGCCGTGATACTCCATCAAGTAGAGCTCGTCAGTGGTATCAAAGGGCTCGATACCAGACACCAGCGCATGTTCGGCGTCCGACACCTCAACACGGTATTCCGCGATAGGCGGGTGCGCCAGGAACTGGTTGCCCAGCATTTGCATAAACAAGGGGTGAGTTTTGGGGGCGCCGATCTTGAGGGGGTCCCTCGACAACCATTCAATCAAGGAACTCGTGCCATGCAGCGCATACCAGCGCTTGCCACTTTCCAGGAAGCGTTTCAGTGCCTGCTGTTGCTCTGGCTCCGGGCCGATATCACAGGTGTAGGTAATCAGGAAATCAGCCGCTTCGATCGCCGCGGTATCGGCGTAATTTTCTGCCACCTTGACCCGGATATCGGGTATCTCTGCTAGCAGTTTGAGTATTTCCAGGCGCGCAAAATCAAAATCGTGGTAGTTGCCGCCACAAACCAGGTAAACATCTACTCTTTTAGCCATGCCTTAATACTCGATGAGATTGCAAATGCTCGCAGACCTGGAAAATTGTCCGAGTCTGTTCATTGGCCAATCATATCAGGCAATGCTGTATAAAATAAACAATCTTGATTGTTTTTTATTTATGGTTGATCCTGAATGCGTCAGATCAGAACCCTGGTGCGTTATTCCGTCTCTGTCTTAGCTGGCTTCTCAGCGGGCACCAGGCGTCGAATCTTGCCATCGTCTGCTCCGAAATAGAGCAAGCCATCCTTGCCTTCCTGAACGAAACGCACCCGCATATCACCCTCATCCAGCAACCGTTCTTCATGAATTACCTGGTCTTTGTGCAATACCAGTCGATTGATATGCGTAAGCGCCAGGGCGCCAGTGAACAGGCTTAATCGCCAGCCCGGAAACTTGCCTCCCGAATAGAAACTCAAGCCACTGGGGGCAATCGATGGACGATAGTAGTACACGGGTTGTTCCAATCCAGCTTGATGCGTGATGCCCTCGCCAATTGCTCCACCGCCGTATTCCTCACCATAGGTGATAACTGGCCAGCCGTAATTTTTACCAGCGCGAACAATATTGATTTCATCACCACCCTGGGGCCCATGCTCGCTTATCCAGACTTCTTCAGTAAACGGGCTCAGCGCCATCCCCTGGGGGTTGCGAATCCCATAGGACCAGATTTCGGGTAACGCACCTTCGGTGCTAATAAATGGATTGTCTTCTGGCACGCTGCCGTCCTGCCTTACGCGCATCACCTTACCGAGATGCGTGCCCAGGTCTTGTGCAGAATCAGCGTGCTTATAGCCGTCACCCACAGAGATGTAGAGATATCCATCGTGCAGCACCAGGCGACCACCAAAATGCCATTTGCTGTCGAGCAGTGGTTGCGCGGCGAACAGTCGCTTTGCTTCTGTGACGCTATTTTCAACCAATGTCACCCGGTCTACCACTAGGCCATTGGCTTGCTCGGTTCCCACCGTGTAGGCGAGATACAGCCAACCATTTTCAGCAAAATTTTCATCTAGTTTAATATCGTGTAGACCAGCACTGATCTTCTTGGACCTCAGCATGTCCGGCAATCCGGAGATTATGGTTTTCTCGCCGGTAACCACATTGAGCCTGCTCAGCTGGCCGGCCTCTCGTTCACCCACCACCGCTTCACTATCGGAGAGAAACGCCATTGCCCAAGGAACCGTATATCCGTCGGCCACGGTTTCTACAGCAAATGTCGCCGCTCCAGAACTCACTACTTTATCTGCGTCAGCTTCGGCTGCGAGGACTGAATTTTTCAATAACAGGCCAATCACCATCAGCCCACCAAGCAGCAGGCCCAGGTTGATGCCTGCTGAACTGTGCGGCGGCACTAAAGCGTGTTGTTTTTGGTTCGTAGAGTTCATAGTGTTGGCTCGAATTGTTTAGAAATGGTTGTAGTCATTATTTTTCAGTACCTGATCAGAAGATGACGAAGCGCCTAAAAAAGTTGCAGCAAGCGGCGACAGCAACACCCACAGCACAAAGAGACGCGCCCTAGCATATCGCTATTTGGTGTTCCTTGTTACATTCCGCCTCTAATTCAAATAGAATAACGGCACTGCTATGAAACAAGCTGAACCCGCCAAGAAAACGCGTACCCGGTTATCACCTGAGGCCCGGAAAGCGATGATTCTCGATCATGCCGCCCAGCTGATCGCTGATGAGGGTGTGTCTGCCGTGAGCATGGAAAGGCTGGGTAAACGTGCTGGTATCAGCAAGGCCCTGGTGTACAACTACTACCCCAGTGTTACCGGATTGATGCATGAATTGCTTAATCGCGAATTCCGTTATCTGCGCAAGCTGCAGTTCGAAGCAGCGGAATCCGCTGACACCTTAGAGCAATTGATTCGGCGCGTGACCAATGTTTATTTGTCCTACATCAAGGAACACGGCTTACTGTTGGAACGCCTGATGGCCGAACCCGCAGTGACCAACTACTCGGATCCCACCAAGTACGCACGCGATGGTGCTGTTGAATATTTAGCTGAAATACTCAGCGCGAATTTTGGCATCGATATGGAGATCGCAGTACCGGTGGTGGACATTTCCTATGGTCTGCCCGCTGCCGCTGGCCAGTACTTAATCCATCATGACACGGATATCCAGACCATTGAGGACATCACGGTCACCATGATCATCGGCAGCATAGAAGCCATCCAGAAAAAATACGATATTTCCCTCAAGCATCTACGTAAGCAGTCACTCCAGGATACGTAGGTCTTCCGGTCGACAGTGCGCCGGAAAGCGAACTGCTCTCCAGCTACTCCGGCCAGCATTAACTAAGCTACTTTTCAGCTATTTTCAGCTGATCCATTTCCCTAACTGAAAATCGCGAGTCTGCCTCGGCGCCCAATTGGCGTAATGAGAAGACATTGCCATCCAGGTCGCGGCCATACACTTGCCAGAAATCGCCCAGCTCGACTGGCTCACTGTCAAACTCCACGCCCAGCTTGCTCATGCGCTGGTACTCCTGCTGTATATCGTCAACCTCGATCGAAAAAGAATAGCCCAAATCGCTGGACTTGCGGGTGCTGGTGAATTCTTCCGTTATCGGGTTGATGTACTGCCAGATTTCAATCACTTTTGATGTTTTATTCATACGGAACCAACCGCCCAAAATGTGCAAATTATCAACATCTGCTATCTCGTCTGCGCGTTCATTATCCGCTAGCTCCGCACGTCGATAGGGCTCGAAACCAAGAATTTTTTCATAAAAGCCCATCAGCGCATCAATGTCATGGGTTGCCAAAGCGACCTGCGACATCCACAGGCTTTCATCCAGTTCCTGCCAGGACATATCGTAACCTGCACGCTTGAGTAGCTCTCCATCGAGCTGCTCAAGCTCAATCATATTTCCTTCTGGGTCATAGGCATATGCGTAGGTCACGCCATATCCACCCAGGTCTACCGGTTGGTCATAGCGCGACAGGACGTCTGCACCGACTTTGACAAATTTATCGAAGCCAGACTCTTCCATGGGTGATTGAAAACAGGTGTGGGTCATGCCCGGACCTTGTGCCGGCATGCGTTTGCTTGTCGCATCAGCATTGTGGCTGAACTCAGTCAGCTCAAACAGCATATTCGGGGCCTTGAGCACCGCGACCTCGTAGGCCACCCCGTCATGCGCATATAACTTGTCGGCTGCTGGATTGTTAGCCACTTTCTCTCTGCGGACGAGCTCAAAACCCGACGCCTGCTGGTAAAACGCCAACGCCTTATCTAAATCTTTGACCGACAGACCAATGTGATTAATGCCAAGTACGCCTGCAGTAGTGTCTGCAATGCTGGCCTTGGGGTTCAGTTCACGTGCCGCACTCTGCGATATCGTGAAAACGGCGAGAATCAGAACAAAAACAGTGGTTAATCTAGGCATGGTAGTTACTCCGTTGCGGCGGACGATTGGGTTTCTTCTGTGTTTTCGGTACTTTCTTCTGGAGCGAAAACCAGTAATACATTGCCAGGCAGCTCGCCCCATTTATCGTAGCCTGAGGTGACATAAAGCTGACCATCTGCTATGACCGGCCCTGCTGCTTCAATGGCGCCACCATTGCCAGCAATACCGTTGACGGTCTCGTAGTCACGACGGGTTAAATGTTCCCAGAGCACCTTGCCATCAGTTGCATCGAATGCGCGTAGCATGCCATCCAGACCGCCCGCAAACACCACCCCTGGGCTGCTGCTGACCGCTGCAGAGATGCCGGGAAAGCAGAGAAACTTTAATCCCTTGGGACAGCTGTTTTCAATGAGCTTGCGCCAGATGATCTCGCCGTTTCGCGGATCCAGCGCATGCAGGCCAGGTTGCGGATCACCCTCTGCATAAGGGTTGCGGGTTGGCAGGTCGGAAATACCCACATACAGGCGCTCGCCATCGGTGCTCATGCCCCAGTGCACACCACCCATGGTGCCGCCACTACCAACACGTTGTTGCCAGATTATTTTGCCCTGGGCATCCGGATCCATGGCATACACCAGCCCCGACTTCTGCCCAACTAACAGCAGTTCTTTTCCATCACTGGTTTTGCTTAACATAGCAGACGCGCCGATATCAAAGTCCGGGCCATCTTCTTTCGGGCAATTGGCGGTTTTGCGCGAGCAGGCACCATTCCAGGCATCGTTGGCCCATACTTGGGATATCCAGCCAGGTTTTCCATCCTTACGGCCCAGGGCAATCACAGCATCGCTGGTGCCGGTTGCGGGCGAGGAGTAGTTTTGCCCGGTGGTGATGTAGACCACATCACGTTTCCCATCGACCGTCGGGCTGGACCAGACCGGTGCCCCGGATGGGCCAAATTGATTGGTACCCACCGAACTCTTGCCAGTGGGTTGTGGTGCTGGTGTGGTGTAGTAACGCCAAGCGATGTCACCCGTGCTGATGTTAACGGCAACCACGGCACCTCGAAATGAACAGCACTCGTAACCTTCCTGGGCGGCAGGCACCACTTCTGATGAGGAAACCGGCACGTACACGTGATCCTGGTCTGCGGCAACGGAGCCGGTGATGGTTGCCAGGGGATGATCATGAACTTTCTGCTGCCAGAGCAGCTCGCCGGATTCTGCATCCAGCGCATAGGCGTTGGCCTTGAAATCACCAAACAAGATCACCTGCTTGTCGGAGGCGGCATGGGAAAGGAGTTTTACCGCGCCACGTACCTCTGCCGCGGCCTGGAACTGCCAGTGCACGCAACCTGATTCGGAATCCAGGGCGTAGACAGTGCCAGCCTGGCTGCCAATATAAACACGGCCCGCATGCACCGTTGGCTGGGCACGAACCCGGGTGGTGTCCGCAAAGCCAAAGGCCCATTTCAATTTCAAGTCTGGCGCCGTAGCCGCGGTGATCGTGGTTTCCTGTGATTGGAAGCGTTGGTTGCCGGCAGTGCCGCCCCAACCGGTCCAGCCCCACAGTAAATCCCCGGCTGGATCTGAACTCTTTCCGGCTGGCTGCGTTGGATCGCTACACAAAAATTCTGGCTCAGCCGACTTCTTCTCAGCGACTTTTTTGCCGGTAAGATAGTAGGCAACCTCATGCTGCTCCCGACTGGAGAGCATCAGGGCCTGGGTACTCATCACCCCTGAATTCAGTGCAGTCACAATGCGTTCGGGCGAATAAATTTGCAAGGCAGCCAGTTGCGGGGCCTCGGGCAGCGCCCCGGTGTGACAGGCGAGACAGTGTGTATCGAACAGACGTTTGCCATTGGCAGCCTCGTTATCCAGAGTTGCTGATACTTGTTCATTGTCTGCATGCGCAAATCCCGCGCCCGACATGGTGACAAAAAGCATGACAAACGCGGCAAGCGATCTGGGTACTAGTCTGTTTTTAAAATAGCTCATGCGTTTCACTTATCGAAGTTGTTAAGTCAATGAACCAGTCTTGCGGTCATTCAAGCATACCCTATGACAGTCGGAGAAAGGTTGGCCCGGACCTGAATATATTAGAGGAGGAGAAGACCGGCCCGGGCCAGGAGGAAAAATCAATCAGGAGCTTACATCACTTATTATTATACAGTATTTATAATAAAAATAAATATAAAGAACTATATAAGCAGTAAATTACGATAAAACAAACTTTGTGATGCTTATATCCTTGTTTTACATATCTTTTTATTAATGAACTTATTGTCAATATAAACTCCAAAATGGCTGGATTGCGACTATCCGCCCACCGACTGCAACGCCATGACGCGACAGTTGCGGTTGACCGATACTGGTAAAAACCCGGTCTTTTAATAAGTAAAACTGGGTCCGGCGAGAAGCACTGTTGACCCCAGCAAACTGTGGTATTCCGGGTCGCCCCAAATCCCTCGGATGACGGCCAGCATAAATGGGAAAATAGTTTTTAGCCGAATCAGCTCCTGCGTTATACTCATTCACCGAAACGATATAAACCAGATGTGAAGCGGCCTTTTGACTTAAGCCTTGGTCTTGAGCAAACAGACTCCCCGGCTTTGGAAAAGTTACTCAAGACACCATTATGAAAATTAACCTGACGGTCGAAGAGAAAGCCTTTGCAGCAGAGGTCGAGGCATTTCTGGCAGAGAACCTGCCCGCAGATCTGCAGCAAAAGGTGTTACATGGTGAGCAGCTCGACAAGGAAGACTATGTCCGCTGGCAAAAGATTCTCTACGAACAAGGCTGGGCCGCTATCGATTGGCCTTACGAGTATGGCGGCACCGAGTGGAGCGCGATTCAGAAACACATCTGGGCTGAACAGAATGCCCTGGCTGGCGCCCCCGAAATCATCCCTTTTGGCCTTAATATGGTGGGTCCGGTGATCTACACCTACGGGACCGAAGAACAAAAGCAGCGATTTTTACCCGGGATCTTATCCAGTGACGATTGGTGGTGCCAGGGATATTCTGAGCCCGAAGCAGGGTCAGACCTGGCGTCTCTCACGACCACGGCAGTGGCGGACGGCGACGACTACATCGTCAACGGAGTTAAAACCTGGACAACCTTTGCCCATCACGCAAACTGGATTTTTTGCCTGGTGCGCACCGGCGCTGCCGACACTCGTAACAGCGAAGCAATCAGCTTTCTGCTAATCCCCATGGACAGTAAAGGCATCACGGTCACGCCAATCATCACCATGGATGGTGCGCATGAAATGAACGAAGTACATTTCGACAACGTGCGAGTCCCGATGGCTAACCGCATTGGCGAAGAAGGCCAGGGTTGGACCTATGCCAAGGTATTGCTCAATCACGAGCGTGCCAACCTGACTCATGTGTCACTGTCCAAAACACGCATGATGGAACTCAAAAAAGACGCCGAAGCGATTCGCACAGGTCACGGCAAACTGATCGATGATCCGCACTTTGCCGCCAAGGTAGCAAAAACCGAAATAGAATTGGCGGCGCTTGAATTCACCGAGTTTCGAACCCTGACCGCCACGCGTAACGGCACGGCACCCGGCCCGGAGTCATCAATTCTCAAGATTGTTGGCACTGATGTTGCGCAATCCATTGATGAACTGTTTGTTGAGCTCGCCGGCCTGTATGCACAGCCGTTTATTGATGCCGAGCAAGCTGAACAATACGTGGCCGACAAAGTTATTCCTGAGGACACGATTAATACTGCACGAGTCTATTTCAATAATCGCAAGGCCTCTTTATTTGGCGGCAGTAGTGAAATTCAGAAAAACATTATCTGCAAAGACGTGCTGGGTTTTAAACAGAACTCTCAGGAAGGTGGCGAATGAACTTCCTCCCTTCCGAGGCTCAATTGGCACTCAAGGCCAGCATCGCCGAGTTTATCGACAAGGAGTGCGATCTGGGCAAACGCAAAGAAATCATCGCCTCCAGCGAGGGCTTCAGCGCCAGTAATTGGCAACACATGTCTGAGCTGGGTTGGTTGAAAGTTGCTTTCAGCAGCTCCGATGGCGGCACCGGTGGTACCGCACTTGACCGTATGATCCTGATGGAGGAGATTGGCCGAGGATTGATCGTAGAACCCATCCTGGCCAGCACGATCTTAAGCGGCAGTTTAATCACCGAGGTGTGCAGTGAAGCCACCAAGGCCAAATTATTGCCGCAGATTTTGTCTGGCGAGCAAACCTTCGCCAGTGGCCTATACGAACCCGATGGGCGTTTTGATCTTTCCTGGGTGGCCACCAAGGCGGAACCGCGCCGGGTTGGCTTTAACATCAGCGGCCGCAAAAGCGTAGTGCTGAATGGCGGCGACGCCGACCAGTTATTGATCAGCGCCCGCACCGGTGGTGGCGACAATTCTCCCGGCGGTATCTCGTTGTTCTTGCTCGATCAGAGCATGGAGGGCGTGCATGTGCATAAGTACAAAAATGCCGATGGGCATGCTGCTGCCGAAGTCATCCTGGATTCGGTGTTTGTGGATCGCCGCACCAATATCAGTGAGTTGGGAGAGGCCTTACCAGGGATTGAAGCGGCGGTAGATATCGCTACTCTTGCGCTTTGCGCAGAAGCCCTGGGCGCCATGGCCGTGTTGAACGACAAAACCCTGCAACACTGCAAAACCCGTAAGCAGTTCGGTGTGCCACTGGGCAGTTTTCAGTCCCTGCAACACCGCATGGCGGATATGCTGATTGAATACGAGCAAGCCAAATCTGCCGTTTTATACGCAGTAGTCATGGCCGACGAAAATCATGGCATGGCGGCAAAGGAAATCTCCGGCGCGAAGTATCGGGTTGGGGTTGCTGCAAGAAAGATTGCACAAGAAGCCATTCAACTGCATGGCGCCTCCGGGGTGACCGATGATTTGGATATCAGTCACTACTTTCGACGCTTAACCACCATCGAAAGCCAGTTCGGAAATAGCGATTTTCACCTCAATCGCTATATGCAGCTCTCGAAAGAAGAAGACTAACTTCCACCTCGCCTACACTTAACGCCTATCAAAGTGTGGTGAGCATAAATCCACGCTCCCACTCTGGCACTCGCCGTTGAAATTCGCGAGCCTCCACCTCCTTGACTGATGAAAAGGTGGTGACGAACTCATCGCCAAACATCTCGCGAACCGCTTCGCTGCCGCGGAAACCGTCGATCGCTTCATAGATATGGCGGTAGAGAGCAAAAGACACATCGTAGGCAGATTCAGCAATGGGATCCCGCACCGGGGATTGCTTGGTCATTCCCAGGTAACCGCAAGCCAAGGTACCAGCAATTGCCAGGTAAGGATTCACATCGCTGCCGGGAAGGCGATTTTCAACCCGCCGCGCCTTGGCTTCACTCTCTGGCACCCGCAAGCCAGTGGTGCGATTGTCGATCCCCCATTCCAGGTTAATCGGTGACGAGAAATGACTCAGAAAGCGCCGATAGGAATTTTCATAGGGCGCGAACATCAGCAGCATCTCACGCATATAGGCCTGCAGGCCACCAAGGTAATGCTCAAACAACGCAGAGTTACCGCCATCTTTATTGGCAAATATATTTTCCTGTTTGCCGTTGTAAACACTCTGGTGAATATGCAAAGCGCTGCCAGCTTGCTCAGGATCCGGCTTGGCTATAAAAGAGGCACACAGCCCATGCGCCTGCGCTACCCGCTTCAGCGTGCGCTTGAAGTGAAACACTTCATCGGCCAGTTTCAGCGGTTCGCCATGATCAAAATTAATTTCAAACTGTCCGGGGCCGAGTTCCTGTGACACCGCCCCTATTTTGATATTCTGGATCTCACAATATTCTGTAAGTTGTTCGAACAACTCGCCCAGATCATTCACCTTGTCGAAGCCATAAGGGTCCACCAGCTCCTCGATGTCTTCGTGTTCGGAATCAAAGACCCGCCCTGCTCCAGGCGCATCCGGATCTGCTTTGGCCAGGTAATATTCCACTTCTGGAGCCACCACCGGGTGCCAATCCTCGGCTGCATAGTGCGCTAATACCTTTTGCAATACATAGCGTGGCGATTCACAGAGCGCCTTTCCCTGCAAATCGAAACAATCGGTCAAGACTGAGGCGGTTGGCCTGGTCGCCCAGGGCACCACTCGCAAGGTATCAAGGTCAGGTCGAATCTCCATGTCGCGATCAGCCACATTGTCGTCGGGCATATAATAATCGCCCGTGACGGTTTGCCCAAAAATGGAGACCGGCAGCTTAAATTTCTTGGGCGACAGGTCCGACACCGGCTGCACTTTGCCACGCGGCATCCCAGCCATGTCGGGCACGATCAATTCAACATATTCTATCTCGTGCTGTTCCAGCCAATCGCTGGCGTCTTTCAAATCGCTCATTGTTGAACCTGTTTTCAGAAATTCGTTGGCTTATCTTACCGCAAATAGTGACATATTTACGCCTGTTCGGCCTAAGGACTCACGCCGATATTGTACGTACGACCGATGCGTTTGGCGTGGCTTTGCCTGCACTGTCAGGCCGAAGGAGATCGTTTATACTTAAACAAAGCACTGGGGCGCAATCCTCTGTGCCTATAGGCCAGCCAGCTGGCATCGAACCCAATCGCTACACTCTTACTTCCTAATCTTGAACCAGGCAAGGCCAGACACCATTAACACTTTTCGTGATGCCCTGAGAACTAAGTCATTCTCACTGCTGGGACAATTGCGTCTGCATGAAGACAACACACGCGAAGATGTGATAAACCAGGCCAGTACGCTGGCTGAGGCAGTCGATGCGGTTTCCATCACCGATAGCCCCAACGGCGTGTTACACATGTCAGGCCTGGCGATATCTGCACTTCTGCTGAATGAGGGCATTGACCCGGTATTACAGCTTTCCACCCGCGACCGAAATCGCATTGCGCTTAAAAGCGAACTACTCGGCGCGGCGGCTCTTGGGGTGACCAGCTTCTTGTTGCATCGCGGCGACCCCTTACCCAAAAATGAGAAACCCAATCTCACTCAGGTCTTCGACACCGGAGCAAAACGCTTTTTAAAAACCGCCAGCCAGCTCAGCAAGTTCCAGGTAGCGCAAGGAAAACCTGCTTTGCAGTTAGGCACCCTGGCCACCGCCTTTGGGCCCGAGGAGGACTGGCAGCCAATAGAATTGAGCGCCAAGGTCGATGCTGGCGCCAATTTCGTGCAAACCCAGATTTGTCTCGACCTGGCATTACTGGAACGCTATATGCGTTTTTTGGTGGCGGCGAAACTCACCTGGCGCTGCCAGATAATTGTATCTATCCCGGTGCTAACCACACCGGGTGCCGCTCGCTGGCTCTATGAGAATATGCGCGGCTCGGTTGTGCCGGCTTCCGTCGTGGCCGAATTTGAGTCCGCGCCCGACCCGGAGGCACACGGCATTCAATTTGCCGCAAACATGCTGCAAGCGGTGAAAGAAATTCCTGGAGTAAGTGGGGCCAATCTATCCTGCACGGGTGATCCGGAGCATATTATTGCTGCCGTGAAAACCGCAGGACTCGACGACTAGTGAGTGACCTGCCGCCCCAGCTCAGCGGGTGGCACATAATCGAAAATGAAGGTAATTCGATCTTCATCGCCCTTGTTGGCGACGCTGTGCATTTTTTGATTATTCACTTCGTAGGCCTGACCAACTTCGAGGTGAAACGGCCGTCCGTCGATGGTGAACCTGACCCGTGAATTGGTGGATATTGGAATATGGATACGATGGCCGATGTGAAAAGTCGGGTGTGCGTCAACGTGCGGCTTGATCTTGCCACCCGCCTTTAACTTGGCAGCCATGGCTCGAATGATCGTGCCACCGGGGGGATAATTACGCTGAATAATATCGTGCATGATCGGGCCAGCCACCTCGACTAACTCATCCCAGGCCGGCATTTTCTGCACTACCAGTTCCGGCCAGGCTGCGGCGTCCGTAAACACCAGCACCATGGATTCGGTATCCCGATGCACTTCGAAGGATTTCTGGCGTATCTCCTCCTCGAGCCACGCCTCACGTTCCTGGGCAAAAATGGCTGCTGAGAGCTCGGCTACATCCAGTTCGCCCAGCTCTCTGAGCCGATCATCTATGTCCATCTATATTGCTAATATGTTGCTTAGCCAGTGACGATCTTGAACTACTTGCCACCAAAGTTGTAGCGGAAATTAACCCCAACCGTGCGTGGCTGGTTAACCGACAGACGCTGCTGATTAAAGCGGTTGTTGAAGAACAACTGTGCGCTTTCGTCAGTGAGATTGTCGATAAAGAAGGTTAGTGCCCAGTTGTCTTTCTCGAGACCGACCTGGAAGTCGATAGTATTCCACGACGCCTGGGTGGTTACTGGTGAGGAGAACTCGCTCGACTCAATGCCAGCCAGTGAATTCACCGAATCACCCGTGTAGTTATAGCTCAGGAACATATACGGATACCCGCCCCAGAGCTCATTCGGGAAGTTGTATTCCACGTTCAAACTGGCTTTAAAGTCAGGCACGATGGGCAACCTTGTTCCGGCTGGCGCGCGTAACTCGGAATCCGTGCCTGGGAACACGACCGCGGTCTGCGACAGCTCACCATCATTGACCCCAACAGTAGCTTCGATATTCCAGTTCTCTGACGGAATCCAGCTGATCCAGGCCTCAGCACCCTCAATTTCAGCTTCCGGGAAATTGATAATGCCAAGACCGGTAACCGTTGGTTGTGGATCGTCGGCCTGAATCTGAATATCATCCCAGGTCATTTGGTAAATCGCCGCATTCACCCGCAGGCGTTTGCCCATCCACTCGGTTTTCACACCCAACTCAACATTGGTAATGGTATCTGACTCATATTCACTGAGCGTACCGGCCGGTGCCGGGAAGCGCCCTGGAGGTCCAAATACCGATTGTGGGCGCGAGGAGTTTGCACCACCACGACGGAAGCCTTCAGAATAGGTACCGTAAATAATGTGGTCGCCGGTCTTATAGGTCAGGTTGAACTTCGGCACAAAGCCATCTTCATCGGACAAGCCTGGCTCACTGACCCCATAACAATAATTAATCGTACAATTCGGAATACCACCATCCACGCCGATGTGCGTGCCACGCTGGTTCAGGTATTCATTCTCGATATTGTAGTAACGTCCGCCAGCGGTCACCGTGAAGTTCTCGGTTAAGTCATAAGAGAACTCACCAAAAATTGCATACTGTTTCAGCTCCGCGTTGTAGGCACCAGAGAACCAGTTGTTGGAATTGGTGTTAAACGGCACACCGTAATACACATAGCCAGCATAGTTGATATAGGCACCGGCCGCGGTGCTGCCTACACCCTGTACATTCGAGGTAAAAATTTCATCTACCGTTCGATTGCTGTAGAAGCCACCCACGATCGCCGACCAACGACCTTCCGCAGGGGTGGAGTAGCGCAATTCAAAGGAATCCACTTTGGTCTTTCGGGTATCCCGGACACCAGCCAGCGGGTCGCCACCAAAATCGTAGATACCACCCACATCGTAATAAGGATTGCCGGTATTAAAGGAACGGAAGTAGTCGCCCCGCTGTTGGAATGACTGCAGGTAACCGGTCGCATCAGCAAAGTATTCACTGTCTCGATCAAAATAGGCAGCTGTCAATACCACGTTACCGAAACTCAAGTTGCCTTCTATTGTCAGCGCGGCTTGATACCACTCATCTTCCCACTCATCCCTGGAGAAACGGGCTTGCTCTCGCTCACCAAAGGTCGGGAACACACTGGTATCGGCATAGAACTGCTGATTCAAGCTTGAATCACCGAAGCCGTCCAATTCGTATTTTTGTGTAATAACGCCAGCATCAATGGTCCAATTTTCATTTGGGTTAAACCGCAACATAGCGCGCGCACCCTGCCAGACCGAGGAATTGACATCATCACCAACAAAGGCAGCATTATTGAACGTACGCCCGGGGCTGGGTGAGAGTACGTTATCAATCCAGCCTGGTTCATCGGCGTAGAAACCAACCAGACGCAAAGCCAGTTTGTCCTGGATCAGCGGAATATTGGCCATCGCACTAACGTCGATACCACTGCCGCCATCAGTCACACTGGATCCGGTTAACTCGATCCAGCCACTGGATTGCGTGGCATCTGGCTTGTTGGTAATCACACGCAAAGTACCGCATTGTGAGGCATCGCCGAACAATGTACCCTGTGGCCCGGCCAGGGCTTCAACTCGTGCAACATCGATCAGGCGCGGGTCTGGGTTAAAACCCGAGGAAGTAATCGGCTGCTCGTCGAGATAAACTGACGTGGTCGCAGAATCTGCAAAAGCCAAACCTTGAGCTGCGCAACCACGCATGACCACGGATTGTGCACCGGGCTGTCGATCAGTTACGGCAAGGCTTGGAATCTGGCCGACGTAGTCGGCAAAATTACGAAATCGTTGGAAGACTATCTCTTCTTCGCCAAACGCGGTGATGGCAATCGGTACATCCTGAATGCTCACCTCACGCTTGGTCGCCGTAACCAGAATTTCTTCAAGTTCGACGTCATCCGTCTGAGCTTGAACACCCGGCACCACCGAAACGGCAGCGGTCACCGCAATGCTCAATTTGGTTTTACTAGGAAAATCTTTATTTGTACCAGCCATAAATAACCCCTTTTGTTAACCGTAATTTCACCGTTATAATAACGTCAACTTTAAATAAAATCCAGCAATTTCAATGGGTTATCCTTCCCTATAGGACAGGAAACGAAAAATAAAAAATATGACCAGCCTAATCGCTACATCGGTTATCCGCGGCAGTCGTCAAGGCGAGAGCCACGGTGGCGTGTACCTTATTGATTTAGAAAGAGAACGTGTCAAACAGACCATCGATTGGAACACCGTTGATATCGACTGGCAGGGGCGCGGCTGGGACCGCGGATTACGCGGCATTGCCTTTGATGGCGAGGATATTTATATCGCTGCAAGCGATGAGTTGTTTGTCTTTGATCGGGAATTCAACAAAATAAATTCCTATCAATGCGCTTACCTCAAACATTGTCATGAAATCTTTGCCTACAAGCGCCGCTTGTATCTGACCTCCACGGGTTTCGATTCCATTCTTGGCTTTGATCTGGACGAGAAGCGCTTCAGTTGGGGGCTGAATATCAGCAATGGTCCAAAGGGGTTGCAGGGGACACCTTTCTCACCGGGTAACGACAAAGGCCCGGTGGCTTCCAACCAACTGCATATCAACAACGTGTTTTGCACCAACCTGGCGATGTACTTCAGCGGCTTAAAAACCGATGGCATGTATAACTTCAATGGCCGGGTCATTTCCCAATCAGTCACCCTGCCCGCCGGCACCCACAATGCCCGACCCCACGGTGACGGCGTGCTGTTTAATGATACCCAGCATGATGTAGTACGGCTGGTGTCGCGTGATGGTGAAGAACGCATCTTTAAAGTACCAACCTATCTTGAAGATCAACTTACCCATACGGATTTTGACGATTCACGCATTGCGCGACAAGGTTTTGGCCGCGGGCTCTGCACGCTGAGTAACAACCTTGTCGCTGCCGGATCTTCGCCCTCAACAATCACGCTGCATGACCTGGACACCATGCAAACGACCCTGTCGATTAACCTGTCGCTGGATATCCGCAGTTCAATTCACGGCCTGGAAGTATGGCCCTTTCCCTTAAGCGACTGAATCACTGCCAGGCGCGGGCGCGAAACTAGCGATTAATCCCCTCATATTGTTCGTAGCGCCCCAAGATTGGCCGCAAAATATCAATCAGGGGTGCCAGCTGTTCTTCATAATTGCGCCAGAAGTGCACTGATGAAGTATAAACGGGTTGCCTTACCTGCTCCGAGCTGGCGGTTCGCACTGCGCGATCGGTCTTATGAAAATCCAGGCAAGCATCTTCCCAAGGCAATTCGCAATAATCCAGCAAACGCCTGATCTGCGCTTCAGAATCCGTCACCATGTCCTCGTACTGCACAGTGAGGACGCGACCTGGCATGGTTTCATGCCAGTGATCCATCAGGCGCTGATACTCCAGGAAGTACTCACCAATATCTTCCAGGTCGTAAACAAAGGTTTGTCCCTTGGCAAACAACTGGCGATAGCAGCTCAAGGTTGAATCCAGCGGATAACGACGTGCGTCGATAATCTTCGCGTTCGGCAACACTTTATGGATCAGGCCAACGGTTGGGAAGTTGTTCGGCATTTTATCCACAAACCTGGGCCGATCCGTATGCAGGTGGATGCGCGCTCGTCGAAGGTAGTCTTCACCCAAGGCCGTCAAATGACTACTTTTCAGTTCGCGCACCGCGAAGGGATAATTGACTCCATCGGCCCGATTGCGATTCAGCGAGGTTGCCACTCGCCCCATATATGGCAACTCTGAAGTACCCTCTACCATACTGTGGCTGGCCAGGATCTGTTCGATCAGGGTCGAGCCTGAACGCGGCAAACCCACAACGAAGATGGGCGACGGGTCAGGGCTCCCGGTGTTAGTGTCATCATTCAGCAGTTCATGATCAAAAACCTCGATAATCTCATCATTGGTGACTTCGGTTTGTACGGAGTCATAGTGTTCCAACATACGCTGCTTATTATTGCCGCGCGTATAGTAATCCCAGCTGCTTTGGTAATCGCCCTGGTCTTCACTGGCCTTGGCCAAGGCGAACAGAAAGTTAACCATCGACTGATCACTGATTTCATCCTCGCGCTCGATACAGGCCTGCATGGCCGTTATGTCTTCCGTCGTGAGCTGATAGGTTTTTAGATTGGCCAGGCTCCAATAGCTCTCACCGTTATCGGGGCGCCACTTGATGCACTCGCGATAGGCATCGATTGCTTCCGCCTGTTTGCCCAGCGTTTTCAGCGTGTGCCCTACTCCCAGTAAGGCGCCAGCATGATCAGCGCGCAATTCCAGTGTGCGCTGATAGGCTTCTAAGGAAGCGTCAGTCTGGCCGAGCGGCGCCAGGGCGGCAGCCAACAAATAATGAGTTTTCGGTCGATCGGGCTCCATCACTGCGGCTTGTTGCAATACCTCCACTGCTTCCACGTATCGGTGCTGTTCAGTTAACAATTTTCCCAGATCAAGAATGGCGAGGGTATAGTCTGGTGCCAGCCCGATGGCGCGACGTAACAAGGGCTCAGCTTCATCGTAGCGAGTCTGACTGCCAAAAATTCCGGCTAACAGACGCAAGGCATCCACGTTATTGGGAAACTCGGTCAAGAGCATTCGATATTGCTCCTCGGCTTCATCGACTTTGCCATCACGCTGCGCCTCTGCTGCCAACGCCAGGCGTTTTCGTTCCGGGTTTAACTCGAACGCGGCTTCAAAGGCTTGATCAGCCTGTTCACCCTGCCCTTTCGAGGCCAACGCTCGGCCCAGCGTCATAAAACCCAGCTCCGAATTCGGGTCTAGCCGAGTCGCGGTTTGCAACACATTGATGGCTTCGTCGATGCGACCGCCTTCAAATAGCAGGAACCCTAAGTCTTCATGCGGCTTGGCAAAACTCGGAGCCAGTTCGATGGCACGGCGGAGTTGTTGTTCAGCTTCCGACAGTTTTCCCGTTTTCAGCAATGTCGCCCCCAGCAAGGCGATCATCGAAATGTCGTCAGGTGTGTGTTGCAAACGCTCTCGGCACAACACCAGGGCCTGCTGAATTTGACCGCTGTTAATCAGTTCAATGGTTTTATTGAATACAGCTCTGGGATCAGTGGATTGCGTCATGGATTGGGAAGTGTGAGTTCGGCCGCGATTGGAGTTGAAGGGTGGGACTGATGGCTGTTTTACACCCGAAAGTCGGAATATTAAAACCCGATTTTACAAGTACGGACGATGTCTGCTAGGTTAATCAACTTTAGAAGTATCAGGAGCGGGCCTGCCTCGCCACAGGATTTTTGTTCGGCTGATCACGCCACGTTGATGTTATTGTACTTAAATAAAAGAATAGCTCCAGTCTGTGCGTGTAGGCACGGAAGTACTTTAGCGACGTGACCACTAGCGTTGTAGCCCCTGATGTAATTACCGATGGTAGAAGATTTGACTCGTTACAACTCCATAATAGTTGGCGCCGGGCATAATGGCCTGGTATGCGCCAATTACCTGGCCAGGAAAGGTCAAAAGGTGCTGATACTAGAGGCATCCGCATCGGTAGGCGGGCTGGCGGCCAAACGTGAATTTCACCCTGGATTTCATGCCGCAGCAGCGCATTCCATCAATCATTTCTCAGGCAAAGTCGCGGCTGATTTGCAGCTGGCGAAATATGGTTTTTCCGCGGATAACAGCCTGCCTTTGATTGGACTGAGCGACACACAAAACCATATTCGTATAGAAAATGGCCAAGTTCTGGGCGTTGGCGGTGAAGACGCGACCAGTTATTCGGATTATCTCGCCTCGATGCGCAAGTTTGCCAGGGCACTGGCCCCGTTCTGGATGAAAAAAATGCCCCGCATCGGCCCAGGTGGTCTCGCTGACATGTGGACCTTCTCTCAGCTTGGACTCAAGCTGCGCATGCTGGGCAAGAAAGATATGCAGGAATTTCTGCGGGTGTTTTCGTTGCCCGCACGTGACCTGATGGATGAGAATTTTGACCACGAACTGCTCAAAGCAGTGCTGAGTTGGGATGGCGTGATCGGCGCCCGTATGGCACCACGATCACCTAACAGTTCGGTGCTGGCCATGCTGTATCGACAGACTCAGGAAGGCAGTGCAGACATACCGGGCGGCAAGGTTGCCAGCCTGATCGGCGCGTTGGAAAAATCCGCCACCAATGCCGGCGTGGAAATTCGCTGTGGTGCTCCGGTAAATCGAATTTCCATCCAGGCGGAAGAAGGCGGCCTTAGAGCTGCTGGTGTTGAACTGAACAATGGCGAACGGATAGAGGCAGACCGTGTGATTTCTGCCACCGACCCGCAGCGCACTTTTATCGACCTGGTGGGCGTGCAGTACCTTGATATCGGTTTTACCAACCGCATTCGCCGACTGCGTTGCGATGGCCTGGTTGGGAAGTTGCACCTGGCGTTGAGTGGCTTACCGGATTTTCCCGGTCTCGAACAAGCAGATGGTCGAATGATTGTCGCGCCAGATATGGACGCGATTGAATTTGCCTACGACAACAGCAAATATGGTGAGTGCCCGGAACAACCAGTGATGGAGTTAGTCATCCCCAGCCTGCAAGACAGTGAGTTGGCCCCCGCCGGGCAACATGTTTTATCTGCCCATGTCATGTATATCCCCTATCAACTCAAAGGCGGTTGGACCGATGCTGCCAGGGAGCAGATGTGTCAGCAAAGCATTGACACCATTGCGCGCTATGCACCCGGCATTCGCGAGCAAATTGTGCATGCTGAATTTCTCACCCCGGAAGACCTGGAGAACACCTACCACGTCACCGGAGGGCACTGGCACCACACCGAGTTTGCCATCGATCAGATGCTGATGATGCGACCCACTTATGGGGCAGCGCAATACAGCACACCGATTCCAGGCTTGTATCTGTGTAGTGCCGGCAGTCATCCAGGCGGAGACCTGGTCGGTGCCGCGGGGCACAATGCCGCGCAGGAGGTGCTGCGATGAATAATTACGATGCCATTGTCATCGGCGCTGGTCACAATGGGCTGACCAACGCCGCTTACCTGGCCAAGGCAGGACTGAATGTCGTGGTGCTGGAAAAAAATGATTACATCGGAGGCGCAGCCGTATCGCGCGAGCTGGAACCGGGCTGGACCTATTCGAACTGCTCCTATGTGTGCAGCATGATGCGGCAAGCGATCCATCGTGATCTGGACTTGAGCCGTCACGGTTTGTTACTGGTGCCGTATCTGGGCACCATCACCTTCGGCGACGGCGACGAACGATTGCTGGGTTACCACGATGAGGAAGCTGCACACCTGGAGTTAAAACGACACTCGCCGCACGACGCGGACGCCATGCATCGTTTACAAACCGACCTCACTCGCTATTCGCAGCTGATTCGTAAAACGCTGATGCGCACCCCGCCAGAACCAACTTCACTGGCACCGCGCAACTTGTCGGAATTTCTGTTCCTGGCCAAACAGTGCTGGGCACTGGGCGAACAGGAAATCTATGAATACGTGCGCTTTTTCACCATGAGTGCCGCGGAGTTCCTGGACGATTATTTCGAGAACGACCTGGTTAAAACATCCATGGCTGGATCCGGCATTATCGGTACTGCCCTTGGCGTGTACTCGCCCGGCTCGGCCTATATCCTGCTGCATCATGTGATGGGCGATGTCGATGGCAGCATCGGTGCCTGGGGCCTGGCACGCGGCGGCATGGGTGCGATCTCCCATGCTATTGCCTCTGCCCTGCAGGCGGAAGGTGGCGAGATCCGCACTAATGCAGGGGTCCAGAAAATCCTGGTGGAAAACGGCAAAGCGGTCGGCGTGGTGCTGGAGAATGGTGATGAACTGCGCGCCAAAACCATTGTCTCCAACCTGGATGCCAAACGAACTTTCACTCAGGTGATGGAGCGCGAGGATCTGCCAGAAGGAATTTACGACAAAGCCAAGAACTTTAAAATTCGTGGCTCCTCAGGCAAGGTTAATATCGCCCTGTCCGGTATGCCGAAGTTTACTCACGTCCCAGACAATCACTATGTGAACCGCGGTGGCCAGGCCTTCTCGGGCTCACTGGAAACCATGGAACGCGCCTATGATTGCTGGAAGCGCGGCAAATGGTCTGACGACCCCTTTATCGAAACGGTGATTCCGTCTGCGTGGGACCCCACTGTCGCCCCGGCAGGTAAACACTGGATGTCCTGCTTTGTGCAGTACTGCCCGCCCAAGCTGGCCGATGGCCCCTGGACACCAGAGAAACGCGATCAGTTCGGGGACACGGTTATCGACAAGCTGGAGCGCTACGCGCCCGGGTTTAAGGATCTTATCGTCCACAAAGAGGTGCGCACTCCGCATGAAATCGAAGCGGAAGTGGGCCTGACCGAAGGCAATATCTTCCAGGGCGAGTTAACCATTGACCAGCTGTTTTTCAATCTTCCATTTCCTGGTTATGGGCAATATCGCATGCCGGTCAAGAACCTGTACATGAGCGGCTCTTCCACCCACCCCGGTGGCGGCGTGTCTGCGGTGTGTGGTGCAAACTCGGCACGCGAAATACTGCGTGATCTGCGACGACCTAACACCGTGCCTGAAGACGATTTTTATGATGAATAGAGCGGACATCGACTATGACTGATATCGATAATTTTGCGGGTGAGCGGGTCAAACCATCGCCGTTCTATCCTCGCCAGAAAGAACTGAATATTCGCGATGCCTGGTCAGCCTGGAATGGCTACAAGTTCGCCGATTATTACTACGAGCCCGAATACGAGTATTTTTGCATCCGCAACTTATGCGGCACGTACGATATTTGCCCCATGCAAAAATACGAAATCAGCGGCGCAGATGCCAAGCTGATGCTGGACCGCATGGTAACGCGTGATGTCAGCAAGATCGGCATGCACCGAGTCGCTTATTGCGTATGGTGCACCGACGAAGGGCGCATGATCGACGATGGCACGATTTTCCGCCTGGCGGAAGATCGCTTTATGCTGACCTGTGGCAGCCCTTGTACCGCCTGGCTGGAGAAGAGCGCCTATGGCTTTGCCGATGTCACCGTGCGCGATGTGACCGATGAGTTCGCTGCGCTAGCACTGCAGGGCCCAACATCCTGCGCGGTGCTTAAGAAAATGGGGCTGACCGGGATCGAGAATGCCAAGCCCTTTACCATCATGCACTTCCCGTTTCACGGTGATTCATTAATGGTGTCACGCACTGGTTTCACCGGTGACCTCGGCTATGAACTGTGGATTAAGCCAGAGCTGGCGCTGCAAATGTGGGATGAGTTGTATAGTGCCGGTGAACAACATGGCATCCAACCCTTTGGCGAGGCCGCTACCAATATGGCTCGGTTGGAAGCGGCTTTTATCATGCCCGGCATGGAATTTAACGAAGCCCTGCGCACGGTCAACTATGAACACGATCAAACCCCGTTTGAGCTGAGTCTGGGCTGGCTGGTGGACTTTAACAAGCCCCATTTCAGCGGCCGCCAAGCGCTATGGGAAGAAAAACAGCGAGGTCCAAAATACACGCTGACCAAGCTCGATATCGAGGGCAATAAGCCCGCAGAGGGGTCGCATATCTATGGCGATAAGAGTTGCAGCCAGGAAATTGGCTACGTCACGTCCGCCATGTGGTCACCCACCGTCAAAGCTAACATCGCCTTGGCGATGATTGAGACCAAGCACCTGAAGGACGAGCTGTGGGCGGAGATTTACTACGAGAAGGAGCTGCGGCAATACAGCCGAATTGCAAAATGCCAGGTCAAGGATAAACCGTTCTGGATGCCAGCCCGGGCGCGCACCACGCCACCCGCCGACTTTTAAACATCGACTGACCGAAATACTGGGCTGGTACTAAGCCACGGCTTGGTTTGGGGACTGGTGGCCTGGTTCCGGGTCGCGGTATCCACCGCGAATAACCTTGATGGCAAACACCGCCAAGCCCACGTAGACCAGGAACCAGCTCATCGCCAACAGCGCTTCTCCAGTCAGTAACTGGATTGACCCATCGGGGTTCAAGGTGCCCGTGGCGATTTGGTAAGGCCGGACATAAAAGTAAATCAACACAAACGGCATTATCACACCGTTGGCAATCAGCGCCGCGGTGGCCATCAGAGTCACCTTGCTTTTGCTGTTACTGATATCGCTCTGAGGAGCCTGGTGCAAACGTTTTAGATAAGCCGCTTCCGGTTCAGTCACACGCGTATAGCGCGACACCACAATGGTGGTGACCAAGCTAGCCACCGCACCGATCAATGCGGGATTCAAATACGAAGGTAGATCAATGGCGCCGATAAATTGAAAGAACTTCGGTACCACGTTGAAGACCAGCCCGGTCAACATGCCCCAGAAAGCCGCCGCTTCAGTGATGTTTTTACTCCAGATACTCATAATCGCCACTGGCCCCCAGGACGATGCAAACAAGGTGCCGATAAATATCATCAGCCAAAATATGTCGGGCGGGAAAATAAACGCCATAACGATCACCACCGACCCAACAGCCAGCATCATCCAACGTGTAAAACGCAGCTTTTTGAGCTCGTCGGTGCCCTTGTAGATTCCGATATCGTTGCTGGCGCTGAAGCCAACCAGCGAAAGAAAGGTTGACGCCGAGGACAGTGCCGCTGCAGTGATGCCGGCCAGCATCAAAGCGCCAAGAAATTGAGGTAGCAGTGTGAGTGAGGTCCAGATGATCACGCTCTCAACCGGCTGAATATCCGGGTCAGCCAGGTTAATCAACCCTGCCATGCCATAAATCGCGATCTGCAAGACGGCTACCAGGGCACAGGCAATACAGGCAGCGCGCAGGACCACGTGCTCATCACGTGCCATCAAGTGGCGGCTTGATTGCCAGGGGCTGACGGCGTAGACCAGCAGCCAGCTGATATCGATGATCATCGCCCAGATTAGGTAGTCCATCGCGGTCGGCCAATCCGTGCCACTGCCAATGATGCCGTGCCACGACATCAGGTCTACCTTTTCGTCCAGGCGACTCAGGTTTTCAACTGCCGTCGCCAGACCGCCAAACTGACCCAGCAGGTAAATCACGGCAAATATGCTTGCGAGCGAAAACAACAGGAACATCAGGGTATCGGTGAGGATTACCCCCCGTGAACCCGAATACATGGTGAATGCCGTGTAACTGATCCAGACCACCACCAACGCGGGCACATAACTCAAAGGAGAGATTTGCGAGAGCAGGATTCCCGCACCCTGCGTGACAGCCAGTAGATACCCACCCAGGGCAAGAATAATGGTGTAGCCCGCCAGCGCCTGCACGCGCGTGCTGTTAAAGCGCTGACCGAAGAAGTCGGCCACCGTATTGGCTTCGCTCCGCCGCAGGTAGCGACCAAACAAAATGGCACCAATCACATAACCGGCACAGGCGATTTGGGGAAATAATACATAGGGTCCGGCCTGACCGGCGTAGGCAAAACCTGCTTCGCCCAGGAACATGCTGGTGCTCATCAGACTCGCGACCAGCGTGCCGACGATAATCAATGTGGGCGCACGACGCCCAGCAACGTAGTAATCATCGAGTTTGTTGATGCCACGCCCTGAGTAATTCCCGATCGCGATGTAGATCAGAATGCTGATGGCAATGGTTATGGTAAATATGTCCATCTTGTCTCCAAACTCAGGTTAAAACGTCAGTTTTCAAACTGTGTGCTTAATGCTTACGACGGCTCGAACTTAGGCAAATCGCGGGGCTCAGGGCATTAAATTATGGCAAAGCCCTTCATCTTTGACCAAACTTATGAGAATCTTAGACCACAGTCTAAAAATCTAAACCGCAATACTTGCGGTGTTGAAAGTTACAGAAATTAGAATAATCATAAGAATCAGTCGTTAGTCGACTGTCGATCCGGCAAGAATCGATACTCAAATAGAGAGGTAATCCAATGCGTGCATCCGAATTCGTTCAAAGCTATTTTGACGCTTGGAATCACGGCGACCCGGTCGCGGTTGCTGACCACCTCGCAGACAATGGAGTGTATTGCGATGTTACCGAGAACACCCACCGTTCTCATGATGAACTCATCTTAAGTCTTCAGCGATTTTTTGCTTCCAATCGCCACCGCTATGAATTAATCGGCGGCATCCTGGAAAATGCCGATACTATCGCCTTTCAATATCGCATGTTTCCGCTCGTGAAGGGTCGGAAAGACAGGTCGGCAGACCCCATTCGTGGCTCGGAGTTTGTCACCTTCAATGGTGATACAGCCCTGACCATCTATGATTATTATGAAATTGCAGGCGGACAAAACCGGCCCAAGTTAAGCCGGGCAAGCGCTGGAAAGTCAATAGCCGCCAAGTACGCCAAATCCGGATTGAGCATGGAACAGCTGAATACCTATAAAGCCCGGCTGGAAAATGTCATGAACACACAGAAGGTGTACCTGGAATCAGACATGACCCTGCCCAAGTTGGCCAAACTGATCAACTGCTCGGTTAACCACCTCTCGCAGGTGATAAACGTGGGCTTTAACATGAGTTTCTTTGACTACCTGAACCAATTCCGCGTTGAGTTTGCCAAGGGATTGCTGGCCGAACCCGAAGGACAGAATAATTCGGTGCTGTATATCGCCTTCGCGGTTGGTTATAACTCGAACTCTGCTTTCTACTCTGCGTTTAAGAAATATGTCGGCCTGACCCCGGCAGAATATCGCCGCAGACAATCTCGCGTACAGTAGGCGTCTTCACAAACTGCTCCGCTCTGCGGGGTTACGATTCAAATTCTCGATTACGCTCCTACAGGGCGGGATGTTCAACGTGCCGATATAAACGACATTCTGCGCAGACTGATTATGATTAAACCTCTTCAACATACCGGGTCTTATTACGCTGCCAGCGTCAACCACAAGACCGATTATGCTCCCCTGGCCGGGGATCAGCAGGCCGATGTCTGTGTTGTCGGTGCTGGCTTTACCGGCATCTCTACCGCCCTGCACCTCGCCGAGCGCGGTTACAAGGTGCACGTGGTAGAGGCCAACAAGGTTGGCTGGGGTGCTTCTGGGCGCAATGGCGGCCAATTGATTGGCGGCATCGCGGGCGAGAAAAACGTTGCCAAGAACCTCGGCAAAGACGTTGAAGACGTGTTCGGTGAACTGCGTTGGGCCGGGCACGAGATCATCCGCAGTCGGGTGAAACAGTACGACATTGATTGTGATCTAAAGAGTGGTTATCTGGACGTGGCCATCCAGCAAAAACACATTCGCGACATTGAGTACGATTATGAGCGACTGAAAAAGGCCAATTTCCCCTATGAGGTGCGGATTCTTTCTGGCGAGGAAACCGCGGCAACCATCGGCACAGATGCCTACATTGGTGCATTGCTGAATATGTGCAACGGTCATCTGCATCCGCTTAATCTTTGTATTGGCGAAGCGCGGGCAGCCGTCTCATTGGGCGCGACCATTTCCGAACAATCACCGGTACTGAGAATTGATAAGGGCGCGCGACCCAAAGTTGTGACGGAACACGGTTCGGTGACCGCAGACAGCGTGGTTATTGCTGGCAATGCCTACCATTTCCTGGAGAAAAAGTTGCGCGGCATCATGTTCCCGGTGAACAGCTTCCTGATCGCATCAGAACCACTATCTGAAGAAATGATTGCCCGGGTTAACCCCAATGACTGGGCTGTTTGTGATCCCAATTTTGTGCTTGAATACTTTCGCCTCACAGCCGACAAGCGCATGCTGTTCGGTGGGCGGATCAATTACTTTGGTGATGACCCTGAATACATTAAGGGCAAGCTCCATGCCAAGTTGAATCGCATCTATCCCTACATGAAAGACCTGCGCATGGATTACGCCTGGGGCGGCACTATCGGCGTGCCGATCAATCGCGTGCCACAACTGGGTAAAATTTCGAACAATGTCTTCTACAGCCAGGGCTACTCCGGTCACGGCGTGAATGTCACCCATCTGGCTGGCCGTATTATGGCGGATGCCGTCGCTGGCACTATGGAACAGTTCGATATGTTCGCCAATGTGAAACCATTCGTGGTGCCGGGCGCGCACACGTTCAGTAAACCCATGGTTGCGCTGGGTGTGATGTATTACAAAATCAAGGATCGGCTTTAAACAATCGCCGCAACACTCAACCCTTTTGTCGTTGAGATGATTTCCGCTAATGGCTTTTTATTAGGCTGAGGGCTTTCTATTAGGCTGAGGGCTTTCTATTAAGCTGAAGGCTCTTATTCCGCTAATGGCTTTTAAGCTGAAGGCTCTTATTCCGCTAATGGCTTTTAAGCTGAAGGCTTTCTATTAAGCTGAAGGCTCTTATATACTGTGCACAGAAGACAGTCGCTATTGGCTGTCTCTGTTCATCCGTCACATTTGTTAACTCAGCTTGCGGTCATCCCAATGCGCAAGCTAACGCAATATCAGGAAGGTCAAGCATGTCTATCGGTAGAATCAGCAGCATTATCCTCAGCAGTGTAATCTTTTTCAGTGGCAGCGTAATTGCCGAAGAAGGCTATGACAAAGCAGAAAAAGCAGCGGCGCCGCAAATCACCCTGGGTAATGGTGAAAAAAACTGGATCGTCACCGAAGGCGTACAACGCAATGAGTCGACCCTGACTTTTGCTGAGGTTACTATCAACGGCAATGGCTGGCTGGTGATGCACCCCTTTGAAGATGGCAAACCAAATGGCGATAAGTACGTGGCTGCCAGTTACCTCACCGATGGTAAAAATACCGATGTAGACATCCTGGTTCACAAAGGCATTGAAACTGGCGAAAACTTTATTGTGATGCTGCACCGCGATGTCAATGAGAACAAAGTGCTGGATTTCGTGTTCGTAGACGATCGCAATGTGATGGACACCGCGGTTTTTGAGGGCACTACGATGATTGCCCACGTTATCGCCGCGCCCTAGTAAAGCTATCTCCGAGAAAACCCGCAATTACTGCTAAGCAGATTGCAACCCAGCTGCTCACCAGCGTCGTCGCTGGTATTTGTACTGCATGAAGTGTTCAGTTTTTATCGCCACCAGCGCAGACGGCTACATTGCTACACCAGACGGTGGGGTTGAATGGCTCGATGCCTGCGGCACCGCCGATGCGGACATGGGCGATCAAGCCGATATGGGATTCTTCAAGTTTATCTCCTCCGTGGATTGCATGATCCTGGGGCGCAAATGCATGGAGAAGCTAGCCAGGCTCAATATCCCCAAGGAGCAATGGCCCTATGGCACGATCCGCATGATCGCACTCAGCAATTCTGTCAGCAAGGCTCCGGATAATCTGTATGGCAAAGTCGAGATGTATCGGGGTGACGTTGTTTCCTTAATCGCCCAACTCGAAAAAGAGGGTTTCAAACACGCCTATATCGATGGCGGCAGCACCATCACGTCATTTCTCAATCAGCAGCTGATTACCGATATGCAAATTACCCAAGCACCTGTTCTGCTGGGCGAAGGGATACCTCTGTTCGGTAAACTGGAGCAGCCGATCCAATTAGAGAAGACTGACGCAACCGTGTATCCAAACGGTTTTATTACGACCTACTACCAGGTTTGTTATCAATAGTTATTGGTGGTCACGTCAGCCTCAATGCCAGTGTGGCAATTAACCATACAGAACGGCGCTTAGAGACTAGTCTTAATCAACTGCCACAAGGAGTAAACCGCGGCAATCACGATTACCAGGAGCGTACCACCGGCACCAATCGCCCGCATTGGGTGTCCAATATTGTCTGCTTTAAGCCCCAGTGGATGGGCTATGCGACTCACGACTAGTAGCACGCCGAGCACATGCAAAAAGGTACCGTTGGCTCCGTGTAACTCCATCAAGCCGATCAAAATGAGTGCGATCGGGATATTCTCGACCGCATTGCCATGGCCTCGTATTGCCTCCAGCATCTCGGGATCATTATTATCCCCCAGCGAGATTTTCTTCCTGCCGCGCATGCTGCCGGCCTTATAGGTAAGCCAGATCAAAATTAAGGCACACAGACTCGCGTAGAGAGTCGTGATCGGGAGCCAGACTGCTACTTGGGATACTGAATCAGTAATCTGACCGTTTACAGATGTTGGAAATGCCATGCTTGCCTCCGTGTGTTTATCAGTAAACTTCGCCTCTCAGCATAGCAGAACTGCCCGCTGGCAGGGGGTCTAATAACGGCTGGCGGCAAACCCTGGCTGAGGCAAGGACTAACGCGTGCCGGGGCATTCCCGAGCTGGGCCCTGGCTTTCTGGAATCTGTGCCAGGTTGTCCGCATCCGCAACGGGGGCCGTCCAATCGTCTTGCCAGATACATTCCCAGTAATAACTGCGGCGGAAGTAAAACTCCCAGGCTGCTGTGCGGCGCTGAAAAAATGGCACGCCATAAAGTCGTTGCATAGCCTCGAGTTCGCGCGATAAACGTATCGGCCCTGCATCGATCGGGTCATGGCCCATTTTTAATATCAGGTCGGCGATCAGTTCTTTGGATGGGCGGTGGTTGCCAGCAATCGGGATGGTGACCGGGCCGCCCACAACATCTGGATCATCGATGACATAGCTGGCCTGCAGGGCAAATGTTTTGAATACATGGGCCTTCGGATTCCATTGCTGGATCATTTCCGCGCTGGAGGTTTCCACCATCGGCTCGTAATACCCGTCTTCCGCCTGTTGATGCGGAAAAGAGATATCGATAATGATCTTGCCGTCCAGAGAACCGAGATTCTGAGCAACCGTTTCCATTGCTGGCCACGGCACAGCCAAGACCACTATATCACCCGCCTGGGCGGCCTCTTTCTGACTCAAAACCTTAACGTCAGGCCCGGTGGCTTGTGCTACACCCTGGGCTTTTTCGCCCTGGGGATCGCGAGAACCATACACCACCTGGTAGCCCAGCTCAGCAAATTTTGGGCCGAGAGAATCACCCATATCGCCAGTGCCAATTATGGCGATGACTGCAGCTGGCTGCTCTGCATTTCTCTGTCCGTCCTCTTCATCGGCCTGGGAAATAACAGTGGCAAGCAAACCACAGGCCAACAGCGCCAGTTGCAATGCAGAGTTTTTAGTGATGGTCATGGTAGTGTTTGCTCCCGGGTTAACAGTTTCAGTGCCAGTTTACTCTACGTAATGAGAGTTTGCTTCAGCGTCCATGCCTGTAGGCATGGATTTACTCGCTAAGGCGCTATCAGTATGATTGGGTGATGAATGCTTTCGCCGCAAAAGCTCGCAATGTTGACTGGCATCGCGTCCAGCAAGTAGTTAAGTGGGTCGTCTACACACTGCTGCTGGTCAACTGGGTGTTCTACATCTTTGAAGATGCAAATCGCGCATTCCACACCCTGACACCGGAATCCGGCTTTTTTAAATGGACTGCTGAATTCGCTACCAGCATTGATGAAGCGGCCTGGTTTATCTTGCTACTGATGCTGGAACTCGAGACCTATATTCTCGGCGATGATGAGTGGAAGGGCTGGGTGGCGAAAACAGTACGCGGCATTCGCCTGCTGTGTTTTGTCATGATTGCCCACACGGTTGTGGCAAACACCAATGCAGTACAGGATTATCAGCCCACCACGGTCTGGGAAAACGTCGATCATCTGTGTGACATAGCCGACCAGGACGTCTCCTATGTCTACAACCTGGAATACACCGAGGTCACCACTGAGACCTGCAATGATCTTCCCACGGCTGACCAATACTACCAGGTTGGTGATGACCCGGTTATCAGCACATTTGCTGGCCTGGAACTGGAACGGGATTTGGCCTGGGCTGACCTGGTTGAAGTAATTGTCTGGATACTGATTATCTTCGCCATCGAGATGGTGGTACGACTACAGGATCGAGACATTACCAGCGGCACGCTGATCACCCTGGCCAATCGCGGCAAGATTGTGTTGTATTCAATACTCGGCGTGATCGCCATCTATTGGGGAACCTTGGGTCATTGGCTCTACACCTGGGACGAGTTTCTCTGGATTGCCGGATTTGGCGCTATTGAACTAAATGTGAATGAATGGCGAGAAGAAATTCTCGAACACCAGGCAGAAGAAGCCGGGGTCGAGGCATGATTACCGGGCGTTGTGAGTGCAAACGCATCACCTTCAGCATTGATGGTGACATCGTCGATTTTGGCCACTGCCATTGTTCCCAATGCCGCCGTTTGCATGGCGCTGCCTATGCCAGCTTTGCCGGTGTGACACGTGAGAGCTTTCAATACACCGCTGGCGAGGATGAGTTAAAATCCTATGCCTCGTCAGATCACAATGATCGAATTTTTTGCGGCAACTGTGGTTCAACCATTCTCGTGATTCCATTGAATGAACCTGAGTATTACTACCTCAGCATGAGTGCGATAGAGGGGGAGCCTGAGCTACCCGAGGGCTACCATGCCTTTGCGGACTCGAAAGCTTATTGGCATGAAATCAATGACGGCCTGACGCAATATCCTGACGCAGTCGACTGATACCCCAACCTGAGCACAGATTACGTTAAACAGGGCCAAAATGCTCTGTAGACCAGCCTGATATTTTTCCAGTCATGAAACCAGTTAATCAAAAACAAGAACATACCGGCTCCTACTACGCGGCCTCGGTCAATGAAGTTACTGACTACCCGGTGCTCGAAGGCGAACATCGTGCGGACGTATGCATCATCGGTGCCGGCTTTACCGGCGTAGCCAGTGCGCTGACCCTCGCTGAACGTGGTTATTCGGTAGCGGTTATTGAGGCTAACCGGGTTGGCTGGGGTGCTTCCGGTCGTAATGGTGGGCAGCTGATCAACGGAATCGGCGGTCTGGCTAAAATTCAAAAGAAGCATGGCGATGGTATTGCTGACATGGTCTGGAATATGCGCTGGCGCGGCAATGACATCGTTTATGAGCGAGTCGAAAAATACAATATTCAATGCGATCTCAAATCCGGTTTTCTGGAAGTAGCAACCAAGCCAAAGCAAGTAGACTACATCCAGGAATATGTTGACGATCGCGAGTCACACAACTTCCCCTACAAGTACGAAGTTTGGGATCGTCAGCAAACCTGTGACATGCTCGGCACCGAGGCCTTTCATGGCGCATTCCTGTGTCACCGCGACGGTCACCTCCACCCGCTAAATTTATGCATTGGCGAAGCCCGGGCGGCTGAGAGCCTGGGCACGCGCTTTTTTGAACAGTCCCCGGTGGTAAACATTAAGCACGGAGCAAAACCGATTGTGCAAACCGCTAAGGGCAGCGTGCAGGCCGACTCGGTGTTAATCGCGGGCAATGCTTACAGCCAATTGGAACCCAAACACCTGTCCAGCCTGGTGTTCCCGGCCGGCAGTTATATCATTGGCACCGAGCGACTCCCTGACGACCTGGCGCACGAAATTAACCAACGCGATGTTGCCGTGTGCGATATGAACGAAGTGGTGGATTATTACCGGCTTTCAGCTGATAAACGCCTCTTATTCGGCGGCGCCTGCAACTATTCAGGTCGCGATCCCAAGAGCATTAAATCCTATATCCACCCACGCATGCTCAAGGTCTACCCGCAACTCAAAGACGTAAAGATTGAATTTGAGTGGGGCGGCAAAATTGGCATCGTGCTAAATCGCACACCCACCGTCGGCCGTATCAACAATAATGTGTACTATTGCCAGGGGTATTCTGGGCATGGGGTCAGCCCAACGCACGCCATGGGTGAAATCATGGCTGACGCAATTGGCGGCACGATGGAACGCTATGATTTATTTGCCGGGGTAAAGCATTTTCGCATCCCGGGCTCACAATGGATGGGCAACCAGATTATCGCCCTCGGCATGATGTACTACAAAATGATGGACCGCCTGTAGGGATCGCCTGGCCCGATCGGCAGATTCTAGTCGAACTCAATCCAGGTAGTCTTAAGCTCGGTGTAATCGTCAAAGGCGTGCATGGACTTGTCACGCCCATTGCCACTCTGTTTAAAACCACCAAACGGTACGGTGATATCGCCGCCAAAGTAATTGTTCACCCCCATCGTGCCGACGCGCACAGCGGCTGCCACTTTGTGGGCGGTATTAATGTTCTGACTCCAGACTGACCCGGCCAGTCCATAGATGGAATCGTTGGCGATCTGCACCGCTTCCTCTGCGTCCTTAAAGCCAATCACTGAGAGCACCGGGCCAAACACTTCCTCGCGGGCAATTCGCATCTGGTTGTCTACGCCATCAAAAATGGTGGGTTGATGATAGTAACCACCGGTATCTTCCATCACCTGTTCACCACCAAACATCAGCTTGGCACCTTCACCCTTGGCGATATCGACATACTTCGCCACGGTGTCCATTTGCCCTTTATCCACCATGGGGCCCATCGCGGTATTCGGATCCAGCGGATTGCCAGGCATCCAGTTTTGGCTGTGGTGCGCCACTTTTTCGACAAACTCGTCACGGATACTCTCTTCGACGATCAACCGGGTGCCAGCAGTACAGGTTTGCCCACCGTTATAAAATACCGCGGTAGCGGCGGACTCGGCGGCCTTGTCGATATTGGCGTCAGCAAACACGATATTCGGACTCTTACCCCCCAATTCAAGAAAGGTACGCTTGAGATTGGACTGGCCTGAGTATTGCATCAGCTGTTTGCCAATCTCGGTCGAGCCCGTGAAGGTTAAACCGTCTATGTCATTGTGCAGGGAAATATGCTGGCCAAGGCTGCCGCCCGGGCCGGGCAACACGTGCAAGGCGCCTTCAGGCAATCCGGCTTCAACCGCCAGGCCCGCGATGCGCAAGGCACTTAAGGGTGTATTGGAGGCCGGTTTTAAAATCACTGAATTCCCGGTCGCCAGCGCAGGCGCCAACTTCCAGGCGGTGGTAGAGAGCGGAAAGTTCCAAGGCACAATGGCTGCTACCACACCCAAGGGCAGACGCTGGATCAGCGCCAGGCAATCGCTCGGGGCTGGTGATATCTCATCATAGACTTTGTCGATGGCTTCCCCGCTCCAACGTATCGTGCGTACGGCTGAAGGCACATCAATACCACTGGTATCGGCGATCGGTTTGCCGACATCCAGGCATTCCAGCAAGGCAATCTCGTCACTGTGCGCTTCGATCAATTCGGCCCAGCGAACCAGGACCATTTTTCGTTCGGCCGGGGCCATATTGGCCCAGGTGCCTTTTTCGAAGGTCGCTCGGGCAATCGCAACTGCGCGATCCGCGTCTTCAGCGCCGCAGGACGCAACCGGCGCCAGTACCGACCCATTGGCCGGGTTGATTGTGTCACGGGTGGCGCCTGACAAGGCATCACAGTAATCGCCGCCGATAAAAGCACGGCCCTCGATTGAAATATCAGCGGCCAGGGCCTGCCAATCAGTTATCGTTTTATCTAGCATCGCGAAGTCTCAAATATTCAGGATTGCAATAACTCCATGGTCGCTCTGAAACCCTGCTCGATGGCGGTATCCAGAGTTGCACGCGCACCGGCGTCGGAATTAGCGATGGCCAGTCGCCCACGTTGTTGCCGCCCGCGCACATGTGGGTAACGCCGGTCGTCCCAATCATCATAGTAGTCTTCCCAGGTCCAATCATAGGAGTAGGAGTACCCGTGGGCCCAGCGATTCACGGTGATGGCCTCAATATCTCGGGCTGGATCAAAACCACCCTCGCCCAAGATACCTGTAAGCTGCTCACGGATGCTACGCTCAATGGTTTCGAATGGCGTGGAGAGCAATTCATAGCGCCCGAGCCGGTGTTGTTCGCGCTTACTTAATCCTTCATTCGGTCGATGCGGGAAGCGTTCCATGTGAATCACAATGGGTTCATCAGGTGAGTCAGAAAACTGGTAACCCTCCATGCTGACGGGAAAATCCATCATCGCATTGACGTGGTAGCTGCCAGGGCAAGACACTGCGCCCAAGCCCAGTTTTTTCCACGCTTGCCAATTGCGCAGGGCAACATTGGTGTACAGGATGGGGGTTTTTACCTGCTTGGCGAGCGCTTTTTTCTGCCGCTTACCAAGCTCCGGGCAAATCGACGGAATCATTGCGTTATAGCACGCCATCACGCAGTGTTTGGCACGCACAGCCCGTGTCTTGCCATTGTTCACATAGCTAACCCGCACGGTCTTGGCGGATCGGTAAGGGCCCTCATGCGCGACGTTCACCACCGCGCTGCTGAGGCGTAAACGCACAGGCCAATCTTTGCGGTCCAGCTGCGAATAATCCAGTTTCGCATGCAGGATGTCGTCCTGCTTCACGCCCTTGGCGACGGCAGGAATCATGCGCAACACCATGCGGCGCGCAATATTGGCATTCCCATCGGGATAGTGATGAATATACGGCTCGTAATCCTCATCAAAACTCAGCACCCCGGCTGCCGCGGAACCCGGCAGACCGATATACAACAGTGATGAACCGGCGGTGGCGGTATCAATGCCCACCGAGGCATCGGTACTCAAATCCTGTAGCACCTTGAATACATCGGGCTCGGTAATGCCCATATGCTCGGTGAGAAAATCCTTGTAGGTGATGGAATACAGGTAGCCCTCTTTTTCATCCAGGGGAATATCAGACAGCAGATCATTCTCTTCGGTCAGCAATCCCAGCAGCTGCTTGCGGGCCGCCTCAGAGATTGGCATTTTCTCTACTGCTTGCTGAGCTGTGGCCCTGGACGGAGCAACCGGGAGGGTGCCACCAAGCCCACCAATATCGTAGTCAACCAGGGTGTCTGAACCCCAGGCTTCCTTGTTGAAATAGGTGCCTGCACTCAGTCCGTGGCGCTGGAAAAATTCATTGTCGTAAGCCGTATCGAATTGTTTCAGGTCAATGGCCAGGTCATCGAGCAAGGCCTTCACCAGGCCTGAATAGGTCGAAGGTTCTTCCATGGTCTGGCTGCCACCATAACCCAATACCATGCGTTGACCGAACTGGAACTCATTTCGCTTGGCGTGCCCGCCAAAGTCATCGTGGTTGTCGAGAATCAATACCTTGGCTTTGGGATTTTCAGCCAAGTAGAAATAGGCAGAAGACAGGCCACTCAGGCCAGCTCCGACAACCACCAGGTCGTAGACATCCGAATCGTCTTCCAACGCCCCGCCCCAATCTGTTTTACCCTCGCGCGCAAGCTTGTGCGCAACTTCAAAGGAACCGGGATGATTGCCGCGCATGCCGGTAAGCGCCGGTGGGTAAGGTGCTTCTCCCACAATTTCCTGAGCCAATACAGCATCAGCCAAAGCTTTGCCTGGCACCATGGAACTGGCCGCCACTGCGCCCAGCCCTTGCAGTAAATCGCGGCGACTGATGTTGCGCCCCATGCCGAGATCCTTGTCAGCGGATTTGAACTTATTCTTCATCCTCTGCTACCTCTATTAAAACCTACTTCTATACTATCATCATATACACTTTGCGAACGGTTTCGATGACTTCTGCGGTGCCTTTCCAGCCTTTGGGGAACACCCAGCTATCGCCCGCCTTCACTTCAGTAACCTGACCAGACTCTGAGGTGAACACCCAATGGCCTTCAAGGAGATGACAAAACTCAGTCAAATCCAGGTCCAGTTTCAGGGTGCCCGGCTCACAGACCCAGGTACCGGCATACATATTCCCGCTCTCGTAAAAGCCTGCGTCGGTTTGCATCGGCAAATCCCCGACAGGTTCTCCGAAGGACTCAGTTTCAATCAGATCGGTGATCCCGGCACATTGATGTTGAACACTAATTTCAGGCATGGATATTCCTCGTTTTCGTCTACACACGGTTGCTGAATGATAAGATTGTCATAGCCCGCCTGTTGTGCAGGCTACCGCGCCTATACGCGCCACAGAAGCAAGAACAAGCATGCGCTAGCATCAACCGCATCATTAAAGCGCCGCAACAATAATAAGCAGACAAAACCAAAGGTGAACAAGTACGACGTCATAGTCATTGGTGCGGGTCATAACGGCCTGACCAATGCAGCCTTCCTGGCTAAAGCCGGGCTCCGCGTATTGGTATTGGAGAAAAACCCCTATACTGGTGGGGCCACGGTCAGTCGCGAGCTCGAAGAAGGCTGGAAGTATTCCAATTGTTCCTACGTTTGCAGCCTGTTTCGGCCGGAAATCTACAATGCCCTGGACCTTGGACGACATGGCCTAAAAGTCATCCCGCTGGTTAGCAGCATGACCTTCAAGCAGGATGGCGATTACTTCGGCAGCTATCAGAATCCCAATATCCGCCGACATGAGTTGATGCGTCACAGCCTGCGCGATGCCGACGCGGCAATTCGATTCGATACTGACGTGTTGCGCTGGTGCAAGTTGATTCGCGGCTTTTTGCTGCGCACCCCGCCGGACCCAGGTAGCTTGCGGCCACGCGATGCCTTCGAGTTTGCCTATCTGCTGAAAAAGTTTTACCAGTTAAGTGAATCGCAACTCTATGAGTTCATCCGCTTCTTTACCATGTCGATTGCGGAATACCTGGAGAACTATTTCGAAAACGAGACCATCCTGGCCCATTACTCGGGAGGCAGCATTATTGGCACCGGTTTGGGCGTCTACTCGCCTGGCACCGCCTACGTATTGCTCCATCATGCCATGGGTGATGTCGATGGCAATGTTGGAGCCTGGGGCTTTGCCCGCGGTGGCATGGGCGCGGTATCAGGCGCTTTAGCCTCAGCCTTTCAAGCCCACGGAGGGGAAATCCGCACTGACGCGGAAGTTTCACAAATCCTGGTGTCGGGGCGACGGGCCAAAGGTGTGGTGTTGGCATCGGGCGAAGAGATTTTTGCTAAAACTGTGGTGTCTAACCTGGATGCCAAACGTACGTTCACCCGGATAATGCAGGAGGATGATTTACCCGCTGGCGTGGTGGAGCGAGCCCGAAATTTCAAAATTCGCGGCTCCTCAGGCAAACTGAACATTGCGCTGGATGGCATGCCCAGCTTCCCTTCCTTGCCAGAAGGCTCGCCGCTGACGCTGGGCCATATGCACTTCACCGATACCCTGACCCGGCTGGAACGCGCTTATGATGATTGGAAAGACGATCGTTGGTCGCAGGACCCCTACCTGGATACCGTGATTCCGTCACAATATGATCCGACCCTGGCACCGGCAGGCAAGCACATGATGAGTGTGTTCGTGCAATATTGCCCGGTAGAGCCAGAGGGTGGCTGGACCGATGAAAAACGCGACCAGTTTGGCCAGACGGTAATCGACCAGATAGCAGATTACAGCCCGGACTTTAAAGACCTGCTGGTGCATGCCGAAGTAAGAACGCCGCGCGAACTTGAAGACGAAGTCGGCCTCACCGAAGGCAATATCTTTCAGGGTGAGCTGACCTTTGATCAACTGTTGTTCAACCGCCCCTTTCCTGGTTACGCGCAGTATCGCGGACCGGTTAAAGGCATGTACATGTGCGGTTCTTCTACTCACCCTGGTGGCGGTGTAATGGGTGCGCCAGGAGCCAACGCGGCTCGCGAAATTTTACGGGACCTCAAGTATCCTGATACCACGCCCGAGGAGTTCAGTGATGACTGATGTAATCGTCATTGGCGCTGGCCACAATGGCCTGAGTTGTGCCGCCTACCTGGCCAGGGCTGGCAAGCAGGTGCTGTGCCTGGAGGCGTCGGCCTCCGTCGGTGGCATGTCAGCGCCTCACCAGTTTGGCGATCACTACACTCTGCCCGGGCTGCCTGTGAGTAGCTACCCTTTAAGCAAAAACATTCGCAAGGAACTGCAACTCAACAAGTTTGGGTATCAAGCGGGTAAAGCGATCGACACGCATGTGCTAGACAAAGCCGGTAATCACCTCAGCATTCGCGGCGAGCAAGTAGAGGGTGCAAACCTCAGCGAGTCAGATCGCCAGGCGTTTCCGGAATTTATTCAGCGGTATCACTTCTTTGCAAAGGCCCTGCAGCCATTTTTTGATCGCCAGCCACCACGCCTGATAGATATGGATCGGCTGGATAAGAAAACCTTGTTGCGACTCGGCTGGAATCTACGCGTGGGGCTTGGTCGAGACGCCATGTATGAGTTTTTGCGGGTCGCTGCGATCAATATCTACGATGTGCTCAACGATACCTTCGAACACGAGTTACTCAAGAGTTACCTTGCCAACGAAGCCATTATGGGCAGTGCGATGGGGCCACGCACACCTGGATCTGTGCTGAGCTGGTTGCATCGATTACAAGGTGCACTGAACGGCCCCCGCGGCCACTTCACCAATGCGGAGTCAGGATTAATCCAGGCGCTGCAAGCCTCAGCGGAAGACGCAGGCGTGACCATTCAATGCAATTCCCGGGTCAAACAGCTGTTGATTGAAGATGATCGTGCGGTTGGCGTTGAGTTGGAGAACGGCTCGACAATCCATGCGGAACTGGTGGTCTCCAGCGCCGATCCTCGAAATACATTTCTACAGCTGGTGGGCGCTGGAAAACTTGATGCCATGTTTGCCAATCGAATCGAGCAAATCAGGGGGAACGGCGTAGTCGCCAAACTTCACCTGGCACTGAATGGCTTACCTGCAGTTCCAGGGCTGGACACACAAGAGCTGAATGGTCGCTTTTTGATCGCGCCTTCGATGCGGCATATCGAGCGCGCTTTCAATCACGCCAAGTACGGTGAGTATTCTGAGCAAGCAGTGATTGAATTCACCCTGCCAACAGCAGTGCAAGCCGATTTGGCACCAAACGGCCAACATATCTTGTCGGCCAATGTCGCCTATGCGCCCCATGATCTTGCCGGTGGCTGGGCACAGCACAAAGAGCAATTTACCGAACAATTAATAACCCAGCTTGATGAGGTGATGCCTGGCCTGGCGTCGCAAGTCGTGGCGCGAGAACTCCTCACTCCCGCGGATATTGAATCAAGATATTCAGTGATGCAAGGGCACTGGCATCACGCTGAACTGTCCATACATCAGTCCATGATGATGCGCCCGGTTTATGGCGCTGCGCAATACAGCACGCCCATCGATAATCTGTATCTGTGTGGCGCTGGTTGTCACCCCGGGGGAGATCTGAACAGCCTGGCCGGACACAATGCTGCCAAACGCATTTTGCAGAGCGGAGCATTCAAATGAAAATAGCCCGCGAACATTTCAAACAAGCACAGTATCGAACTCCGTTTCACCCACGGATCGCCGAGCTGAGCAAAACCGAAGACTGGACAACCTGGAACACCTATCAATCTGCGCGCGTGGTGGACAGCCTGTCGACAGAGTATTTCGCGGTACGCAGCAGTACTGCGGTGATGGACCTGACGCCAATGGAAAAATATCGCGTCACGGGGCCTGACGCGCGAGCCTATCTGGACCGCCTGGTCACGCGCGATATTAGCAACCTGCGGCCTGGGCGAGTGACTTATGTGGTGTGGTGCAATGACGAAGGCAAGCTGATCGATGATGGCACCTTGTTCCAGCTGGCAGACAACGATTATCGCTTGTGCTCACAACACCACCAGCTCGACTGGTTGCTGCTATCCGCGAATGGCTTCGAAGTCAGTATAGAGGTGGAAACGCACGATATCGCAGCCCTGGCCGTACAGGGCCCGACTTCCTATTCCGTGTTAAGTAGCGCCGGGATTGACGGTCTGGAATCACTTAAACCCTTCGGCATTATCGATACACAGCTCAACGATATCCCGATCACCGTTTCACGCACAGGCTTTACCGGCGATCTCGGCTACGAGCTGTGGATGGATCCCGAACACGCACTCACGGTATGGGATGCCCTGTTTGCAGTGAGACCATTGTACGACCTGCACCCCATGGGCCTGGACGCGCTGGAGATGGTGCGCATCGAGGCGGGCTTTATCATGCCGGGTTTCGATTTTAATACCGCCGAAGCCACCATTCGCGCTGGCTATGATCGCTCACCCTATGAGGTTGGCCTGGGCTGGGTGGTACAATTGGATAAAGGCCACTTTACCGGGCGCAAAGCACTCATCGCAGAAAAATCACGCCCGATCAAGCGTCGGCTTACCAAACTGGTTATCGATGGGAATAAACCCGTGGGTGATGCCTTTGTGTACGACAACAAATCGGGCTCTACCGTAGGAGAGATCAAGGCTACCTGCTGGTCACCAATCCTTAAAGCGAACCTGGCGCTGGCTGACATCGAGTATGACGCTGGCAAGTTGCCGCCCGAACTTTGGGTGCAGATTGACTATCAGCGAGAGCTAAAGTGGCACTCGATTTGGGCTGAATGCCATGCCCAAAACAAACCTTTCTATAACCCTGATCATCGCCTGATCACACCGCCAGCACACTTCTGACATGTACTCAGTCAACACCGAAGCAGTCCAAGAGGAACAACCGATAATCTTTGATGGCTGGCGCTCGATGTCGATCGCCGTCTACATGGCCCTGGTTGGCTATGGAGTGCTGGTGGGCATTCCGGTGATCAGTACCGCCTGGGTCACCTTGCTTGGCTTTAGCGAAGTAGAGGTAGGCCGGGTCGCTGGCGCTGATCTGGGCGGCCTGTCACTGGGTGCGGTACTGGCTGCAATTGTGATAGGAAAAATGAACCGACGATTACTGGTCGTGATCGGCGTAGCATTGGCGGTCGCTGCCAATGCAGCCTGCCTGGTCATGGTGGAATATCAACAGGTATTGTGGTTACGATTGTTGGCGGGGGTTGGCAGTGGAATCTATACCGCTGTCGCGGTGGCCACCCTGGGTGCTTGCTCCAAACCGGCCAGGGCCTTCAATATTTTGCTGTTTGTGTTTGCTTTCTCGCAGGCCCTTGAACTCCATGTACTGCCTCAGCTTTCCATGAATGGCATTTACCTGGCATTTATTGGCGCCTACCTGATCGGCATGTTGTTCATTCATTGGGTACCCCCCTACCCACTGCCCAAGACCGCAGCAGAAATTAAGGCCGAGCAAGACAACCAGGCCCAAGCGCCAACAGTCCCAAGCTATTTACCCTGGTTGGTATTGGCAGCAATTCTGGCCACTTACATTAACATCGGTGCCTATTGGACTTATATAGAGTTAGCCAGCGTGGATTCAGAAGCCACCCCGGAGTGGGTAGGCAAAGTGTTGGTGTGGGCCTCATTTTGTTCGATTGTTGGTTGCCTGGTCGCCACCGTCATCAGTAATCGCTATGGCCTGGCTCGACCTTTGTTAGTGACGCTGGTCATGCAGGCGGTGATCGTCGTCATGCTGGCAGGCGGCATTAACAATACCAATATTGTCATCAGCATGTTCATGTTCAATTTTCTGTGGATCTTTATTGACGTTTACCAGATGGCCACGGTAGCCAACGTGGATCACACCGGTCGCTTCGCCGCCCTGATGCCCGGGGCCCAGGGGCTAGGACAAATCCTGGGTGCTAATATCGCTGCTTCGATTTTGGGCTATGGCCTTGGCTACAGCGCCGTCTTCATTATGTGTGGTATGGCGTCGATCACCGCCATGCTGATTTACCTGACTATGTACTTGCGCCTGCGCAAACTGGTACCGGCCTTGGCGGACGCTTCGTAACGGACCGTCAACCTCATAGTGAGTCGCTTAACCATCAACAACGCGCTGGCCCTCCTTGAGGACGCACCAGATGCATTTGTTGAACTGCTGGAACACGGCTCGATGAGCGTGGAGCTATATAAGCCCGCGGGCACTGATCCACAACAACCCCACGACCAGGATGAGTTGTATGTCATCGCCTCAGGGAATGGATACTTCTTGAATGGAGACGACAGGCACCCGTTCGAGGCGGGTGAAGTATTGTTTGTTCGAGCAGGCGTGTACCATCGATTTGAAGACTTCAGCGAAGACTTCGCAACCTGGGTGATTTTTTATGGGCCGAAAGGTGGTGAATAGATTGTCACCGGCGGCTAACTCGATGATTCCTTTAGATAACGCTGGCCTGGTCTTGATGAATGGCTATTTTCAGCCGTTATTCGAACGCCTTGGTTTAATTGAAAACCGGAGCTTTGTTTCTGATCAGGCGCAAAAACGCGCGGCAATGTATCTTCACTTCTTGGTTACGGGTTTAGAAAAGGCTGAGGATCACATGCTGGCGTTAAACAAAATGTTGTGTGGTCTGGCTCCTGATACGCCTTGTCCGCTGAGCATTGATATTACTACGGATGAGCAGCAATTGATCGAGAGTCTTATCAACTCTGTGATCGCCCATTGGAATGCCATCGGGGAGAGTTCTATTGACGGGTTCAGAGGAGTTTGGTTAGTTCGGGAGGGTCGTTTGCAAAGCGATGAAAGCACATGGAGTCTGACAGTGCAAAAACGTTCCTACGACATATTGCTGCAACGCGCCCCGTTCCAGTATTCAATTGTAACCCTGCCATGGATACCTGAACCAATTCATGTGGCCTGGTAAATCAGGGCTATTGTGGCTATCCGTTGCGATTACCAAATAAGGTTGCCAGCACGCGTTTAATATGCGCCTCCACTCCCGCCTCGCTGTTGATATCCTCATGGTAAAACTCATTGGTAAAACCGTTGAGCGTAAACGGTAACGACCCGAGCGCGACCAGGAAAATGAAAAACGATTCAGCATCATGCTCCGGGAAATAGCCGGCCTGTTTCACCTGTTCGAAGATAGGCGTAATCGAATGATGCACCGGCATAATGCGCGCCACGAGGTGTTCCAAATGTGGGCCCGGTTCACTGCAATCCTTTACCAGCAGTTTGGCGATCACCGGTGACTCAGCGGTTTGCCGGATAAAGTTACTCACAAAGCCTTTTAACAAATCCAGCGGATCAGCTGTCGCGGCTTGCTGCAATAGCGGCAAATGCCTGGCCGCCATCTGAACAATATAGTCATCGACTACCGCCTTCCATAAATCTTCCTTGGTACCAAAGTGATGGCGAATCAATCCGTGCGCGGTACCGGCGCTACTGGCGATCTCACGCAAACTCGCTGCCTTGAAGCCCTTGGCAGCAAATTTCTGCGCGGCGGCCCCAATGATTTGCCGACGAGTTTGTTCGGCCGCTTCCGCGTCCTGTTTACCTGGATTGCGTTTTTTCTCTTGCATTTATATTATCCACTTGTATAGTATAAGGCAATTTCAGACATCATGTAAGCCTTATGAACGATTCTCTTTACCTTGGTATGCGGCCCGGAGACCTGGACGACAAACCTTACGCCAAGTATTGGAACCCCGATATGGCTCCCATGCAAGCCCATGTGGTTGACGCGGTATTACACGGGGCCGAAGCGGGCGAGCTGGCTTTTCAACTGGATGATGCCAGGCAGCTGTTAGAGCCCGGCTACCTGCCACTGGAAAACGGCTATACCCGGCTGGATAACGGGCAGGTCTTTATTGCCGTCCGCACCGATATGCCAGGAGTCACCGGTGCCATGTTTGAATGGTGGATGGGATGGCATCACTTGGAGCATCAGCGCTATAAGCTCTGGCACCCACGCTCACATGTGGGGAATGGCACGCTCGCGCAGCTCAGCGATGACCCAACCAGGTCAGACAAAGAAAAGTATATGACCACCCATTTCGTGACCGAATACATTGCTGACCGCTGTGAGACCATCACCATCACCTTTGATGAGCCGGATGTGTATTTTGGCCAGGACACCAACCTGACCAGCGGAGGCACCACTGCCCTGGTTTGCGGCAGGGTTGGCTACCCGGATAAGCCCGTCACCGTGGGCCACTTGATTCACCAGGTTCGCGAAACTGAGTCTGGCACCGAATTGCGCAGTCGATTCTGGCTGGGTAAGCCGGTACTTAAAAACAGCAGCCCGAATAATCCCATTAACAAGATTCTTGGTGCAAAGTGGCTTAGCAGCTTATTGCTACCCAAAAACATCGGTCACGAAATGCTGGTGCATTGCGGTATGGAGATGAATCACCTGGCCAGCTTTCTACCAGATCTGTACGCCGACTATCACCAGGACCTGGAGTAAGTATCATGATTAAACGAATCCTGTTTCTCATTTTGTTGTTAATGGTTGTTTCAGCGGGTTGGCTGCATTTGACGGATTACATGTCCCTGGCCAAGGCTACCATCGCCAGAACCGTTAAAAACACCGACTACGCCAATTCTGCTGACCCCTCCGAAGTAAAACTTTTATTCTGTGGGACTGGCTCACCAAATCGAACTCCATTCAGAGCGTCGCCCTGCCTGGCCCTTATTGCCTATGGCGACCTTTATTTGTTTGATGCAGGAGAAGGCGCAATCAGCAAACTGCATGAGTTCCAGGCACCGGTGCTGCGATTACGGAAAATTTTTCTCACCCATTTGCACTCTGACCATATGTCAGGCGTTGCAGAGGTATTGCATAACACCTGGCTCTATGGTCGTGAGAAAACCGCAACCCTGGTCGGCCCTCCAGGCACGAAAAAACTACTGGCTGGAATTCGCACCAGCTATGAAGATGATCTTGATGAACGACTGCATGTGCTGAGCACCGATGGTGTGCGCTCCGAGCTGGCGTTTCCGGAGGCGGAAGACGTGGAGGTTGCTGAAGATTCCATCACGCTGGTGCATAAGGATGACAAACTCAGTATTGAAGCTTTCCAGGTTGTGCACCCGCATTGGCCACATGCCTACGGCTATCGTATCAAAGTGGCGGGAAAAACCATTGTGGTCAGCGGCGACACAACCATTAGCCCGGGTGTCGCAAAGTATGCTGCGGGCGCTGACTATTTAGTGCATGAGGCGCTCAATTCAACCCTGATGAATCTTGTCGGGCAGGAGTTGGAGAAAATCAGTGTACCAATCAGCTCAGATAGAATTGCACGTATTGCGGAAGTGCACACCGATACGCTCGAATTGGCAGAGTTGGCGCAAACGGCCCAGGTAAAACACCTGGTCCTTACTCACTTGATTCCGCCAGTGCCAGATATCTTCCCTGCCCGCCAGGCCTTCACCAGCGGTATGAGTGATCGATACGACGGGGAGTTGACCGTAGCTGGTGACGGACTGGAACTACGGATCAACTAGCCGTGATTGATTTGATCGTGACGCATTACCAGGTAGAGCGCCATGCCTACGGCAACGCCAGGCACAATACCCAGTAACAGGCAGATCCAGCCGCGTTTAACCGAGTATTTCTTGGCTTCGTAGATCACCCAGATCAGTAACAACACCCAACATAGAATCACGTCGGTGGCGTAACCGCTCGAGTAAGGGTTTACAAAACCCGCAGCGAAAGCTCCGACAATATCCGGATTGGCCAATAACGGCGGAATAATCGTGACTGCAAAAAAAATGGTAAAGCCAGCTGCCACTGCCAGACTAAGGTTTTTGAATAAAGAATCGCTCATGGTTGATGCCCTCTGGTAATCATAGGTGAGTTCTATCAGTTATAGACACTCAATCTCGACGCGGCGATTTAGAGCTCGCCCGGCGCCAGTAGCATTGTCAGCAATGGGTTGTTTTTCGCCACGGCCCTGCGCGGTAATTTTTTCCGCAGACCCACCTCGCGCCAACAATGCTGCAACCACCGACTCTGCGCGACGGTGGGACAGCGCCTCGTTGTACTCATCCGAGCCCTCGCTGGAGGTATGTCCCACCACGGTAATGGAAGTTGATTCCGCCGCTTTCAAACCCGACGCCAACTCGTCCAGTAGCCCGTTTGACTCTGCTCTGATAGTGGCAGAGTCGTAGTCAAAGTTAATACCATGGATGATGGATCCACAGCCGAGCACCGTAGGAGGCTGTTCTGAACACTGCGTAACCAAGGTCGATGCCGCCGCACCCGTGTATAGTCGAAACGGAGCCCCGTTAGTCGAACGCACTCCGCTGACCTGCCCATCATCGGTAATCGTGAGTAAGAATGTGCTGGGAATACCGCTGTCACGAGTCGTCCCGGTCGCACTCAGCAAATTGCCCGAGACACTACCACTCAAGTCTCCGTTGCGATCGTAGCAGCCACTGACCTGTTGCTTGTCTTGTTTTAACTCCAGAATGACACCGCGGCCTTTCCACTTGCCGGTGAACACCTCGGATAACGGGACGGCTTCTTGCTGGCCATAGCCAATGATCTCGGAAAACTCGAAAAATGTTTTGTCGCGCTGAATATCCAGTCCACCCTTCAGGCTTAGCTTTACCCATTGCACGGCGTGGGCAGCTTTTGCTTTTACCTCGCTAAGCTGGCCTTTCTCGGTATGCGTTTGCAATGCGAGTTTAGTAAGCTCCTTATAATCTCCCTGCAGACCGTCAGCCGATCCTGAGATTGTCACGGATGAAAAAAACGTCTGTGAAGGGCTAGGCGTTTCCAGCACATTGGGTACGGCGAAGCCGGTGAATGTGGTCATTGCCGGGAGTTTGTAAATAAACTCTATTTGAGTTTCAGCACTGCCAGGTTTCCCCGTCACGGCAAAACCCTGGGCATTGCCATCGATGGCGAGCATGGCCTTGTCCATACCTACTTTGAGCTGTTGCGAATCCCCAGCCAACTCGACAGGTATCGCCCCTTGAGCAAAGCTAAGATAATCCAATTTCTGTTGGGATTCTGTACTGAAAGCCTGGTAAATCGGCAGAGCGCACAATAGAACCAAGGCGTAAATAGTTCTAAATATTGTCATAGTTGTCCTCAAGAACGATCGATTGTTTTGGGTTTCAGTCTGCCATACGCAAGCTTGCCAACTTGACGCCAAATCCAAGGAACACCGCACCGGTGACCGATTTAAGCCAACGGGTAAACGAGGCCCTACCGGCAAGTTGCTGAATGCGCGCGATCAGCAAAACCATGGCCGAAAACCAAATCACGTTTATTAGGGCATGGATAGAAACTAGAAGGAACGCTGAAGATACTACCCCACCCGTTGGCATAAACTGCGGAAACGCCGCCAGGTAAAACATCGATACCTTGGGGTTTAGCGCATTGGTTAGCAGCCCCTCAAAAAACGCATTGCGCATTGACACAGATTTAGTCCGGGGCTGATGTCTGCTATGCGGCGTTTGATAATGCCAGGCTTCAAGCAATGATTTGATACCAATCCAGCATAGATAAGCAGCACCGATCATTTTGAACAGGAAAAATGCCTGTGCTGATTGCACGAGCAGAATCGATATTCCCAAAATCGACAAACTGCCATGAATAAAGAACGCAACCACGAACCCAGCAATATTTGCGAAACCTGCGGAACGGCCGGAGCTGGGAACAGTTTTCGCTATTAGCACCCCATTGGGCCCAGGCGAGACCACCAATAGAGCGGCGACCAGGGTAAAGCTAATAATATTAATCAGTTCCATTTACTCATCCAGATAAAGCCCCAACAACATGCAAACTTTCAACTGCAAAATAATCGAGAGTTGAGCCTATAGCAAGCCGATCTGAATGGTTAAACCTATACAGACATGACGATGACAGGAACTCGTCTATGCTCAAACCCTGATACACGGTGACTGAATCAATGAATATTGCAATTATTGGTGCCTCTGGCGGCATTGGCATGGCGCTGGTCGAGCACTATCTGGAAACTGAGGCAGAGTGTGAGATACACGCCTCCTACAATACGACTGTGCCAACGCTCAGCGATAAGCGACTGCACTGGCACCAGGCAGATGTTAGTGATGAGCAGCAGGTAAGCACCCTGGCAGAACAACTACCAAAGCTCGATCTGCTGATTAACGCCGTGGGCGTGTTACACACCGAACAGCAAATGCCGGAAAAATCTGTCCGTGAGTTTAATGCCGGGTTCTTCCAGGAGAACATTAGTGCCAACACGGTCTCCTCCGTGCTACTGGCCAAACATTTCGCTACCCACCTCAAATCCCCGCAGAAAAGTTGTTTTGCAGCTATCTCCGCCCGCATCGGCAGTATTGAAGACAACCGAATCGGCGGCTGGATAAGTTATCGCGTTTCCAAAGCGGCCTTAAACATGGCGTTAAAGACCATCAGTGTCGAATGGAAGTATAAAAACCCCAACTGCTGTGTGGTGGCGCTGCATCCTGGCACGACCGATACCGAACTTTCCAAGCCGTTTCAAAGAAATGTGCCTGAAGGCAACTTGCAAACTCCTGCAGCGGTGGCTGAGCAATTGGCGCAGGTAATTGCTAACCTTTCAAGCAACGATACTGGAAAGTTCTTCGCATACGACGGGTCAACAATCCCTTGGTAGTGTCCGCATGCGCAAGATTCTAAAAAATTTAAGCCAGGTACTCACTTAGTTTCTGCTCTGAATATTCCCATAGGCGAGCGGCTAAAGCGTCGTCCTGTAAATGGTGTTCACCACCGATGGTGACCACGTTGGAATCAAACAAGAACTGCCCGTTGACCTTTTCCATATTCGGATGGGTTGCTGCATAGCAGGCGGTGGCCGCGCCTTCCTCCACGGTCTTGGCCACCAATGGCCCAACAATACCAAACACCGTTTCCATCACCCTGCCCTGGCCTCGCGCTATGTTAGTTTGCACCACGCCTGGGTGCAATGCGTTTGAAGTGATATTAGTGTTGGCGTATTTCTTCGCGAGTTGGTGTGAGAATAATGCATTGGCCAACTTCGACTGACCATAATAATCCCAAGGGTTGTATTCTCCGCCAGGTGCCGCCTCACCCAGTGAATCGAAACGAATTCCACCCTGCGGGGCTTGGGAATATGCCGAACGACTGGCCACATGAACGATGCGTGCCTGTTTAGAAGCCTGCACAGAAGGCATCAGCTTGTTTACCAGCAAAAAGTGACTCAGGTAATTCACCAGGAAAGTCATCTCAATCCCATTAACAACGGTTCGCTCCTCACGGGCGCTCATGCCAGCATTACAAATCAGCACATCGATTGGCGATTCCAAATCAAGCATAGTGTTCGCACACTCAACAACTGAATCAAAGTTGCTCAGCTCCAACACTACTGGGGTGGTCCTTCCCTCGACACTGTCACAGGCCTTGGTGGCTTTTTCAAGGGTACGACCGGTGCCAATAACATGAGCGCCGCGCATGGCCAAAACACGCATGGTTTCCAACCCCATACCGGAGTTACAACCCGTGATCAGAACTGTTTTCCCGCTGAGGTCAATACCTTCGGTTACCAGCTCGGCAGTAGATTTGGCATCAAAGCCGCTATTGGGATAACCCGGTTTAAACTCAACCGGGAACCCTTCGGGTTCGCCGATACAGGCAGACAGTAATGGTGTTGAAGCAGCGACCGCCGATAGATTTAGAAATTGTCTACGATTCATAGCGTTATTAAAGTTAGGTGACGCGGCTCGTTTGTCGCACACTCGATTCTGGTGCGAGCTTAGCGTCGACGTGAGTTTCTTCTTTACCCATTACCTTTTGGTCTGGCAGAAACGGCGCAATCATCAGCCCGGCCATGGTTTGTGGATAATTGGGTAATTTCCCGATACCGATTTTGTCAGTTGGTCGTTCACCTTTTGGTTTATGGAAGGTGCCAAACAAAATGTCCCAGACAATAAACTCACCGCCGTAGTTGGAATCTCCAATTTCCTTGGTTGGGTGATGATGATAGCGATGAAGATCGCCGATAGAGAAAATGTACTCCCAGAAACCGAGCTTGGCTTCGATATTGGCATGCTGAAATATGCCAATAGACAAGGCCATCAATACTGAGATCATGACTATCTCGGCAGGCGGCTGTAATAGCGCCAATGGCACTGCCCAAATCAGGGTTTGTACGATGATCTCCAGCGGATGTGAACGGATACCATTTAACCAGTACAAGCGCTCTGCAGAATGATGCACCGCATGCCAGCGCCACATGAACGGTATCTCATGCATCCAGCGGTGATACCAATAGCGAAAGAAGTCCTTAATCAGGATAAACAGGAAGACCTCTACCACTCCTGGCAGAAACGATGGCCAAATCGCGCGACCATAAGGCGCTAACCAATCGATCAGCGTAGTGATCAGTAGCACGCTGAGTAGAAACTTGGAGATTATGCTCCAGAATACACCAGAGAAAAACATCATCAGGTCAACCGACATATCATTGCCCCCATCAAGCCAATCACGACTAAATGGCATTAAGCGCTCTATAGGCGCAAAGATCGCGCCATACACCACCAGGATCAAACTCAATGCGGTTAACGAGCCCAGCGTGACGCCATTTTCGGCAAACTTAAAGCCGATGATCAGGGTAATAATCAAGGTGAGTGGAAAAATAGTTCGCGACAATATTTCCTTGAACAGTGTGCCCTCTATTTTGTAAGACAAAGCATCGCAGAAGCTCAACACGAACTGTGAAGGCCGCACGATTAGAAAGGAAAGAATCAACTCCATCAGGTGAAAAGGGACGCCCACCCATTTCTCAAGTGTCGCCGCCAGGCGTGCACGCGCAGGCAAACCTCGGTTCTTCATGTGATTACTATTTGCCGACATTCTCATGAACTCCTGAACAGCAGAAAATTACGCCGTCGAATTTCCTGTTTTGGATTTGGCTAGGATTAAACGTTATAATATAATGAACATGTTCATTTTATTAATTCTGACCGATATTTGTCAAGCCATGAAACGAGATTTAATCTATGATTTCGGCCTGAACCGAATTGAATTGATTGCCAACAACAAAACAAACCTTTCCTCCAGGTAGCCCAAAATGTCAAAGAAAAAGGCTCTATTACTCGCGCTGGTGCTGGTTCTTGGTTTCCAGACCTATCGCACCATCGTTGATTCAGGCTTTTTATTTAGTATCGAGCCAACACCCTATGGCAGTTGTGAGAAACTGCATGGCCCGCCGGGATCAGAAGATATCAAAGTAGACGCAATCAACAGGGTCGCCTTCATCTCTTCAGGCAATGGCAGAGAAGTATTGCGGAGAAATAAATCGGGCAACACAGAGCGAGCAGATAATGGTGATATCTGGCTACTCGACTTATCGGTGCCCGACAGTCAACCGTATCGACTGAATGTGGACCCAGGCAGCCCATTCTATCCTCATGGCATTGATCTCTTGTATTTGCCTGATGGTCAGCGAGAACTGTACGTAGTGAACCACCCAGGCCAAGACAAACATGAGGTGATGATTTTCAGCATCGCCACTGATCACAGCCTGTCGCTGAAACGCCCACCAATAAGCTATCCGGAACTCGTTTCTCCAAACGATATAAAGGCAATCAGCGACGATCAGTTCTTTGCTACCAATGATCTCGGCAGCCCACAAACGTCAGTTATGGCTAATATAGAAAGGTATTTAGGCCTATCTCGATCTTCAGTTTCTTACTTTGATGGTGAACAAGGGTCATTCCTGTTGAAAGGCATTAAGAGCGCTAACGGCATCACGCTCTCTGCGGACCAAGAGACTTTGTACGTAGGAGAGGCAATTGGCAGAAGTGTCCTACGATACAAACGCGGGGAAACGTTGCGTGATTGGGAGTTCTTCGATAAATCACCTATGGGGACAGCTGTGGACAATCTGGAATGGAGTGACGACGGCAAACTGCTGGCTGGCGCGCATCCAAAACTTTTCGATTTTGTTAGACATGCCAGAAATCCTGACCACAACTCTCCTTCACACGTTATCAGCATTGACCTTCACTCGAGCCCGATGAAACCTCACACCTTGTATTTACAAGATGGCGAGGAACTTTCCGGCTCCAGTGTTGCGACCATGCTCAACGGTGAAATGCTAATCGGTAGCGTGTTTGAAGATCATTTCTTAAGATGTAACAAAGATTGAGATTCCTTAGCGCTTTTCTTCAATTCACCAGTGTGCAATTGTACGCATCTGCAAACGATCACCCATTTCAAACTCTCATGCCCAGGCCTGCCATTACCCCGGAAAAAAAAGCCGACATGCGACAACGGATTCGCGAAGCGACGTCGCGGGTGATTCAGCGCATGCAGATTGCTCCGAATGATGGCAAAGGCTATAGCACCATCACCATACGGGACATTACTGACGAAGCAGGTATTTCCATTGGCACCTTTTACAAATATTTTGATAGCCGTGAGGATCTGGGGCAATCACTCTGGTCAGAGCCGGTGGATCAACTCAAAGCTGTCATGCAGGCAGATTACGATCGTGCTCGCACACCCGCCAAAAAAATTCGAGTTTTGTTGGAGCACTATGTGAATTTTTCGGTGGAGAATCGTCGTGTGTTCCGTGCTGCGTTTTTATTTGTCCGTGCAGATGGTGCAAAGAAACCACGGCTACAGGACCTGGAACAAGAAATGTTTTACCGCAATTTGAAAACCGCCTTCGAAGATGGACAGGAATCGGGTGTATTCAGATCATTCAACACCCATGAAATGGCCCAACTTTTTTGGGCTGCGATTCATGGCAGTCTTGCTTTGCCTGAAAATTTGGATCGGTATGACTTCGAATCACCACAGACACTTGCCGCCGCCATGATCAATGAACTCCTGGCTCTGATAGCGAATCCAAAATAGTTGTGCGAAAATGAATTGAAAGGGAATAAGGTCCCTTTCTAATAACAAGAATCCAAGCCGTTTAAACAGGGAAGGAGGAAGAAACTATGCGTTTCAAAAACACTATCTGGATGGGGTCGTTGTGTGCGTCGATGCTACTTAGCGCCTGCAACAATGAGGGTACTGAGCAATACTCTAACAAAGAGCCCAGTTTAGACAAATCAAATTTGCAGATTGCCTCGATCAAGAATCAGAAAGTATCAGGAACAATTTTGAACACGCCTTTTTCTGTTGATCAGGCGGTGCTCAACGACGACGTGTTGGTGATCAAGCAGGGAGAAGATTTCTTTCCTGATGTAGAGGTTACCCTTTACCTATTTGAAGAAGGGAGCGTCGCAGAAAAAAACTTCGAGACCGCAACAATGGATCTCCTCGGCCGGCCCCATGTGTGGCTCGCGGCAAAGCAGAACGATGATCAACTGCCGAATAAGGTGCCGGTCATGACTGGTTATGACCTAGCACTTTCATTTGGGAAGCAGGAAGAGTTGGGTATTCCATTTAAGATAAAGCTCATATCCTCAGAACATGAGACGGACATTGAAGGGCATGGTTTTGCAACTTTTGATGATATTCAAGTTCGTAATAAGAAGGTGGACCCACAGGCCGACACCATGGACACACTGGAACATTTGGCCAGAGATTATCTGCTACAAGAGAGCCCAGACTTGAAATTGGGTAAAACATTTGGATCGTCCATCTATCATTTCGGTGGAAGCTATCCTAAGAGCGGCCATGTTGGCTTTGAAATCCATAATAATGTGGATGGGGTAAGCACGGTCAGAATCCAACTGGCAAAAGACGAGGCTGGTTGGAAGGTATCTAACAGATTGTCTGAGGGGCAACTTCCACAAGCACACCCTGTACCCGTCGAAGTCGAAAGGAGTGAAAGAGATGTTAAAAAAAATGCCGCAACTCTCATGATAGCGCGTCACTTGGAAACCAATCTGAACCAGCAAAATCTAATGCCTAAGGTTAGAGCGACAAGAGTCCACTGCAATTTGTTGCAAGGTGAACAAAAAGGTACCTGCGTTACTCAATATCGCTTAAAGAATGAGGAGTCTCTCGAATGCCATGACAATCGGTATTTGGTAGCGGTCAGCAAGGGCGCCTGGCTGGTAGAAAAAGAAATCCCGATCACTGACAAATTTGATGCGGAGACAGGGAAATTCATCTCAAGCAATTACCGGCCAATCGGCAGTTGTTAGTGTCTGTTCGAAACCGGACAAACCCTATTGGGATAGCCAGTGATATTATCGTTCGCCTAGTTCGGACAATGCTGGGTTGCACGAAGAGCTAGGCCGGAACCTGGGTGGGACCCAAGGCCGGACCGATTCTGGAGTTGACACTATCTGGGCGCGTCCTTAGTGGGCCCCTTCCCTATTCCCTCAATAATTGGGCAGTCCTCGCCCTCACCACTCGACAAACAGGCATTCAACATATTGCTGAGGTCCTCTTTAAGAATTATCAAATCCTGCAGGCTGTCCTCTATTTCGCCCAATTTCTCCGCCACCAATTTTTGCGCTTGAGGCTTTTGTCTAGAACTATTCCTTTCGACTTCTAACAATGCGCTGATTTCCTTGAGTGAAAAATGCATCCGCTGAGCCCGCTTAATGAAATGCAACCGCTCAATATCGCTAGAACTATACACCCGCCGCCCAGCACTATTTTTCGAGATTGGCGCTAATAAGCCAATTTTTTCGTAGTACCGCAAGGTGTGCACCGTAACACCAAACTTCTCGGCTACGGCACCAATGGACGAAGGTGTTAATGACATGATTTTCCCAATTTCTTAAGCCTCCAATAATTATAGGGCCAAGGCGTCAGGAATCCAGCGATCAGCATTGGCGGGATTACCCACCAAACCAGGCGCGCTTCGCCAACCAACAGGTAGTCCACCAGGTTCATGGCAGCCTCCATGGACACCATGCTAACGAGGCTCATGCCAATGGCGGTTTTAAATGCCGCTGACAATTGCATCTGCCGACTCAAGATAAAGGTTTCCAGGGCGATGCTGGTAAGTATTCCATTGACAATCGCCAGCGACATCACAATGAGTGGCGCTGTCTCAGGCGAGTAGGTTTGAAACCAGAGTATGGTCGCGAAGTCGCCAATCACACAGCCCAGCAAACACCAGGCTGTGTTCTTTGCGGATTGCCGCCAAATTGGCCGGTCTTGCCAATGAAACTGGCTGGCTAACCCGTCAATTTCTCTTTTACATGCTGTATCCATAAGCCAACTATACAACTTAGAGCTGGCTCTAGATCAAATAAAAACAATGCAGAGCAGTCTTTGCATTACCACCCTTGCACGCCGGTGGTCACGTCATAAGTACCTGACCGTCCGGCGCTTTATTAGGCAACCAGTTATACCGGCAGTTTTGCCGGCAGTTCAAAATTTTCCGCATCAATGGGCTGATCATATTTATCAAAGTAAAAGTAGTCGGCTAGTGCTAACGATGTGCCGACGCCGAGCGCAGAGGCAGACTGCATAAAAGTGACCGGCCTGCTCAGTGTGCCCTCGATGGGCGAGTACCAGGTCCAAAGATAGGTGCCTTGCGGATAGTTTTTCGCAGGCGGAAACATCACACCCGCAACCGTGACTATATTCCCGGGGCAAAAATCCGGGTTATCAGAGATGGTGGCCTTGATCTCACCTTGACCAATCGACACCCAGTTTGGTGGTTCAGTATCAAATGGGAAAGGTTGTTCGCTGGGCCCCGGATCGAAGTTACCATCCGCATCGTAAAATGCATCGTAGCTACGCGCAGGTGGTGGTTGGCGCTGTAACAGCGCAAGTTGATAGCTGTAGTTCTCCGGTGGCACCGGAACTGCGTAGCGCATCAAAGTGCTTTGCGAACGGACACTTACCGGGGTGAACGGGTCTGGGTCCCAACGATAGAGAACCCGTGTTGGCATGGGATCATAGGCCTGGTTAACGGGTGTCATGAACACGGTTATTCCCTGGTTCGCCGCCCATTCCCACAGCGGGTAGCCCTCGGGGTTACCGGCCTGGAACCCTTGGATCACCGTGCCATTCCACGACTCCGACCGGACCAGGTTGTCCGATGCCTCAAAGTTTGTGAAATAGCTGAATGAAAAATTTTGCAGCAAAGGCAGTTGATCAGCCGTTCCGGTCGTTGGCGTGACCGGTTGTACTCCATACATCATCCTCACCGGTGCATTGGTCTCGGTATCAAACCACATCCAGGTTGCACCTTTGGCCTCTATACCCGGCACATTTACGGGCGATGTCCACCAACTGGTGTTTTGAGCCTCCATCCAATTGAGCGGTGATTGACCGACACAGCGAGCATCGGGTCCCAACGGGTCAGTACCTGGCACAGCCCACCCGGCATCGATGACATTCCAGGTCCTGCCCTGGTCAGTTGAGACACGTGTTTCGTTTCCCGTCACCGCATACCACCAGGTTCCGTACTCTGTACCAGTTACCTGAGCCTCAAAAAAGTTTCCTTCAGAGTAAAGAATCTGTGCTGTACAGAGTTGGTAGAAAGGTACATCCGGTTTCGGGTCATCCGTAGGAGGCGGTGCAAACGGGTGCAGTAAAACAGAACTTCTGAAATTAGCCGGCAACATTGGCCGATCACCGTTATAGGGTTCGAGCTCTGGAATCGCCTGCGGTGGTATGGGGTCGATTGGATAGGTCATTGCGCCTCCTCTATTGTTAATGCCGATAGCTCAAGAAACCGGATCTGTCCGGTATCGAGTCTACTCACAAGTGGTTCTCAAGATACTAAAACAGAAAGGCACATTGCCATTACAAGGCATTACAGCCTTGGCAGGAGCATAAGAAGCTAAATTAAACGCCAAAGGATTAACCGCAAATTTCTAAAAGGAAACCCAAGCGGCCTGGAAAACAGATGGGAGATTTATAGAGACCCTGACACTAATGGACAAGTGGCAAATAATTAATAAATTTGTGGGGTTAATCAAATGATAAAAACAAAACTAAACTATGTAGTCTTTCTTTTTCTTGCCTGCTGGGCATCCATATCCAACGCAGCCATTAACGTGGCGATCGATCCAGGGGCGTATGAGGGTACCTGGACGATCATCGGCGAGACTTCCACCCAAACTGGCGCACAAACCGTGGCGCTTGAGCTGGATCAAACGTACACCATGCGCATTGGCTCGTTTAGCAGCGGCCAATTTGATTTTTCTATCAATAGCGTCGGTGAAATCAGTTCCAGTAACACCATCGCTGCGATTGGTGGTCCAGGCCAGCTCACCTTTAACAACGCCCTGGTAGAAATTGATCCACAAGCCTACACCGGAAATTTCTGGCTGTTCGATGTGGCTATCGATACCGGCTTGCAAACATACAGCCTGGTTCCTGGCTTGCGCTACCAGGTTCGGATTGCTCAGACCGGTCCTTTTAATTTCTCACTGGATGGATCGGGCAATGTCACCTCTGAAAACCTGGCAGCGGCATCCGGCGTGGGCAATTCACTGGTCTTCAATAATGCAACGATTACTGTCGACCCGCAGGCTTACACTGGCGCCTACTGGTTGTTTGGGGTATCGCAAACCTCAGGGTTTCAATCATTCACTGTGGTACCCGGCGTGACTTACCAGATGCGTGTTGCGTCAACGGGAACCTTCAATTTTGATGTGGACGCTACCGGAACTGTGAGTTCGCAGAATACCGTTGCCGCCGCTGGCGACAACAACTCCTTAGTGTTCAACAACGTCGCGTTGACCATTGATCCGCAGGACTATGGCGGTAATTACTGGCTATTTGGCCTGGCGATTACCACCGGGGAAGAAAGTTTTACCCTGGTGCCAGGAGTAACTTTCCAGATTCGTGTTGCCCAAACCGGGCCATTTAACTTCAGTGTGGATGGTGCAGGTGAAGCCACATCAGCCAACACGTCTGCTGCCGTTGGTTCAACCAATCTCCTGACCTTTAACAATACCTCGATCAACGTAGACCCAGGCACCTACACCGGCGGCTATTGGCTATTTGGTGTCGCGACTGGTACGGGTATTAACAACTATACGGTTGTACCAGGGGTAACTTACAATCTGCGTCTGCAGGGTCCGCCGGGATCGCAAAATTTTTCTGTTGCCGATCCCTGCGCAATTGATCCTGCACAGCTAATTCTAGGCGCCGAGACTTTTCAACTCAGTTGTGGACCGGCTGATTCAGACGATGACGGTGTGCCAGATGAAAGTGACAACTGCCCGCTGATTGCCAATACAGACCAGGTCGATCAGGATGAAGATGGACTGGGTGATGTCTGTGACACAGATCTCGATGGCGATGAGGTTGATAACGCCATCGACAATTGCCCACTCATCTCAAATCCGCTGCAGGAAGATCTGGACGGAGATGGCGCAGGCGATGACTGTGACGCCGATACTGACGGCGATTCAGTGCCTAACGCTGAGGACAACTGTCCGCTCATCGTTAATCCTGACCAGAGTGATAATGATCTGGATCTGGCAGGAGATGCATGCGATGACGACGATGATAACGATGGTCAATTGGATACGATCGACAACTGCCCGTTAACCGCAAACCAAGACCAGGCAGATTACGATGGCAATGGTCAGGGTGATGCCTGCGACGGTGATGTGGATGGTGATGGTGTGGGGAACCAAGCTGATTTGTGTCCCTTATCTCCAGGCAACCGCCCCGTTAACACCGACGGTTGTACCGGTCTGCAATTGGTCAAGCTCACTTGCGATATCGACAATTTTGCTCGCCACGGCAAATACGTTCGATGCGTTGTGCGCACTGCCAGGGGAGCCTTCCAGGAAGGCCTGATTACCAAGCGTCAGAAAGCACGGATCATTCGTGCTGCAGTACGCAAGAAGTTGCGGCGCAGAGCGCACGGCTGGTAGTTCCAAGTATCAACTTACATTCGTTACTTGGAATCTAGTCGTAGCAAAAAGGTCAGATCTTGATGTACACAAGGTCTGACCTTTTTTGATTCGTTATTGACTGGCTGCACGGCCCGACCAATTGTTCCTCGGACTGACCGAGCAATGCATTAATTATTCACTCTTGGCCGAGATCCACATATTCGTATATTTCACGATTGCGATGCCTTTCCTGTTACAGGCAACCGTGTCTGAAAGATAACTGAGCTGGGCTCGCTCACCAGTTGCAATTCGCTCAACCCACAATCCTCTGCTTGCCCGCTTGCGCCGACTCGTAATCAGCATTGCCGGTAATTTAACCTGACCGTCCATCAGTTCTGAAATCTTGTATACGACATTACTCGCGCGCCAGCCAATGGTCATAAAACGTACCTCCTCTTCGGGCGACAAGCCTTTGAAGGTGACTGGATAGACATACTTGTTTTTGTCGATGGGAAAGTAACACCATTCAGGAGTTGGCAGATTGTGCACCGCCGATGTTTCAATCCACCCTGGTTTTACAGGGTTGGAGACGTTAGCCGGGAGATTCGCGCAGGCGGCAAAATTCAAAATGGAAAGAGCAAATAGGAGTTGGTAATAGTGCTTCAAAATTAGACCTTCTAGTGATTAAAAATTAGTGAGGAATAGAGGCCAAGTCGTTCCAGCATTTTTGTTGAGTAACTACTCTTGCTTGCCCAAATTTTGCAGGAGAATTCTAACAGCGCAGGTTTTAGTGAAATCCTTGTGGTATTCCTTTTATTCCTGAATGAACTCTGATTATAGCGAATCGTCGTATTTTTCTAAATTACAGCTCAGCAACTTATACAAAGGCGATGCATGTCACCATGCATGGCTTTACTGGCGCTCAGTCGCAGACCAGTTATTACACTTCATTACGCCACCCCAGTGTCAATAAATCTGCATGCTATGCTTGTTTTAAAACTAATGACCTGAAAGGAGTTCCTATGTCTGATACCACTCAAAAAGTTTTTCTGCCTTGTTACCTGGAGACCAACACCAGCAATCCCAATAATTTTGCCGACTATCAACTGACCGGCGGTGGCAGCCCCTTCAGTTTGTGCATTTTGTTTGCGGCAAACCTGAACGGCACGCCTGATGCACCACAGCTAAGTTTTAACTCGCAATTACAACCGATCATGGATTCTGGCGTGATCGGCAAGCTGCAGGAAAAAGGGCTTAAGGTCAGCTTGTCAATTTTGCCTAATCACGACACTGCGGGTCTCTCAACGCTAACCACCACCGGGGTAGACAGCTTTACCGGTCAGCTGGTTGATGCGGTTCATCGGTACGGGCTGGATGGGCTGGATTTCGATGATGAGTACACGGCACCAGGCGCTCCGCAACAACCAGCCTGTTTTATCAGCTTGCTGCAAAACTTACGCTCTGCGCTGCCCGATAAGCTGCTGACTATGTATGCGATTGGTCCTGTCATGCAGTTCCTCACCTACAATGGCATTGAGGCAGGGAGTCTCCTTGATTATGCATGGAATCCCTATTATGGCACTTACAGTGCACCGTTTATTCCAGGTGCAAGCAAGGCACAACTCGGCCCGGCTGCAGTGGATATTACGTCGACATCAGCTTCGCTGGCGAGCAAGTATGCACAGCGTACACTCAACGATGATTTTGGCGTATATATGGCCTATAACCTGGTTAACGGAGATCAAAGCGCTTTTCTCTCTGCTGTGACCAAGGGCCTCTACGGGAAAAATACCGACTATACTGGTTAGTATGCGCATGATTGGGTGATGCTAAGTTTTACAGCTTCTCACCAGAAAAGAAGCTCAAAGGAGGGCACTAATGACGACTCTTTCCAGCAATAAAGCAAGTTCTTTCCCTGCCAGATCTACAGGTTGGCTGGTGAATGGCATTAGGCTCCTCGCGATAACAGGATTACTGGCGTTGGGAGTCGGCTGCTCGGAGTCTGCGCCTGAAGCGCAACTTGAACCTGGGGCAGAGGTTAGGGTTGAAGAAGCATCGAACCCGGTCAGCAAAGTACATGTGGCATTTGCGGGTGGAGGTTGGAGAGCGCATACCGCGCATTCCGCCTGGACAATCGCACTATTGGATCAGGGTCGCAGGAAACTGAAAGATGCTTTTACAAATGTAGGTACCATATCGTCAAACTCGGGTGGAAGTTGGTATAGCACGATGTTGATGTATTCCTCAGACTTCGTTACCGACATACAGAAAATGGATGCGGCGACTACGTGGACTTCCACTGGCTGGATTGGCAAGCAGCGACAGCTTTTTGACAACGCCGGATGCAACTATGCGCCAGATGGCATATACCTCGAATGCGTGTTTGACACATATACAAACAAATCGTATACCGGCGGCACCTATTGGAAACTTATGGTTGAAAAACTGGTGTACAAAAACTATAACCTGGGAGCAGCTAAACTGAGCGATCCGCACCTCAGTTGGGCAGCAGACAAACCCTTGTTACTGGCATCAACCCTGTTACAGAACACGGTGGTTCTCAACGAGGAAGACAACCGCACCAACAATCATCGCTACTACCAGGCCTGCCAGGCACCCGGCACCCCAACCTTAAAAGGCGATTCCGGATCGAGTTGCAGCAATGGCAGACCCGCTGATGTAACGCCTGCCACATTCTCCAGCATTCCCGCGAAAGCGAAGTACCTGCCCTCTCCGTTTTTCGCCGCTTCGGCTACGTTCAACCTGGGATACACCGCGGACTACGTTATTGAAAACCCACCAAAGTTCAGCGAACGCCTCACTCTGCCAATAGACAGTAGTTCTGTTCCGGTGATGACTGCGGCGGCGGCTTCCAGCGCAGCGGCCGGGTTTGGGGCCAGCGAACACGTCACCGGAGACTTTGATCTTTCCTGGGTATTTGAAGATAACGCCATTAGTTTTGCCTTGGCCAATTCGCAAGCTCAATATATGGATGCATCAGGAAAGGATTTGCAGTCACTGGCAAGCGCAAAAGTAGTCCGCCTGGCAGATGGCGGAGCAGCAGACAATTCCGCGGTTGCGCAACTGGTACGATCATTGCAGTTGAACAGTCAGAATCCGGCTAATAGTTTAGAAATTGTCGCTTTTGATAATGTCACGGATATTTCTGACCCGGGAAATGGTGGGGCAAAAGTAGGGATCGACATTGCAAGTCTGTTTGGATTTAGCGACCCCCTGTGCGTCAATTTGAAATTAACTAAATACTGCATCACCACTCCAAGTTTGCAGATCTTCGACGCTAAGCCGCTACAACACACCAAGGCGAAATGGACATATCAGGATGGTAACAACTACCTGGTCTATACCAGATACAAAGCCACCACCAAGGCAAACCCTGAGCTGGGAATTGCTGGCGGCGTCACTGTAATTCTGCACTCCTTCACAGCTGCATATCCAAGTGCAGCAACGGCCCCAGCCGATGGAGACTCGGATTTTGACGCCTACGATAATATGTTTAAATTCATCCAGGATGGACTGAGTGCGAATAGTGGAGAGGGCTTAAAACATCTGGAGACTGCACTCGGGCTATGAAGGTTCGGGTGTTAGCTTGTTCAGTATTAGCGATCGCTTAAAGTTGGTGAGAGAAATCAGATTCCGATAACACATTACTCCTGTGCATCAGAAATTTTGGTGGCCTTTTCAACAATCAATATTTATCAGGAGATTTATATGAGGATTGCTCAAGTAGTAAGTCATGCAGGCGTAAATTCAGCAAATTGGACACTATTCGGAGGCAGCGGCTTTAGAAAGTCAGTTTATTTTGTTCACTTTGGTACAGTGTTTAGACGTCCACCGAAGGTGTCCGTCTCCCTTAAAGCATTTGACATAATTCGTGGCACAAATCATCGCCTTAACGTAGAAGTCGAACGTGTTTTCAACAATGGCGTAGAAATTGCTTTTACAACTTGGGCTGATACAAGCGTTTATTCAGCAGGTGTCACTGCAATTGCGATTGGAAAGGCTCCGAAATCAAACAAGCCAAAACCAAACACCGACTTACCTGAAAACCTTGCTCCGATACTTGATCAAAATGAGTTTTCGACAGACCTGCAGTCGAATCCTGACTAAAAGTTTGGATATTGGGGGATAGAGTAAATTTACGCTCGGCATCAACTTGGACACGAACAAACCTTCATGGGGAAAAATCCTCGAAGATAGTTCGTGACCTAGTTCTCGTGCAGCATACGTCTTACTGGAAGTGAGCCCATTGGTCCGGCTTGGCAAACAGCCGGGTAAATTTCATCAAATCCAGCATCATTCTATTTTGATGGGGAGGTGTTATTCGCTTCTCAAGAAAATAGAGGCACCTGTCTAGGCAAACATCCGTGAGCACAAACATTTAAATCATAGATGTTTAGTCTTGGTTACTGTTCAAATCCGTCTGGCTTAAAAGTTCATTCTCCAGTCCCAGCTCGTAGTCTAGAAACATGGGAAGGATTTCCCAAAACTCTCTCGAGCGTGAATTGGAAAGCAGTACGATGCCAACATCGAGTTCAGGCAAGAACGCTATCCGAGCGCCATACCCTTCAACTGCCCCTGAATGATTAACCACCGTGTGCCCTGCATACTTATACACCCTCCAACCTAATCCATAATATGCTTCTGAAAGTCGACTAATACGTCGATTCCGCCTTAATTCTGCCGGGGTTTCAACGATGGGGCTTTGCAGTCTCTTAAGCGTCTCTTCAGGAATAATAGTGGGCGCGTGCCCCATTTGAGCCTTTAACCATTTTGTCATATCCAGGATATTGGCATTCACACCGCCGGCCGCCGGCACTTCATAATACGCCGGTTTTACGTCGACCACCTGCCATGAGTCGAGGCTTCGACGTCTGTGAGAGCGAGCCCAGTTCGCTTCTTTTTTAAGATCACGCATGCCAAACGATGCACCAGACATACCCAAAGGCTCGAATAACAGGTTCCTTACGATCGATTCATAACTCTGCTTGGTCGCACTCTCAATGGCTGAGGTAATCATATTAAAGCCAACATTTTGGTAAGCATAGCAAGTACCAACGCGGCAGATTGGTGTGACCTTTTCCATCTCGCGTAGAATTTTTGCTGGCATTACGCCTGCTTCGAGCAAATTGTCGTAGGCGTAAGGCGGTAGCGATAGGCGGTGGCTTAATACATCCAACAAGGTAGCCGTTTTTGCTTGTCTCGCATCAGCCAGCTGAAACTCCTGGTTGTATCTGAATATGGGACTATCCAGGCTCAACTGCTTATTACTATCCAACTGCCCAGCCACAGTTGCCGCAAAGGCTTTAGAAAGTGAGGCAATCCGGAATGTAGTGTGAGCGTCTATCTTTTCTGGGGAACCGATTTCTCGCACACCATAGGTGCCCAGGAAAGAGACCTCGCCTTTGCGAACCACGGCGACCGCTAAGCCAACTGAGTCTTTGCTGTTCGCAATTCTGGAAACCGCTCTTTCGAATTCGGAGCCAGTACTAACGGCTGTTGTGGCTGCGCTCGTAACCGCGAACAATAAAAGGAAGAATGAGAACAGATACTTTAGCTGATGTAGAAACAACACTATCTCGAAACTTAAGCCAGGATTTCTAAAGGACGGGAGTGTAACAGTTGAGGCAAGGCACCTATAGTAAAATAGACAGCGCTGTAATATTCGATGAGTAGATTATTTATCGGAAATCATCATACTCTAAATTCTCACAAGCTTAATGACTCAATCATGAAACTACGGATCTTAATACTTGCATTGGTAAGTTCATTTTCTTCTGCCTGCAACTCCAGCGACGTGCCAACGGCACCGAAGGCAGCAGGTGACCCAATCAGCCAGCTGGAGGCGAGAATTGCGGATGACACGTTCAAGCAAATCAATGGCATTGTGGTGCTGAAAGAGGGAGAGGTCGTGTTGGAGCGATACTTCAACGGCACATCGCCTGACGATCTGCATAACCCTCGCTCAGTCGGTAAAACATTCGCCTCGGCGATGGTTGGTATTGCCCTCAGAGATGGATACCTAAAAAGCGTTGATCAGACGCTCGACGAATTTTACAGGCTTGAAGACTATGAAAACTTTGATCCCAGGAAGGGGAAAGTTTCCATCCAGCAATTGCTCACCATGACCTCTGGCTTTGAGGGATTCGATTTTGAGCCTGACTCCATCGGCAATGAAGAAAACATGTACCCGCAGGATAATTGGGTGGCCTGGACTTTGGATTTACCCATGGCGAGTGACCGTAATCCTGGAGAAAAATGGTATTACTTTACAGCGGGTGTGGTGGTGCTGGGCGACATATTGCATCGAGTTCTACCCGGTGGCCTCGAGGCCTATGCAAAGCAGGAATTATTTGATCCACTTGGCATTACCAACTTGCAGTGGCAATACACGCCTCAGCAGGTCGCCAATACAGCGGGTGGGTTACAGCTCTCCGCGCGTGATTTCGCGAAGTTTGGTCAACTCTATAAAAACAAGGGCGTATGGCAGGACAAGCAAATCATTCCCGAGGCGTTTGTAGTGGATTCTTTCAAACAACATGCCGTCACAACTGAGGACCGGAATGATTACGGTTATCTATGGTGGAAGACCTATTTCGACGTGAATGAAACGAGACTCTCACCCAGCTATGCAAGCGGTAATGGGGGTAACAAGATTTATGTTTTCAACGAGATTCCGGTGGTAATTTCGATCACCGCCAGCGCCTATGGTCAGCGCTACGGCCACAGGCAGATTGATCAGATTATGCGAGAGTACTTGCTACCATGGGTAATGGCAGAGCAATAGACTAAGTACTCGACCTAATGCCTTCCACGCGAAGCGGAACACCTATTTCTTTCTTGCCGGGCACTCGAAATCAGCGTACTGGGTGAATAACCATTTTTCACCATTAAAGTCGGCCATGTACCAACCGCAGGAGATTTCCATTTCACCAGATTTATAATCGTCTCGCCACATTACCCTGAACATCACGGTAGTATCATTTATTTGCTCTGACTGAAACGCCGCGATATTGCTGGAGAGCCAACCCTGACTCTTCCAAGTCAGCATTTCATCACCAATGAAATCCTGTCTGCTGTAGGTCCGCTGAAAACCGTCTGCGGGATGTTCGGTAAAATTCTCGACATAATGCGAGAGTATTTCGTCACGTTTTTTCCAGGGAGTTTTGCTCCAGAGCTTGGCATATTCTTTCTTAAACCATTTGTCCGGATCAGGTATTTTCGCCGCATGGGCAGAGCTCAAAAGTATAGTTAGGAATACTGCAAGAATGACTGTATTAAGTATTAGTTTCATGGCGCTCCCGAACTGTTAACTAACCATAGTATAGCCAATCATTAGTCCTTCTCCCCAAAAAACGCAAAACGAATTGATTAGATCTCGTTAACCGAGCATTGACCCAAACGTGGCGTCACCTTGATAGAAACGCCAGACTCCCCCAGCTAGCAGACTATCGCGTGTAACGGGCTGTAATAGCATTAATGCTATTCCTACGATAGCGTGCTTATTATGAAGCAATGACGCTTCATAATTTCCTATGGAGAACAACATTATGAAATACTTTATTTCTCAAATGAGCAAGGTAGCAGTACTAGTATTCTTCGTCGTTTTTAATTCTCAATTCGCGAATGCCAAAGATATTTGTGCTCACGCGTTATACAACAGTAATGATGAAGCACAGGAAGCATGTCCTGCAGTCTGCGAACGAACAGACGCTAAATTTAACGGACAATGGACAAATGCGTACAGGAATGTCGAGGCAGCGGGCTGCAACCCAGGGCAGGAATCTGTTTGTGGTAGCAATATCGGCGACATTTGCGCAGGCGTTGCTTTCAGAGACAATGAGCAAGCCCAACAAGCCTGCCCGAAAATTGTGGCCAGTGTCCGAGAATTTAACGGCAATTGGACCAACAACGCGCAGAACGTGAGATTGGCTGGCTGCAAAGTTGGCTACGAGTCCGTTTGCGGCTGTGGCAAAACCTAAGTTCTTGCATCTATAACCCACATTTTAAGTGGGTTTTTTTATATTTGGATGTTAATCCTGTCTCTGTCTGCTTGTTTGCAGGCAGAGGCAGGATTAAATGTCACCACGATCTTTCAAGCAACTTCCATGATTGCTGGCTATTCGTGGGTGAGTTCCTGACTTTCATATAAAGGATTTTCCAGTAGTTCCTGATGTACGCGCTCCAGCTGCTCAATCAATTTAAAACCAACCTTCTCATAGAGCGAATTATAGGTTCGTTCGAATCGCGGCAGTAACCTTTGCAGTTCTGCATACTGCTTCTTTCCCTCAGGAGTGAGGATTAGCAAACGTTTACGCTTATCCAGGGGGTCTTCTTCGCTGCCAATCAGGGATCTTTTCTCCAGGGTGGTTAGCTTCTGTTTCACCAGTTGATGGGAAACTTGAATCTCACGTGCTATGTCGGCGCTGGATATTCTTCCCCGGTCCCCGATAGTCATAAACGCCTTACAAGACTTCACTGGCACTTCTATCCCCGCTTGTTGAAAAACTTCCTTACTCTGACTCTCAATCAGTTGGCTCAGGTTTTCCAGATGGCGCCCCAGGAAAGCACCGGGCGTGTCAAATAACTCTTTTTTGTTCATTTTAGTTGCCTTTCATCTTTTTATTAAATATATTGCGCAATATGTTTAATAAAAAGATTCTAACTGTAGTTCGAGTACAACTCAATCAATCTAGGACTCTAACTTTATGAAAAATCACAATACCTTACTTTCACGACGGCGCTTTTTGCAGGCAGGAGCTACATTAGCATTCGCATCCGCAGACGCAAGCCCCCAGACCTCATTGCTACAAAGAAAATACCGGATCAACGGCAATATGGTGATTCCACCCTTCGTCGGCGATCCGTTGACTGATGAGCTGAAAACTCAGTTTCATCAGACTGGATTAACAGCATTTAAATTGTCACTCGGAGGCAGCAATGGAAACTATGAACAATGTCTAGAAATACTTCGTTCGTTGCCACAAATTTATCAGGCTAATCCTGACACCTTTATGCACATTAATTCGCTGCGGGATCTGGAGCGGGCTTATGACGATGACAAGATCGGAATCATCTACTCCTTTGAAACAGCCACCATGTTTGACGACAAAGTGGAGCGAATTCAAGAATTCGCAAACCTGGGCGTACGCATCATGCAACCCGGCTACAACAATTCAAATGCATTCGGAGCTGGTGTGCTGTCCAAGAGCAAACCATTCGGATTAACCAAATTGGGCAAACAAGCGATTGAAACCATGCAGGACAACCATGTTTTAGTGGATCTCAGTCATGCACATGAAGAGACCGCCAACGACATTTTGAATATGGCACGGCGCCCGGTTGCGATAACACACGCTGGGTGTAATGCAGTTAACGATCATCCACGGAATAAGAGTGATTCTGTATTAAAACGGGTTGCCGACAGCGGTGGTGTGGTAGGGATTTATGAAATGAGTTATTTAACTCCAGACCTGGATCAACAGTCGCTGGATGCATTCATGCAGCATGTTATGCACGCGGTAAAAGTGTGTGGTGAAGACCACGTCGGGATCGGAAGCGACACACCTATTCTTGGCTTCGATACCAGCGCGGAAAGCCTTGCTGAATGGGATGAGATTAATCACATACGTAAGGAAACGGGTGTGGCCGCCCCTGGTGAAGGGCCACCACCCTATGTTGTTGGTATGAATGGCCCTCACAAGATGGATGTGTTTGCCGACGAACTCAGAGCCAGAGGGTTATCGGACCGAGCAGTTAACAAGATTCTGGGGATTAACTTTAGTCGAGTTTTTCAGGACGCCTGGGCATAAACGAGGAATGTTATTCATACCCGTGCCACCCATTCCCCTCAATAAACTCGATCAAGGATTTGTTCTCCTTCGACAACGGCGCCATCCAGGAATCGAGGTAGGTGCGCTTCCAGGTATTCTCTGAGAACGGTGGTTCAAACTCGTAGAGATAGCGATCTATTTTTATATAGTTCGGTGGCGCATCCGGGAACGGATTATATTTGATCAGACCCAGTGCCTGTGGATCGTTATGCAGAATCTTCCAGAGCAAATGGATCAACCAGCCCTGCCGACTCGAGTTACTCTGCGCAGCAAACCAAATTTGCCAATCTATTCTGGGTTGGTAAGGTGCAATGATGGGTAAGCCAGCGCTGATGTCGGTTGGCTTGCCAACAAATTCATATTCCTTCCATTCATTGTTTTTGCTCAGCTTGGTGTCACTGGTGCCGGAGATCACCAGTTCGAAGCGCTCTTTGCCCACATAGCCAAAGGCGCCATAGGTATTCACCAATGCCCAGCGATTGAACGACGTATTCATAATCTGGTTTTGTGACACCAAGTTATTCATCACGGGCAGGCTTAGCCACAGCAACACACCAAATACCGCGTAGATCACATTGTTTTGTAGTGGCTTGATTGCTTCCTTCTCTGCCTCGGCGCGTTTCGCTCGCTCCACCAATCGTTTCGGCAATACCATGGCAAGAAACTTGTCATCAAACAACACCAGGGCAGGTATCAGCGTGATCCAGTTAAAGAACGAGTAATTGCCGGTGAGAATAAGGATTGACTGAAAGGTGAAAAAGATCAGCCCAGCGGTGATACGCAAGACTCTTGGGTAAAATACCAGGAAGGCACCCAGCACCTGAAGGGTCTCGGCAAACAACGCGCCAAACTTAAGCACGAACCCTGGCAGCGCATGCATAAACGGGCTGAGCGGATTTGGTATTGGTTGGGTTTCAAAATGATAAAACAGACAGGTGAAATCATCCCAGCATTCCGAACCCCGCAGCTTGATCATCCCTGCTCCCAGGTAAAAACGAAACAGGAACAAGCGCATCAACCAGATCACAGGTAACGGGGTTTCGCGTTTTGGAAACGGCCGCGCATCCCACAAAGGCGTCATCAGCATCATCAGGAAACCCAGTTCCAGGGTCTGGATCTCCCAGCCGAATCCGTAGAACAACTGTCCGGCGTTGACAAAGGACATATACATAATCCACAGCGCAAACATAATGATGACGTTTGCGTAGCCCAGCAGCACTACTAGTGACAGTGCAGCACCCAACCAGGCCAGTACCACCATCGAGGTATCGCTTTGGAAAAAATGAAACAGGGTTGGGTTCTTGAAAAACGCCTGCCAGACCGATCCATCCTGTTGAGCGTTGATGTACTTCTCGATTGGTAGCAGGCCTATCTCACCGTACAGGGGGATTACCTGCAGAGCGGCACTAATAAAACCCGCCAGGTAGACAAAACCCATTCCGCGCAGCAACACAAAGCGCGTTAGCCAGTATGTTTCGTGGGCAGGTCTTAAGAACTCCAACTTTTTCAGTCGCTCGATCACGTCACCATTATATCGCCTGATACCCGTGTCGAAAACGCAGCTTGTTCTGCCTATTTACTGGCAAAAGTGCAAAACATGTCGTAAACCACTATCAGGAGGTGATCAAAATGAAATTTGATTTTTGTGATAAGACCATGACGGTCGATGGGGATGTTTGCGAGTTGTATGACTCCTTTGTGGACACATACTTTCTGGGAATCATCCGGGTCGAGGTGTGTAATTACCGCTGCGAGATTGGGCGAATCATTTCGCGCATTCGATCACGTGTATTTTGCATCCCAGTCGATAAACCTTTTAATCGGGTGTTTGATCCGAGCCAGCCACCACCCGGAGATCGAGGGAGCTGTGCTGAAGAAATTCAGCGCGGCGTAATTTCCTGCAAGCTGGCATCTACCTGGGAGCTGAAACTACTGGGCGGGATCATGCGTATTCGTATCTGCATTTACAGTTGCGCTGATGGCGTGTTCTATCATGCCCGATGGCGCACCAGCTTTTTTGGCTTTCCGCTACCATGGCGCGGTCGGTCTTCCTTTCCGAACCCGATTTGATCGATTAGTTTTCGCGACGCACGGCCCGCGTTTTCGATCTGGCGTTCGGGCTGTAACGCTTCCAAATCACCCAGGCTGAAATCAGCCCCAGGGTGACATGCACGGCGGGCGTGGAAAACGGTAGCAGGGCTTCAATCCGCGAGAAGTCCAACGAGCCATCGGCCAGCAAGTGGCCTGAGGCGTCTTGATATGGCGCGACATAATAATGCCAAACTGCAAACGGCATTAAGCAACCGTAGCTTACGAGACACAGCGGGGCGATCAATGTGGTTCGGGTTTTCTTAGCATCAAAATCTTCGGCCGGAGTGCGATGTAGTCGCATACGGTAGACTGCCTCTTGCCGGCTCACTTTGCCACGCGCTGAAATTACGAAGATGGTGACGAGGCTAACCACCGTGCCAATGATCACCGGGTTGAGATAGCTGGGCAGAGTAATAAAACCCAGGTACTCAATTGCTGCCGGGATCACATTAAATATAAAGCCGGTCACGATGCCCCAGAACGCGGCGTCCGCGGTGATGCGTTTGCTCCACACACTCATAAAACCGACCGCACCCCAGGATGAGGCGAACACCGTGCCAATAAACAGGGTGAGCCAGAAAATATTTGGCGGGAAAAAATAGCTAGCCACCAACACGATCAAACCAGTAATAAACATCAGCGTGCGGGTGGTTTTTAAACTGAGCTCCGTTTCCCGTTTAACGATGTCATTACTCACACTGAAACCCACCAGCGACAAAAAGGTAGATGCCGAGGACAGCGCTGCTGCGACGATCCCGGCCAACAAAATTGCCCCAAGAAACTCCGGTACCAGGTTTTTGGCCGCCCAAATCAAAACCGTTTCTGAGGGACTGATCTCAGGGTTGGCAATATTCATCAACCCACCGATGCCGTAGATAAACACTTGCATCAGGATGATCACAAAGCAGGTATAGATCGAAGCCCGAATCACTACGTGCTCATCCTTTGCCATGAGGTGACGGCTGGATTGCCAGGGGCCGACCGCATACACCACACCCCAGGAGATATCGATGACGATAATCCAGATTGCCAGGTCGAGACCCGTGGGCCAGTCAGTGCCTGGGCCAACGATGCCATGCCAAGATGCGATATCCGGTTTCACCCCCGAGTTCACCAGGTCTGACACCGCCGTTTGCACACCACCAAAATCACTGACGATGACATACACAAAAATAATGGTGGCGCCGGTGAACAGCAGAAACATCAGCGTGTCGGTGAGGATCACACCCTTGGAGCCCGCGTACATGGTAAAGATGGTGTAGCTAAACCAGGCCAGTAGAATGCACTCGAAATAGGTCAGAGTGGTGAGATCGGAGAGCAGGATGGCCGCGCCTTGGGTGACCACCAACAAGTAACCACCCAAACCGATAATAATCGTGATTCCGGCCGCCTGTTGTACCCGGTGGCTGTTAAACCTTTGGCCGAAAAAGTCTGCCACTGTGGGCGCTCTGCTACGACGCAGAAAAGTGCCAAATAAAAGCGCACCGTAGATATAACCAATGACCGCCAGGCCCGGGAACAGGATATACGGCCCCATTTGGCCATCGTATGTGAAACCAGCCTCGCCCATAAAGGTGGTGGTGCTGAGCACGCTGGCAACCAGTGTGCCGACAATCAGTAGAGTTGGTGCGCGCCGCCCGGCAACAAAGTAGTCATCCAGCTCCCGAACTGAACGGCCGGTGTAATTGCCGATCAGTACAAAGACAATAATGCTGACGATTATTGTCGCTGAATAAATATCCATAAAGAACTGGCTTGCGCCGTTGGGTCTGTCCCTATTGTTGCGCTATTTATTAGAATTGGTTCACTCAGGGTTGTTGGGGATGGGCGATATCGACGCCCTCGCTTTCATGAGTATACAGATCAACCGAGCCGTCCAGCAAACCCCGGTGTACTTCTGACCAATTGGCATCCGCCTGCGCCTTTCGTTCGGTTTGCTGATCGATGAAAATATCGCGCACTTCAGCATCCCAGTTTAAATACAGTTTGTTATCCAATATGGCCCAGCCGTTCACAAAATCCACCTCAGCCCCATAGCCCTCAGAGATGGCGTAGGCACACCAACCATTGAACTGTGGTTCATAGGCAGCCGGATTGGCGGCGAAGGCATCGGCATTTTCCTGTGACGCGAACAACCAACTCTTACCCTTATGCTCGACCCTGAATTGCATGGCACCCTTGGTGGGCGCTGACTTTTGAAAATAGGCCACTACGTCAAAGCCGTCCATTGCGACCTCATCGTAGGCATTGACCTTCTCACCGGCGAGGGCGATACCGGCATGTAACATCATTGCGATCGCCAGCGCTGGAACACTTAACGTTCTTGCTACTTTAAACATCAGTAATACTCCAAAATTCTACTGTATCTGGGCCATGGTTTTGTCGAGTGCGGTGTGCACCTTATCGACCAGTTCATCAGCTTCTGCATGCGACAGGGTAAATGGCGGCGCAGTGATCATGGACGTGCCCACCGCACGCATCACCAGCCCAGACTCAATTGACATATCCCGACAAATCGATCCCACACCCAGATCGGCATCGAATCGTTCGAGTGGATCTTTAGACTTCACCAACTCGATAGCACCCATCAAACCCACCATGCGCGCTTCGGCTACCAGCGGGTGATCAGTCAGTTTTAACCAGCGCTCCTGCAGATATGGCCCGATATCGGTCTTGATACGTTCCACCAGGCCTTCGCGCTGTATCAGCTTGACGTTGGCGATCGCCACTGCGCAGGCGGTTGGGTGACCAGAATACGTAAAGCCATGCGCAAACTCACCGGCTTTATCGATAATCACCTCGGCGACACGATCGCTGACGAACACGCCACCCAATGGCAAGTAGCCCGAGGTAACGCCCTTGGCGAACGGAATAAAATCGGGTGTGGTGCCAAAGTGCTGAGCGCCAAACCACTCGCCCAGACGGCCAAAGCCGCAGATGACTTCATCGGAAATCAGAAGCACGCCATACTTATCGCAGATGCGTTGCACCTCAGGCCAATAGCTATCCGGCGGTACGATCACCCCACCTGCGCCCTGGATCGGTTCACCAATAAAGGCCGCCACCTTGTCAGCACCCAGCTCCAGAATCTTATCTTCAATTGATTTCGCTGCTATGAGGCCGAACTCGTCGGGCGTCATCGACTGATCGCTACCGAACCAATATGGTTGTTTGACGTGCTCGATCCCGGGGATGGGTAAATCGCCCTGCTCGTGCATTGACTTCATCCCACCCAGGCTGGCCGCCGCTACGGTAGAGCCATGGTAAGCATTTTCCCGAGAGATAATCACCTTGCGTTCGGGCTGTCCCATCACTTGCCAATAGGTACGCACCATGCGCACAATGGTGTCGTTAGCTTCTGAACCGGAACCGGTAAAAAACACCTTGTTGAACTGGGGCGGACTGATTTCCTGTAACAAAGCAGCTAGCTCGATCGCTGGCGTATTGGTACATTGAAAAAAGCTGTTGTAATACGGCAGCTCATGCATCTGCGCCGTGGCCGCCTCTATTAACTCAGTTTGCCCGTAGCCGATATTCACGCACCACAGCCCGGACATGCCATCCAGGGTTTTGTTGCCATCGGCATCATAGATATACACGCCGTCGGCTTTGGTGATGATGCGTGCGCGTTTTTCGCTGAGTTCTTTGTGATCGGTAAATGGGTGCATGTGGTGGGCACTGTCGAGTGCCTGCCACTGCGCTCCGCTGCGATTGTTACTTGCGTTCATAAATCGTCTCGGTTGGATTTATTCGTCTCTATGTTGTGCTAGAGATTATTGATAGGACGGGAAACTGAACTTGGCGTTCTCGCGCACCCCGCCTTTTGGCCAGCGTTGCGTGATGGTTTTACGCCGAGTGTAGAAACGTACGCTGTCCGGGCCATAGGCGTACAGGTCGCCAAACAGGGATCGCTTCCAGCCACCGAAGCTGTGATACGCCACTGGTACGGGCAACGGCACATTAATGCCGACCATGCCCACTTTAATGTGGTCAGAGAAGTAACGCGCCGCTTCGCCATCGCGAGTAAAGATACAAGTACCGTTGCCATATTCATGATTGTCGATCAATTGCATGGCCTGTTCTTCCGACTCTGCACGCACGATGCATAAAACCGGTCCAAAAATTTCTTCCTGGTAGATGCGCATGTCGTCTTTCACATGATCGAACAGGCATGGACCAAGAAAATAACCATTCTCATGCCCTTCCACCACCAGGTCACGACCGTCGATGACCAGCTCAGCACCCTCTTCCACACCTAGGTCCACATAAGAGCGGACTTTCTCAAAATGCGGCTTGGTAACCAGTGGGCCCATATCGTTGCTGCTGTCATGACCAGGGCCAACTTTCATTGAAGCGACGTTTTGCTTGATTTCGGCCACCACCTTATCAGCGGTTTCATCACCGACACACACCACTACCGAGATCGCCATGCAACGCTCGCCACAGGAACCATAAGCGGCCCCGACCAGGGCGCTGACCGCGTTTTCAATGTCCGCATCTGGCATCACAATGGCGTGATTCTTCGCGCCACCCAGGGCTTGCACTCGCTTACCGTTACTGGTGCCGGTCGAATAAATATATTCGGCAATGCCGGTGGAGCCAACAAAGCTCACCGCTTGCACACGTTCGTCTTCCAGCAGTGTGTCCACTGCCTCCTTGTCCCCATTGACCACGTTGAACACACCATCCGGTAAACCCGCTTCCTTCAGCAGGCGCGCACACATCATGGGTGCGGTAGGGTCTTTCTCAGAGGGTTTTAAGACAAAGGTGTTGCCGCAGGCAATCGCCATCGGGAACATCCACATCGGTACCATGGCTGGAAAGTTGAACGGCGTAATCCCGGCCACCACGCCCAACGGCTGATGCTCAGACCAACTGTCGATACCAGGGCCAACATTTTTCGAATATTCGCCCTTAAGCATTTGCGGAATGCCACAGGCGTATTCAACCACTTCCACGCCGCGCTGAAATTCACCCAGCGCATCGTCGATCACCTTGCCATGTTCGCTGCTGATCGCAGCGGCAATTTCATCCGCATTTTGCTCGAGTAATTGCTTGTAGCGGAACATGATCTGCGCGCGTTTCCCTGCCGGGGTATTACGCCAGGCGGGAAACGCCGTTTCCGCTGCCGCAATTGCGTCTTCCACGGTTGTCTTGGCGGCCATCGCCACCTGCTTACTCACTTCTCCTGTGGCCGGATTGGTGACATCTTGTGGACGATTACCATCGGCAACCTCCTGACCATTAATAAAATGACCGATTACATTATCTGCACTCATTATTGTTCCTCTATGTTTTAGTCAATGGCGTCGATCACTCGTCGCACGCCATCAAATGCCTTGCTCAGATCATCCCGGTTTGAATTCAGGAATGGGGAGAACTGCAGAATGTCCATGCCGTTTCGCAGCACCAGGTTCTCATCATGGAAGCAACGCTTATGCGCTTCCAAACCGCGTGCGCCCGGAGCGCCTTCTCGTGGCGCCATTTCAATTGCACCCATCAGACCAAAATTTCGTACGTCGATCACCTTTTCATGGTCATCAAAGCTATGCAGCATATCAGCAAAGTCCTCTTCCAACGCCATCGCCTGTTCAAAGGTGCCTTCTTCTTTATAGGCATCCATGGTGGCAATACCTGCTGCTGCCGCCACCGGGTGACCGGAATAGGTATAACCATGAAACAGTTCGACCATGGTTTTAGGGCCTTGCATAAAGGCTTCATATACATGGTCACGTACCAGCGCGGCGCCCATCGGGATTACCCCATTGGTCAGGCCCTTGGCGGTGGTAATGATATCGGGGATAACCTCAAAACGGTTTGCGGCAAAGCTTGAGCCGATACGCCCGAACGCGGTGATCACTTCGTCGAAAATAAGCAAAATGCCATGCTTGTCGCAGATCTCGCGGAGCTTTTTCAGATAACCGATCGGCGGCGGCAAAATGCCGGTGGATCCGGCCACGGGTTCGACGATCAATGCGGCAATATTGCTGCCATCATGCAACATAGCAATACGTTCCAGGTCATCAGCAAGATGGGTGCCCCACTCGGATTGCCCCCGGGTAAATGCCGTGTGTTCAATATCAAAGGTGGTGCGGATATGGTCCACACCGGGAATCAGGTTGGCGCTGAACATTTTACGATTTGGCGCGATACCGCCCACCGACATGCCACCAAAGTTCACGCCATGATAACCGCGTTCACGCCCGATTAAGCGAGTACGGTTGCCCTCGCCTTTGGCTCGGTGATAACCGAGTGCAATTTTCAGCGCAGTTTCCACCGCCTCGGAACCGGAGTTGGTGAAGAAACACTGAGTAAAACCCTCTGGCGCCATGTCCAATACCCGTTCCGCCAGCACGCCCGATTTATTGTTGCTGACCTGGAAGGCCATGGAATAATCCAATTTGGCTACCTGCTGTTGCACCGCCTCAACAATTTTTGGGTGGCAATGCCCCAGCCCGGTAGTCCACAGGCCCGAGAAAATATCGTAGACCTTTTCGCCGTTACTGGTGGTGTAAAAATGACCGTCCGCACCGTCAATAATACGCGGTTTCTCTTTGAAGTCTCGATTGGAGGTAAACGGCATCCACACCGCATCGAGTTGTTCCTGGGTTAACGACATGTTGTTCTCCAGCAAGCAGGGGTTTTACGAGGCAAAAAAGTATAGTTCTGATGGGATATGTTAAACAAGCATTTAACTGCTTTGTCTTAAACCATTGATTAATATAGAATTGCATCCGTAAATGTTTACTATACTTAACAAATAAAGGCACTGTTAATCATGGAACAAGCAATTGGGGAAAGGCTGCGCCAATTACGCCTGCGTCACGGCCTCTCTCAGCGCAAACTGGCGCAACAATCAGGCGTGGCGAATGCGACGATTTCGCTGATCGAAAGTAACAAGCTTAACCCTACGGTGAGCATGCTGAAAAAGGTGTTGGACGGCGTCCCCATTCGGCTGAGTGAGTTCTTCAGTGATGAGGCTGACGCGCCAGAAAAGGTGTTCTTCCGTGGCGAAGAATTAACTGAAATCGCCGACGGTGGGGTATCGTTTTTGCAGGTTGGCACTAACCTCAGCGGTAAGGCGATTCAGTTTATGCGTGAATGCTATCAACCCGGGGCTGGCACTGGTAAACACCAGATCACGCACGAGGGTGAAGAATGTGGCCTGATCTTAAGCGGCCGATTGGACGTGACCGTTAACCAGCAAACCGCCACGCTGAAAGCCGGCGATGCCTATTATTTCAATAGCAGCCAGCCGCACAGCTTTTTGAATACCGGCACCGAGCCATGTGAGCTGATAACTGCCTGCTCGCCGCCGACTTTTTAGGCTTACCGGTAGTTAGTCTGGTTGGTTCAGGTTTTACGTGCGGCGCAAGCTTCGGCAAACACGTTGAAGATGACTTGATAATCGGGATTGTCCACCACCTTCCACTCCGGGTGCCATTGCACGGCCAACACAAATCGATCGTCGCGGTTCAGGCGGAATGCCTCTATCAATCCGTCCGGGGCAACTCCCTCAACTTGCAGGGAATCGGCCAGACGGTTCACTCCCTGCATATGCAGTGAGTTGACGCTGATAATCTTGCCGTTATAAGCGGTATACAATATTCCATCATCGCTAAGTTCTATGTCATGGCTCTTGCCATACTGTACGTCCAGCGGGGCATTCTTGTCTTCGCGGTGCTCCAGCATATTAGGCACGTCCGCGAGTCGCTGATGCATGCTGCCACCGAAGGTAACATTCAGTTCCTGGAAGCCACGGCAGATCCCAAGAATCGGTATGTCCTGTTGCAGTGCTTTGTTGATTAATTTTGGGCTGAACTCATCTCGCGCCTTGTCGCGCAAATCATCCACATAGAGGTCTTGCTCACCATAATGATGCGGCTCGATATTGGAATGACTCCCGGTCAACATCAGGCCATCCACCATGTCCAACAAATCCAATGATTGTGGCAGGGCCGGAAGCATAACCACTTGCGCTTGCAAATAATCGGTTATGGCGCGCAGGTATTTGTCGCCAATCGCGTGAAAAGGGTGGCCAGCGATCATCTTAAGATCACAAATTACGCCTATTTTTAAGGAAGTTGTGTTCGTCATTGGATAGTATTCTAGCCCGGAAACCAGACCTATTATTACCGAGTACCTGAAATAACACCATGGCCTTCGCTACGCAAAGACTGGAAATGCTTCGCATCCTGCGATTGGCGATTCCATTGATCATCGCCAATGTAGCGATGCTCGGCATGGAAGTGGTGGATACTGCCATGGCGGGCCAGGTAAGCGCCATCGATTTAGCTGGCCTGGCGGTAGGTGCAAATATCTGGTTAATGTGTGAGATGGCGCTCGGCGGCATTATGACCGCAGTGATGCCCAGGGTGGCGCATTTTCGTGGCGCGGGAGAACCCGGTGAAATAACCCACGAAGTTCAGCAGGGAATCTTAATGGGAGTGAGTATTGGCGTGCTACTAAACGTCATACTATTGGCGCTGGTTCCCTATATTCCACTTATCGGTGCTGAGCCCGAGGTCACCGAAATCGCGCAAAAATACACTACCATCATTGCCTTTTCCTTACCGATCAGTGCGGTAATCTGGGTCGTCTTCGGAATGGCCGAAGGGCACGAAATGACTGACTTCGCCGTTGCCAGTAGCCTGGTTGCGCTGACCCTGAATGCAATCTTTGACTATATATTCGTCTTCGGAAAACTGGGTTTCCCGCAAATGGGTGGCGTTGGCTGCGCCATCACCACCACGGTTATCTACTGGCTCTGGGGGGCATCTTGCTTAATCTATGCGCATCGCAACAAAGTCCTGAAGAGCTACCATATCCTTACGCGTTGGCCGGGCATCGATTTAAAGCGCTGGGGAGCTATCCTCGCATTGGGTTTGCCAATTGGCACATCCCTTTTGGCTGAAGAGGGGTTCTTTAGTTTTTCTACTCTGTTGATTGCGCCGTTGGGTGCGGTGACCCTGGGTGCGCACCAGGTTACCTTTCAGATAGTTGCATTGGCATTAATGCTGAGCCTGGGTGTGGGCCAGGCCACGGCGATTCGGGCGGCAAACAGTCTTGGGCGGAAGGAATTTGATCATGCCCGATTGCAGGTGTTCTGCGGGCTGGCCATTGTCATTGGTATCAGTTTATCCCTGGGTGCCGTCACGCATTTTGGCAACATGACGATTCCCAAACTGTTCAGTAATGACAACACGATTGTGTTGCTTTCTGGCAGCCTGTTACTGTTTGCGCCGATTTTCCTGCTGTTCGATGCCATGCTGGTCTGGGCCGCGCAAACCCTGCGTGGATTCCAGGACACCAAAGTGCCGATGATGTTTCAGATCAGTGCCTACTGGTTTATCGGCTTCCCACTGGGCTACACCCTGGGGAGGACCGAGTTGTGGGGTAAATCCTACGGCATTTATGGCTTCTGGGGTGGGCTATTCTGCGGCATTGCCCTGTGCAGCATGTTGATGGCCATCCGTTTGGTAATTAAAACGCGACCCCAACAGAGCTGAAATCGAACCAGTTCTCAGGCGCTGCTGGTCACCTTCTGGCTATCGCTGGGTTTATCCCGGGTCAGCAGATACACGCCCAAGGCGATCACAAACAAGGGCAGAAAGGGCTCGAACGGCCAGTACGGCATATACAACTCAGGAATTTTAGTCAGTGTGTAACCGCTGAGATATTGCTCAGATGCGGGTTGCCAGGCGCGGCCGAAGCTGGCGGCAATCAAACCAAAAGCGATCACCACGTAACCGAGAACCGTCATCCCCATCTGGGCGACCTGTGGCTTGTGTCGCTTGGCCCAGGCTGCAGCACGAAGTGCCCAAGCCAGGAAGCCTGTCCAGTAAAATACATAGTCGATTGGCAATGGGTCTTTATAGTAGAACAGTGCCCACCAGTACACGCTGAAGGCATAGGCCCAAAGGAAGTAAATGCCGGTCTTATGCAGTAGCCGCCAGTTTTTCGGGCTCATTTTTTTGCGGGCAAATTTAAATGAAGTCACCGTCATAGCGAGTAAGAACAGGTAGCCACCCACACCTTCGATGGCGTCACGCAGTACATAGACTTCTTCTATATAGTAGTCACTGAATATCAAAACCATCCAAAGAATAAAGAACAACTGCCAGGCCATGGCAGCGGCGAAGCACAAGCCCATATATTTGCGGTTCTTCAATAGCCAGCGACTAAAGGTGGTAGGAAAAACAATCTGCAATGCCGATGCTGCAAAGGTGAGATACAACAGGGGGACCGCACATCGCACCGACAACTGGATCATCTCGGATATGCCAGTGCCACTGCTTAGATCAGCGCCCGTCATGGCAATCACCATGACCAGGGAGATTGGCGCGGTGATCAACCAGAAGAGGTTCCAGTCATTCAATATTTTGTTTTTCAACATCGTTACTTTTCCGGGTCTATGATGGCTATTGCCCTGTTTGCGTTAAAGCTACTATGAAAATCATCGCCAGCATTCTTCCCGTACCGGACAGGACACCCAATTCGATGCGCGGGCATCAAGCATCAAACCAGTTGCCATCCGGATCATCCGGATACACGCCCAGGTAAGGGCCATGGGATTGATAGCCCATCAGGCGCTGCACGTCGGGTGAATAGGTCTGGGCTATCTCACGTGGCACACTGAGGTACTGATTTTCTTCCTGCCGTAACCATCCCAGGCTGTAGGTATTGATCAAACCAGAACGCGGCGCCTTGCTGTTATTGGCCCCACCGCCATGAATGGTCGATCCCAGGTAGAACAAGACCGAACCTTTCGACATCACTGCTTGTTCAACATCATCCTCGGCGACACTGTCTATTTCACGCAAATCCTGGCTGCCCGCCACCAAACGGGTGGCACCATTTTCTATAGTGAAATCATCCAGCGCCCACATGGCTGAGATCTGGAACTCGACGTCCGGTATACGGATTGGATAAAAGTCATCATCCCGATGTAAAACCTGGGCACCTTCCTCGGGATGAATTTCGATGGCCGTACAACTGCCAATCCGGTAACTCTCGCAATGCGGTTTCAGAATAGCGTCTGCCACTTCCAACACACGCTGATGTGCAATCAACTCCACCGAGGTGCGCGATAACCCAAGTATTGCCGACAGGCGCAGGGTTTTATAGCCATTAAAGTCGTTGCTGAACTGATGCCCTTGTTCATCAAAATGCGGGCGGAGTTCCTGTTGGATGGTATCCACCAAGTCATCGCTGGCCTGGTTCTCTATTATTACGCCACCGTCTCGGGCCAGTGCCTCGCTGACTAGTTGGCTTGCTACGGAAGCCGGGTATCGTTCAATCATAATTGTTTGTCTTCCATCCCTGATTGCGGAGAAATGTTATGCACATACCACTCAACAAATTTCAGGCACAGGTATTCGTGCTCAGGGTGATAGGGGCCAGGTCTAAAAAAACTGGAATTAACTCCCTTGCTATTGCGCATAATGATGTACTCATCCTCCAGGGTTGTGGTGTGCCAAAGCCAGGTGAGCTTGTCGATCGAGTAATCGACGCCCTCTTCAGCATCCCCATTCACAAACCACACCACGCTCATGTCAGTTTGTTCGATACCGCGTGGGATGAATCGATACAGCACGCAATGATCCGGATAGTTCAACATGAAACTGACCGGGCCCATCTGAAAATCACCGGCCCCGCCATCGAAACCCCGTATATTTCCCATCAGCGGTGCAACAGCTCGGCCATCTTCACTTCCGGTCAGGTAACCGTCATAAAGTGCATAGCGTGTGTGCCCGGCACAACAACCAAACTCCGCATCCTGGTAGACACGTTCGTATTCACTGGCGATGCCTGGCACGCCTGTTTCCTCTTCGGTACGCGCCAGCATGGCCTGGTTGATATCTGCCACATTGCAGGACAGCTCTTTAAGCGTATGTGATCGAGCGTAGTTTCGGTGTGCTGTCGCGCAGTGGTAACACTCCAGGTAATTTTCCAGGCACAATTTCCAATTGGCGTTGACCTGGTAAGTTTGCTGATGCGCTATCTTGGCATTCTCGAGTTGGTAGGCTCCCAACGGTTGCGCGATGGATTCCAGAGCATTTGAGATTGAGGCAGCATTCAGGTCTGCATTGATAAAAATAAGCCCATTAACGACTTCCACCGCAACCGGTAACAGGTTGAATTCGGTGCGGTCAAACCCTTCCAGTACTTCCATGTCTCGCGGTGGCCGCAGACTACCGTCGAGATTGTAAGACCAACCGTGGTAAGGGCAGACGAACGTTTTGCGGCGGCCACTCGTTGCCTCACAGACGCGAGAACCCCGATGGCGGCAGATATTCTGCAAGCCACGAATTTCACCTTGTTGATCACGGGTGATGATGATGGAATCTTCGCCCATCTCGAACAAAACATAGTCACCCGTGTTCGACACCTCTGAGACATGCGCAACGTAAATCCAGCTACGCAGTAACAATCGCTGCAATTCGTTCTGATAGGTTATGTGCGAGCGGTAGAAATAGGCATCCATGGCATAGCCCGGTTTCTGTCGCTGGGCGGCGACCATTTCTGCCAGCAATTGCGGCGTATCGTCGACCTGGGTGGCTATATTAGTTATCAAAATTACGCGCTGAGGAATAGTTTCATTGGAGATCTGAGGCAAAAATATGCCAGAAAGCCCCTGAGAAATCGAGGTGCCCTGCACGCGAAGAGGATCGCGACAAAGAGCTGAGCAGCGCTCAAACCAGCCCTATCGCAAGCCATTCCGGGGTCATTCAAACCGAAGCAGCCCGGTTTCATGTTACATTGGTTAGACGCAGGACGAAGGATCACAGAGCTTTCTAATAACTCCGACGTGTAGAAAATTGCCTTAATTAAGGCTTCAGGAGCTGACTATTATATGAAAATATTTATTATTAGAATAATCGTCACTTATTGTAAAATCGCTGAATTTGCATTACTCTAGGGCGTTATTGCTGGAAACCAACGTCTTTATTCACATTCTAATAAGGTGATCAGCGAAATTTCACTTAAAAAAGAGGAAATTATGTCTTCCAAAACAACTATATTGAAAATTTTGTCAATAAGCGCACTGTTTATTGCCTCTGGCACCGCCAAAGCGCAGGGCTTATTAGAAGAGATTGTTGTAACGGCGACTAAACGCCAACAAACTCTGCAAGAAGTGCCTGTAGCCGTAACGGTTACAACCGCCGAGACTATTGAGCAAGCCCGCATTCTGGACATTCTGGATCTGCAGTCAGTAGTGCCTTCTCTGCGTGTTGGTCAGTTGCAAAACTCAGCGTCAACCAACTTCATTATTCGCGGCTTCGGAAACGGCGCCAATAATGCGGGTATTGAACCATCGGTTGGTGTGTTTATTGACGGCGTATATCGTTCACGTTCAGCAGCACAGATTGCTGACTTACCAAACATCGAACGCGTAGAGGTATTGCGCGGCCCACAAAGCACTCTGTTTGGTAAAAACGCATCGGCTGGTGTAATCAGCATTGTTACCGCCAAGCCCAAGTTTGAATCCGAAGGTTTTATTGAAGGCGGTCTGTCTAATTATTCAGGTACCCAGGTCAAAGGTTATGTAACTGGCCCTGTCAGTGACAAAGTTGCCTACAGCATCGGTGCTACTTATAACGAACGTGACGGTTACACTCGTAACCTGGCACTCGGTACTGACGTGAGTGATCGCAACCGCTGGTCTCTGCGTGGCGAGCTACTGTTCGAACCAAACGAAACTTCCAGCTATCGCTTCTCAGTTGATACCAGCAACCTCGATGAGCGTTGTTGTTCAGTTGCCAACCTGGTGAGCGGCCCGACTGCCGGCGCCATCGCCCTGTTAGGTGGTCAACTGGATAACGAGAACCCATTCTCCTACAACGTGTTCCAAAACCGTGATCCACGCCAAGAAGTCGATAATGGCGGAATCTCAATACACGCTGATTGGGAATTGGGTAACCACACTTTGACTTCAATCACGGCTTATCGTGATGTTGAACTACGTCCATTAAGCGAAGACGTGGATTTCTCCAGTGCAGACCTGATCGCCTCAACCCTCCCTGGCGTTGGCACAGAGATCAGCACCTTCACCCAGGAGCTGCGTTTGACCTCGAACTACGATGGCCCGGTTAACTTCCTGGTCGGTGCGTATTACTTCGACGAAGAGATCGACGGTCAGGGCGGTATTGCTTTTGGTCCTCGCTTCCGTGATTACGCTGACATTTTGACTGGTGCGCCAGGCACGATTCCATTGGTTGAATTCTTATTGGGCTTCCCGTTTGGCACTTTTTACGCACCAGGCGACGGCACCCGTGAATTCACAACCCAGGATAACCAGGCGTTCTCGGTTTTCGGTACCCTGGATTGGGATATTACTGATCGCATGACTGCTACCATTGGCTTGAACTACACGGATGACGAGAAAGAAGTCACTTTGCGTCAGGATAACACCGACGTGTTCTCTAACCTGCCGCTGGATCTGTTCGGTCTCGGCGCACTGTCTGGCTTGCAGTTCTTGCCGCAGCTGCTGGAGTTCCCGAATGTAGGTGAAGACGGTCTCTCTAATGACACTAACACCGACGTGACTCTCCGCTTGGCCTACGACCTGACCGACAACGTCAACGTCTATGCCAGCTACGCAACGGGTTTCAAATCAACTTCCTGGAACCTGTCTCGTGACTCCCGTCCAACCGTTGGCGAGCTGAACGCTTTGATTGCTGCTGGACAACCACTGCCGTTCAACCTGGTCACCGGTACTCGCCGTGCTGGCCCAGAAGAAGCCGAAGTGGTTGAGCTGGGATTGAAAGCGCAATTTGAGCGTGGTTCCCTGAACATGGCGATTTTCGATCAAACCCTGGATGACTTCCAATTCAACGCATTTACCGGTGCGGCCTTCACCGTCGAAGGTGATGGTGCCTGCCGCGGCATCCACATGCTTCATCGGGACATAGAGCACCCGGCCCGTTGTCGG
>JBCCFY010000016.1:0-91641 GCA_039110515.1 Pseudomonadota bacterium
AAGCCTGATGACCGTTCGGGTAAACCAGATGATAGAAGTGGTAAGCCAGACGACCGTTCGGGTAAACCGGATGATCGTAGCGGTAAGCCAGACGACCGTTCGGGTAAACCGGATGATCGCAGTGGTAAGCCAGACGACCGTTCGGGTAAACCGGATGATCGCAGTGGTAAGCCTGATGACCGTTCGGGTAAACCAGATGATAGAAGTGGTAAGCCAGACGACCGTTCTGGCAAGCCGGATGATCGCAGCGGTAAGCCAGATGACCGTTCTGGCAAGCCGGACGATCGCAGCGGCAAGCCAGACGACCGTTCGGGCAAACCAGACGATCGTAGCGGTAAACCAGACGACCGATAAGAGCAATCCATTGCCTACCTGGGAGGGGGACCCAATCCGTCGGCGATGCCGAGCGGAGCTGACTCATGCCTGCTAAACACGCACTAATCGTCGGTATTAACAAATACCCGTATATGGGCGCAGATTTTCAACTGCGTGGCTGTGTGAACGATGCCAAGCTGCTGCGCAATACCTTGCTGTACAAGTTCAATTTCGATCGCGCGCAAATCACCGAGTTGCATGATGAAGCCGCGACTCGTGACGGCATCCTGGCCGCTATGAATGCCCTGTACCGCCGGGTTAAAAAAGACGACATCGTGGTGTTTCACTACAGTGGGCATGGTCACCGCTGTACCAGCAAAACGAAGTTCACCGATGAAGGCAGCGGCAAAGACAACTGCCTGCTGCCACACGATGACTCCAAGCCAAAAGCAGATGGCAAACCTGACTATCGTGAAATTCGAGATGACAAGATCAATGCCTGGCTGCAAAAAATGGCCACCAAGACCGCGAATATCACGCTGATATTTGATGCCTGCCATTCGGGCACCATGACCCGTGGCGTCAAGCCAGAGGCAAAGGCGCGCAGCGTACCGGAAACCAAACGTCGGCAACCAGCGCCGACCAGGCGTACCCAGGTCAGCAGCAAGCCACCTCGTCGCGGTGCGGGTGGATGGCTGACTCTCAACAAAAATTATGTGGTGATCTCGGGTTGCCGGGATACGCAAACTTCCAAAGAGCGCTGGTTTAAAGAGCGCGATACCCTGTACCGCCATGGTGTGCTTACTTACTGTTTGATCAAGGCCATCGACAAGGCTAAGCCAGGGACGACCTATCGCGATTTATTCGAATCCATTTGCTCCAGTGTGCCGGCCTCGGCCGCTAATCAGAATCCGCAGATCGAAGGGCGCATTGATCGAGCCTTATTTGGGGTCAAGGATATTGAGCCACTGAGCTATCTGCCGGTAACTGCCGTAACCGGCAAGAAACTCACCATCGATGGCGGCGCTGCACACGGACTGGAACGCGGTTCGAAGTGGCAAATTTATCCTGCAGCTACCAAAACCACCGAAGGTGTCGCCGCACTCGATACGGCTACCATAGTTAAAGTGGGTGCGACCACATCCGGTGCAGAACTTGTAAGAGCGAATAAAAAAGTAACTACAGGTTGCCGCGCGGTGGTGAAAGATGCCCGCATTCGCACACCCTTGTTGCAAGTGTTTGTGGATAACAAACTGGGTAACAAGGCTCGCGCCTTACGGACCAGGATTAACCAATCAAAGTTACTAAAGCTGGCTCTGAGCAAACGCATGGCGGATGTGGAGGCCACCATCGTGGCCCGAAACAGCCGGGCGGCAAAAAACCTGCAAACCGACTTAGGCGAGCGCGGTGCGGTTCTCGCGCAGTCCGATTGCTGGGCGTTCACGTATGATGATGGTGACCTGGCTTTTGCGCCCCACTCGGTAACCAGCCGCAGCGTTGAGCACATACTCACAGAGAATTTAGAAAAGATAGCGCGTTATCGGCGCATCCTGGCGTTGCAAAACCCGCGCGCAAAAGTTGATGTCAGCTTTAACCTGTATACACGTTCGGCCACCGACAAGCTAAGCAACGCAAATGGCGGCAGTACAGAGTTTGATGAAGGTGACAGTATTGTTTTGGAAATCACCAATAATGAATCTGATCGGTCCGTCTTCTTCAGCCTGGTTTGGCTAAGCGGCGATATGGCCATTGATCATTTTTACCCGCCGCGCAAGAACAGTGAAGAGCTGGCAGCGGGCAAGACTATTCGTATTGGGCATGGCAAGCGTCATTTGCGGGCTGCATTGAGTAAGAATGTGATCGGCGATGTAGCGATGGAAACCTGCAAGTTAATGGTCACCACGCAACAATCGGATTTCAGTTGGTTGAACCAGGCTGGCACCCGGTCGATTAACCAGGCCAGTTCAACCGTAGCGGAGTTTGATGTTGCCTTTCGTGGCGGCGGGTCAGAAAAATCCGTCAAACCCAAGGACGACTGGAATGCCCTGAATCGCTCGATGATGATTCGCCGGCGCAAGAAGACCAGCAGCAACTCAGCTTAGCACTCATCATGGCCATGCAGACTCCCGTTGTTTACCTTGCTTTTGCGAATGCTTTGGATGATCACCTGGCCACACTCAAGCAAGAGAGCCGCGACATTTTCAAGGCACTGCAAGGCTTGCAACAGGAAAACAAACTGTATGTGCATCGCGAGGAAAGCTCCCAGGTAGACGAGTTATACGAAGACCTGCTTGCCTATGACCAGAACATCGTAATCTTTCATTATGGCGGCCATGCGGATGGCAGCATGTTGCAGTTGGAGGGTGGAAGTGGCAATGCCGGGGGGCTCGCCAAGCTACTGGGACAACAAAAAAGTCTGAAGCTGGTGTTCCTTAATGGCTGCGCTACCAAGGATCAGGTGCGGTTATTACACGAGGCTGGTGTACCGACCGTGATTGCGACGTCGGTGAAAATTAATGATACCAAGGCAACCCTGTTTTCCGCTGCTTTCTACCAATCATTGGCCAAGGGCCACAGCATTGAAGAATCCTTTGCTTCGGCTAAAAACCTGCTGGAAACAAAGTACGGTGGAGAGGATATCTTTGATATTAGATTCAACCGCTTCCCAGCCTGGGATGATGTTGAAGATGAGGAAGACAGTGCAGAAGACACAGCCTCCGATGAATTGGAGTGGGCCTTGTACACCAGGGAAGAGGTTCAGCTCGATGTGGATCAATGGCGGTTAAACACCGCGCAATCGGCCTGGCAGGTTCAACTGCGTGATACGCACGGGGTGATTCGCTCCGCGATTGATGATCAACCATTGGCCATTGAGCACCGCTCGGTAAAACGCCAATTGGGTGCGGTGGTTTGCGGACAGTGTGGCTCAACACTACTCTCTGGCGCGAAGACGGAAACACAAGAACAGCTGTGTACCGTGTGTGGAAACCAGGACATCGAGGCAGGCCAAGCCTCAACGTCCCTGCCAGATCTGGTAGTCGATCACGTTGTCAGTGAAAAGCAGGCCAGGCAGATAGCACTTGAAAGTTTGGAGACTGCACTGACTGGTGGCAAAGCCAGCGGCGATATTGAGATTAGTGCGGTAAAGCAACTCTGGCTACCTTACTGGAGTTTTTCCGCCAATGTGGTTACTGAGTTTTCAGGTGAAAGCGCGTACCCCAAGCGCATTGAAGGTGGTGTACCCGCACTTGATTGGCGTGGGATGGACGATCAGGTCGATCTAAGCTTGAGTGACAAGCTGATGCCGGCAAGCCGCGCCCCAATGGTTAAGAATTGGGGGATGACAGCCGATCTTGTGTCGGCACGCGATTATCAACCAAGTGACTCGCAGCACTTATCACTCCAGGCAGACCGGGATATTGAACCAGCCTTTGCCAACGTGGCAAAGGTGCTGGCCGACGACCTGGATGGCGAGATTCATGATCGCCTGGGCGGTTTACGGCAACGTGTTACAAGCAGCAAGACACGCTATGACAATGTCACGGCCAAGCTAGTGTGGTTACCGGCCTGGTTGGTTAATAGTGCGTATCAAGACGAAGACAGTTCACTTATGATTGACGGTCAAGGCGGCGACGTGAGCATTGCCTTTGCTCGTGGTCAACTTTTGAAAAACCGTGGGAAGATAGACACTATGAGTCGCAATAAATTTTTGCCAGGCGGAGAGTCTGCGCGTGCCACCCACCTGGCCTCCATTTTTGGCGGCGTGGGCATTGGCATTATGGTCGGCCTGTTAATGGGCCTGGCAGCACCTTCTACAAAATCCATTGTCGGCATCTTTATTGGTGCCGTGGGCGTAGCCTTGGCGGCCCTACTCGGATTGAACGATCGACATTTTAGCGTTGCCAAGGGCTTGCGCATCGGTTCATTTGGCTTGGCGGTATCACTCTCGGCCCTGGCCGGGATTTATATTCGCGATAATGGTCTGTTGTCGCCAGACTATGGTGTGACGGCAATTTACGACAAGGTGCCACAGGAAGTTTACAGTGACTCAGGCTCTCCCCCTGCCGACTCTCAGCCTGGTGCAAGTGGTGTGAGCAGTGTGAGTGGCAAGAGTTATCTATTTTCCGAAGAGATGAATCTAGACGCTTGCAGCGAGTTGCAGAACGCCTATGAAAACGAGTTAACAGCGGCAGATGTGGTGAGCAATTTCAAACAGGTGCCAGGCAGTGGCTGGGACACGCTGGCCGGGCAGGTAGAGACCCAGGTCGATGCAGCGCACCAGGCCCAGGCCTTGTTTATACTGCGCGACGCTAATTGTGGTACAGGCTCGTTTGTGAGCCCCGTGGAAATTGAACCTTCATCATGCGCGCCGCTGTTGGCATCGCTGGATGCCGGTGATCCGGCCCAGATTGCCGTTACGTTTAACACACCTGAATCACAGGATTTGTTCGACATGGTCACCACCAAGATGGATCAGGGTAACGCCCAAAAAACTTTGCGTTTGTTTCTGGGCACACAATGTACCAGTGAAGGCACTTAAACAATCCTGCAACTTAGAGGCAGAACAATGAGAATACTGTTAAGCAAATATCTCCCGGGCCTGTTACTGGCACTCACCGCAATCAGCGAGTCCCAGGCACAGTACGATCCTGATTTTATGGAAGCGCGTTCCGTCCGAGTGGTCGCCAGCGGTGTCGGTAAGACCCGTGCCTCCAGTGGTTTTTTGTGGAAATCGAGAGATCAGGTAATTACCTCCTTACATTCAGTGCCGGGTGGCAGCAAAGTCTCGGTTGAGTGTCGCGGCGTGCGCAAGCCGGCTACGGTACTGAAAACGCTGCCAATGGCAGACCTGATTTTGCTCAAAGCACCGGGCTTGCCTGCCAGCTGTCAGCCGTTCACCAGCTTCGAAGCGAAAAAACCGCAACCTTTCGCTACCCTGTTTACCTTTGGCTACCACGCCGGTGCAAAAAGCGGCACCTCGCGAAAATTCGAAAAAGGTCATGCAAACCCTGAGCGCTTGAACACCTTGATTACCGGTGTGCCACTGCAGGCGATCAAGGATTTTGGTATGCCCTCGACCAACCTCGATATCTATTACGTTCAGGGTGGCTTGTTACCCGGCTATTCGGGTGGCCCCGTGGTGGACCAAAACAAACGCCTGGTTGGCATCGTTGATGGTGGTCTCAACAAAGGGACTTCGTCATATAACTGGGTCATCCCTGCCAAGTACCTGGATAAGCTGATGGTCTCGGCGAGCAGCGCTATCCCGCGCCAAGTCGCGCAGAGTAGTGACAAGCATTTTTCCAGCGGTATTGATGAGGTTACTGAAGCGACCGTGGTGAATTATGAGCAGGACGGCGTCCAACATTCCTGGGTACTCACCAAGACCCAGTCTTTGCAGGAACTGGCAGCAACTGCCGATGATGCTGAGGGCGTTGACCAGTTACTGAATTTGTTTGCTGCATCAGCGGGCGTGACTGCGGCAGAACAGTTGGTATTTGATATATACCAGGAGCAAACCGAAGGCCTGATCATCGCTGTGCCCTCTGGGCAGGTAATGAAATACGAGAACATAGAAAGCCCAGAATCCGATGACGAAGATTATTGGTTAACATCGAGCCCGGAACAAATGTCAGGAGGGTTTACCGGTATTCGTTTTGCATACGCCGATTTTGATGTGCATAACGATTTGAAAGAGATCATCTCACCGGAAGCGGAAGACTATTTTCAACACCTGATAACCGAGTTGCTACTGGATTGTGTAAACCCGGGACAGACTTATTGCCAGCTGCAACCCGACATGATGCGACTGATCGATTTTGGTGGCGGCAACAAAGTGTTGCGACTCGGCATCGCCAATTTTGACTACCAGAACAACCCGACGTATTTTGACTATTACAGTTTTGCAGTGAAAAACAATAAACCGTTCGGGGCCCAAGCACGGATCTCCCCGGAAGGCGATACCGGGTTGTTCCAGTGCATCGGTAATACTCAGCAAAATTGTCAGAACACGGCTACCGCCAGGGTACAGCTGTCGCAGCTGATTTCGGCGCAATTGACGTCATTTGCAGGTCTGAATACCGGTTCAGAACAAGCTACTTTGCAAACTGATTTTGCCTATGACAACTCTTGGGATGACACCAGCACCTGGTTTATTCCTTATTTTGAGGGCCAGGAAGTACGCTTTTTCAATACCCGTGGCTACGAATGGCGAGTTTACTTTGGCGGAGAATACCAGGTTGCCACCGAAATCAGTCGTGAAAATGGCATGGTGGTGCTGCAAGCAGAAGAATTGTTCTACACCCTGCCCATTGCCGGCGGACAATATTTTTATTCTCCGCCTGGGGGCGAGTGGGCACCGTATGGCTCCATCCAGCCCTTGCAGCAAGGTGCGGTACAGTCAGATCAGCAGTGAAATGAACAAACTCTGTCATTGACAGGGTGAACAACTAATCCGCCTAAGGTAAGAAAATTGGGCCAGGGAAGGTGAAAACCACTCAAATGAGTGAAGAAATAGACTGTGTGGCAAAGGATACTAGAGCTTAAGCAAGTTCTGGTGCTGCGGCGGTAAATGAATTTCAGCAGGATTGAGTCGCACTCAGGGAAGCTATGGATTTCTTCATCTTTTGACAGGAGGCACAGCCTCGGGGTGGTTTATGCGCGTTCGCGATCTGAATAACAGAGTCTTGATCAGGTTTATTGCTGTCGTATTAGTTGGCTGGTGCCTATTGATGGCCCAGGCCACTGCACAATCGGTGGTAGTGATACCGTTGTTAGGTGATGATGCAGAGCCACCATCAAATATCATCTCGGTGGCACAGGAAAATGGCGATTTCGACAATCCCATTACCGCGGTGAACTCTATTCCGGCTTCCGGGCCAGACGCCCCCAGTGCCACAAATCCCTACGTCATAGTGATTGCGCCAGGCAACTACGTTTTGACCTCTCGCCTGGTCATGCGTCCATTTGTCAGCGTGGTTGGCAGTGGTAAACAGGCAACGATTTTGAGCGGATCGATTTCTGGAGAAAATTCAGACCTGAATGCTGCATTGATCGAGGGCGCCAGCAATACCGAGCTGAGCAACCTACGGGTGGAAAATCAACTCACGAGCCCAGGAAATGTCGCGATCGGGGTGATCGCACAAGGTATCGTTACCTTCCTGATTAAGCACATCGAAGTTTCGGTGAATGGCGCAACACGGGAAAATATTGGTATTAAAAACTCGTTTGTCGGGCCCGTGATTCACGATGTAAAAATCACCGTTAATGGTGCTGGTAACCCGAGTTCTATCAATACTGCTTTGGAGAATAATAGCTCGCCAGTCACCCTGGGTGATATCAACTTGACTGCCGTGGGTGGTGCTACAACGATCGGTATGAACAATCCGTTTTCGGCAGTGCGCATGCGGAATGCCACGATAAACGCCTCAGGAGGGACCACAGCAAATAGCGGTATCATTAACTCAGGCGGCCCGTTTTTCGTTCAACTCAGGGATTTTTGGATAACCGCCAGCGGTGGCACCACGAATATCGGCATTGATAATGACGACGCAGCACCAAAAATAAGCAATGGTTATATTTGGGTGTTAGGGGGAACGTCGAGCTATGGGGTGCGCAGTACCAATTCTGCTGCGCCAATCCTGACCTCAGTCGATATTGAGGTGGAAGGCAGCACCACGACCTATGGAGTATTGGTATCAAGTGGTACGACCAAAATCAGACGCAGCTCCGTAGTGGCGGCTACCGACACCGTACACGCACAAGCAGGTGCGATAGTGAATGTCACCAGTTCCATGATTGAGAATGGCAACGTGGGTGGTGCGGGTGATATCAACTGCTATAACGCGACCAGCGATGCCGGTACGGGTTTCTATCTGTCACAACTCTGTGTGCCGCAGCCCTAGATTTCGTAGCTGGTTTTTTCGCAAGCCGGTAATTTCGCTAACAGCATCGTGCCAGCGATACGGGACGCCGCGATAGCGCCAGTGGTTTATTTGTTGTGGTGTGAACTGTTCGCCGGTCAGTCGGTTGAGATTGTGCGCCAAGCGCGATGGGCCATACTCCGAGATAAAGAGTCCTAATTCCGTACTACTTTCCATCATTAGACTATAAACAGCACTTCCAGAAGTGTCAAACTATTTGTTTATTTAATTTTACGTGTAACGACGTAGAATTGAAACATGAACAAAATGTTTAAGTTGATCGAGCAGGAGCTACAGGAACAGGGAAAAACCAAGGTTTGGTTTGCCAATCAGCTAAACGAATCCACCCAGAATATTAACAACTGGAAAGTGCGCGGCGTGCCGCCAGCCAAGGTCAAGGGTATCGCTGATGTGTTGGGGGTTAGTCGTGAATATCTAGAGGGTGACAGTCCGATCCGGTTCCAGGCGGTTGCCAGCACCCGGGGTGACTATCGCGTAGAATCTGTTCATAGCGCGGATAAACACAACTATGATGTGCATATAACCCCAGGTGAGCAGAGTATCGAAAGTTTATTGGGCGATCATTTACAGGTTATTAACGACCTCAATTTCGTGCGCTGCTCAGCCTGGAAGCACGTGGATCCGTTCCTGGAGATCGATATTTGGATTGGTAAAGATTCTAAACCAGAGCGCGTCTATTTACCGATCGACCGGATTGTCGCCATCACCGACTGCAGCCAGGAGTAGTTGATCGGTGGGCTGTCATGGGAGGATGACGCTCACAGCTCGATTTTTCCCGATGGCATAGCATCACTGCACAGCATTTTATAATAAACAATAGTTTTATTTATATAAATTTATGTTTATAATAACAAACTGAATTAAAATTCAAGGAATTTGGCTCCCCCCTGATGCCTGTAAAGTCAGTTTTCGGTCTGATGTACCAAAACCGAAAACAATCTTCCGCGTTAATTGGGCTTAGGATCGAGACATGTGCCGAATAATAAACAGCTACTAATCAGTAATCGGCCAACGCAAGGTAGCTAGCACCCCTGAATCGCGATTGCTCAGGTGCACGCTGCCACGATGCAGTTTCATAATCTCCTTGACGAAACTCAAGCCCAGGCCAGTACTCTTGCTCTGTGCATCCGTGGCTTGTTTATTCGGCAGAGAAAAAAACCGGTCGTAGATTTTTTCCAATGCATAATCCGGTATCGCCTCTCCCTGGTTGTGAATTCTAACCGTATAACTATCAAACCCATCCGATCTGCTTTTTTCCAGGCCAATAGTGATACTGCCTCTGGGTGAGCAGAAGTTGATGGCATTGTCCAACAGGTTGGCGATCGCCTGGCTGAGTAATACGCGATCGCCTAAGCAGCTAAAGGAGTCCTGGCCGGGAGCGATAATCTGGATGCCGGCTTGTTCAATGGTGGCATGGCGCTCCGACAGCAAGCGATTGATGGTGGGCAGCAAATCAAACTCGGATGGATCGACCAGTTCGGTCAGGCCTTCCAGCTTGGCCAACGACAGCATGCGGTCTACCAGGCGAGACATGCGTTGATTGGAAGTCTGGATATTTTTCAAGAACAAGGCGCGATCTTCTGCCGGCATGTCCTCGGTCAGTAATTCTACTGCCCCACCAATACTGGTAATCGGAGTTTTGAGTTCGTGAGTGAGCGAGTGGATATAGGCTTCGACATATTCCTTGCCGTCCAGTTGGGTACGCATATTGGCAATGGAATTGGATAAGTCCGCCAGCCGCTTATCGAGAAATACGGGTGTGTCCACTTTTTTTGCCTCCGCCATGGCATTCGCATAATTGGCGATTTTATTCAGGGCGTAGGTAAACCACAGGCTGAGCAAATAGCCCACGGCCAGGGCCAGCATCAACAAACCAAATGCGTAGCGTTGCAATTGATTGCTCTCAGTGCGCAGATGGCCTTCCAGGCTATTGATGGGTTTTAGTACGCTGATCACTCCGATAATGTCGCCCTTGTTGTAAATAGGCGCAGCAATGATCATGGATTTTTCATCACCCGGCTCAGTAAAATTTTGATCATCGAAGCTGGTGCGTGCCCCGTATTCTCCTTGCAAGGTCAGGTTTACATCACGCCAACGTGAGAAATCCTTGCCGGTGTGCAAGCCCTTGGAATCGTAGACAATGACTCCCTGGTGATTGGTAATATAGACGCTTGAATCAACCAGGGTTTTGTTGATGCGGTAGATATTAGCGTTTAGGGAACGGGATTTAACCCCAGTGAATACCCGGTCAATCTGTTCGGTGGTGAGAACGGGTTTTCCATCAACAGGGCTGTTTTGCGCGATTTCATCTTCGATGAACACTGCCAGGATATTGGCGATGTCCACAATCACGCTTTCCGCCGATTGACGCATACCGTCGTTCAGACGTTCCGTGGCGTTGTCCAGGGTGAACCAGATTAATGAACCAAGAATCACAAAGTAGATGGCAAAGGCGCGCAGGCTGTAGCTCATGCGCATATTTCTAAATTTCGTTAAATAAGCCAAAGTGCCCTGTTGCCGCTGAGTGTCGGATGGTTGTCGGTTGTCTACAGTTCCAGACTCTTGTTTATAGTTCAAGACTGTAACCAAATCCTCGATGGGTGATGATGAAATCTTTATGAGGATTTGATGATTTCAGTTTTGCCCGCAAGGTCTTAATGTGAGTGTCGATGGCCCGATCATCTGACGGATGGTTGCTGGACCAGATTTTTTCGATCAATTGACGCCGGGTAAACACTCTGCTCGGTTGTGACAGGAAAGTCGCCATCAGTTCGTATTCAGCGCGGGTCAGGGGCAGGGTGGCACCCTCGTAATCAATGGTGAAATTATGCTGGTTTTGCTGAAACGGATTGTCGGCTTGCGTCTTCCTTGGCGAGTCAGGAATTGCGGCGTCATTTGACCGCCCCGCGCGCTTGATGATTACCTTTACCCGCGCCACTACTTCGCGTGGGCTGAAGGGTTTACACACATAGTCATCGGCGCCAATTTCCAGGCCAATGATCCGATCAATTTCCTCACTCCGGGCGGTAAGAAAAATGACCGGCAGATCATTATTTTGGGTATCACGAGCACGAATCTCCTTGAGTAACTCAAAGCCGTTGCAGTCCGGCAAACCCACATCGAGTATGCATAAATCAAACCGCTCCGATGCTAATAAGTCGTGGGCCTCCGCCCCATTCGCCACCCAATGCACTTGCATCCCCTCGGAGATCAGGGCATAGCGTAAAGTATCAGCAATTTCCTTCTCGTCTTCGACGATTAAAATGGTGTGGTTCATAATTTGTCCGCAATATAGCCCAGTTCTTTTCGCCAAGGTATTTGCCTTACCGAATATTATCGTGACGCAAGTTGGAGCATGGTATCCGGTGGTTCAAAAGCCTAGATCACCGGGCAACTGTCCAGAACTTGATGATGTCACTGGTTTGGCAACAAAATCAAAAGATAGTATGCTCATTTGTGGCGAAATATCCCAATTCCGTACCCTGATAATAATTGTGTAGCCCAAAATGCTGCTTACTATAAGAGGATTACTCCCATGCGCTCGATTCTAGTCGTGAACCCGAAAGGTGGCTGTGGTAAGACGACCATTGCTACCAACCTGGCGACTTATTACGCCGTATGGGATGTTTCGACTGCATTGGTGGACCTGGATCCACAACAATCAAGCATGGAGTGGGTACGCATACGGCCCAAGAGCGAGAACAAAATCCAGGGCTTTAATGGTCTGAAAGGCAAGATCTATCCAGATGAAAACACCGAACGGGTGATCTATGATGCGCCTGCACGAACTGACAACGCCAAGGTTGCCAAATTAATCAGGCTGGTTGATGTGGTGATAATCCCGGTGCTGCCGTCCGCCATTGATATGCGGGTGGCAGCGGCTTTCGTGGCTGATATCACCAGACGAGTCCGCGCCAACAACTCACACGCGATTGTCGGAGTAGTCGCAAACCGTGCGCAAAAGAATTACACCTCGTATCAAGCACTGCTGGGTTTTCTGAAGAAATTGGAAGTGCCGTTTGTGGGCGTATTACGGAATTCGCAGAACTACATAAAGGCGGCTGACAGCGGCGTTGGCATATTCGAAATGCCTGCACCATTGGTAGAAAAAGACATGGATGAATGGAAACCTATCCTTCACTGGATAGAGGGGAAGCGTGTGCTAAAGTAGCGCGGTGAATAATGTCTCCCTGCTGAATATCGCCTCGCTAATACCCTTTAGCGCCTTTTTACTCTTCCTGCTACTGCAATATTTACGCCCGCGGCGTGACCTCGCGCGCAGTGGTATTAATCGTATCCTGCACAACCTGTTTTTATTCGTTGTGAACACCTTGGTCATGCGATTGCTGGTACCCATCACCCTGATCGCCTGTTCGGAATGGGCTTACGTGCGCGAAGTCGGCTTGTTTAACATGCTGTACCTGTCCCCCTGGATCGTGGTGCCAGTGTGCGTGGTGTTCATGGATTTCGCCATTTATTGGCAACATGTGGCGACGCACAAATTCGCCTGGCTTTGGAGGCTGCATAAAGTACATCACGCCGATCACGATATGGATGTCACTACGGCAATCCGGTTCCACCCGTTCGAGCTGATCCTGTCCATGATTTATAAAGGTACGTTGGTGATTCTGTTGGGTATACCCTTGGTGGCGGTGGTGCTGTTTGAGTTGCTGTTGTTCGTGGGTCCGGCGTTTAATCACAGCAATCTAAAACTGCCTGGCTGGTTGGACCGGTCTTTGCGTTGGGTGATCGCCACCCCGGATATGCACCGTGTCCACCACTCGGTGATCGTAGCCGAGCAAAATACCAATTATGGATTTTTCCTGGTTTGGTGGGACAAGCTGTTCAATACCTATACCCGGCAACCGGCGTCGGAACATACGGACATGGCAATTGGCCTGGAAAACGGCGAACGTGATTGTGAACGGGTGGATCAAATGTTGGTCGCGCCATTTCGGTAGCAGGGTTTGCCCGCCTCGAAGATGACGGCGGTATGGTAATCTATTGTGAAACATGCGGGTCGCCAGCGGTATCCGAAGGCCGACCTGTGTATGCTGTTCTCTCAACGAGTACACTGATTAATAGACAAGATGAAGACTAAAGGGTGTTTGCTATGACAATAACGCAATTCCTCAGGGTGATCGCACTGGTTGGCTGTTTGGCTGTGGTGCAGGGTTGTGCGACCAATCCGGTAACCGGTAAAAGTGAGTTGGCGCTCTCCGAGAGTTGGGAGATTTCGGCCGGAGCCCAGTACCACCAGCAAATTATGAAGCAATACCAGGTTTATGAAGACCCGGAACTGCAACAGTATATTGATGACATTGGTCAGCGCCTGGCTGCGAAAAGTCATCGCCCTGATTTAAAGTTTACCTTTACCTTATTAGATAGCCCGCAGGTGAATGCGTTCGCATTGCCCGGTGGTTGGGTGTATATCACCCGCGGCATTATGGCCTATATGAGTTCCGAGGCACACCTGGCTGGAGTGATTGGCCACGAGATTGGTCATGTGACCGCACGTCATGGCGCCCAACGCGCGGCACAGCAGCAGGTTGCGGGCGTGGCTTCTGCGGCAGTCGCAATTGGCACCGGTAGTGGTGATTTATTGCAACTTTCGCAATTGCTGGGAGGTGCATTAATGAGCGGCTATGGTCGCAAGCAGGAGTTGCAATCAGACAGTCTGGGTGCCGAGTACATCGCCAAGAACAATTATGATCCGGAAGACATGATTGGCGTGATTGGCATCCTCAAGAACCAGGAACTGTTCGCTGCGGAAAAAGCTAGGAAAGAAGGGCGACAACCACAGGCCTATCATGGTTTGTTCGCCAGCCACCCTAAGAACGATTTACGCTTGCAGGAAGTAATTGCTGCGGCTAATAAATTTCGTGACACCAGTCAGCCATTGCCGGACAACGGCAAGTTTCTGCGCTTAACGAATGGCATGGCCTTTGGGGAAAGTGAGAGTGCCGGCATTACCCATGGCAACAAGTTCTATCATAAGGAGCTCGATTTACATTTGGCCTTTCCTGACGGTTGGCGCATTATCAACCAGCCTGCCGAATTGATCGGCGTATCTCCGGATGGCACTCAGGCGATCCGTATGCGCATGGGTACAGGAACCAAGGGTTTAAGTGCGGATCGGTATTTGCGCTCCAACTTCCAGTCTTTTCGTGATGGCCGATCAGTCGCAACCTCTGAAGACCAGGCCTACGCGGGTGTCGCCACCTTGAGTGATCAACGCACGGGGCAAAGTCAAAATGTGCGGGTGAGTGCTATCTATCGTGGCGAACAGGCTTTCGTGTTGCTGGCCCAGGGTAAAACCACGATTCCCAATGCCGATTTTTTCAATACCATTGAGAGCGTGCGCCGATTAAAAAGCAATGAGCAGGACCTTGCGACCGGTCGTAAGATAAAACTGGTCACGGCCAAAGCAGGAGACACCTTCGCCAAGTATGCCAAACGAACCAAGTTGAGTGATTACGCAGAAGCGCATCTGCGTCTTATTAACAATATGTATCCCACCGGCGAACCAGTTGCTGGCCAACAGATAAAACTGATCGAATAATATGCCCCGAAACATCACCCGCCGCGAATTGCTAACCCGCGTCGCTCCGGCTACCGCGGCACTGGCGGTGTCGCCAACCAGCATGGCTGCCGGGAGCAAGATAGCCTTTTACCATGGAGTCGCCAGTGGTGACCCAACTCAATCCGCGGTGATTCTCTGGACCAGAGTCACCACCAGTCGCACAGAGGTTGATGTTGATTGGGAAGTTTCCGTAAACGCCGATTTTAGCGGTGAATCTATATCGGGTTCTCTGCTTACGTCGGGGTCGCGCGACCATACAGTCAAGGTAGACGTCGATGGCTTGCAAGCGGGCACTCGTTATTTTTATCGTTTCCTCGCGGGTGACGTCAGTTCGCCAATAGGGCAGACGATCACCCTGCCAGAGGGTGAACTTGACTCATTTAAGTTGGGAATCTGTTCCTGTTCCAACTACCCAGCGGGTTATTTTAATGCGTATGCAGCGATGGCAGACAATCCCGATCTGGAATTAGTACTTCATCTCGGTGACTACATCTATGAATACGACGCCGATGGTTATGCCTCAGCAAATGCTGAAGCGTTGGGCCGTCGCTCTGAACCGCTGAGTGAGCTGACCGAGCTGGATGATTATCGACGACGACATGCCCAGTACAAGTCGGACAAGGATCTGCAGAGGCTGCATGCCAGCTTGCCGTTTATTTTAAGTTGGGATGACCACGAAGTCGCAAATGACGGTTGGCATGGTGGTGCAGACAATCATGATAAGGGTGAGGGTGACTGGCAGATGCGCAAGGCGGCCGCGCTGCAGGCCTACTATGAATGGATGCCGATTCGAGCCCCGATGGGCCGGGCGAATGTTGATCAGTGGCGCAGTTTTGAGATAGGCCAATTGGCATCCCTGATTATGTTGGAAACCCGCCTGTCAGCCCGTGACCCGCAGGTAGACATCGGCCGCGATCTAACCTATGAGCAAATATACTTCGACATCAGCAATCCAGGTTCCCCGAAGAGAGTCGCCGGGAGTGATGCCGGTGACGATGTGGTCAGTTTCAATCTACCCTATGACCACGATCAGAAGCCTTCAGCGGCGATAGAAGATTATCATCGCATCATGGAGTTGAGCGAGCTCGAAAAGCTGCCGAAAGGCATCGCCTATCGCCCTGATATGAAAGCATTCACAGAGCAGATACTGGACGACCCGGCGCGGCAGCTGCTGGGTGGTAAACAACGTGAGTTTGTCGCGGCAAGGTTGGAACAGTCTGCTAAACAAGCCAAGCCCTGGCAGCTGATCGGCAACCAAACCCTGGTGGCCAAAGTGCAGACGCCAAACCTGGCAAAAGCCTTGTCTCCAGAAGAGAAAGACAAAATCAGCGATTTTCTGAAGCCTGCCATCCCGCTGACGGCGCTGGGAATCCCGTTTGGCACTGATTCGTGGAATGGTTACGGAGCCGAACGCGAGTGGTTGCTGGAGCAGGGTGTAAAGAACGGCAGCAATATGATTGTGTTAACCGGCGATACGCATGCTTCCTGGGGGTTGGAGTTACAAGCCGAGTCTGACGCCAATTGGCAAGGCTTTGAATTAGGGGCAACCTCAATCACCTCTCCAGGATTGCCAGAGGCCATCGGTATGACCGCTGATCGGCTTACGGAGCTATTGTTTCAGGCGAACGCCAATCTTCGCTACAGTGAAACTGCCCACCATGGTTATCTTTCCCTGACTTTAACCGCTGACTCTGCGACTGCAGAGTTTCACCGCATCTCAACGATCAGTGAGCAAGCATATCAATCTGCAGGCAGTGATAGTTTGAGTCTGCGACGACGTGACGCTGGAAAAGGAATAGAACTCCAGAAAACTTAAGTTCCTCTTTGCCGTTTCAACCACCCCAGAGTGCTAGCGTTCGACACTCTTCAAGCCAAGTAATATTGCGGCCCCGATATACAAACTACCAGCTACCTGGTTAAAGCGGTGAGCGAAGGGTTTGAGATAGCGGCCCGCGATCACTTCAGCGAACTTGCCGTAAAAGCACAAAAACAAACCATCAACGACTAGATAGGTAAGGCTCAGTGCCACGAACTGCATCAGCAGAGGTTGTGAACTATCCAGGAACTGGGGAAACAACGCCGCGAAAAAAATGACCGCCTTTGGATTTGACATCGAGGTGATAAAACCTTGCCAGTACAGCGAGGATCGTGAGCGCGGTGCTGCTTGTTGCAGACCCTGGTCGGCAGGTTTGGACAAAATCAACCTGATCCCCAGATACAGTAAATAACTTACCCCGGCCCATTTTACGATAACGAAGAACGCGCTGAACTGCGTGATAATGCTCGCCAGGCCAATGGCGGCAGCGGTCATTTGAATAAAGTTGGCGGATAAATCACCAGCGGCCGTCATCCTGGCGCGCTGAAAGCCACTGCCGAGACTATTGGACAGCATCAGGATATGGCTGGGCCCCGGCGTACTCATAAATGCAAGCACAGTGGTTACGTAGAGTATCCAGGTTTCAATTTGCATAATGAGTCAGCCAGCTCTCGAGGTGTTGGTTTAACCAGGTTTCATTCTAGTCACAGTTCGTGATGGAGAAAAGTACCAGTTCTATTCCTCAGAAACTGTTCGTTGTAACAGAAACAGGATTGGCGCTGTATTGCTGGGAGTGGCTGAGAGGTGTGTCTCCATACGCCAGCAAGGGTCGTCTTGCAGGTTGTTTAGCCATGCTTCGATAAGTTGTTTTTCTTCCGCACCGGCTGCATGCCCCGGGTAGCACATCAGGCTGATCACCCCTGCGTGGCTAAGTAAATCGGTAGCCTGTTGCACTGCCACCACGCTCGATTCGGCCAGGGTGGTAATCCCTTTGTCCGCGCCAGGTAAGTAGCCGAAGTTAAACATGACACAATCTACTTCCTGTTGGATGATGGTAGTCAGTTCCTGGTGACCTTGTTGATACAAGGGCACCTCTTCATGGCCAGCCGAGTGCAGACGTTGCCGGGTGGCATCGATGGCTGCGGTTTGGATATCAAACCCAACTACTTTCCGAAAACCAAGCTCTGCCAGAAACAGGGTATCAAAGCCGTTGCCACAGGTTGCATCAACGGCCATGCCGAGCGCTTCCGGGTGCTTCGCAAAGTGCTGACGAATCAGGGAATGGTTAAGCCTGGTTAGAGACATGAGGTCATAAAAATTGGCTGAGTTCCTGCGGCAAGGGCGCGCCGGTGAATAGATGTTCGCACAGCAACTCTGCGTAATAGGGAATCAATAAACAACCCTTGCTACCAAAGCCATTAAAACAATAGGCGCCGGGTAGTGATGGAATGCTGCCAATAAAGGGCTTGCGTTGCTCGGTGGTGGGCCGAATACCCGCGTCGGTTTGCAGGTGGGTGGCCTTGATGGTGGTATGTGTTTCCAGGCTGGCTAATAACTTGGCCTCATTGGCGGCATCGACTTGCGGCGATATATCGTTCCAAACAAAGCTGGCGCCCAGCCTGGCCTGGTCTCCCTGCGGGTTGCTAACCAGCCAGGAACCCCAATTCAGAAGTTGGTTTGGAATTAGTTGTTCGGTGCTAACGGTCAAGATCTCGCCTTTGGCCAGTTTGAAGGGCAAGTGCTCGAGCCAGGGGTTATTAATAGCCTGGTAGCCTTCACAAAAAATCAGACGCTTGCCGATATGGTCTGAATACCGGAAGTAATTGTCCACCTGCTCGAGTTGTTGGTGTTCGAAAGGTACAGCCGCATAGCTGTTAAGCGCCTTCAATCGCTGTTTGAGCTCGGCCAGGAATGCTCGAGAGTTCACAACCGCACTTTGCAGTACCTGGGTGCTGCCGTAAGCGCTATCAGCAAACCACTCCGTGCGGTCAAGAAAATCTCCCAATATGGGCTGATAAGCCGATTCCGTGCGGCGCTGGTGGTAGTAATCGGATTGCCCCTGGTTTTTTACTAAGCGGGTTTGCTCTACATCACGCCAAAATGATCCGGGTGCGCTCTGTTCGGCCTGTTTGTAGTACTGTTTTGCAACCGGGAAAAATGTCTCGAAGCCCTCGGTGATGTTCAGCCGGTGCCCGGTAACCGGGTTGATAATGCCGGCCGCGACCATCGATGAACTGCCCTGATGGTGATTATCCAGTACAAACACTGTGCTGCCGCGTTTGATTAAACAATCAGCCAGGATGGAGCCAGCTAAACCCTGGCCTATGATCAGGTAATCGTAGGGATTGGCGGTCACAGTGGTGAATTACGCGTTGGGCCTGACAACATTTGTTTATTTACAATTGTGCGACGAAAAATTTTTGGAATCAAAAGTCTACTACTAAAGATTTCATCTTGGTGGTAGTCTTTTCCGATATTAATAAGAACAGTCCTATAATGACGGATATTACAGAAGGAGTGGCAAAACCCACATGTCTAATAGCTTAATCACTCAGCGCCGGTTTTTGCCGTATTTTTGCACCCAGTTTATGGGGGCGTTTAACGACAATATATATAAGAACGCGCTGGCTATCCTCATCACTTATACGCTGGTGACTTCCAACCAGGGTGTGTTGTTGAATGTTGCCGCAGTAGCTTTTATTTTGCCGTTCTTTTTGTTTGGCTCGACCGCTGGGCAGTTGGCAGACAAGTATGAAAAGTCCATGCTGATTCGGCGTATCAAGATTGCCGAGATCATCATCATGCTGTTGGGCAGTGTGGCGCTGTATCTGCAATCGGTCACGCTGATGTTGTTTATCCTATTTGCGCTGGGCGCGCAGTCGGCATTTTTTGGCCCCATCAAGTACAGTATTTTGCCGCAGCACCTGGAACCGCATGAAATCCTCCCAGGCAATGCCTACGTGGAATCCGGCACGTTTATCGCCATTCTGCTCGGTACCATTCTCGGTGGCTTGCTGGCCAGTCGCCCGGAGTACCAGCCCTTTTTGATGGCCACACTGATCGGTGTGGCAGTGCTGGGCTGGTGGGTGAGTCGCAGTATTCCGAGTGCCAAACCGGCCGCGCCTGATCTCGATATATCATTCAATATCTGGCGCAGCAGCATGCAGATTATCCGCATGGCGCGCTCCAACAAGCCGGTGTTTCAATCCATCTTGGCCAACTCCTGGTTCTGGTTTTTTGGCTCTATCGTGCTGACCCAGTTCCCGACATTTGCGCAAAAGGTGCTCTATGGTGACGCCATGGTCGCAACCATGTTACTGGCCACGTTTTCAATCGGGATCGGTCTGGGTTCATTTGCCTGCTCCAAGTTATCCGGCGGCAAGGTGGAGATTGGCCTGATGCCGTTCGGTGCCATCGGCATCAGCTTTTTTACCTGGCAGTTGAGTAACACCAGCTTACCGGCTACTGAGGAGCTGCGTGGTCTGGCCGAGTTATTGGCCGTGCAGGGGTCCTGGGGAGTAATCTTCAATATGACCATGATCGCCTTCAGCTCCGGTATGTTCATCGTGCCGCTGTATGCGTTTTTGCAAACGCGCAGTGATGAAGAACAGCGCTCGCGCACCATCGCGGTCAACAATATTATCAATGCCATCTTTATGGTGGCAGCCGGTGTGATGGCAGCGGGCATGTTGAGCCTGGATTTCTCCGTATTGCAAATCTTCAAAGTGGCGGCCATCCTCAACCTGATTGTGACCATTTACATCCTCAGCGTGGTGCCAGAGTTCTTCCTGCGTCTGGTGAGTTGGATCCTGGTGCACAGCGTCTACCGAATTCGCAAGGAAGACCTGGACAATATTCCCGAGCGTGGCCCGGCCTTGTTGGTTTGTAATCATGTCAGCTTTGTCGACCCGGCGTTGTTACTTGCGGTAATTCCGCGTCCAGCGCGCTTTGTGATGTATCACACTTTTTACGAGTTACCCATCGCCAAGAAGCTGTTCCAATTGTTAAATTCGATTCCAATTGCCACCCGTCGCGAAGATTCGGAATTGGTCGATAAGGCTTTTGATACCATCGCCGAAGCATTGGAAAACGGCGAATTGGTTTGTGTGTTCCCGGAAGGCGGTATCACGCGCAATGGTGAGATCGCCAAGTTCCAACCCGGCATCGAGCAAATCATTCGGCGCACCCCGGTGCCCGTGGTGCCGCTGGCGATTCGCGGACTTTGGGGCACCTGGTTTTCCCGCTACAAAGGCAGCGCCATGAAGGGCCTGCCCACCTCTTATATGCGCCAGCTCACGGTGGTGAGCGGTCCACCTGTTGCGCCCGAAGAAATGAATCGCATCATGATGTATGAAAAAGTGTCGGCCTTGCGTGGTGATGAGAAGTAACCAGGTGTGTTTATGAATGATGATGTTGTGCGCTGCCAATGGTGCAGCAGTGATGAGTTATACAAGAAATATCATGACGAGGAATGGGGCGTACCGGTTTACGATGATCAGCATTTATTTGAAATGCTGAATCTGGAAGGCGCGCAAGCGGGCCTTAGCTGGATTACTGTGCTCAAGAAGCGCGCACACTACCGCTTAGTCTTTGATGGTTTTGATCCAGCCAAGATTGCGCAATACGATCAGGCCAAGCGGGAAGCCCTGCTGGCCGACCCTGGCATTATTCGTAACAAACTCAAGGTGAATGCCTTTATCGTGAATGCCCAACTTTTCTTGGAGATGCAGGCACAGGCCGCAGCAGGGGAGGGGCCAGGATTTTCCGAGTATTTATGGTCCTTCGTGGATGGCAAGCCGATTGTTAATCAGTGGCGGTCACTAAAGGAAGTGCCAGCCAACACCGCAGAATCCGATGCCATGAGCAAGGCTTTAAAGAAACGCGGTTTCAAATTTGTTGGCAGCACCATCTGCTATGCCTTTATGCAGGCCTGCGGCATGGTGAATGACCACACCACGGACTGTTTTCGCTACCGGGCCTGTGCCTAGGCGCCACAGATTCTTTCCCAGCCAAGCCTAGATAATCGTCGCCTCGTAACCACCAGACTGGCAAGCCTGGTATATCTGATCGCAGGTGCTGTCGATCTGCTGGGCATCCACACCACGAACCACGAAAATCACCCGGTAATCACTCTTGGTTGAGTCCGTGTCTTGCGGGTAACTACCAATATCCACTTCGTCATTGCCGGACTGAATCTCTTGTAATGCTGCCGCGATTTCACCTTCGCTGACATTGGCGTGCACCGTCTTGCTGAGGATGGCGTTGCCAATCTGTAAAGTATCAACAATCGCATCCAGCATGACGCGCATAATCCGCGGCACACCCGCCATCACAAATACATTGTCGATCCGATAGCCCGGCACAATCGATTGTTGAGTTTTGATGATTTCCGCGCCCTCTGGGGCATAGGCCATGCGTTGTGCGGCCGGGGTAAATTCCACGCCCTTGCTATCCAGGTAACCCTGGATGGTGTCGAACACTTCCTGCTGTACCACATTCTTCACACCAAAGGCCGCGGCAATTGAATCTGAAGTGATGTCATCGTGGGTTGGCCCAACGCCGCCGGTGGTGAACACATAATCGAATTTGTTCCTTAGCTCGTTCAAGGCGAACACAATTTCCGCTTCGATATCCGGCACGATGCGCGTTTCCCGCACCCGGATTCCACGTTTTTCCAGGGTGATGGCAATGTGTGACAGATTGAGGTCCTGAATACTGCCTGACAGTAGTTCATCGCCAATCAGCAGTACGGCTGCAGTTAGGGTGTTTTTCATTATGAGAGCGTTTCCAGCAGACCTGCCGGGTTAATGGTTAAGGGTGAAATTCCAGTTTATCGATACGCTGAGCTAGACAGCTGTCACACTTTAAAGCTTTGTTAAATCAACTGTTTCAGAAAATTTTTTTTGAAAATCTCGGCTATAGTTTCAACCATAACAAATTACCAACTTTGGAGTAAACAGGGTGTATTCGAGTTGCTGATTTGGGTTAAACAGATTTCAGAATATGAGGTCTATTGGGTTAAAACTGGTTGAAGGTAAAAGCAAATGTTGAAAGCGAAGCAACACAATTGGGTTACATTTTACAATCCTCGCAATGGCAAAGCACGCGTCACTGCGTGTTCCGCCTGTGGAATAGCAAAAGGCTATGTGGTTGGCATAATGCCATGCAAAAAAGCCACGTCGGAAAATCATCAAATGAAGAAAATGGGTTGGCAGGAACTACCGGCCCATGCCTGAAGTCGCCAGATAGGAAAAAATTAAGTGTGTGGTAGATGACGGATAGTCCGTCAAATTAGTAGTAGCTGTAGAAGTAGTAGTTTGGGTAGTAGTAAGGGGAGTGAAGGTGCTGTTCTGGTACCGGGATACCAATGAAAGCAAGAAAGCACAAGTGGGTTCGCTATGACAATCCGCGAAACGGATTGGTGCATGTCACCGCTTGTGTGAATTGCGGAGTTGCATTGGATGGGGTAAGTGACCGGCTTCCCTGCCAGGGAAAGAAAGGTGGGGAGCATCGGATGACGAAACTCGGCTGGGTTGAGTCAAGCAAGCGAGTAAAGAAATCGCGAGATTATTTTGGTTACGGTTAGCCGGTGTGGCTAATCTGTAAAAACTTGGACTTGATCTGATAGCATAGAAATCGAGGCTCGGTAAGATCGGACAGTGACCGTAAAATACTCAAAGCGGCCATTCGATGGGTTCTAAACTGTGTGCATTACAAGTGGGGTGTCTAAGTCAAAGTTACATGTTCGATAACTTTTATTACTTTCTCCGAGGGATTTTAGAACTTTCTGCGTATAAACTTTAATACACATTTCTTAGGCATCATCGACGCTGTCATGAATAAAAATATTATCCCCGTAATAGTAAGTCTTTTACTAAACTCGGGAGACGATAATGTGGCGACGAACGAATTGCCAACACTACCTACAGAAAGTTTTGACTATGCAAATATTGTTCTACCTACGCACTATACTCAAAACGATTTTCCCGCAGGGTTTCAATTCCAACAAGCGGCTTCTAATCTCGACAATACACCCATTGACAACCCAATCACCAATGCGGGGGCGACTCTTGGTAGGGTTCTATTTTATGATAAAAAGCTAAGCGCTAATGGAACAATTGCGTGTGCCTCATGCCATGTACAAGAACACGGCTTTTCTGACCCAAATACATTGAGTATAGGATTTGAGGGAGGGTTGACTGGCAGGCATTCTATGGGTCTCGCAAATGCCAGATTTTACTCAAGTGGTAGATTCTTTTGGGATGAAAGAGCAAATTCTTTGGAGCAGCAAGTCTTAATGCCATTCCAAGATCCAGTAGAAATGGGTCTTAGTCTAGCGCATTTGGAAAACATCGTATCGGAGCAAAGTTACTATTCTTCCTTGTTTGAACAAGCGTTTGGTGATGTTAGCGTGACTTCCGCTAGAATCGCCAAAGCGTTGGCTCAATTCGTACGGAGTTTGGTTAGCACAAGCTCAAAATATGATAGTTCTCGGAGTCAGGTTGCATCTCCAATAATAGATTTTCCGGGATTCACAGACCAAGAAAACCTAGGTAAAAGCCTGTTTTTTCTTCCTCAGGATGTCCGCGGCGGAAATACGGCCAACTGCGCAGGGTGTCATATCTCTGAAGCATTCGTGGGGCCAGTCCCGTTAGTTCCTGGGGGCACAACGAATGCCACCATCAATGGGTTAGACTCACAATCGGTGGACGATCTCGGTGTGTTTGGTACGACAGGAAATTCAAATGATATAGGTAAGTTTAAAGCTCCCTCCTTATCCAATATTGCGATTAGACCACCATATATGCACGACGGTCGATTCACAAACCTGAATCAAGTAATCGATCATTACAGTACTGGAATACAGAATCATCCGAATCTAACATCGCCTCTAAGGGGAATGGATGGCGAGCCTATTCAATTTAACTTCTCTGGACAAGAAAAGGACGCATTAATCGCTTTCTTAGGAACGCTTACTGATTACTCTATGCTTGCAGATGAGAAATTTAGCGATCCATTTAATCAACCCAATGTAACCCCAGAAAACAGCGCCACACCCAATATTTTACTTATTATTGCCGATGACTTGGGTAAAGATGCCATTTCTGGATATGCCGAAGGAACGATAAAGCCCAGTACTCCAAATTTGGACGCTTTGCGAAGCAATGGTTTAGTTTTCGCGAATCTATGGTCATACCCCACCTGTACTCCTACCCGAGCCTCAATCATATCGGGGAAATACGGTTATCGCACAGGTATCAAATGGGCGGGAGATCAGATAGACGAATCTGAGTACGTTTTGCAGCGTTTAATCGCTGACAGAACGAATAATAAATACGCTTCAGCCCTCGTTGGAAAATGGCACCTGTCAGGCCTCAACACCACAATTAACCCTGAATCTTGGGGAATAGATTATTACGCGGGACTGATTAGTGGTGAGGTAGATGATTACTATGATTGGCCTTTAACTGAAGATGGGGTTAGCAGCACTAATACCGACTATATTACCGAAGAATTCACGGACTTAGCGGTGAACTGGATTCAAAGTCAAAGCAAACCTTGGTTTATGTGGTTAGCATACAATGCTCCGCACACGCCTTTTCACGTCCCACCGGGTGAAATGCACAGTCAAGGGAATCTTGCTCCATTTGTCGATGGGATGAATCCGATACCTTACTTCATGGCTGCTATTGAAGCTATGGATTATCAGATAGGGCAGCTGCTTGATAATATTCCTATCGATGAGAGAGACAATACAATTGTGATCTTTCTTGGTGACAACGGAAGTCCCAATCAAGTTGCTCAAGCCCCATATTCTAATAACACCTCAAAGGGGACATTGTTTCAAGGAGGAATTAACGTGCCAATGATTATTTCTGGAGCAGGTTTGACTCGAATTGGGATGGATGAAAACCTAATAACTACAACTGATTTGTTTGCCACTATTGCTGAAATTGCTGGATTAAACTTGAACCAAGTTAATGACAGTAAGAGTTTTAAAACATTACTAACAACAAATGAATCACTCAGAAGTTTTCAATATTCAGAACTGGATGATGGAACCACTGACGCATGGTCAATTAGTAACGGACAATATAAGCTAATTGAGAATTCAAATGGCGATAAAGAGATGTACGACTTATCTTTAGATCCATACGAACAATTTGATCTGTTAGAAAACACATTAACGCAAATTGAAGAATTAGCTAAGTCAGAACTAGAGCAAGAGCTCGGTAATATCCGCAATTGGGAATAGGGTCCTTTACATGTCCTCGTATATTAACTGAAGCCAGCGTCGAATCTTGTTCAAAAGACGGTTACTCGATCACCTCATTTTGTTCGCATTGACGGCTTTGTGCGGTTGTCCAGGGGATCGAAAATTGGCTAAGGATCGGTATTAGAATCTGCATTAAGTCTGGAATGAAAGGTTTGATTAGATGCGCGATGACTGCTGCGTGCAAACTAGCACCGCTTGACCACTAGCCATAAGCAACTGTCTGTTTCATATTCTAAGCACACATTGACTGGTTAGGGATAACAAAAACTCAAGGACCTATTTGCGACTAAATTCAATCGTCCTAATTTGCTTTCCAAAATTCACCCATTTTTAGCAACAACAGAACCGCTAACAACAAGGACAACATTGAACATCCTATCAAGCCAACCGCTAGGTCAGGGAAAAACGGGTATATCGATAATAGATTTATTCCGTTCAGCGCTGGAATCACGTAAGCCGCGATGTAACTGGTGGCAAGGAGGAAGGACGAGAAAATAAAGTGCCTTAGTGCTATGGTGTTTGGCTTGTCCGTTTTAACTGTTCTATAGATACATATGAGCAATATCAATATTGTTCCGTAAAGCGTGATCAAAGAAATTAAGCTAGTCGAATTGAGCCTGTTAGCGTGTGGTTTGCCCCCCAAAATAGTTCGTCGAACATTCCCTATGAACTCGGTGTGTAAGGCGCTGGAGTAATTCGTGAGAATGACAAACCCAATATCAGCTCTTTGGTCGTTCGCATCTGCAAAACCAAAATGACTGCTAAAACCACCATTGTTGCCTCCATGCTCATATAATGCAGTGCCATTGATGTCTGACACCTGCCAACCTAGCCCATACTGCGAATTGTTTAGGTCCGTGCTGACTAGACTATGACGCATTTTTTGGGTGACTAAACCTAATTCTCCGTTGGATACCTCAAGAAGGTACTTAGTCAAATCTTCGGCGCTGGCAGATATCCCACCATCTCCCATTTTCATGCGCCCAAGTATGAAAGGACGCTCTACTGAAATCCCAAACCACTGCGGGAAACCCAGCGCAGGTATTGATGTCTTAGTCAGTGGGATTTGTACGAAGCTATTTCGCATACCCAATGGTTGGAAAATGCGTTCGGCCATGACTGACTCGAACGGAGTTCCTTCAATAACTTCGATCAAATGGCTAACAACTTGGTAATTGCTATTTGAATATTCGAATTTATTCCCCGGTGGGCTAACCAGCTGACAGTTCAGCAATCTTCTCACTGAATGTTCTGTGGCATCAGGGCCTCGATATTGATTGTTTTGAGTATAATTACCACTCTGTGTAGAAAAGCCACTATTATGCTGCAATAGTTGTCTAATACTAATCTGGTCAGATCGTGACTTATTTGATGTTCTAAACCAGGGTATGTGTTCGACTACTTTATCGTCTAATGATAGTTTGCCATCCTTTTCTAGTAGCAGAATTACCAATGCGCTAAAAGACTTGGTCAAAGAAGCTATTTGAAACGGCGTCAGGGGGCTAATCGGATTGTCTTTATTATCTCCGCGACCAAACCCATTCATATACACGACTTCGCCTGCTTCTATTAATGCAATAGATACTCCTGGTATGTTTTCGTACTTCATGCCTTGATTGATATAGGTCTCAATATCGCTGAGGCGCTGTCCTGTAAAGTGTGTCTCCAGCGCATTTAGCTTCATTGTTGGGCTTGAAAACGCGATGACTAGGCCAATCTTGAAACACAAATTCCACATTATCTATATCTCGGCATCACCCTTGATCTATGAGAAAAGTAGGGGATTATTAAATCGTTGTTATAATAGTGGTCAGGGTAAAGCACCCAACTAAATCAGGCACCTCAATAGTTTGACAATATATAGGATTGCGGAGATTTAGAATACGACAATTGGTTTCAGCATTGTTGGGTTCCGGTATCTCCACTTTGGGCAAAAAAGCGCTCTTCACATGATTCGAGCATATTGATCTCCCGTAAAAAAATAGGAGAAATACTATGTTGCAAGAAGAACTATTCCCCAAACTTAAAGGGTCCGAACCCTGGAACAAAGGAAAGCTAGTTGGCCAACGCCCTCCGTTAAAACTCAATGAAATATGGGCAATTCGAATAAGACTCCAACTACAGAAGAACTTGTTCGAACTAGCATTGTTTAATCTAGCGATTGATAGCAAGCTAAGAGCGTGTGACCTTGTTGCTTTAAAAGTCTCTGACCTTTTCAAAATGGATGGAGTCGTATCTCGAGCTATGATTTTACAGAGAAAGACCCAACTGCCGGTTCAGTTCGAGGTTACTGCCCAGACAAGGGATTCGATTTCGGCTTTAATCGCGATTAGAAGACTCAATGGCGATGATCACGTTTTTCAAAGCCGCTCTCATAGCACTCCTCATTTATCGACTAGACAATATTCGAGGATAGTTAAGAAATGGGTTTTTTCGATAGGCCTGGATCCAAAGCTCTACGGAACTCATTCAATAAGAAGAACTAAGCCATCATTGATTTATAAGCGGACAAAGAATCTCCGAGCCGTCCAACTGCTACTTGGTCATACAAAACTGGAAAGTACAATACGTTACCTTGGAGTTGAGGTAGATGATGCTCTTGAGTTAGCTGAAGCAACGGAAGCCTAGAGTCGTAAGGTGGCGGGTTGACTAGAGAGTTAGCCCGCCACATACTCAAATCAGTCGTATCAGCATTACATAGGGAGAGAAATTTTTATCCAGGAACACTCAGTAACCATTTTGGGTAAGCTAGGGGCGTTGATTTATTGCCAAAAGGTAGTGCCTGTTCCATACTTTGATCGCATATTGGCCATCTTCCGAAACTCTTTCGTATGAATTGTGTTTATTCACCCTGGCATGTAGGTTAAACCAGCATGTCTCACATAAGCAAAAAAAATGATGAGCGTAGCAAATCTAAAATCGGCCCAGTTATCGTAGTCGGTGCGGGAATGGCTGGACTCTCCGCTGCACGAATGCTCAAAGACCGCGGCCTAGAGGTCATTGTTCTAGAAGGTCGCAACAGAATAGGTGGTAGAACCAACACGATATCCATCAATGGAGCATTGGTGGACGAAGGAGGTGCATGGATCGACGGTGTTGCTCAAAATCCTTTGTATGAATTGGCTAAGGAAGCCGGTTTTCGGTTAAGGGAAATGAATTATGTTGACCCATGGCGTTTTCATGTATACGACGGCGTGAAGTCACGCTGGTTTGGAAGAGTTACAAGTGTATGGGAGCTTTTGAAAAGCCAGCTCATCGCCTCAAAACTCTATTCAGGATCGCAAAAATCGAATGCAACAGAACTTAGCTATGCCGACCATATCAGCCAGAGATTGACCACAGGTGAGCGATCTGACGCTCGTCATCGTCTACAGCGATTTCTCCTGCGCATGGTAGCGGAACTTGGTTCAGGGGAGAGCGCCGAGCATATGCCTCACGACACCTATGCTTTTAGTGATGATTACCGTGGCGGCGAGTCGATGATTAGTGGCGGATATGGAAAGCTAGTCGCACTTTTTAGTGAAGGGCTTGATATTCGCCTTGAAGAGAGGGTTAACGCGATAAGTTATGATGAAAGCGGTGTGAAAGTGTTTGCAAATGGTTTCGAACATAGGGCCACGCATGTGATCGTTACCGTTCCGCTTGGTGTGCTGAAAGCTAACCATATCAAATTCCAGCCGGCGCTACCTAGGTCAAAGCAAGAAGCGATTGATTCTCTAGCGCTCGGATACCTGGAGAAACTGGTAATGAGTTTTAGCGAACCGTTTTGGCGCAAGAACCTTGAGCAAAAACAAAATTTTTTCTATGTCTCCTCAACTCTAGGGGAGTTTCCTGCATTTTTCGATATCACGGATATGGCTGGAAAACCCACGTTAGCAGCTCTAGTTGCCGGACAAGAATCGCGGAAGATGACGGAAAATCCAGCCGCTGCGATAGCGCGAGCTCAGACGATATTAAGTGAAATGTTTGCCGAGCGTTATCAATCACCAGTAGATACCTATGTGACTAATTGGCGACTTGATGAGTTCACCTTAGGGGGTTACTCGATGATAGGATTTGAATCGAAGATAGAACATTTTGATATGCTGGCAGAACCAATTGGTGGACGACTTTGTTTTGCCGGAGAAGCAACCAGCAAGCAACAATACGGATATGTTCATGGTGCGATGGAATCTGGCTTTCGTGAAGCCCATAGAATACTTTATGGCAATATTAATTTTAGGTTTCCGACAAAACTACAGTAGAGATTTATGTTGTTTAGCAACGGTAGTTCGTTCATTAGAATGTCCGCTTCGGGTAAATACTAGACAAGAAAAAATTTAAACAGGTGAAACAATACATGTATTTTGGGTTCAGCGACTAGCTAACTCTATACCTTACTTAGATAAAATTTAATTTAAGGTACTCAGAAAAATCAGAGGTTAAATCCGAAGATTGCGTAGTCGCGTAATAGTGTGTCTTGTCAGAGATACGATATCTAGAGATTTAGTAAAAAGAGAAGGCAGATTGTCTTGAATAGTTAAGTGGTTTGCTTTGGTGTCCATTTTATAGCCGTATTCCGAGAACATTAATCTCGGGTTCCCTCCAGCTGATATTTTTGAACAGAAGGATGAAATAGTATGAGTGAATATCACATTGATGAAGCGCAGTACAAACGAATTGATGCGATTCGGACACAGTCTGCTGACGAGCTCTTTGCGTTGCCAAATGTTACAGGTTTGGCAGTGGATAAACGCATGGTCAGAGGCCAGACAACTGAGGAACTTGCACTCGTAGTTTTTGTTTCCAAAAAGTGCGACGTTGAAAGCGAAAGGGCTGTTCCAAGGAATATTGCGGGGATACGCACAGACGTACAAGTCGGGCTGTTGAATCCTCCTGAAGAATCAGATGCAGATTTCGAAGAAGACCGAGCCGCAATTGACCGCCGGCGCTACGACCCGATTAAAGGTGGGTGTAGTGTCGGTGCTGTTTGGTCCGGTACCAGCACCAGTCGAGCGACTGCTGGGACACTAGGTGTTGTCGTCAATGACAGATCCAATGGCGCTCTGGTTCTACTGAGCAATGAACATGTCTTGCGGCCTGTCTTTAACTCTGACGACCCGGTTTATCAGCCCGCATTCGGTGATGATACCAATCATCAAAACAAGATAGGAAAACAAGTGCGCGCGCTCAGAACACGTCTAATCGATGCGGCAATTGCCGGTATTGATCCCTCTATAGACCGAACAATTCGTAAAAGTGAGGTTATCGGCATTGGAAAGATTAGGGGAACCGCAGGAATAGCCTTAGGCGGTGCAGTAATGAAGAGAGGTCGCTCAACTGGCCTTACGCAGGGATTCGTGATTGACAAGAACTTCTTCTGCATAACACCCCTTGGGCATCGGTTTGACGGGCAACTGTTGGTACAGGAGAAAAATCATGGGATATTTTCTCACCCTGGGGACTCCGGCGCACTACTTGTTGCACTGCCGCACCATCCGCATGCGGTCGGACTTCATCATGCCGGTTTGCATAAGCAGGGTGGCGAAATCCAAGGTGTTGCCTCTCCTATTGCCGAAGTCACACGGAGGATGAATATAAAGTTTTGAGATTGGAAGCCGCCGTTTCCGCAAGCAATGCATGGGCATTGCGTTCTAGTACTGGCAAGTTTAGTCGACCTTTAATAAGTAACTTTTAAACCGAAGTGTGTTCAATTGAGGAATAAGCAAATTCTTGACTCTCAATGTCCGCTCTGGGCAAAATTCGGCCATCTATTGTCAGTCCATGTCGAAACTAGATAGCTGGATTTGTAAGATCGAATTCAAGTTTTTACGGCTAATAATTGTGGTTGCTTATTCAGTTTGTTCGGGATTGGCCCGATGCTTGTGTTCATCCACGCCAAACACCCTCAACACATTCTGGCAGCTGGTTTCGGCAACCTGACTTGCCGCCATATTCTTAATTTCTGCCAAGGCTTCCATCACGTAGGGCAGGTACTCCGGACTGTTGCGTTCCCCACGATGTTGCGACACGGTCATATCCGGCGCATCGGTTTCCAGCACAATGCTTTGCAATGGCAGCGCCTCGGCCAGCGCGCGCAGTTTTCGGGAGCGCTCAAAGGTTAACATGCCACCGAAACCCAACAGGAAACGCATTTCGATATATTTCTCAGCCTGCTGTAAGCTGCCATTAAAAGCATGGACGATGCCACCCCGGGGTTGGTGTTCCCTGAGCAAACTGATGCACTGGTCGTGCGCTTTGCGGTTGTGAATAATAACGGGAAGGTCGTGGCGTTTTGCTATAATCAGCTGCTTGGTGAAGTAGGCGGTTTGCTTGTCGTGATCCGCATCAGTGCTGTAAAAATCCAGGCCAATTTCGCCGACTGCAATCGGTTGGTGTTGCTCAATTACTTGATCCAACTCGGTCAGATGCTGCGGTTGGTGTTGCTCAATGAACATCGGGTGCATACCCAGAGCCAGTAATAGGCGCACACCATGTTGCCCAGTCTGGGTTCGGCAAGTCTCAATGGTTCGGGGCCAGGTCGCTTGGGTCACAGCGGGCACAATAATCGTGGTGACGCCGGATGCAGCGGCCTGTTTGATCACCTGGTCACGATCCTGGTCGAACTCGCTGAAATCCAGGTGACAATGGGTATCGATCAGCGTGTTTGTAGCGGTCGGCATGGCCCTCAGTGTAGCGTATTTTTATGAAACAACCAGAGACAAACGTAATGGCAAACGAGCCCGTCGATAGCCTGCATAACCGCCGCTTTGGCGGTATCGCGCGGTTATACGGCGACGCTGGTCTAGCGCAGATCAGCAAGGCACATGTTTGTGTGATTGGTATCGGCGGCGTGGGTTCCTGGGTGGCGGAAAGCCTGGCGCGAAGTGCAGTGGGGACAATCAGCCTGATCGACATGGACGTGGTTGCCGAATCCAATATTAATCGCCAATTGCTGGCCACTACCGATAGCCTGGGCCGCGACAAGGTGTTGGTGATGAAAGATCGTATTCAGCAGATAAATCCGGACTGCACCGTCCACCTGGTTGATGATTTTATTTCTCGCACTAATCTCGCGGACTACATCACACCGAGCTTCGATTTTGTGATCGACTGCATCGATGACTTTCGTACCAAGGCGGCACTGATTCATTATTGCAAAAAGCATAAGATCAACGTGCTGACAGTGGGCGGCGCAGGTGGACAGGTCGACCCGGGCAAAGTACGCCACAGTGACCTGAGCCGCACGCAGCATGATGTGTTGTTGGCCCGCACGCGCAAACTCCTGCGACAGGACTATGGCTTTGCAAAAAACCTTAAGCGTAGTTTTGGTGTGCCCTGCGTCTATTCCGATGAGCAATTGGTGTACCCGGACGGGCAGGGTGGACTAAGTGCTCAACGCCCCTCTGCTGAATTAAACAACGGTGGCGGTAACATGGGGTCCAATGCCTTGAACTGCGCCGGAGGCATTGGCTCTATTACCCATGTGACCGCAACCTTCGCGCAGTTCGCCTGCGCACATGTACTCAACCAACTGGCTGGGCGCAAGTAAACGAAGATGAGCCAGGCAGCTCCCACTCTTAATTCAGCTCCCGCAGAAACGCCCATCGTGTTAAGCACGATTAATGCGCGGTATATCCACTCTGCTTTTGGCTTGCGTTACCTGCACGCCAACCTCGGAGAATTGCGCGATGCCTGCCAGATTAAGGAATTCACCCTGGAGTCGCGCCCCGAAGATATGGTTGAGGAACTGTTGGCGGCGAACCCCACCATCGTCGGTTTTGGCGTGTATATCTGGAACGCTGTGCAAACCGAGCAAGTAGTCGCGCTGTTAAAGGCAGTTGCCCCTGAAGTGGTGATAGTTCTGGGTGGGCCTGAGGTTAGTTATGAGCAGGAAGGTCAGGCTGTTGTTGAGATGGCCGACTACGTGATTACTGGTTGGGGGGATATCAGTTTTGCTGAGTTGGCGCGCGATATTCTCGGTCAATCACCCAGGGCAGAGAAAATTATCAGCGGTCAACAACCTAAATTAGATCAGATTGAACAGCCGTATCATCTCTACACCGATGACGATATTCGCAACCGCATTCTCTACGTTGAAGCCTCAAGAGGCTGTCCATTCAAGTGTGAGTTTTGTTTATCGGCATTGGATAAAACTGCCTGGCCGTTTGATCTCGATGCCTTCCTGGAGAATATGGCGGTGCTGTATGAACGTGGTGCGCGTCATTTCAAATTTGTTGACCGCACCTTCAATCTGAAAATCAAAAACAGCCTGCGCATTCTTGAGTTCTTCCTGGAACGCATGGACGATGACCTGTTTCTGCATTTTGAAGTCATCCCCGACCACCTGCCAGCGCAGTTGAAGGATATGATCGCCAAGTTTCCGGCCGGCAGTTTGCAGTTTGAAATCGGCATTCAGACGTTTAACCCAGACGTTCAGTCACGCATCGGTCGTCGCCAGGACAATGAGCGGGCAGAGGAGAATATCCGCTGGATTTGCCAGCACAGCAATGTCCACGTTCACACTGATTTGATCTTTGGCTTGCCCGGGGAATCCCTGGACAGTTTTGCCGACAGCTTCGATCAGCTTTATGCACTCAGACCGCATGAGATCCAGGTAGGCATACTCAAGCGCCTCAAGGGCTCGCCAATTATTCGCCATACCGAGGCTCACCAATTGGTATTCAATCCTAACCCGCCCTTTAGTATTGTCAGTAGCGATACCGTTGATTATTCCGTGGTACAGCAAGTGAATCGATTTGCGCGTTATTGGGATTTAATCGGCAATTCCGGTCGATTCAAGCAGATCCTGCCATTACTGATGGGCTCACAGCCGTTTAAGCGCTTTTCTGATCTGTCCGCGGCACTTTTTTCCCGTACCGGTCAAACCCACAAGATTTCATTACTTCGCCTGTACGACCTAGTGTTTGCTATTGCGGTAGAAGATCTGGGCATTGACGAGGAAGAAATACGTTCAGCGATCAGACGTGATTATGCTGCCTCTGGTCTGAAATCGATTCCTCACTGCCTTGCTGAAAATCGGGCCCTAGCCTTGAAAACTAAGCGCTCATTAGCCGGAACCAGCGACAAGAAAAGACACAACAGCCGTCAGGCTCGTCACTAAAAATGGCGCTCGTTCAGATGAATCTGGCCTCTTCAGACCTCGTCCAAAAGCCCGATAAATCCTCTTAATCCGATACTATTTGGGCACGGCTTTGGGCATAATCCCCCATTACTTTGAGCTGGCACCGGTTTAAGTCCTTTGGATTATGTGGCTGGCTCTGCAATTCACTACTCTATGAGAGTATTTAGCAAGAATTATTATGGCAATAAAACAAAACTCAGTGGTGACCATGCACTACGAACTTAAAGACGCGAATGGCGAAGTGCTGGATTCATCCAAAGGCCAGGATCCATTGGTCTACTTGCATGGTGCGAGCAACATCATCATCGGTTTGGAAGAACAACTTGAGGGTAAAACAGTCGGTGACAATGTTAGTGCTACTGTGGCCCCCGAAAAAGCTTATGGCATGCCAGTTGACGCATTGGTTCAACAGGTACCGACTTCTGCCTTTGGTGAAGAAATAGACAAGGTTGAAGTGGGTATGCGTTTCCAGGCTGAAACAGAACAAGGCCCGGTGCCAGTCGTGGTGACCGCTATTGAAAACGACATGGTGACGGTTGACGGCAACCACCCGCTGGCCGGTAAGGAGCTGCATTTTGAATGTTCCATCAGTGAGGTTCGTGATGCGACCGAAGAGGAAATCGCGCACGGACATGTACATGGCCCTGGTGGTCATCAGCACTAGATCACCGACTCGCAACACATTAGTCCCAAAGTGAACAAGCCTGATTCCAACGACAGTACCCTGCATGAGCAGTTGACCGACCAGAGCAAGTCGGCCATGCAGCGCTACCAGGACCTGGCCCTGGGCAGCAACAGTCTGTGGTACCTGATCAAGTTTGAATTGATCATGTTGTTTGCATCCTGGGTGCCGGGCGCACTTGGCCTGTTTTTACGCAAGCTGTTGTATCCGCGTATCCTCGGCTCCGTGGGCAGGAATGTGGTATTTGGCCAGGGCGTTGGCATTCGCCACGGCGAGAAAATCCATATTTCTGACAACGTGGTTGTCGATGACCAGGTACTACTGGATGCCAAGGGTGAAACCAACCAGGGCATTCGAGTTGGTGCCGATACCATCTTGAGCCGATCGGTGGTGTTGTCCTGTAAAAATGGCGACATTGAGATTGGCGCCAAGTGCTCGCTTGGGATTGGTACCATCGTGCATTCCACTGAAGGCTGCAATGTGGTGATGGGCGATGAAGTATTGATCGGGGCGTATTGCTACTTTGTAGGTGGCGGTGGCTATGTCAGCACTGACCTTGAAGCTTCATTTAAATCCCAGGGCCCCGATCCCAAAGGTGGCATACTGATCAAAGACAATGTCTGGTTTGGTGCCAATGTGCAAATTCTCGATGGTGTTACCGTGCATGGTTCATCCATTATCGGCGCCAGCAGCGTACTAAACCGGGATGTTGGCGAATTCGATATCGTTGCTGGCGTGCCGGCCAAGGTATTGCGCTCGCGGCGCGATGGTGCGAGTTAGGCTTGTGCCTAATTTCACCGGAATCGGCGCTTACACGCATGGCGAATTAGACTACAATCGCGTTTCAAAAATTTCCTTCAATCGACCTGACTATGTCTATTAAACGCTCCATAGAAAATCTGCTGCGAGACTACCCGGTTTTGTTTCGTTTTGGCTCGCGGGTTTACCACTGGTTTAACAACTCTTTTAAAACCTTGAGCCCGGGCACGCCAGAAGCCATCCTGGGAGCGTTTGAATTGTTGCACAAAGAAGGCCGGGATCCGTTTGGAGACTATTACGAGTTTGGCTTGTTTCGTGGTTACGCGTTTCTCAAGGCCTTTGAACACAGCGAACAACTGGGTCTGAATACGATTCAGTTCCACGGATTTGATTCCTTCAAGGGGTTGCCAGCCGCAGAAGGAATAGACACGGCAGACGGCCGCTTCTTTGAAGGTCAATTTGCCTGTTCACGGGCGGACGTAGAAAAAAACCTGGCTGCCAATGGCATGGATATGAGCCGAGCCTTGTTAGTAGAAGGCTTCTATGAAGACTCGCTTACCGATGAGCTGCATGATGAGCACAACTTCAATCCGGCTGCAGTGGTATTGCTTGACTGTGATTATTACTCTTCCACGGTCGAGGCGCTGAAGTGGGTAGACCGTTACCTGGTCGATGGCACCATCCTGCTGTTTGATGATTGGTACAGCTATGGTGATGATGATCAGCTTGGCCAGCCAAAAGCCTTCGAGGAATTCCTCGATAGCCACCCCAATGTCAGTGCCGAGCATTTATGGCGATTCAGTCACAACGGGAATGCCTACCGTCTTAAGGTCGCCTGATCACAGGTCGAGCTTAATCTCTGGCTGCTGCCCATCAATCTGAATATTTGGCAAGCCGGCCCCGCAACCGGTTAATTTTTGCTAACGTAGCGTTTTTACCAGCGACTTTTTTGGGCTCGCGCACGCGTGAAACATTTTCTTAGAATAGCAATCTCTATCGGGGTCTCTCTGCTGATCCTGGGATTGCTATTGCAATTGTTTACCTCTGGCCTGGCTGAGCAGCAACGCCCGAGCGTAATCCAGGCTCTGCAAAGCACGCAGTTTGAACTCTTGCTGGGATTCCTGCTTCTCTACTTCGTAGCGCTGTTACTGCGTGCCCTGCGTTATCGCCTATTGCTGCGGGTCAGTGGTGAGCCCAATGTGCCCACCTTGCCGCAAATGGCACTGGTAACCGGCATCCGTAATATGGTGGTGGATATGTTGCCGGCCCGGCTTGGTGAACTCGGCTATGTCGGGTTGCTGAATCGCGGTTACGGGGTCAAGTTAGAACACTGTGTCAGCTCCCTCACCATCGCCATCGCCTTTGACCTGGTAGCCCTGTTGGTAGTGGTGTTGTTGGTGGTCGTTAAACAACTACTGGGCAGCGGCGTGGAACCCTGGGCATTGGCCACCGCAGTATCGGTGCTGGGCGTATCTGCCATTGCGATCTTTGGCCTGTTTCTGATAGCACCAAAAATAACTGCCTGGGCGTCTTTACGCCTGCTGACCCAACAAGTGGACCACGAAGCGGGCAAAGTAGAGCGGCTGTGGCAAGGCCTGGTTCGCTTGGCTCGCGATTTTGGCAACAGCGTGGTGGCGGTACGTGCCTCGGGTGCCACTACCCAGGTACTGGGATTGTCAGTATTAATCAGGCTGCTTAAGTATCTGAGCATTTACCTGGTTTTTATTGCGGTTGCCGCGCCCTCGTTTCCCGCGCTCGCAAACCTGTCGGTCGAAAAAGTCGTCACTGCGCTGATCGGCGGCGAGCTGGGTGCCAGTTTACCTATTCCCACCTTTATGAGTTTTGGCGCCTACGAAGCCGGCAGCACACTGGTGTTCCAACTGCTCGGCGTAGGCCAACAGGCACAGGCCTTTGTGACCATGCTTTGTGTACATATCTGGAGTCAACTTATGGAATACATTATTGGTGGCAGCTTGTTGGTGATGTTTATCATGCTGCATCGGCGCGCACGCAGGCAGCAGGTAGCCGCGAGTGAGCCAGGCTTCTGGCAACGCTGGGTTTCCCGCGCATCGGCGGCAGCGGTATTGATGGCGGGGTCGGTGTTCCTGGCATTGGAATTACGTGCGGCGAAAAAACTTGGCGCGATTAATGCGCCGGAGACAGGCGAGGTAGTAAAAGTCGAGCAGCAGCCAGGGTCCGCCCTGGACCTGGCTGAGGATCGGCAACAGGGTTTTGTTGTGTTCAGTTCCAACCGCGATGGTAATCACGATATTTTTCGCTATGAGTTGGCCGATCAAAGCCTGTCCAAACTCACCACACACCCGCATACCGAGACCTATCCGCGCATTTCACCGGATGGGCAACAATTGGTGTTCTCGCGTGCCCATCAGCCCTGGGTATCACAGCGCAACCTGTTTGCCTGGGATATTTATTTGCTGAACCTGGTGACCGGCGAAGAAACTCGGGTGGGGCAAAACGGCACCTCACCACAGTGGATAAGCGAAACTGAGATTATTTACCTACAGCAAGCCACCAGGGTGGTGCGGGTTAACGTGCAGTCCGGTGACAGTAGCACCGTGTTTGAATCTGGCGTCAACAACTCGATGTCAGTGGGTGCGCAGATTCACAATCCGAAGTTCAACCCCCTTACCGGGCAAGTAGCGTTTACCGCGAGGCAGTCCGAAATCGGGATCAATACCGGGCATTGGGGCACCGCTATTGCCACCGGGGCCGATATCAAAGGTCTCTACAATGGTTGTGAGATCAGCTGGACCACCGATGGTGAGAAAATATTCCAGGTAACTACGGGCGGGCGCGACAATGGTTCACCCACCGGGGGATTGCGCATTATCTCAATTGACCCGCAAAGTTTTGAAAGTAAAACCCTGATCGACCTGGATGGCGAGTTCAGCCACGAGTATTGGCCGAAAAATTCCAATGATGGGAACTACATCGTGTTTGGTGCCAGCCGCGGCTCAGCCGATCATGAACACGATACCAAGGATTATGAAATTTTCCTGTGGCAAGTTGGTTCCGATGCCGGTACCGCACGACGCATCACTTATCACACCGGCAATGATAACTGGCCGGATGTGTATATCCCCGAATAGGCCTTAATCGTTACCTTGCCGACCTGGCATGGCATCCGCACCAATCAGGCTGGTATACGCATTGGCTAACTGCGTGCGGGTAGTCTGCCAGGAAAAATGTTGTGTGAAGTGTTGTCGGTTTGCTTCACCGCGTTCCTGCCGATAATTGTGATCTTTGGCTAGCTCTGACAGAAGTTGAGCCATTTCTTCCACGTTACCTGCCAGCTTGCTGTCGTCAGGCAAAAATACCCGGTTGTTCTCATTGGCGAACGCGACCACCGGCAGACCAGCGGCCAGGTAGTTGAGCATTTTGCCGCTGCCTTCGCCGGCATCGCTAAACTTCGGGTCAATGGCGATATCTGCCGCGTTGAGATAGCTGGGTAGTGCTTCGAACTGGACGCGGCCAGTCAGGGTAGCGGATGACTCCAGTCCATGTTCTTGCAAGAAAGGCTGGAGGTTGTCGGTGGGGTAGCCAATGATGAGAAAGTGGAGGTCGGGCTGATCAGCGCAGGCGCGCAGTAGCGATTTTAATTCGTTTAATCCCTTGCTCTCCAGCAATGCTCCCGTGTACATCACCAGGGTTTTGTCCTGGGCGATGTTTAAGCTTGCGCGCAATTGTTGGCGACTTTCTGGCTCTCCTGGTGCGACTGGATCCGCACCGTCCTGGGCCAGGGATATTTTTTCAGTTGGTACGGAGAACTCGCGGCTGATCAGGGCCAGCGAATGTTCCGAGGAACACACAATATAATCGGCTGCCCACATTAAAAATCGTTCCAGCAAGCGGGTCGGCCAGCGTAACAGGGGCAGCTTATTGAATGACCCGTGGGTATCGAGTTCACCGGTGAGGCTGCCTTGCATGTCGGCCAACAGCGGGATCCGCCGCCAGAAAAACAATAGCTTGACTGCCAGCCCGATCATCACGCCTTCGTGTAAATGTGCATGGATGACATCCGGTTTGAGTTTGCGCGTTTGCACCACCGCCAGCCACAGCAGCTTCCAGTCGGCCCACAGTTTGTATTTGTTTGGGCCGGCTTCAGTTTGTGTGTAGTTGGCAATCGGGCTGATTCGCACCGTATCCACGCCGTCGATATCGCGACCATGGTGATAGGTACAAAGCCTGTTGCGAAAACCCAGTTCGTCCAGGCAGCGGATGATGCCTTCAACGCGAATATGACAGCCGCGATCGGAGAAAAACGGTGTAGGCGCGATTTGTAAAATCGTTTTAGCCATCTGCCGAGTCTACCTTGCTTTGTGCTGCATCCAGGGTGGCACGGGTTTTTTGCAGGCGGGCCAGAGCGTTGCTCAACTGTTGCTCGCGGAGTTCATCTGACCAACTGAGTTTTTTGGCCATCAGCGAGGCGACCTGGCCGAGTTCGGTCTCATTGATCTCGAAGAAGCCCAATGATGTGCGGCGAAAGAGTACATCTTCCAGGTTCATGGCCTGCTCGCGCTCAATCGCCCAACTGACCTGGCCAAGGATGTCAGGTTGAGAAGGCGTGATTTGTTGTAGCATGGCTTCATCATCACCGATGCTGGTAAGCAAGTCATCGATGTCGCTGCCATAATGACTAACCAGGTGTTGAATGGTCTTTTCAGGGAGCAGGTGTTGGTATTGTAGCAGTTTAGCCTCGGTAAACGCTCGTAGACTTTCAAACTGCGCATTTTGCAGGCGAGACTTTTTAAGTTGCGCAGGCTTGCCAAGGTGCTCTGACACCACGCGCATGGTGAGCGCCGACAGTTTGCGACCCGTGGTGAATTTTGCGCCGAGAGCGGTTACCACTCCGCTTATCCCATCGCTGCGCTGGTGATCGATGATCTGGTATTCACCGGACCCCTGGTACACCGTCGACTGAATATTCTCGGTGTGCAGTGGGTACAGGCCGGAGTAACCAGACACCAGGTCTTCGCTGGTCAGCCGGGCGCTGGGCAGCGCCTCATTAATGGCCTCCAGCAACTGCTCGACATGGCTCGACTGTATGGACAAATCGCCGTTTGGGTTGTCAATCTCGTCATAGCTGGTGCCAATCAGGGAGTGGCCGCGCCACGGGATAATAAATACATGCCGGCCACCACGATCGATCTTGGCATCACTTTGATGTTTGGTGGTCAGGGCGATCGCGTGGTCGGAAATTTGTCGGCTGATGATATGCGAGCCTATCGCGAAGCCACTGATGCTCGGGCCATGCCCGGTGCTTTTCAAACCCTGGTTGAGTTTGTCAATCCAGGGCCCGGCCGCGTTGATAACCAGTTTGGCTTTTATTTCAAATTCATTCTGATCAAGCACGTCGTGCGCCTGCACGCCAACCACGCTGTCGTTTTCAGTGAGAAACCGTTTAGCTTCGACGTAGTTAATAATATCGGCGCCGTGCTCAGCGGCGGTTTGCAGAATTGACAGGACCATGCGCTCGCTGTTCAGCATATGCCGTTCATAGAACACCACTGCGCCGGTATGCGGCTCGTCACCCAGATCGCAAAGTTGGTTCAGCTCCGCAGCGGATATTGATCGAACTGGTGGCAGTTCCTGTTCCTTCGAGCCAATGATTTTGTTTTGCCCGGCACATAACACACGGTAGGCAAGCATGCCGCAGTTAAGAAACCATTTGCTGCGCTGGATATCCCGGTAGGTTGGAATGACGAAGGGTACCGGGCTGGAGAGGTGCGGTGCTGCATACAGGTAGTGCGCGCGTTCCATGGCCGACTCACGGACCTTGTCAAACTGAAACTGTTGCAGGTAGCGGATACCACCGTGAAGAAGCTTGGATGATGAAGAGGACGTTTCCGCGGCATAGTCGCCGCGGTCAATCAGCGCGGTCTTATAACCGGATTGAGCACAATGCAATGCCAGCCAGGCGCCACTGATGCCGCCACCGACAATAAGTACTTCGTATTCGGTGCTGGCCAGCTTGCCACGGTCACGCTCAGAGAAAGCCATGTTCCTGGTACCAGGCGATTGTTCTACGCACACCCTCCTGCGTTCCGATCTTGGGCGCGAAACCAATCATGGTTCCTGCTTTGTCGTTACTAAAGGCACGTGACTTAACGAAAAATTCTACGCGCCGGGTATGCAATGGCGGGTCTATGCCCAATGGCTTGCACAACGCTTCACAGATTTTCGCGGCCAGCATCAGTGGGCCAACCGGGGGTGCGAACGTTGGTGGTTTTACGCCAAGCTCGTTGGCAATTGTTGCTCCCAGCTCTTTGAGGGTGCCATACTCATTGGAACACAGGATAAATCGTTGCCCTAATGCATTAGGGTGCTCACCACATAAGATGATGCCGTCGGTCAGGTCATCAATATAGGACAGGTGATAAAGGTTTTTGCCGCCTCCAAACAAGGGGAAGAAACCGCGTTTGATTTGTTTAAACATCTTCAGCAGGCGCATATCGCCTGGCCCGTAGATAGCACCGGGTCGAAAGATGCTGCCAGGTAAGCCGTCAGCCATGGCCTGGGCAAACAATTCCTCTCCCGCCAGCTTGGTTTCCTGGTAGATATCGCCGGGGTTGAACGGGGAGTCTTCATTGGATGGGATTTCATCGATATCGCCATGTACTCCAATGGTAGAACAATGCACCGTACGGCCGACACCGTGTTGTTTCGCAGCATCAATCACATGCTGAACACCGCCAACATTCACCGCATGGTAGTACTCGTCGGGATGGCCGGCGGTCCGGTACACGGCGGCGATGTGGTAGATGATGTCAACGTTCTCGGCTGCACGCACCACGGCTTCGCGATCACTGATATCGCCAGTAACCAGGCTTACGCCCAGATCTTCCAGGGCCTGGGTGTTGGCGCTGGCTCGCGCCAGGGCTTTAACCTCGTAACCCTGGTTGACCAGTTTTTTTGCCAGCGCGCCACCGGTGAATCCCGTGGCACCGGTCACCAATACGCGATTATTTGGCTTGTTCATTACGCTCTTTCATGACTGTAAAAATATCACCCGTATGGGTGAGGCAGGCAATACCGTGAATCATTATATTTACATCTCCTCTGTTAGAGGATTGAGTCAAAAAGAGGGACACATTCATTTATTTGAATGCTCCCTATGGATGGGGGCCTGACTCAGGGTAATCCAATCGGCAACTGACAATGGATAGTCGGTTGGTGATTGGTGACTGACTGAGCACTCAATGCGTCTGGACGTCGCCCAGCAGAATTGCACTCAATCGGGCCGAGACAGGCTCCCAGCTTTGATCAGTTCAACTCAACAGATTCAATCACGATATCTTCCAAAGGCACATCACCGTGTGGTCCGGCACGCCCTGTGTCAACCATCTCAATCGTTTTTACGACCTCAGAGCCATTGGTGACCTTGCCAAATACCGCGTAACCCCAACCGGCTGGTGTCTCGCTGGTGAAGTTCAGCGAAGCATTGTTATTCACATTTATGAAAAACTGTGCGGTCGCGGAATGTGGGTCAGGTGTGCGCGCCATGGCAATCGTAAACGTGTCATTGCGCAAACCGTTATTCGCTTCATTCTGCACCGGTGTTTTAGTGGGTTTTTGTTGCATGCCTGGCTCGAAGCCGCCGCCTTGCACCATGAAGCCAGGAATCACGCGATGGAAAATAGTGCCGTTATAGTGCCCGTCCTGGGCGTAAGCCAGGAAGTTCGCAACGGTAAGTGGCGCGTTCTCGGCATCCAGTTCCAGTTCGATATCGCCCAAATTTGTTTTTAAGGTAACCATAGGTGTTGTGTCCTGTATCGGTGTGTCAGTGGGTTCAGCGTCAGCGGCCTGCTCAGTAGCAGACGTATCGACATATTCATTGGCGAGTTCCGCCGCGCTTTTGGTTTCTTCAGCAGTGCTCGTGAGTTCTTCTGCTGGTGCCTCTTCTGCAGGCTGGCGCTCTTCCGAGCAGGCACTGAGCAGGGCCAGGGTTATTAGAGCAAGAATACCCAGTTGGCGGATAGACCTGCCTGGTTTGTCTGTTACTTTCATGGTTGATCGTGGATAGTTCAATTTAAATTTGTTTGCAGGATGAACCGGGCGTAGAAAGTTCCTGGCCTGAATTTTTGGTCGCAGTGTGCGGCTAAAATCGGATCAATTCGCGGTCGGTGATTATAGCATCTAATGGCACATCCCACGGATCATGTGCCAATCGTTCCGCTTGCTGGAAGTGGTGGGCAACACCGATCAATAACGGCCGCGTACTGCTGCTGAATCGTAGTCTGAATTCAAAGGCACGGTCATAAAATCCACCACCCATGCCAAGCCGATTGCCATCGCGACTGAAGGCCACCAGGGGCAGTAGCACGGCATCAAGATGCCTGGCGGGGAGCATCTCCCGGGTGTTGTCTGGCTCCATAATTCCCAGTTGATTGCGGCGCTGTATGCCTGCGGCACGGAAGAACTGCATACTACCGGTGCGATAGTTCACTATGCGCGGGAGATACACCTGGGCTTTAAGGTTTGTTAACAGCACGCCAGGATCAATCTCACCTGCTATCGGTGCGTAGGCTAATACGCGCTCAAGATTAAACAGTTGCCGATAGCTCCGTGCATTCCTGGCCAGGCCGAGGCTGGCCTGCAGCTGCGCCTGGGGTGTCAACGCGCGCCTGAGTTCGCGGTAGCGTCTGCGTTGTTGGCGTTTGTTTGGTTGATCCACCGCAGCAGAGCTTGAGGCTTGGGAATCGGACATGGTGGATTAAGATCGGTGTGCCGAAGAAGAACTGGAAGCGGTGCAGAAAAAAAGAGCTGATCCAAAAAAGAAATAAGCAGCGTTACCCATATGTGCCGTACTAAGCTTGGTGCCTTGAACCAAATGTTCAAGTGGGAGTCTACAACACGCATCAGGATCTCTGAATATTCGCACCAGTCACTGGCCGAACAGAAAGATTTTCACAACAGCATGCTGGTCCAACCCCCCGGTAAATATACTAGGTTCTAAGGGATTTGAAGCAAAGTACAAACACCACAGGCAACGCCAGGTTTAAGTATACCCCGGTGGCTTTTGAGTTGAGTGAAATTTTGTTGAGAATTTATAAAATGCGGAGGTCGACGATTGGTGCTAGCTGCCTTCGGCATCGCGTAACACTTCATCAATGCGATCTTGCATCGTTTCCAGACGTTGCTTGATCTGTGCTTGACCCGAGGTTGATTTCTTCAGTTTCAACAGATCGTTGGTGATATTAAGCGCGGCCATGATAGCGCAGCGTTCGGCACCAATGATTTTCCCGGTTTTCTGGATATCCTTCATGCTGGCATCCAGGTAGCGCGCTGCCTCGAGCAGGTCCTCTTGCTCATGCGGCGGGCAGGCCACTGAAAAATCGCGGCCCATGATATTTATGTTGACACCTTTATTCGACATGATATGGAAGCGGGGGGTACTCTAGTTAAAAGGTGGAAAAATCACTAATTAGTGACTACTGATCTTCAAGTGTCCGCAGTTTTTCAACGATTTTTTCCAACCTCGAGCAGGCCAGGCGATTCTTCTCTTTAAGCTGGGTTTTTTCGGATAACAGGGCGCCGTGCTCACTTTTCAGAGAACGGTTTTCATTATTTAGTCGTTTGCATTCGCTTATCAGCGTCTCGATGCGTTGCTCGAGGCCGAGGATATTTGCTTCCATAATAGTTACCCTTCGTTTTTTTCCCAGCAATAGTAAAGCGTAGCTGCGGATTGCGTCAACCGGATAGCCCCTTTTTATCGGCGCTTGCGTTAGAATACCTGCCCACAGCGAATTAAAACCAGCACCTTGATTGCTGAGTGCATCAAATTTAGCGATACAAACCATGAACAACACTGTTGATCGATATACTCAAATAGAAGCCACCCTGGCCCTGGCCGGGCTGGAGATCTCTGTGTGCGAAGTGCATGGTACGGTTATTGGGGCGATAGCCAACCACATGAAGTCGGGGATTACTCCTGATCTGCTCAGCCTGATCGAGCCTGGGGCTGATCAAGGCGATGGGCGGCTGGCACAACTCTCAGAAGCGCTTTACGAACTCTATCGGGAAGGCAGTGAACAGTTGCTGGAGGCCAAAGAGAGCTTCGAACTGCTGTTGCCTGGTGAAGATGAGTCGTTGGAGACCAGGGTGGATGGTTTGGCCAGCTGGGCGCGCGGTTATTTACTGGGCTTGCTCTACAATAATGCCTTCAGCGTAGATCAATTGCCCGAAAGCGGGGCCGAGATAGCGCGCGACATCATGCAAATCTCTGAAGCGGCTGCCGGCGCAGACGAAGAGCGCGAAGAAGACTGGGCGCTGGCTGAATTGCAGGAATACATCAAGGTAGGCGCCCAACTCATTTTCGAATTTATCTACTCGGAACGTGCCAGCGAGACGCCAAGCCAACAACATTAAGCGATCAGCATCGTACAAGGCCACAAACGGTTAACCCAATAATCAATCATGACCCAGCAATTGCATCATCGTCGCCGCGCTGAGCTGATCAATCAGATTGGTCAGAATGATATTGTCATCATTCCGACTTCAACAGTGAAAATGCGCAATGGTGATGTCGAGTTCCGATTTCGGCCCGACAGCGATTTTTACTACCTGACCGGTTTCGCTGAGCCCGAAGCTGTGGCTGTCATCTGCCCCGGTCGCGCGGCTGGTGAATACGTGATTTTTTGTCGCGAGCGAGACCCACAACGGGAGATGTGGGACGGTCGCCGTGCCGGTCTCGAGGGTGCCGTTGAACACTATTCGGCCGATGACGCCTTTCCCATTGATGACATCGGGGACATCCTGCCCGGATTGATGGAAGAACGCGAAAAAGTGTTCACCAATGTGGGGCGCTATCCAAAGTTTGATGCCCAGGTATTGGCCTGGCTGAACAAGATTAAAACTGATACGCGTTCCAGCAAACACGCACCCTACGAACTGGTCGATCTGAGCCATTTGCTCTATGAGCAGAGGCTTATCAAACGGCGTGATGAAATTTCAATTATGCGTAAGGCTGGCAAAATGTCGGCAGCAGGGCATAAGCGTGCGATGCAGATTTGTCGCCCGGGGCTCTACGAATACCAGGTGCAGGCTGAGCTTGAATGCGAGTTTCGCAAGGCTGGTAGTCACTACAATGCTTATCAATCGATTGTAGCCGGCGGCGAGAATGCCTGCATATTGCACTACACCGAAAACGAAAATGAACTGCGCGATGGCGACCTGTTGCTGATCGATGCAGGTGCTGAATTCGATTACTACGCTGCGGATATTAGCCGAACGTTCCCGGTTAATGGCAAATTCTCTCCGGAGCAGCGCGCTCTGTATGACATCGTATTAGCCGCCCAACATAACGCCCTGGAAAAATGCGCAACCGGCTTCAGCTGGAATGATCCCCACCAGGCCGCGGTGGAGACTATTACCCAGGGGCTGATCGATGAGAAGCTCCTCAAGCTTTCTCTGGACGAGGCGCTGGAATCGGAGGCTTACACACGTTTTTATATGCATCGCACCGGGCACTGGTTGGGTATGGATGTGCACGATGTGGGCGATTACCAGGTGGAGGAAAACTGGCGTGAGCTGGAGGCCGGAATGGTGTTTACCGTTGAGCCGGGCATTTATGTGAGCGCGGCGACGGATATCGACGAACGGTGGCACGATATAGGAATTCGCATCGAGGATAATGTATTGATCACCAAGCAAGGTTGCGATGTGTTGACCGGGGATGTGCCCACTGACCCGGATAAAATTGAAGCACTGATGGCAGCTTGATCATCGCATGGCAGTGATCGAATTTCTGAAGTATGAGTCGAGCTGAACAGAACTTTGATGTGTTGGTAGTGGGTGCCGGCCTGGTCGGTGCGGCCTTTGCCCTGCAATTAGCCAAACGAACCGAGTTGACTATCGCGCTCATCGAGCGTGCCCCCGCGATCAGTGGCAATGATCACCCCAATCAACGCGTTGTCGCACTGGGTACGGCAGCCACTGACTTGTTATCCGAAGTTGGGGTGTTTGATTCGCTGGGGCAGGAATTTTGTTATCCCTACGACAGAATGTTCGTCTGGGATGAACACAGCGACGGCGAACTCAGTTTCCTCGCCACCGAGTATGACAAACCTTTTCTCGGCCACCTGGTTGATAGCCAGCAGTGTAATTGGCAGCTCCAGCAGGCGATCAATTTCACTAACACTGTTAGTACGTTTTATGGTTTCCAGGCGGAATCCATGGTTGTTTCAGACTCAGGTGTGACACTGCACGCAGGTGAAGTCACCTTGTCAGCACCGTTGCTGGTAGGTGCCGATGGTAACCGATCATGGGTGCGCCAGCAGGCAAAAATATTTGCCAGCAATCATGATTACCAACAGCGCGGCATAGTCGCGAAAATTTCTACTTCCTTAAGTCATCAAGACACCGCCTGGCAACGCTTTTTAAGTACTGGCCCTTTGGCGGTATTGCCGCTGGCCGACAATCAAAGTTCGATCGTTTGGAGTGCCGACATCGAGCGGGCAGAGAACTTGCTTGCGCTAAGCCAGGAAGAATTGCAAAACGAAATTGCTGAGGCATTAGAACATCGTCTGGGTGAGGTGAGTCTGCTATCCCAGCCAGTGGCATTTCCACTGCAAAGCCAGCAGGCCGAAGTCTACTTCAAGCGACATATTGTATTAATAGGAGACGCAGCACACAGCATTCATCCATTGGCCGGGCAAGGTGCCAATCTTGGTTTTAAGGACGCCTCGGCGCTGACCGGTGTTCTGGAGCAGCAGTTGGCGGCACCTGATGGCCAGAAGGCGCTTGGTGATTTGGCCGTGCTACAACGCTATCAACGCGCCCGTCGGCTGGATAATCAGCAAACGGATTTGATGATGAGTGCCCTGCACCAGGTTTTCAAAAATGACTCGCCATGGTTTCTGAGCGCACGAGGTGCTGGGATGAATTGGCTAAGTGATTCGGTCTCGCTCAAGGAGTTGTTGGTCAAGCAGGCAATGGGGATCTGACGAGGATACCCAGCTAATTGGCCCAATATTGCTCCAATGATTGCCAATAGTCATCTGGGTAGTCATTGACCACGCTGGGCACCAGTTTCGCGCCGTCGGAAAAGAGTTTTGAGATCGGAGCAAGGATTTCCTGTGTGCGCTTCTGCAGTAAAAATACCTGCACCGCTTCCACTCGCGCATTCGGAACCTCAGGGTGCGCGACCACTGCATAATTATTAAAACGATCGCTTTGATACAGGCGAATAAACTGGTCAGGGAATTGAACGGCCAATTTCCGATAAGTGTGATCAGTGATGGAGAAGGCCTGGCATGGGCTGGACTCATCGAGCATTTGGTCCGCCACGGAATCTACGATTTCAATATCCGGTGCCAGCAGGGTGTTGCTCAAGGCCTGGTTGACAACCAAGTACTCCAGGTTCAGCGGCCGTGAAGCGCATATCTTTTGTTCGGCCAGATCGTTGAGTTCAAACAAATGAAAATTGTTTCGGGCCACGACGATCACGTAACTGATCGGCTCATTCAAGCGCACCAGTGGTATGAAACTATGCCGGGAGACCGACCAGGCCACAAAATGCGGCGGCGCGAAGTATATGCCTTTTTGTCCCGTGCGCAGGCCCTGCTGAAAGCCATACCAGTAGTCGATAGTTTCGATCCTGATATTTTGCAGGTTTTGCTTTTCCAGTTCTTGTTGCAGACTGTTAATCACGGGGGTGAACTTGCCTGAAGTGACAGGCAAATACAGGCGTGTGATGGCGTCGTTGGCAAGCACGGATGAAGAAACTGTACCGGCAACTAGTAGACAGAGCGTCCAACTAAGTCTCTGCGCGCCTCGCGAAATAAGTTTGATAACGACAGACATAATTTTAGGGGGAATCGCCAATTAAAGTATGCATAGTCAAACTGAACTCACGAAAAAATGATAAACTAATGCCCTAGAAATCGAGCCCAAAAGCAGCATGTGTTGTTACCGGCTGCAACGACCCTGATGAGCATGTTGAAATGCATATTTCCAAGCCGCATCAGTGCATGAGCCAACTTACCAATCCACAATTGTGATTGCGGTGCTTGCCAATACAAAGCCAGGTAGTTTCCACTAACACCACTCAGCAATTCAGAACGATCAAAACTTAAAGATACTATTATGTCAGCCAGCCAAGACCTGAAAGATGTAGGATTGAAAACGACTCTGCCACGTTTGCGAATCCTGTCCATACTGGAAGAAGATTCTCAGCGACATTTTACCGCAGAAGATGTCTATAAAACATTGCTGGATGCAGGTGAGGAAATAGCGTTTGCCACCGTTTATCGCGTATTGACTCAGTTTGAGAACGCGGGCTTGGTGCTGCGCCACAATTTTGAGGGCGGACGCTCGGTCTTTGAGCTGGATCGTGGCAAGCATCATGATCACATGGTGTGCGCAAAGTGTAATACAGTCACGGAATTTTTTGATCCCCAGATCGAGGAACGTCAGAAGCTGATTGCCGCAGAGCATGAATTTGATCTGCAGGATCATTCACTTTATCTCTACGGAATCTGCAAAAACTGTCGCTAGGAATTTTCTTTTCCTGCAAGTGAAACTGTTGTTCGTAGCCTAGTGCTGGCGCTACTGATACGGCATCGATTGCATTATAATCTTCCCATCGAACTAGAATAAATTTTGGAGAACGCAATGAGCGAAACCCTGAGATACGCAAAGTCCCATGAGTGGGCGCAAAAAAACGATGATGGTGTGGTCACCATAGGGATTAGTGAATACGCACAGGATGCACTGGGCGACGTGGTCTACGTAGAACTCCCAGAGGTTGGTCAGCAGGTTACTGCTGGAGAGCAATGCAGCGTTGTTGAATCTGTTAAAGCGGTGTCGGATATCTATGCACCGGTGTCTGGCGAGGTGGTGGCCATTAACGAGGGCCTGGACGATGAACCAGAATTGATTAATGAATCCCCACTGGAGAATGGTTGGATGTTCAAAGTAAAAATGTCCGACGCCAGTGAACATGATAATTTATTGAGCGCTGCCGATTATGCAGCGGAAATTGCCGACGAGTAGCAGCGAGAGCACACTGACATATAGAGAATCGGTGGTGCGTTCAGCAGTACTTTCTGCTCTTTGACGGCCCCTGGCTCTCTGCGACCGGCAGGCATGCCCAGTCGATTCGCACAGCGAAATCTTAACACCTTCCAAATACAGTCGATAACAGCAGGCAACAGTGCCTGACGAGGAGACAATCTTGAAGACCCTGATCACTGGATCGATGGCCTTCGACACCATCATGGTGTTTGAAGACCAATTCAAAAATCATATTTTGCCGGAACTGACCCACATCCTGAATGTGTCTTTCCTGACCCCCGAAATGAAACGTTTCGAAGGGGGGTGCGCTGGCAATATTGCCTACAATCTGCACATGCTGGGTGGCGACCCGGTTATGATGACCACGGTTGGCGAGGACATTGGTCCGTACCTGGCGAGGATGGAAGAACTCGGCCTGGTAACTGATCATATCACTATGATACCCGGGCAATTTACCGCGCAGATGTTTGCGACTACTGATTTGGATCACAATCAAATTAATGCGTTTCATCCAGGTGCAATGAACTTTTCCCACCACAACAAGGTAAGCGATGTTGCGGGAGTAGAATTAGGGATTGTCAGCCCAGACGGACGCGACGGGATGATCCAGCATGCGCAGCAGTTTAGCGAAGCCGGCATTCCGTTCTTCTTCGACCCCGGACAAGGACTGCCAATGTTCGATGGCGATGATCTAAATACCTTTTTGTCCCAGGCGACGTACGCGATCGTCAATGATTATGAGTGCCAGATGATTGTGGATAAAACCGGGTCTAGCGAAACCGAGTTGGCCGCCCAGGTTGATGCCTTCGTGGTAACCCTGGGTGCTCAGGGCTCTCGAATTCACGTCAATGGTGAAGTAGTAGAGGTAGCAAGTGCGCCAATTGGTAAAGCGGTAGACCCCACCGGTTGCGGTGATGCGTATCGTGCCGGAATGTTATTTGGCCTCGCCAAAGGCCTAGACTGGAAGCAATGTGGCCAGGTCGGTGCATTGTGTGGTGCAATCAAGATCGAACACTCCGGAACTCAAAGCCATCAGTTCACGGTGCAAGCGTTTGCAGAACGGTACAACAGTGCCTTCGGTGAGGCGTTCCCGGTTTCCTAAGGCTGGGTAGTTCATCTCCGGTTAACCTAAGCGCCTATAAACTCCAAAGCCTATGCTCGTTCATCCCAATTTTGATCCGGTCGCTTTACAGCTTGGCCCAGTGGGTATTCACTGGTATGGGCTGATGTATGTATTCGGTTTTCTTGGTGTATACATATTGGGTAATTACCGGGTTAAAAAGTACCCGCAGACCATTGATGGTGATTGGAACAGCGAGCAGATTAGTGACTTGATTTTTTACGGTGCGCTGGGTGCTGTGCTGGGTGGTCGACTGGGTTATGTGCTGTTTTATAAACCCGCTGAATATTTTGCCAACCCACTTGAGATTTTCATGATTAACCAGGGAGGCATGTCCTTCCACGGTGGCCTCCTTGGTGTCATTGTTGCCATTACCCTGTTTGCCAGGAAAACCAATCGTACGCTGTTCCAGATTGGCGATTTCATTGCACCACTGGCCCCTATTGGTTTGTTCTTCGGCCGGATGGGCAACTTCATCAATCAGGAACTGTGGGGCAAACCAACTGATCTTCCCTGGGGTATGGTTTTCACCAATGGCGGCCCGCAACCGCGACATCCATCCATGCTGTATGAAGCGTTTTTGGAAGGTCTGCTGTTGTGGGCTGTGCTGTGGTGGGTGGCTCGCAAGCCCCGCCAGGCCGGTGTACTTTCAGGTTTGTTCCTGATTGGTTATGCGCTAGGTCGAATGTTAGTGGAGTTTGTCAGGGTGCCTGATGAGCACCTTAACTATCTGTTATTTGATTGGGTTACCATGGGGCATTTGCTAAGCTTACCCATGTTGATTCTGGGGCTGTTTCTGACCTTGCGCAGACAGCCAGCGGTGCGAAGCTGAGTTAGGAGATTTTTCGATGAAACACGTTTTAATACTAATGTTAGTGTGTTGGGTGTTGCCAGCGCAGGCAATCACCAAATGCAAAGATGCAGACGGTAAATGGCATTATGGTGACGTGGCTGTCGAAGAATGTGAGAACTCGAAGATCACCACGTTGAATGAGCGCGGTTTTATCACGGATGAACAGGATGCGCCGAAAACTGAAGAACAGTTAAAGGCCGAAGAAGAAGAGCGCGCCTTGGCAGAGGCTGAGAAACATAGACTCGAAGCTGAAGCGGAAGAACGTCGCCGGATTCTCAGCATTTATGAAACAGAAGAGGACATCGATCGTCAACGTGACAACCAATTGAATTCAATCAGCAGCAACATCGATGTGCATAATGCCTACCTCAAGGCCATGGATGCGAAGGTGATACGGTATAAAACCAAGATGAAGGAAGTGACCGCGGAACGATTGATACAACAATATAAAAAACAAATAGTCGAAGCCGAAGAACGCATTAAGAGTTCGACTATTGAACGCGATAGTTTGATAGCGCAGAAGGCGGAGATAATGAAAAAATTCGCCAAGGAGAAGGAGCTCTACCTGGCGCTAAAAAATAGCGAATAAATCTGGGTTAATCTCTGAGCCAGTTCCATCGTCAGTGCTTGATGTCAGCGCTGAACAACAGATATCTGAACAAGCTATGCCCGTAACGCAAAAAACGTTCTGGTTGACTCTCGGCCTGTGTTCCTTGTTCGGTGCAGTTATGGTTGCTGCTTTTGCGCCCCTGGAATGGGCGCCGCTTGCCTTCATCTGCGTTGCAGCACTGTTTTACCTGTGTCGCAATGCCAACGCGAAAGATAGCTTTTTCTATGGTCTGGGCTTTGGATATGGCCTGTTCGGTGCCGGTGTTTCCTGGGTCTATGTGTCTCTCCATACCTACGGAGGCATGCCACTCTGGATGGGGTCGATCGCAGTGTTGGGATTTGCCGGTATCCTGGCTATTTTTATCGCCTTTACAACCTATGCTGCTGCCCGGTTGGTACCAGGCGGGGGAATGCCACGTATCCTGGCGATGGCCGGATTCTGGTTGGTGTTCGAATGGACCCGTAGCTGGATCCTGACCGGTTTTCCCTGGCTGGAACTGGGTTACACGCAAACGCCTACCTGGTTGTTTGCCTTCGCGCCAGTCGGTGGCGTCTACCTGGTCAGCTTTACCGTGATTTTTGTCGCAGTATGCCTACTGGGTCTGGTGTTTTCCCGTGACAAGCTATTAGCCACAGTCGGTTTGTTGAGTGTGTTTGCCCTGGCCTGGATCGCCGACCAACAAAATTGGACCGATCCGATTGGCGAACCGCTGGCTATTGGTCTGGTGCAGCCCAATGTGCCGATCAATAACAAATGGCAGGCACAATATCGTGACCAGGTGATCGCGCGCCTTCGGGCGATGAGTAGTGCATTGCGAACCGAGGGAGACAGTCCGAAGCAGGTAGACTTGGTGGTCTGGCCGGAAACCGCTCTGCCGTTGTACTACCAGCAAACAGATGAAAAGTTCTGGGCTTCTCTGCTACCCGCGGATACTGCAGTTTTAACAGGTATAGCGGATGCGCCATTTCCGAATGAAGCGTACAACGCCGCCATTTTAAGCTGTGATGGACAGCAACAGGTTTACCGTAAACGCCATCTGGTGCCATTTGGTGAATACCTGCCCCTGCGGTTCCTGTTCAACTGGGTACTGGAATATCTCGAACTGCCGATGTCTGATTTTTCTTCGTGGGCAGGACAGCAAACCCTGAGTTGCGCAGGCGGCATCAAAATCGCGCTCTCAATTTGCTATGAAGATGCCTTTGCCAGCGAAATGCGTGACTATGTTGGTGATGCCACGCTGTTGGTCAATATTTCAGAGGATGCCTGGTTTGGCGATTCACTGGCTCCCCATCAACGATTGCAAATGGCGCAGATGCGCGCCCGCGAACTGTCGCGCCCGCTGGTTCGCAGTGCTAATACTGGGCCCTCGGTGGTCATTGATCATCGCGGGAAAGTGGTAGCAAGCACCGGCCAGTTTAGCGCTGAATCACTTGTCCACGCGGCGCAGCCGCATGCCGGTGATACACCTTATAAGCGCTTCGGAAACTGGATCGTGTGGTTGATGATGCTCCTGCTTGTCGCCCTGGGGGCGCGAGAACGCAAACGCCAATAATGGCACCATGGTACGCTTCGTGCGGACTAAGGCAAGGAACGCAACACTAATGAACAAAGCGAGGATGTAAAATTAGTTTGGCGCTACCTGGTCTTGGGTTAAGGGGTTGGTACGAGTGATCACCGCCCCCGACCACTTGGACTGATCTGCCAAAATACGGGCCGCTTCGTTATGAAACACAATATCCCAGTGATCGTCTTCATTAGGTAGAGGGTTGTCACTGCGAGTTTCAGCGGTCACCGGATCCAGGCCGAGCGAGGCGCGATAGACGTTGAGCTGAGTGATAGACTGCTCTTCCAGTTTGTCGCGCGAGGCTTTACGTTGTTCCAGGTTCAGTGATAGCTCTTTAATGTCGCGGTTTTCGGCAATTCGCGCCGAGGTTTGTCGCAACAGTTCAAATGCCGGCGACTCATCAGACCGCATTAAGTGTCGATCGTGTAAATGTTGAACTAAATCATTTGGAATGGCCCCTTGCTGATAAATGGCGGCCTGGGTTTGTGACCAGGGCAGTGCATTATCATAGGCGCGCTCACCAAACTCTTCATCTTCATTCCCTGAATTCAGGGTTATGTTTGGTGTCACACCTTTGTGTTGCGTGCTGCCACCGTTCACGCGGAAGAACTGTGCGGTGGTGAATTTAACCTGGCTCTCATGGTCAACCTTGTCGCCATAACGCAGTGGAGCAACGCGCTGTACAGTGCCCTTACCAAAGGATCGTTCTCCGACGATAATCGCCCGCCCATAATCTTGCAGTGCAGCGGCAAAAATCTCTGACGCGGAGGCGCTATAGCGATCAATCAAGACCACCATCGGCCCATCATAGGAAACCGATGGTTCACGGTCTTTTAACACTTGTCGTTTACGGTTGGACTGCACCACCTGCACCACTGGTCCTTGGGGAATAAATAAGCCGGTCAGACTGATGGCCTCATTGAGGTAGCCACCGCCGTTGCCACGTAAGTCGATGATCAGGCCTTCACTGTCACTCTTGTCCACCTCTTTGAGAAGCTTGCGAACATCGTGCGTGGTCGCAGTGTATTTCGCACCTGGTCTTGCCTGGCCGGAGTTGGAGTAAAATGATGGAATGCTGATAACCGAGTAGAGTTTGGCTTGCTCGCCATCGGGCAGTTCTACCTGGCTGAGCTTTGCAGCCTGGTCTTCAAGCTGAATCACATCTCGGACCAGCGTTAAAGTCTCCGGCGGTGATCCTGGTGTGGCGCCGTTTTTGAGGATTTGCAAAGTTACCTTGGTGCCTTTGTCACCGCGAATCATTTGCACCACGTCCATCAGCCGCCAGCCAATCACGTTGACCATCTCTTCGCCGTCTTGCGCGACACCAACAATTTTGTCTTCAGGTTTGATTTTCCCGCTTTGCTCAGCTGGGCCACCCTTGATAATACGATTGATTACTGTGTAGTCCTGGTCAGTCTGGAGTGCCGCGCCGATACCTTCCAGTGACAGCGACATACTGATGCGGAAATTCTCTGCGGTAACATGCGACATATACTGAGTGTGTGGACCCAACTCGCGCGCGTAGGCATTCATAAACCATTCGAATACCTCATCTGCTTTCAACTGGAACGTGACGTCGCGCTGACGTTTATAGCGCCGCGTCAGATTGTCACGTATTTCTTCCAGCGGGGTTTCTGCCATCAACTGCTGCAGCGTGTCATTCTTGATACGTTTGCGCCAGGTCTCATGTAGCTGTGCTTCAGTGTCAGCCCATTGATAGGTATCACGATCAATATTGAGGCTTTCGTCCAGGGTAAAGTCATAATCCTGGTTAATTAATTTCAGAACCAGTTCGGTACGTTCATCCATTCGCTGCCGGAAGATTTTGAAAATATCGAACGCTACCTCGGCATTACGACGCTTTAGCAGGTCATCCAGTTGGTGACGGTATTTTTGGAAGCCATCGACATCCTGTTGCGTGAAATAAATCTTGTTGGGATCCAGCAGTTTCAGATAGCTGTCCAGTGTTCTGGCGGAGTACTCATCGTCGAGCTTATTGGGCGTGTAGTGTCGGGATTGCAGGTATCGCAGTGTCTCGAAAATATCTCGCCGCAACTCTTCGTTCATGGTCAGGCTGGCGTCTGATATTTCAACCACATCAGCGATAGCAGTATTGAAACTCGCTGTAAACAGAACAGCAGCAGTCAGCCCCCGACACACAAGAGTACGGATATTTACACGGCTGGTTTGCTTGGTGCTGGCCAGAAACCCTGACAGCAAATTGACGATAGGTTGGTGATTCATGGTGTTTCCCTAAATCAGGTTCACATTATTATTTTCCCCGCGGTCATCCTAGTATAGTCCATCTAAATTCTGTGTCGAAAAATTCATGGGTAAAAATTAATTAATGATAGACTCGCTTTTTTCTTTACAGGCCCCTATATAGACCGGGGGACCAACAATAATCTAGCCGTATTATGTTTGAAATTGAATTGCTAACCGCTATCACTATTTTTGTCGCCGGAGTGCTGGCAGGCGTCGGTGCCATGCTACTGGTAAACAAGCTTGGCAGCGGCAGTGCCTCGCCGACTAAAATCAAAAAAGAAATGGAAGACTACCAGGAGCAGGTAGAAGCGCATTTTGAGGAAACCTCGAAAAAATTCAAGGCCATGGCCAATCAGTATCAGGACTTGTATCAACATATGTCGGTAGGAGCAACGACCTTGTGTCGACCAGAGAATATCGCACCAGGGCTTACTGACCAAAGCAGCCCGGTCGCAGCGCAGGCAGCGAAGAACGACGCGCCACCAAAAAAACATCAGTCTGCACCGGCGCAAGAGCCTTCAAAAGCAAAACCAGAAGCAGCATCGAAGACTCATTCTGACCTTGCAAAGAAAGCATCTGCGGACAAATCAGCTAAGTCAAAATCGACAGGCAAGAACACTGCTTCTGCAGCCAACCGTGTAAACGATAAACCAGCAGCCAAAGCGAAGACTAAAGCCAAATCGGAACCGAGGAAGAAGGTCTAAGTTTAGCGCAGTAGTTCTTTATAGAAGGTGTTTTGGCAGGCCCGGGCGCAGTGCTGTTGGATCACCAGCGTTCGGCCCAGACCTGCCAAGGGTAGGATTTGATGTAAATCGTCAATCAGGGCAACAACATTGGTGCGCCGGCCCGATTCAGGTTGGCGGATTGCTGACGATTAAGATTGCCCAGTAGTGGCGTAGCGCAGTTACCGGACATAAAGTTGCCAACCGCCGCGCCATGCTCCAATGCATTCGCAGCCGTTTGCGGGCTGATCAGTAGATGTCCCAGTTCGTGGGCCAGGGTATGACCGCCTGCAGTGCATCCACCCTGGATGTCGCGTAGTAACGCGCCAGAATTCACCAGGATGTTTACGGAAGCACAAAAGTCATCGGGTCCGATGGCAAAGGCCGCCGCCGCACCGCCCGTGAGGTTGCGGGTATAGTAAATGTTCACATCGGTTGCTGTGCCGCTACGAGCTAATGCTAATACCGCCGTCTGTTCTGCAGTCAGATTACCATTCACACCACCGCCAGCACAGGCTGGTCCAGTAGTCCAGGTGACGTCTGTGTCTACCAGTGCATCGGTGGTGTTGACCGTTTGGGTATTACGAATTTGTACGTTCATTCCCGCTTGCGACAAAATTTCATTCGCACCCAGGGTCTCGGTCTGAACCCGGGCCAGATTTGCAGTCGCGGCTATCGTTGGGCCCTGCAAGAACTTGGCATCGATGAAAACCGTTGAAAAACGCATATTGTCGACCAACACATGAGTGTCATAGATATTGTCGCCGGCATCCGTGGTTCCAAACACCAGGTTAACGGTGATAGGAAAAGCGACGTTAGCAAAGGGCGACAGATCAACGGTACCCTGCAGCCAGCCAGTTTGTCCGCAGGTGGTGTCGCCCGCTGGGAAATTGCAATCGCCAATCAAGCCCACGTTTTGTGCCAAGTTAACACTGGTCTGGGCAAACGTCGTTTCGCCATTTGGTGTGGTAACCGTTGCGGTAAACGCGTCGTTGTATTGAGAGCCAACCCACTCCGGGAACTCCTCGCTGACAAAATTAAAATCAAAACTCAAGTTGCCAACGCCAGCCGGGACTCTAAAGCTTTGTGACAAACTCGAGCCAATTTCCCCAGCCGCCAGTTCACTGGTATTGATATCAGCCATCCATTGACCTTCAGTAGGGCGAATCACTCCACCACTGGCAACCAGCGACTGACGCACGATAGTGTTACCGGCTTGCGCCCAACTGGAAAGATCACCACGTTCAAAACCGCCATTGCGGATACCATCACGGGTAATCGCAGGCGTTGGCATCGGCGCCAACAACAGGTTGGCAGAAGCCGTGGCGCCATCAGTTGGAATGGTGCCACTGGCGCTGCCTGTCGCGCCACGAAACGGATCAAAGCCGTTGACGGTAAAAGCACACGGGCAACCGCCACTGATCGGCAAGGCATAGTTTCCGGAGCCATCGGTCACCGACACGATGGTATTGGTGTTGTTGCTAACGGTTACGACATTCGGGCGTGGCCCGCTGGCATCGGAGACTGAGCCGGTTACAAATCCGGTTTCGAGGATCATAAAATTGAAGCGCCCACCATTGGTGATGCCGCGGAATATTTTCTTAGGCGCGGTGGTGATGCGTTTATCATTGGCATAAGCGACCCCGGTTGCCATAAACTGCTCCTTCATGCTGGCCGGGATTTTCCGCCGGGGATTCCCCAGGGAGTCGGCCAGGATTTCCTGGGCCACTAAAAGAGTTGTTTCCAACGGCAGACCCTCAGGTGTTGGCAAAGAAACCGTGAAAGCTCTTTTGGGTGGGATCAACACAGAATCGAACGGCAGTGGACGAAAAACGATTTCTACCGCACCGGCTGATTTCATCTTGCCGGGATCGGCGACAAAGTCCTCTGGTGAGATGGCGACGATGCCGATCTCGGCATCATATGGCAGGGTGCCTGGCTCGATGGTCAGACTTACCCCGCCTTCCCCTTCAATGGTGGCACCTTCGCCCGCTTTAACCACCGTAATATTGCACATGCCAGGCGTTGCCCCTTGTTGGCGAATTCGCTGCTCGGCTTCGCGTCGCGGCAGTATCAGTGTGGTTTGAGTGTCTGATTCCTTGCCCTCGCATATAGTGAGTTTGGTATTGTCTTTGCCCGGCGGTTTTGGTGAAGAGCCGTTGGTCAGATCATTACTTATCGCGCATCCCGAAAGGGCAAGCACAGTAAGCAATAATACTGTCTTAGGGCCAGATAGTTTATTGATCAAGGTTACTAACTTTGTCATTTCAATCCTCCTTATCTATAGATCGTCAATAGAGCAGAGTGCTCTGTTTGTGACGACGGCCGTCCTTTACATAACTGAAAATTATTTATTTCAATATGTCCCGCCGACTCCGCTGGCAGTAATTCTGTTTAGTCGTGGGCCAATCCGTTGACTTACTCCCCGAAGCTTTAAGCCCAGGTTAAAAGCCCAGGCATCTGCAGCTCCCTAATTCTGCAGATGCCTGGCTCATGGATTCTTCCAAACTCCCTGTCTGGAACTTCGAATCACTGCAATTTGTTGATCGCTCAGAAATCAATCCCGTTTGATCAACTTTTCCCCCTGAAAACCCCCTTGGATTAATACACTAAAGTCTGTGATTAACGGTGGCTTACTCTTACTGGCACCGTTTTTGATGTTCTTAAGCCGCTACTGTGAGTAGCTTGGTGTGTTGTTGTAACAAGCGAACGGCTTGTACAAAGTCAATCTCCGGTGTCGCATCATCACCTTGCATGCTGACCATAGTGACCTCAACGCGATTGCCGTCTGGCAGCCAGCATATTACCGATTCATCCTGTTTTGTGACCATGAGTTTCATAAGCTTCCCCTATATCTAATCAATGAGGAAATTCTACTTATTCGCTAAAACTCGCGAATCACTCGTTTGGGTGATATTTACAAAAAAGTGCCAATCTTCGTTTTGGGCACAATTTTTAGAGGTCTTTACCTATTCGGCATCATCCGTCTTGGCGTATCTATGGGCATCGTAATATTGTGTGGACTCAAATACACCATCGCCATCCAAATCTTGTTCGGCCCTGACCAGGTTTCCAGCCCGGTAGTGAAGTTTGCTGTGCAATATGCCGCTTTTCATATCATGAATGTCGGCAGATACCAGCACACCATGATAATACTGCTCCTTGATCTCAGCGTCGCCATTGTCATCGAAATCAGTGCGACACCAGAGAGTATTCCCCTCCTTATAGCCGCATAGGGTTTCGTGCGTTCCATCAAAATCTTGATCAAACACGGCGGTTCTCAGGAGACCGCGTTGGTTGTATTTATAAATCGCATCGTATTTTCCATCGCGGTTTTGATCAAACCTGGCAGATTTCAGGTAGTTTCCGGCATATTGATATTCCTCATCCAGTACGCCATCCCCGTTATAGTCAATCCCCTCACTGGTGAACGGCATTTTAAGGATAAAAAACATCGCCGCCGCACCGACTATAAATGCCAGTAGGTCGCTACCGAAACCTCGCGTGCCAGCCTTCTGATCCGTACCTGGTTCGTCTACAACCGAGGGTTCAGGGTGGTCGGCCTCCCACTCGGCAATGATTTCGCGCGCTTGATGATAATCATCCTCAGCAACCATTACCCTAACAATTCCCACCGCCTGCAGATCGCCAACCCCGCCCTGTAAATGTTCACCGTATACTTCGCTGGTTAATTCATTGAGGGCCAGCAAGTTTTTGATCATATGCGCCTCGATACCTGTAGACGCTTCGAAAACTGATTTCATAGCCAAATCCTGTTCACCGGACTGTTTAAAACAATCATCATTAGAATTGTTAAATGAACGCGACCTGCCGCATCAACGGAATAGCCACGAGTAAGGGCAGGGAGGTAACCACCCTGCTGCCGCAGGACGGATCTGTCAGGAATGTTGGGAAACGCTATCTTAGCAAGATTATCAGGCGCTATGATAGAAGCTTGTGGTAGCCAGGGTCGTCGCCTGTTCAGTCCAGCTGGTATTCTGCTACCACTGGCGTATGGTCGGAGGGCCGCTCCAGTTTGCGCGGTGCTTCATCGATGTAACACCTGGTAGCTCGATCGATCATGGCGGAAGAGCTCAAAATCAAATCAATGCGCAGACCCTCATTTTGATTGTAGCCACCGCCACGGTAATCCCACCATGAGAAATGCTCGGCGTCATCGTGGAACAGTCGGTAACTATCGAACAAGCCTTCTGACATCAACTTCTGCAGCATAAGTCGTTCAATATCGCTGCAATGAATCTTACCTCGCCAGCGCGCGGGATCATGCACATCCAGGTCGCTGGGCGTAATATTGAAGTCGCCTACCAACACCACATTCTCATTTGCCTGCAACAGGCTGCGCATGGCAGCTTGCAGATGGGTAAACCATTCGCGTTTGTAGATGAATTTATCCGAATCCAGTGCCTGCCCATTTGGTACATAAACATCGACAATGGTGATACCTTGATATTCCGCTTTGATAAACCGTCTTTGCGGATCTTCATAACCGGGCAGGTCGGTGACCACGTTCTCGAGTGGTTCCTTGCTCAAAATCGCCACACCGTTATATGTTTTCTGCCCGGTAAAAGCGCTGTGATAGCCCGCCTCGGTAAAAGCATCAACCGGGAAATCAGCGTCAGGTAGCTTTAATTCCTGCAGGCACAACAGGTCTGGCTGATTGTCCTGCAACCAGGTTAATGTGTGTTCGAGGCGAACGCGCAGGGAATTTACATTCCAGCTGGCAATTTTCATTTTCGATGTAGCAGCTTCAGCTACTGAGTGGTGGCGGGCCCTTGTTGGACCTCGTCGGGGTCTGGCCTGGAGAATACCGAAGCTTCTTCGCGGTCAGCGTTTGGATTGCGCTTGGGAGTCACCTCGTAGCCGGCGGCATCCAGCGCTTCAACAAGATTGTCCTGGGTGATGGATTCAATCAAGCGATCGCCGATAAACAGGGTCGGTGCGGCCAATTTCCCCGAGAGATCCAATATCCGAGCTTGTACTTCTTCGTTTAGTAGCGATTGTTCCGAGGTGGGAATGCCTAATTGTTTGAGGCGCAATAAGAGAATCTCGCAGTTGTCACAATTGGCCACCGTATAGACAACTACTGGATTACGTTCCGCTGCGGCAGCAACAGCGGAGGGTGAAGCCGCAGTCGGGGTGGTCGTTTTCAGTTCACTTTCTTCCAGCACGGTGGCGTTGCTGGGAGGCCTTTCAGCCTGGTACGAAATATTCCCGTCTTCATCAACCCACTTGTAAAGCTTGGCTGCCCATGCGTCGCCAGTCGCTCCCATCAAGGCAATGCTCAGCGTCAACCCGAGAAGAAAATGCTGTAATTGAGTGTCTAAATGCTTGATCATGCTCTATAAATAGCGCAGTTCGTTATAAATTACCAGTCGCTATCAGCCCTGAATGTCGGAGTAGGGGTGTGAGTTCTGGAGCGCGTTGCCGAAACTCGAAAAATAGCTCGTTAGGATCATCTACCCCGCCGCGTTGAAGAATGGCCCTGAGAAAATCATCCCCAGTCTTTGAATTAAAGATCCCTTCTTCTTCAAAACGCCCAAACGCATCTGCCGACAATACCTCAGACCATTTGTAACTGTAATAGCCTGCTGCATAGCCTCCGGCAAAAATATGCCCAAAACTGTTTTGAAAGCGGTTGTAGGCAGGTGGTTGAAAAATAGCCACCTGGGTCCGCACATGATCTAGCAGGGTCTGCACATCTTCCAAGTGTGCGTCCCGGTCTTGCTCCAGCGGCGAGTATTCACTGTGTAACAACATATCGAACAGGGCGAACTCTACCTGGCGCAGGGTCTGCATGCCAGATTGGAAGTTTTTAGCGGCGCGCATCTTGTCCAGCAAATCGGTTGGGATGGGTCCGCCTGTTTGATAGTGTTGTGAAATCAGCTGGATGCTATCCTCATGCCAACACCAGTTTTCCAGGAACTGACTGGGTAACTCAACCGCATCCCAGGCCACACCGTTAATTCCCGCCACGCTCATTTCATCAACCTGCGTGAGTAGATGGTGCAGGCTGTGTCCAAACTCATGAAACAGTGTTTCCACCTCGTCATGACTGAGCAGAGCGGGCGTTTCACCGATCGGTGGCGCAAAATTGCAGGTGAGAAAAGCCACCGGGTGCTGTAATACTTCGCCCTTTTTGCGTCGATGAATGCAGGTGTCCATCCAGGCGCCGCCGCGCTTATGCTTGCGCGCATACAGATCGGCATAAAAGCTGCCGATGTACACTTGGTCTTGTTCTGCATAAAGATCAAAACACACCACGTCATCATGCCAGGTAGTCGGGGCATCATTTGAGCGGATTTCAATACCAAACAGTCGCCGGGTGATTTCAAACAAGCCGTCAAAAACCTGGCCAACCGGGAAATAGGGTTTTACCTGCTCATCATTAAAAGCATAGCGGTGTTCACGCAAGCGTTCCGAATAGTAGCTGATGTCCCAGGCCTGTAATTCGTTGACCCGGTAACGTTCATGGGCAAACTCTTTCAGCTCGGTTAGTTCAGTTTCTGCGACAGGGCGAGCATGCGCTGCAAGCTCTTGCAGGAAGTCCAGAACCTGTTCGCTGGATCGGGCCATTTTTTTGACCAGGGAATAGTCTGCGTAATTTTCATAGCCGAGTAAGCTAGCTTTGCGCAGGCGCAGTGCCAGAATTTCATCAATGATTGGCGCATTGTCAAAAGCGGCGTCATGCACTAACTCACTAGCGCGTTGCACATAGGCCTGATACATCTCGCGGCGTAACTCGGCGTTGTCCGCGTGCTGCATAATCGCCAGGTAAGATGGAATCTGCAGATTGAAAAGCCACCCCTCCTCGCTTTCCGCTTCGGCGTTCTGCCGCGCCATATCCTGTGCGCTCTTGGGCAGACCAGAAAGTTCATCAGCATCAGTGATCACTCGACTCCAGGCCTGCGTGGAATCGAGCAGATTGCGTTCAAACTGAGTGCTCAGTTGTGATAACTGTTGGTTAATCCCGGTTAATTGATCCTGATCGTCAGCAGCCAGTTCAGCACCGCCAAGGCGGAACTCCAACAGGCTGTTGGTAATTATTTTTTGTTGTGCAGCCGTCAACCTGGCAAATGCTGCACTGTCTGCAAGGCTCTTATATTGCTGAAACAGCGCTGGGTTCTGACTGACTTCTGAATGATAGGCGGTTAGCAGTTCGATCCCTTGTTTATATGCCTCACGTAATTCATCGCTGTCCTGCACACCGTTCAAGTGACTCACTGGGGACCACACTCGACTTATTCGCTCATCCATTTCTTCCATTACGGCGGCAAAATTGCGCCAACCAGGCTCATCAATGCTCTCCAGCTGACTAATAGTGCTACGGGCTTCATCCAACACCTGTTCAAGTGCGGGGATAACATGGGAGGCATCGATCTTGCCAAAGAATGGCAGCTGATCAAAATTCAATAAGGGGTTGGTCATGGCAGTACCGCCTCGGCTTGCATCAATTCTTCCAGTGTTTCGCGACGCCTGACGATATGCATATCATTCCCATCGACCATGATTTCCGGTGGTCGAACCCGCGAATTGTAATTGGATGCCATGGCAAAAGCATAGGCACCCGTCGACATTACGGCCAGCAGGTCGTCGGCCTGCACTGATAGGTGGCGATCATATCCAAGCACATCAGCAGACTCGCAGACCGGCCCTACAACATCATAGACACTCGGTTTATTCTCGGGATGTTCTTTCACGTTTACGATCTCGTGATAGGCATGGTACAGCGACGGCCGCAGCAAATCGTTCATGCCCGCATCCACCACGGCAAAATTCTTACTGCTGTTGTGTTTCAGATATTCAACTGTGGTTAAGAGCACGCCGGCATTGCCAGCGATGTAACGGCCAGGTTCGATCGCGATCGGCAAATTGATGCCGCTGGCTCGCGTTGTGTCAATCAGGGTGTTGACATAGGCTTCAGCAGTAGGTGGTGATTCTCCCTGGTAATCAATACCAAGGCCGCCGCCCAAATCCAGCTGCTGGATCGATATGCCGATATCTGAAAGCTGGCTGACCAATTCTAGTACCCGGTTAACCGCATCTTTATAAGGAGCTAGATTGGTGATTTGAGAGCCAATGTGGCAGGCGATGCTGAAGATTTCGATATGCTGAAGTTCTTCCGCACGCTGATAGGTTGCCAGGGCATCTTGCATCGGCACACCAAACTTTGATTGTTCCAGACCGGTAGCAATATAGGGGTGGGTTTGTGCGTCGACATCTGGATTGACCCGCAGAGCAATTTTCGCCGTGGTTCCCGCGGCGGCTGCAACTTCCTCGATGCGCTCCAGCTCGGCGATGGACTCCACGTTAATGCAGCGTATTTGATTCTCTATTACGTACTCCAATTCGGCGCGAGACTTGGCAACGCCTGATAAGACTACTTTAGCCGGGTCTCCCCCCGCCATTATCACCCGGCGTAATTCACCTGCCGAAACGATATCAAACCCCGATCCGAGACGGGCCAGCACGTTTAGCACGGCCAGATTGCTGTTGGCCTTGACGGCATAACAGATCAAGTGTTCGTGGTCGCCAAAAGCCTGGTCAAGGGTGTTCCACTGGTGCTCCAGCGCAGCCCTGGAATAGACGTAACAGGGTGTGCCAATCTGTTCGGCGATGTCTGTGAGCGGCACTTGCTCGGCATGCAAGCTACCGTTGAGGTAGGAAAACTGCGACATGATGGATACGAATATTACAGCAGGCTAATGAAAATAAGGCGACCAGTTGTGGCTACGCATGCGCCAGATAATTCGGCGCTGACTGATAGACAACCAGCAATGAACTCCAGCGCGGTATTTTGAAGAAGTCAGGGCAGCAGGCGAGCAGTGACAGGCGTGCCAGACCCGGACCAAACTGCCGCTAACTCGATTAATACTACTGCTAGATAGTGTCTTCCGAAACGTCTTCCTGGATTGAGTCCTGGGGTTCAATTTCAAGCGGACCCTTTTGGCCGCAGGCCGCGAACAGAGCGATGCCAGTGAGGAGTAAGCTGAGTTTCAACCAGCTAGTGAATGAATTTTTCATTGGTGATTATGCGGAGGTTGTTAGTGGATGAAAGTGTATCCTAATTCGGCTTCCGGTAGGGAGTCAGATACGTTTTATTCCGTTCCTGAGAGGCGTTGCCGAGCGGCGGTTAACGCCTGGCGTACCTGGCCCGGAGCTGTGCCACCAAAGTGACTACGGGCATTAACCGAACCTTCCAGGCTGAGTACTTCGTAGACATCATCAGTGATCATGGAACCAAACGATTGTAACTCCTCAATGCTCAGCTCAGACAACGGCTTGTCCTGTTCAATGGCATAGTGCACCGCAGATCCGACAATCTCGTGCGCATCGCGAAACGGCACATTAAGTCGTACCAGGTATTCCGCTAAATCGGTCGCTGTGGCATAGCCCTTAAGCGCAGCCTGGTACATACGGTCACGGTTAAAGCTGATACTGGGGACCATGGCAGCAAATACCTTTAGCGAGGAACCCAGGGTGTCGACGGTATCGAAAATGGGTTGCTTGTCTTCTTGGTTGTCACGATTATAGGCCAGCGGTTGAGATTTCATCAGCACCAACAGGGCCTGCAAGTTGCCGATAACCCGACCACTCTTGCCGCGGACCAGTTCCGCGATGTCCGGGTTTTTCTTCTGCGGCATGATGCTCGAGCCAGTGCAAAATGCATCGCCGATAGTGATGAATTTATAACTTTCAGAGGCCCACAGAATGATCTCCTCGCACATGCGTGACAGATGCATCATTACCAGGCTGGCGCTGGAGGCAAACTCGATCAGGAAATCACGGTCCGAAACAGCATCAAGGGAATTACGTGATGGCCGATCAAACTCCAGTAGCTCGCAGGTGAAATCGCGATCCAGCGGGAAGCTGGTGCCTGCCAGTGCGGCCGAACCCAGCGGCATCACATTGATTCGCTTGCGGCCTTCGGCGAATCGTTCAACATCGCGTTCCAGCATTTCATTCCAGGCGAGCAGGTGATGCGCCAGGCTAATGGGCTGTGCTACCTGCAAATGCGTGAACCCAGGCATGATGGTATCCACTTCCGGGTCTGCCAGGTCAAGCAGGTTGCTTTGTAACTGTTTTAAGTGCGCTATCAGCTGGTCGCTGGCATCACGCAGGTAGAGGCGGATGTCGGTAGCGACCTGGTCGTTGCGCGAGCGACCCGTGTGTAATTTCTTCCCGGCTTCGCCAATGTTTTCACTCAAGCGTGCCTCTATGTTCATGTGCACGTCTTCCAGGCTCTTCGACCAGCCAAACGATCCCTTATCAATTTGCTCCCGTATGGACACCAGGCCCTGTTCGATCTGGTCCGCTTCCTGTTCGGTCAAAACACCAATCTTCGCCAGCATTTTGCTATGCGCGATGGAGCCGCGAATGTCTTGCCGATAAAGCCGCGAATCAAAACTGATTGACTCGGTAAATGCTTCAACCAATTCGTTGGTCGGTTCCTGGAAGCGCCCTCCCCACAGCTTTTGTTTGGGCTGTTGCTGGCTGTTTCGGTCGACCTGCTCAGGCTGGTCCACAGGAGATTTTTTATCAGACATTGGTGTTGGCCGAGCTATCGGCTTGGTGAGTAAAACATGTGCGAAATTCGACCTGTGAGTATAAACGAGCGGCTAATTGAGATCGAGCCGATGACTGCTCGAATGTCAGACCTGCGGGATTAAAAAAATCCCCCAAAATAAAGCCTTGTGCTACAGTTAGCGACCCAACAATTCGAACTTCCTCTTCCCAACTTATGAGTTTGATACGGATCGCCACTCGTAACAGCCCTTTGGCGTTATGGCAGGCAAATTTTGTAAAACAGGAACTGCAAAATGCCCATGCCGACCTGCAGGTAGAAATCGTTGGGATGACCACAAGAGGGGATCAACTGCTTGATCGCAGCCTGGCCAATGCAGGTGGCAAAGCCTTGTTTTTAAAAGAGCTCGAAGTGTCTTTGCTCAACAACGAAACCGACATCGCCGTGCATTCCATGAAGGATGTGCCGGTGGAGCTGCCTGAAGGCCTGGAAATTCCTGTCGTCTGCGAACGGGCAGACCCCAGAGATGCCTTTGTTTCCAACGACTATCAAAATCTCTATGCATTGCCGCAGGGCGCCCGGGTCGGCACTTCCAGTCTGCGCCGCGTTGCGCAACTACGTAATGCCTTTCCCAAGCTTGAGTTTGCTGAATTGCGGGGCAATGTTAATACCCGCCTGGCAAAACTCGACGCAGGAGAGTACGACGCTATCATTCTGGCTGCTGCTGGTTTGATTCGTTTAGAGCTGGAAGATCGAATCAAGCAATATATAACACCTGAACTGTGTCTCCCGGCCGTTGGCCAGGGAATTGTCGGGATCGAGTGCCGCAGCGACGATGAACAAACACGTGCTTTGTTGCAGCCGTTGCACAATCGTGAAAGCGAGTTGTTCCTGGCTGCTGAGCGCGAGATGAATAAAAGCCTTGAGGGCGGTTGTCAGGTACCTATTGCTGGCTTCGCCGAAGTCATTAAGGGGAAAATACGCATGCGTGGGATGGTCGCGGCGCTCGATGGGTCAAAAACGCTGACCAGCAACATGGTGAGTCCGACCCTGACCGCAGGCAGCGCCGCGCAGTTGGGCAAGCAGGTTGCAAAGGACCTGCTCCAGCAGGGCGCGCGCAAGATTCTCCAGTCCATCGAACGGGCGCCACTGCAGGTGCCCATGGTTGATCGACCGGTTGTGGTATTGACCCGGCAAAGCCGCTACCTCGGGAATACTGCCTCTATCCTGCAGACCCTGGAGTACCAGGCAGTACCGGTACAAACTATGCAGGTAAAACCACGCATCAATGATGTTGTGTCGGACCTGTTCGCTAACCTGGATCGCTATACCGATATTGTCTTTGTGTCTCGTAATGCAGTAGAGATAGGCATGTCGATTCTGCAGCAATCTGGGAGCAAGATACCTCCAGCAGTACGGGTGATGACGGTTGGGCCAGAAACGGCTAAACAATTATACAAATATGAGATTGACGCCCTGTTCCCGGCTGTCGGCACGGGCGCCGAAGCGCTGCTGGCCGTGAAGCAGCTGGCTGACCTGAGTGATCGGAAAATCGTTATCGTGCGCGGTACCAAGGGCCTGGAGTGGCCAGCCGAAGAAATGCGTAAACGCGGAGCACAGGTTGATCATGTCGATGTGTACACGCACCGAATGCCGGATGATGCGCAGGATCGCATGCAAGATATGCTCGAGGCACACAAACGCATCGAAGGTGTGTTTTTGCATAGCGCCGAGAGTGCAGAGAATTTTATGCAGCTGGTCAGCGAGCATCTCGAACGATTTGCAGATGCCACTCTGGTTGCTGGCAGTCAAAGAATTGCCGACACCGCCATCGCAGCGGGCTGGACGCATCGGGTGCGGATAGCAAAAACACCATCCAACAAAGATATGATGATTGCCTTTGGTGGAAGCCATGACAATCCTGCCGCAGGCGCTGATTCCTAAACAATTGTAAATTCACCGCCAAAGTCGGGCTTTATCCCGGCTGGTTAATAGGCGCATTATCTGCCCTGTGTTAGTATTTTCGCTAGCTTTCTGGTGCAATGGAACCAGATGTAATATATGCGCTCAATATGCTGAGCACGACCTGCACGAACCTGTAAACTATCCTCACTTATCCCGTTAGACAACGTCACAGTTATGACTGATTCAGAGACCAATGCCCCGGATTCCACGCCAGAGTCAGAGGCGTCGACCCCAGCAAAAAAACCAGTAAAGAAAACGGCTAAAAAGGCAGTGAAACGTGAAACAGTTGCCGCCCCAGCGCCGGCTGCAGCAGCCCCGATAGTGCCGGCGGAGCGGAAAAAAGGTGGTGGTGTGCTTGGCATTTTGGCCATACTGATAGCGTTGGCGGCGCTGGCCGGTTCTGCTTATACCTGGTACGAGAACCAGGTGACGCGGGTGGCACAAAATTCCAAACTGCAGGCCGGTGTCAGTGACATCGGCAGCCAGGTGGCGAGAATCGGAGACATGGTTGCCAGGCTCCAGAAAGATCAGTCAAACGTTGTTACCCAGGCCAGTTTGCGTGAACGCGCAACAGCCATCGAGACCGCCGTGGCCGAGCAGATTCGTGCGGTGCAGGATCGGCAGCAAGAACTGGACGAGTCGATCGAGACCCTGACCAGTGATATGCAGCGCGGGTCGAATCAGTACGTTGTGGATGAGGTCTCGCACCTGTTACGAATTGCCAACAACAACGTGGTGTTTGGCAGTGATACTGAGTCTGCTATCAACGCCCTGGTACTAGCCGACGGCCTGTTGAAATCCCTCACTGATCCGCGTTACTCGGTGGTACGCACCAAGATAAACGAGGAGATCAGTGCCCTGAGAAATGTAGCTTTGCCAGACCTGGAAAGCCTGAGTGGTACGCTGCGCACCATAGCAAAATCGGTGCCCAACTTACCGCTGGCAAATGAGCCAGAACAACAACAGACCACGTTCAACCAGGCGCCAGCCGAATCAGCTGCTGGATGGCGTGGGGCGCTCAAGGAGTTCTGGGGTGATATCGTTAACCAAATTAATATCCAGCGCGTTGATCAGCCTCCCAAGCCACTGCTGGCACCAGAGCAGCGCTATTTTCTGAACCAGAATTTGCAGCTTATGCTGGCAAAAGCTGAACTTGCCTTGTTGCAGGGCCAGGGACAAGTGTTTGAAAGCGGCATCACGGACGCCACCACCTGGTTGCAAGAGTATTTCGATCTGAACGATCCGACCGTTAGCTCGGTGCTGGATCAGCTCAATGAAGCCGCCAACCAATCGCTTAATGCCGACCTGCCGGTGGTTACTGGTTCCTTCGAATTGCTGCAAAATATCCAGGGTGGGCAGTAGTCATGCGCATGATCATTGTCATCTTGTTGGCCAGCGTGTTTGGTTATGGCGCGCTGCGGATCAATGAGCTTTATCCTGACAATTACGTCAAGATGTACCTCGGTAACTATGTGGTGGAAGTAAAGGTGCTGGGTCTGCTGTTGATAATCATTGGCCTGGTCATCGTGTTGTATTTCCTGCTCTGGTTGGCCCGGCTGATCTGGCGGTCACCCGACTCGCTGGCAAAATGGCAGCAACGTCGCAATAGGAACCAGGCGGATGACCAGTTTGGTGCAGGATATTTATCACTGATAAAAGGTGATTGGCGTCGCGCCGAAAAACAGCTCACTACAAAGTCTGAACACAGCCACATTCCCTACGTAAATTACCTGGCAGCTGCGCGGGCAGCACAGGAACAAGGCCGGGTTGAACAACGAGACCAGTACTTGAGCGAGGCCTATGCTGCGGCACCGGAAGAACGTCTGGCTATTGGTCTGACAAAGGCCAGGCTGCACGAACGCGAAGGCCAGATGGAGGCAGCGAGGGCAACCCTGGAAGATATCTCGGAGCTGGGTAAAAACAATCCTCAATACACCGCAATGCTGGTGCAGATTCATCAGCAAAGCAATAACTGGCAGGAAATTCAACAGCTGTTACCGCTGGCGAAAAAGCAGCGTGCATTACCGGAGGCCATGCTGGTAGAGTTACAGGATAGCTTCTATGCAAACAGTTTGACTGAGGCCGGTGATATCCAGTCGGCCTGGAAAGCTCTACCACGCCCACAACGAAAAAGACTGGAAAATATCGCCATCTATGTAAAAGGCTTGGTGGCAAAGGGCGAAGATGCCAGCGCTGAAAAGCTTATCAGATCTGCGCTTGGCACAGACTGGAGTGACGCCCTGGTGGACACCTATGGTCGCCTGAATGTTGAAAAGCCGCAGAAATTGCTACGCCGGATAGAGGGCTGGTTGATGGCCCGCCCAGAGAATCCTCATTTAAACCTGGCTGCAGGCCGCCTGGCGAAATCCGCCAAGATGCTCGAGGAGGCTAAATCGTATTTACAGACAGCAATTAGCCAGGGACGACTGCCCGCTGCCTACTCGGTTTTAGGCGAAGTCTACGAAGCTGAAAATCAAAGCGGAAAGGCGCTGCAAATGTATCGCGTGGGTATGCAGGCCTTAAGTAGTTCGACCCTGCCTCAGGTGAGCGACAAAGCAGCAGACAAAACGGACGACAAGGCTGAAAAGATGCCACGTCTCAAGGGTGAAAAAGACGAAACCGAAACCGCTGTAAACATGCCTGTTGTCAGTAAAGAAGCTTGACGCCTGGTTCCCCTTGTTGCGGCCGCTCCCACCATGCCTGAACTTCCTGAGGTAGAAACAACACTGCGCGGCATCCAACCGTATTTACAGGATGCCACCATCACCGATATCCGGGTACGGAATCCGTCATTGAGATGGCCGGTACCTGTGCGGCCTCTGCAAAAACTGTGCGATGAGAAAATATCCGCCTGTGAACGACGCGCGAAGTACATCCTGATTCACACCGATCGCGGCACTATCATGTTGCACCTCGGCATGTCTGGCAGCCTGCGTGTGTTGAGCGTGGATCAGCCGGCCGGCAAGCATGATCACCTGGATATCGAGTTAAATCAGCAACACATTTTACGTCTGAATGACCCGCGCCGTTTTGGTTGTTGCTTATTGCTGAAGCCTCCTGTAGCAGAACACAAACTGCTGGCAAACCTGGGACCAGAACCATTAACCGATGCGTTTAATGGTGACATATTGTTTCGGCGCTCGCGCGGTCGGCGCGTGGCAGTCAAGAATCTTATTATGGATGGCCAGGTAGTGGTGGGCGTGGGCAACATCTATGCCAGTGAGGCGCTGTTCCTGGCGGGTGTGCGACCCACACTGACGGCCGGGCGGCTCAGTCGTGCGCGCTATCAGCGACTGGCCGAATGCATCAAGTTGGTGCTTGCTAACGCCATTAAAGCGGGAGGGACAACGCTGAATGATTTTACCCAGGCCGACGGCAGCCCAGGTTATTTCAAACAGGAATTATTTGTTTATGGGCGTGCGGGTGAGGGCTGCTTGCGCTGCTCGACCACCATCAAGGCCAAAACGATTGGCCAACGCAGCTCCTTCTATTGCCCGGCGTGCCAGTCTTTTTAACGTCTGTAGGGCAGCGATAAGAGGCGCTCTTATTGCCTGTAAGTGAGGGTTGTCAACCAGCGTATTGCAGCCAGGTGACCACTCCCATGGCGATACTCACAACGACCAGGCCAATTCCCCACACCAGCATCCACAGCTGCTTGCCCCGCTTACCGATATAACTGATGATCAGGCCGATCACTACCGCAATTACGGCAGTGAATAGCAGCATGTCGTCACTGGCATGCTGCGCCATTTTGTAGCCTTCGAGGCTTTCGTCTTCGCGGTAACGGCTCATGACTTGTCTGGTTTGAATTGTGGCTTAAGCCGGTCCGCCCAACTAATCCTTATTGCGCATGGTGCAAAACTCTTCCGCGGAACTGGGGTGAATTCCCACAGTGGCATCAAAGTCAGCCTTTTTTGCCCCAGCCTTAATGGCGATGGCTATGCCCTGCATAATTTCTGCAGCATCCGCACCTACCATGTGCGCACCAATCACCCGGTCGCTGTCTGCATCGACGATCAGTTTCATCAGGCTTCGCTCGGTATTATCGGTGAGCGTGTGCTTTAAAATTTTGAATTCAGAAGTGTAGGTATCTACATTGGCATATTTTTCTCGAGATTCATGTTCACTCAGACCGACCGAAGCGACCGGTGGCTGAGAGAATACTGCCGAAGGCACATTCTCGTGGTCCGGTATGCGGGGGTTATTACCATACAGGCTGTCGGCGAACGCGTGGCCTTCCATGGTCGCTACCGGGGTCAGCGCGATGCGGTCGGTCACATCACCCACCGCATAGATATTTTCCACATTGGTTTTAGACTGTTGATCAACCACGATCTGCCCCTTACCGCCAAGCTCGACACCAACTTCTGCCAGATTTAGTCCGTCGATATTCGGGATTCGGCCAGTGGCAAACAATACGCAATCCACTATTAACTCGCTACCGTCAGTCAGACTCACTTGCTTTTGTCCGTTGTCGGTCAGCTCGATCTTGCTGACATTGGTCTCGAGTTTCAGGTCAATGCCTTTCTTCTGAATCTCGGCAGACAAGTGATTACGAACCGTTTCATCAAAACCACGTAATATTTGTGGGCCGCGATATGCAAGGTGGGTGTCTACGCCCAGGCCATTAAAAATGCCGGCAAACTCCACAGCAATATAACCACCACCAACGACCAATGTAGATTCCGGCTTTTCTTCCAGGTGGAAAACCTCATTAGAGCTGATGGCATGTTCTACCCCTTCGATCTCGGGCATAAACGGCGTACCCCCAGTAGCTATCAGGATAGTCTCGGCACTGAGCTGCTCTTCATTAATCGCCACCGTGTGCTGATCCACCAGGCTGGCGCTGCCGTAGAGTATTTCCACCCCGGCATTGGTCAACAGGGACTCATAGATCTTGTTAAGCCGATCGATTTCAGTATCCTTGTTGCTGATCAGGGTGTTCCAATCGAAACCGGTGACGTTCGAACTCCATCCAAAGTGCCGACTATCGGAAAACTCTTCGTGGAAATGCGCGGCATAGACCATCAGTTTCTTTGGGACACAGCCGCGAATAACACAGGTGCCCCCATAACGGAATTCTTCACAGATCGCCACCTTGGCACCGTGGCCGGCGGCTATTCGTGCAGCACGCACGCCGCCGGAACCACCACCGATAACAATTAGGTCGTATTTTTTCATTTCGTGTCTCTACTACTTGTCTCTACTAAAGGTGCTTGCTGAGGAATGTCTGGCAAGCAAAAATATCAAGGCATTCTATAACGCTATTACCGGCAAGTCATGGACCGTGTTGCTTGGTCATGAATTTAGCTGTGATGAATCAGACCGGGCCACGAAAAAGGCCCTTTCCGAAGAAAGGGCCTTTATTTTACTGCGAATACTGCGGTCAGCTAAGTGACGCTAACCTCTAGTTGGCAATCCTGGAGATTAAGCAGCCAACTGGTGCTTCATTTTCTCCATAGCGCGTTTCTCAATCTGACGGATACGTTCTGCTGACACATTGTATTCGTCGGCGAGTTCGTGCAGGGTTGCCTTTTTTTCGGACAACCAGCGTCGTTGGACGATCTCTCGGCTGCGGTCATCCAGCTGTTCGATCGCACTTAACAGCGAACTGCGATTGTTGTCACTGGTCTGCGAGGCAATCGCCAGCTCTTCCGGGTTGTAACGCATATCCGGGAGATAGCCAGCCGGGCTGGTGCTAAACTCATCGTCGCTATTATCGCTGCCGTCGAAGGCTACGTCGGTGCTGGTCATGCGCAGCTCCATTTCGCGAACAGTTTTCACCGGCACATCGAGGTTTTCGGCCAACTCGTGAGTGTCTTTTTCACTCATAGCATCCAGCGATTTGCGGGATTTGCGTAGATTGAAGAATAGCTTGCGTTGCGCCTTGGTAGTGGCAACCTTCACTATCTTCCAGTTTCTTAGCACGTACTCATAGATTTCCGCTTTGATCCAATGCACCGCATAGGACACCAGTCGAATGCCACGATCTGGATCAAAATTTTTCACCGCCTTCATCAAACCGATGTTGCCTTCCTGGATCAGGTCTGCAACTGGCAGTCCGTAGCCGGTGAATCCTTTAGCCACATGTACGACATGTCTTAACTGGGACACGACAAGCTCTCGAGCAGCATCGACATCCTGATTATCTCTGAACTTGCGAGCCAATTTGGCCTCATGCTCAGAGCTCAGGACTGGCGCATTATTCGCCACTTGCAAGAAGCTGGCGAGGTTCGAGTCTTGATTTAGAGATACAGTATAGGCTTTGTTTGTCATAGTTTTCTCCGCTCTGTGCAGGTGATAAACAGTATCCACCTGACTTGTCTGGAACGTATTTTAGCACTCAACGATAGAGAGTGCTAATAAATTAAAATAATTTTAAAAGAAAGTGTTTTTATTATTCCTGGTTATATATCGGATATTGCCTTCAAAAATCATGTAAGCCTTTATTTTTAAAGGAAACCATCGTAAGCCAACGGAGAACCCAAGGTATGGTTTTGTGCGAATTTGAGTCTTTTTAAACCCTAAATTGACCGCATTAGAGACCGCCTTCCTGGCGAAAAACTGACACTTTTAGTCCAATTATTGTGGTTTTATGCGGGATAAATGCCGCCCGACGGACCAGCGCGCGGCTACCCAGCCCAGCGTCGCCCCCACCAGGATAATCACTCCAATTTCAATTATGCTGAGCGAATATAGCAAGGTATCGCGTTGGTACAGCTCAGCCAGACGCGACAGAGGTTCGTTCACCAGGTAAGCGGCTCCCAACAATAACAACAAAGCCAGTACCGCGCCAAAAACCCCAAACAGGGCACCGTAGTAAAGGAAAGGCCGTCGTACAAACGCATTACTACCGCCAACCAGGCGAGTTATTTCTATCTCCTCGCGCCGATTTAAGATCAGCAACTTGATGGTATTTCCTACGATAAGTAGCAAACCAATCCCCAATAGAGCGCTGAGAAGACCGGCGACTCGACTGACTGCCAGTAGAATGGCGTTAAAGCGATCGGTCCAGTCCAGATCCAGACGTATCGTGTCAATGCCCTCAATCTTGCTGAGTTCGTCTTTGAGTGCGAGTAATCGGTCAGACTGTGTGTTCGCATCATCTGGCATAACCACGATTGATGCTGGCAGTGGGTTTTCGCCGAGGAAATCCAGTTCATAATCCATGTTGGAAAGGGTACGAAACTCCGCCAGTGCCTGCTGTGGAGATACCAGTTCGGCAAGCGCAATGGCCGGGTGTAGTTGCAATTCCTGGTAGATCAGTTCTGCTTCCTGGCTGGTCACATCAGCTTCCATGAATATCGATATTTGCGGCCGCCCTTGCCAGTTACCACTTAGCTGTTCAGCACTTTTTACCGTCACATAGAGCAAGGTTGGGAGCAGCAGGGTAATCGCAATGATGGCGATTGTATTCGCGCTGGTCAGCGGCGTGCGGATCATCGAGCCGAGCGTCGCAAATAACACCTGCAAGTGACGAGAGAAATAGGTGATCACTGGCTCTGCTCCAGGGCCGGTTCCGTTTGTTGTGATCCTGGTTTCACCATTTCTCCATTTGCGATAACCAGTGTTCGTTTGCCTAGCCTCTCTACCTGCCGTAAGTCGTGAGTTGCGATAAGTACGGTCACACCAACTTGGTTAAAATCGGCAAAAATATCAATGATGTCGTCAGACAAGGCTTCATCGAGGTTGCCGGTGGGCTCATCAGCCAACAGGATGTTAGGCCGATTGATCACTGCCCGCGCAATACCAACGCGTTGCTGTTCACCGCCAGACAGGGTGACCGGCAGAGCCTGTTCCTTGCCAGACAAGCCTACTTTGCCAAGCGCTGCGCGAACCCGTTTACGAATCTCGTCGTGGGGCATGCCGATAACAATCAGCGGCAGGGCCACATTATCGAACACGGTTCGGTCATAAAGCAGTTTATGGTCCTGGAAAATCACCCCGATTTCGCGTCGCAATGCCGGGATCTTCGATTCTTTAAGCCGATTTAAAGATTTGTTATCAACCCAGATCTGTCCCGAAGAAGCACGTTCCATCAATGTGATAAGGCGGAATAACGTGCTTTTTCCTGCACCCGAGTGGCCGAGTACGAATGCCATTTCACCAGCCTCCAGTTCGAAGCTAACATTCTTGAGTGCTTCGTGCCCGTTCTGGTAAACCTTGCTGACGTTGCTGAGTTTGATCATCGGTCGGGTTTATGTCGAAGCGATCTCAGCGGCACTGGGGATTAAGGCGGCAGCAAATTCGCTTGCATGAAAGGGTTTCAAATCAGCAAATTGTTCTCCCACACCAATAAACCGGATGGGCAGCTGGTACTTCTCGGTCAACGCCAAGGCCACACCGCCTTTGGCAGAGCCATCCAGTTTTGTCAGGCAGAGGCTACTGACACCGACGGCACTCTGAAAATGTTGTAACTGGGTCAGGGCGTTTTGCCCGGTACCGGCGTCCAACACCTGCATAACTTCATGTGGGGTGGAAGGATCGATCTTCTTTAATACCCGGTTTACTTTCTGTAGCTGTTCCATCAGGTCGGTTTGAGTGTGTAAGCGTCCAGCCGTATCAATAATCAGAATATCTATATTTCGTGCCATGGCAGAGGTAAGTGCGTCATGCGCTACCGCTGCTGCATCGGCTCCATGGCCCTGCGTGATCACCGGAATATCCAGGCGCTCACCCCATTGCTGTAGTTGTTCCACGGCGGCGGCCCGAAAAGTGTCTGCCGCAGCCAGCATAACGCTTTTGCCCTGGCGCTGAAAATAATTGGCAATCTTGGCGGTCGTGGTGGTTTTACCCACGCCATTAACGCCAACCATTAACAACACATAGGGCCGTTGCTCGGTTACCCAGGGCAGGTGAGCTGGTTTCAGCATGTTCGCGATCTCCACCTGCAACCCTGCCAATACCCCGGGTTGGTTCTGGATTTTTTCATTCTCTACCCGGTCACGTAATCGTTCAACCAGTTTCAAGCTGGCCTCTATACCCACATCACTACCGATCAGCAAGTCCTCAAGGTCATCGAATAATTCGTCATCAAGATCAAAAGAGCCTTTGAAGACATTACCGATTTTCGCTAACAAGCCGGTGCGGGTTGGGGTCAGGCCCTCGACCACTGTGGTGGTTCTGTCTGCCGCAATGGCGACATCGGCTTCAGTGTGTTCGGGCGCGACGTCGTCCGAGGAGGGTGCGAAATCGATTTCAGCTGCCGCATCCTGGCTCGGCTGATTTGTTTCAGCCGCCACAGTGTCATCATCCCGTTCGCGTCCAAACAGGCGCGCAAAGCGAGATCGTTTCTGCGGTTTTGTGTCAGTATCCGGAGCGGGTTGCTCAGCCCCGTTCTCTTGTGATTCAGTCTGATTGACAGGTGTTTCCTGGGTGTCGTTGGGAAAACTCATTGACTAGTACGGTTAGGTTTGCCGGGGGACTTGCTGCTATCTGTGTCGATTAGCTGTACAAGGTTGTTACACGGGTAGAAAGACCCAGGAACAGCATGAACATGAATTGAAAGCAGCTCTCGCTTGGCGATGATTTTGCTATATTGTAGAGATTGCAAAAAAAATCACAATGAGCAAGCGCGCTAAAGCAAATTCTATTCGTATCATCGCTGGTGAGTGGCGGAGCAGACGGCTTCCGGTATTGGATTTGCCGGGCTTGCGACCGACCACTGACCGCGTGCGGGAAACGGTATTTAACTGGCTGATGACGGATTTACCCGGCGCGCGTTGCCTTGATGCGTTCGCTGGTTCAGGCGCGTTGGGCCTGGAGTCTTTGTCCCGTGGTGCCAGCCATGTCCATTTTGTTGAGTCTAATCGGCAGGCGGCCAAGGCCATCGAAGCGACCCTGGAACTGTTGGCGGTTGATGCTGCACGTGCAGTAGTTAGTTGCTCCGATACGAGTGCAATCATAGCTGGTTCCGGACAACAGGCATTTGATATCGTTTTTTTGGATCCGCCGTTTTCAGACCAATTGCTAACGGTTACCGCCAAATCGTTAGAGGCTGCGAATTGTTTGTCCGGTGACTGCCTGATTTACGTGGAGCATGATACGAAGAACCCTGCCCCCGAGCTGCCGGAAAATTGGCAGTTATACCGAGAGGGCAGAGCAGGCCGCAGCCGATACGGCCTGTATACGCGTTCTGCATGATTTTGGCCATGCTGCCAGTAGCGGGCATTATGGCTACGACCCTTAAAATAACGGTATACTAGGCGGCCCTTTAATGATCAGCTGCCCTGACTTCGGCGCCTAGTCACCACAGCAGAGTTCCAATATGAGTAAAATAGCGATTTATCCAGGTACGTTTGACCCAATTACCAACGGGCACCTGGATCTGGTGATGCGGGCGAGACAAATTTTTGACGAGGTCATTATCGCGATCTCCGATAATCCTCGGAAAGATCCGCTGTTTGATATTGAGGAACGCACTTCTATGGTGCGCGAATCGGTTGCTGGTATTGAAAATGTCAGTATTCACAGTTTTGACGATTTGTTGGTGAGTTTTGTGCAGCGCAAGAATGCCAAGTTTATTATTCGTGGCTTGCGGGCGGTATCCGACTTTGAATACGAGTTTCAGCTTGCTTCAGCGAACCGACGCCTTGATGACAACGTAGAGACTATCTTTCTGACACCCTCTGAATCGAATTATTTTATTTCTTCTTCCCTGGTGCGAGAGATTTCTCACTATAACGGTGATGTTTCCAGCTTTGTCCCCGGTGTGGTCCAGCAAGCCCTGGCTAAAAAATGGGCGGCCAAACGCGACGATTAGGTGACGAGTAGCTGAATAGGCGCAAAGGTAGTAGCGAGAATAAGCGAATTTTCTTATGGCGCTTTATATAACCGACCAGTGCATCAACTGTGATGTCTGTGAACCCGAATGCCCCAATGATGCGATCTACCAGGGCGAGTTTATCTACGAAATAGAGGCAGATAAGTGCACCGAGTGCGTGGGTCATTTTGAAGAGGAGCAATGTATTGTCATTTGCCCGGTTGATTGTATTTTCGTTGACCCGCAACACGTGGAGTCGAAGGAGCAACTGGCAGCGAAGTACACGCGGTTGACGGGCAATCACTATGACCCGCGCCCGGATCAATCAAAGTAAGTAGACAGGGAAGAAACCGGCCTAACCGCTGCGTTCTGTGGTCAAGGACCAGAGGCCGGCAAGCACCAGTAGTAGCCCACCAGCGCGATGAAAATGTTGCAGTAGTTTGCCGGAGCTGATTGCCCGCTGTGCGGTCTGCGCCATCATCACGTAACAGGCTGCACTGAGGCTTGCCAACACGACAAAGGTTGTCGCCAATAGCCAGAGTTGTGACGTGTGATCGGCAGCAGGGTTAATAAATTGCGGTAAAAATGCCACGAAAAATACAATTCCCTTGGGGTTTAACGCCGTCACCAGGTAGGTATTCCAGAACGCACTGAGGTGCGACTGTGGCTGCTGTTCCCCAGTTGCCAGTGGGTGGGTTTTGGAATTGAGGATAAAGTTCAACCCGAGGAAAACCAGGTAAAGTCCGCCCAGCCATTTAACCACAGTAAACCAGAATGCGGAACTGGCGAGTAAAGCGCCCAGGCCAAGCAGTGATACAAACAGGGCAGTGGCATCGCCCAGCGCTACCGCGCCCACCAGCGCGAAGCTGACTCCGCGACCACGATTCAGTGAGTAGTTAACGAGGGTGAGAACCGTCGGTCCCGGGATGACCAGTAATACTATCGAAGCCAGCACAAAGGCCAGCCAGACCTCAACTACCATCTAAACTGTTGGCTGGATTACTGCTTCACCATGTTGGGAACCCAGATAATCTGCTTGTTCTTGCGGTATTCCTTGATGAAGTCTTTGGCTTTCCAGGTTTTAACCTGTTCATAAAATCCGGGTCGAATTACTTTCAAAGAAACAGATTTGGCTCCATCCATTTTAAGCTCTTTATTTCCGACTACTGGAGTTGGGCCGAGAAAGATCCATTCTGGATTTTCATCGCCCTTGTATTTAATCTGCATCAGCGCATAGGCACCTAGTGGATCGGAATGTAATTTGAGAGCCACATTGCGTTTTTTGCTACCGCAAGCGCTTAATACCAGGCAAGTCACTAATACGGTGATGAGTCGTAATCTGGGGTTGTTGTTTTGTAGGATCATTTAGGAGCTCCTTTGGGTGCCTTTCTATCCACGCAGGATTTGAGGAAAGTACTTATGGATTGCCGATTGGGCGTAGCTAAGGTCGGCTATTCGCCTTTCTTGTCAAGAACCACTTCGACCAGGTCTGGGGATTTGCGCGCATCTTCCGCACTGGTGTGTCGCATGCTCAACCAGAAGGAAGCAACCTTTTCGTAGTAACCGGCCTTTTTGAACCGCAATATCATGTGCTGTCGGTTGGAACTGCTGTTTTTCCACCACGCCGTGGTTGGCGTAATCCCCAACACCGTGCCGTCTTCATCGCTGATGACCTCGGCGCCTTCGGGCGACGAATTTATTCGTACCGCGCCATAATGAGAAGCGCAGGCGGAGAGAAACATACTGACAAAAACAATGACAATAATTTGGCGCATATTAAGGAGGTTTGGTTAGCAGGTTCGCTAATTTATTATTGTTTATCGAGCGGGTTCGCGTTGCAGGCGAAATGATAACACAAGAATGTGGGTGGGAGCATTCCGAGGCAAGGTGAGAAACCCTGCGCCACATGGGCGGGGACTCTACGCCTGCCACGAGAGCTAAAAATTAATGCTGTGATCCCAGTAAAGGATTTCTGCACTGGCCGGCTTTTCTCCTTCTTCGTCTGAATCGACTTGGTTGGGAAGGGTTAGCAATGCAGCGAGTTGCTCTTGTAGATCATTATATTCTGCCAGTTGATCGTGCAGCTCGGTTTGCATGTTTTGCAACTCAGTCAATCGGGTTTCAACCGTATCCGAGGCTTTGTGGATACGTTTGACACTTTCCAGACGACGTCTCAACTGGGTGTGGTGTTCCCTGACATAGGTTTCCATTGGCACCATTAAGTTGTTGTTCCAACTGTTGGCGTCACGGAGCGCGCGACTGAATATCTTCCTGGAAGCACTGCACACCGATTCGTAAAACCGATTGGTGATGGACATCTGCTCACGGAAGAACAGCGTTCGGGTTTGCTTCAGGTGGCTGTATTTCTGCTCCAGGCGCTGTACTTCCTGCTTGAATTTCTCAAGCCGCAAACGGCGTACCTGGAAATTCGCGATGCCATGATCCTGCTCGAAATCACGCGTGATATTCTCAGACAAAACAGCAATTTCGTTGGCTTGTTGCATCGCCTGGTCCAGGTATCGATTCAATTTCTCAAAATACTTGGAGATAATCTTCTGCAAGGTGATGGACGTCGCCGCGCGAGTCATATTGTGCTTGGTGGTGGCGATTAATTTTTCCAATCTCTCTGAGCTCAATAGCTTCACCAGCCTGGCGGTTTCCTTGCTGTAAACCGATCGCAACGCCTGGTACTTCTGCATATCACTTTCCAGTGATGATTTTTCGGACTTCACTTTGAGCATGATGTGCGAAATCACATCGGTATTTTTGCTGCTTATCTGCTTCAATTCAGCAATGTGCGAATCAGCATCTTTCAAACGGTTATTCAAGATTGAACCAGCCGTGGTGAGGATCCCATCCAGAGAGTTTTGCACCTTGGCCGTGACTATCTGCCGTTTCTCAGGAACCAACCGATCGGCTATGGCTTGTTCCAATTCACCGATACGGCTCCGTTCAACGAGTTCGTCATCTTCTTTAAGTCTGCCGATCAAGCCTTGTTGGGCAGACACCGGGAAAATATTCTCAGGTTCCATATCCAGCGTCTTGGCAGTTTGCCAAACCTGGCGATCAATCTCGGCCTCGATTTCATTTTCGGTACGAATACCATCCCATAATGCGTCAATTTTGTTCAGCGCCACCAATTTGCGTTGAGGCACCCTGCGTGGGGCTGGTTCTGTCGTCGCCGCGTACTTGTTTTTCTTGTCGGCTCCAGCCGGGTGGTCACCCAGATGCTCGGTCCAGAGTGACAGGTCGGTGGCGGTCACACCGGTGTCGTGTGACAAAATGAAGACCACGGTATGCGCAGTCGACAGCTGGTTGATCGTTAACTCTGGCTCGGCGCCGATGGCGTTAAGCCCAGGCGTATCGAGTACCACCAAGCCTTGTTCCAGGAGCGGGTGAGGAAGATTCAAAATCGCGTGGCGCCAGCTGGGTATTTCTACTTCATCGTATTCATTGATCGGCAGGCCGTATTCGGAATCTTCATTCTCCATGATGCTGAAGCGCAATTTTTCTGCATAGGCCTTGCTGACCAGCTTACTGTCAGTCATACCTTGTAAGGCTTTTTTCAGACTGTCGGCATCTTCGGCATCAAATTCGATCTCGTTCCATACAGATTGTTGCTTTTTCAATTCAAACAGGGGGGTGTTCAGTTCCCTGGATTCAATTGGTAGCAAGCGGATGGAGCTTGGTTTGTTGGGGTCGTACATCAGCTCGGTCGGGCACATGGTGGTTCGCCCCGTACCGGACGGCAAAATGCGTTGTTTATAGTCACCAAAGAAGATGGTATTGATCATCTCAGACTTGCCGCGTGAAAACTCTGCGACAAAAGCAATCGACAGGTTGTCATCAGCCAATGCGCCAAGCACGGATTCGAACTGGTGGTGGGTGCGTAGATCGGTAACGTTATTGTCTTTTAAAAACAGGCTCAGGTGCTGAATGGTTTCGCTCAAATCAGAACGCCATTCAGAATATTGCTCGATCTCTTTATTTAACGCTTTATCAGTCACAGGGGTGTGTCGTATCCGGGTTTGGTTTTTCTACCAAATTAGTGGTCGCCGTAGCATCTAATGCCGATCATAACGAACTAGCCGATCAAATGTCAAAAAAGTCTAAGGTCACTTCAAGATTAGTGCTATATCTATCTGAAAATAAACATTTTATCGGGTTTTTATTTGGCGAGTGTCATATTATGTCAGCTGGCTTATACGGAAATCTGTGTGCATATCTAAACAATCATTTAATGAACCGCCACGCAGTAATTGGATTCGTTATAATCCGCTTGCCAAAATGTCCCTTTCACAGGCAATTTCTTCGCACGCGAAATACCACCGTTAATGAGTAAGAAAAAGACCAAGAAGCGCGCCAAGGTCATCGCCAAAAAATCGCCTGCCTCGAGTTCACAGCGTAAACGTAAGGCAGGTTCTTCGCGATCCAAAAAGCGCAGCAAAAAAGCCACTTCAAGGCCCGTGGTCAAGGGGGCGTTGCGCGGTAAATTAATGCGTTCTTTAAAGTTCCTGGCTATTCGTTTGGGAGTCTTGACGGTTGTGGCCCTGGTGGCATTAACGGCCTACCTGGATATTACTATCCGCAAGCAGTTCGAGGGCCAGAAGTGGGCCTTGCCAGCGCATGTCTATACGCGGCCGATGGAGCTTTATATTGGTCAGTCCATTGATCGCCAACTAGTGGAGTCGGAACTGAACGAACTGGGCTACCAGGCACGAGACACGATAGATCGGGTAGGCAGTTACCGATTTACCGCCAACGAGCTGGCTATCCATCAGCGCGAATTTCGTTTCTTTGACGGGCTCCAGGAGCAGCAACGCTTGCGCATTGCCTTGCAGGGCAACCGCATTGACTCCATCCAGATAAGTACGCTTGGCGGTTTCGCCAGAGATACCGAGATTGTGCGATTAGAACCGCGTTTGTTCGGCAGTGTTTCGCCCCTCAGTCATGAGGATCGGACGCTGTTAAAGCTTGAAGATGTGCCGCCGGTACTGATCAAGGCCTTGATCGCGATAGAGGACCGGCAGTTTTACTCCCATTTTGGCATCAACCCAATGGGCATCGCCCGTGCCATGGTGCGTAATATATCCGCCGGTCGGGTAGTGCAAGGTGGTAGCACGCTAACGCAGCAGCTGGTGAAAAATTACTATCTGAATTCAGATCGTACACTCCGGCGCAAATTTACCGAGATGATCATGGCCATCCTGCTGGAAATCCATTACAGCAAGGATGAGATTTTGCAGGCATATTTAAACGAGGTGTACCTGAGCCAGGCGGGGAATCGTGCCATCCATGGGTTTGCCCTGGGCAGCCGTTATTTTTTCTCCAGGCCATTGCAGGAGCTCGATTTGCCCGAACTGGCACTATTGGCGGGTATCATCAAGGGGCCAAGCTATTACAGCCCAATGAAAAATCCAACCCGCGCCAAACAGCGGCGTGACTTGGTTTTGAGGGCGATGCTGGAAGAGGGCGTCATCGACCAACAACAATACGATATTGCTGTTGCCACCCAGTTACGGATTTCAACTGCGGTGGAGCAGGTTGCTCCCTTGTCTTATCCCTCCTTTATGGGGTTTGTCCGTGACAACCTGCAAGACGATTACCAGCAAAAAGACCTGGCCAACGATGGATTGCAAATTCACACAACGCTAAACCCGCGTATTCAACAGACCCTGGAAAGCAGTGCTATTCGCGAACTCGAAGAGATCGAGCGGCGCAACGGTATTGACCCCGGTAGTTTGCAGGTTGCTGCGGTGGTGATTCGAACAGACAATGGTGAAGTGGCAGCCATGATTGGAGACCGTAAGCCTAGCTTTTCCGGGTTTAATCGAGCCATCAGTGCCCAACGCCCGGTGGGTTCCCTGTTAAAACCCTTTGTGTATTTAACTGCACTCCAAAACCCCGAGCGCTACTCACTGGCCAGCAGGATTGACGACGAGACAATCGTTGTTTCACAGGCAGGCAGCCCGGACTGGCAACCGCAAAATTATGATGATGAAGAGCATGGCTCGGTGATGCTGATCGATGCGCTGGCGCGCTCCTACAATCTGGCTACGGTTCAACTGGGCATGGAGATTGGCGTTGCCAACGTGAGTGATACCGTTAGACGCCTCGGTTATCACACAACCTTCAGTGAACTGCCCTCAGTGCTACTCGGCGCAGTGCCAATGACCGTGATGGATGTCGGTCAGCTCTATTTAAGTCTTGCCTCTGGCGGCTTCAAAACGCCAATCAAGGGCATCCGCTCAGTGTTAAGCAATGCCGATGAACCGCTGGCCAGGTACCCATTGGCCATAGAGCAGGTGGTGGAACCGCAATTCAACAATCTGATCAACTATGCTTTACAAGAGGTCGTCCGCAGCGGCACTGGCCGTAATGTGATCCGCGGTTTTCGCTATGACTACGGTCTGGCGGGCAAGACTGGCACCACGGATGAATATCGCGACAGTTGGTTTGCTGGCTTTAGTGGCAACTACCTGACCGTGGTCTGGATTGGTCGCGATGACAATAAGCCCACCGGATTGACTGGCGCCAGCGGCGCGGCACGAGTGTGGTCTGCCTTAATGCAACAAATACCCTTGCAGCGCCTGGAACTGCCTTACCACGAAGATATTATCCCGCAGAAAATTTACTACTCGGTGGACCGGGATCAACAGGATTGCAGCCTGACTCGCCGGTTACCAATCCTGGCAGATTCGTTGCCACTGGAAAGATTACCGTGCGCGGAGTATATGCAGTATGATTTGGAGGGTGATGACGAGCGGCAACATTTTGAACGTCGCCGCGAGCAGAACAAGGGCAAGTCGTTCTGGCAACGATTGTTTGGCTGATTTCAGTCAATGCCATTAGATCCGCACTAAGCCGCTAGCCCTTTATTAAACTTTTAGTCTAACCAACCCAACGTAGAGAATGTTTCGCAAGCTTGCACTAGTTTCTTTTACCAGCCTGGTTGCTGCGTGTGCCAGTACCGGTAACTACGATGACAGCGGTCGCGCACCGGCTGAGGTTGAAGATCGTATTATCATTGATGGTGAGGTCTTGCCGCTTCCAGAGGAACCAAGAATCGCGGTAGAGTCCCTGCCCGAGACAGAGCGAGTATCACCCGTGGTGCAACGCCTGCTCGCTTCTGCAGAGCAACAGCGCAGCCAGGGAGACACGGACGGTGCTGCAAACTCGCTGGAGCGAGCTCTACGCATTGAGCCCAGAAACGCTGTGCTTTGGAGTCGCCTGGCAAACGTACGCTACACCCAGAATGATTGGCAACAAGCGGTACAGCTAGCGGCAAAATCAAATACTTTGGCCGCCAGCAATCATCAGCTTCGTCGGCAAAACTGGTACTTGATGGCCAGCGCCTACAGCGCCATGGGTGATGAGCTTTCAGCGCAGAAATATCGCGATAAGCTGAATCAGTAAGCTCTCACCAACTGCCAGTTCATCAGTTTTTCCACACTCAGGCAGCGAGTCGCTTTAGATGGTAGGCCAACTCCTGGCTATCCATATTTGCGACATCCTGTTCCAGTAAACTCTTTACGCGGCGTTCTATTTCCTTGATCGTGTACTGAAAAGCACGACGCACATCCTCGTCACTGCCCGTCACCCTGGATGGGTCGGTCAAGCCCCAATGTTGTCTTTGGCTGGCGCCAAACCAAACCGGGCAAACTTCTTCGGCTGCCTGATCGCACATGGTGAGAATGGCATGCGGTTGGAAATGCTCGAATTCATGCCAAGACTGATTTTTCAGGCCACTGGTATCGATGCCATGCTCACGCAAAAAACGCAGACTCAGCGGGTGGATTTCTCCAGCTGGTTGACTCCCAGCGCTAGCAGCTTCAATCTGGCCATCGCCAAGCTGGCGGGTGATGGCTTCGGCCAAAATGCTGCGACAACGATTGTGGGTGCAAATAAATAAAAATCGGCGGCTCATGGTTTGCTGAGTTCGAAATTAAATCGTTAAGTAAATTCAGAGATCTTATACTGGTGATATCAAATCAGACCGCGCGACCAGGATCATTCTTTCTCGCGAGTAGCCTTTTCTCTGAACTGGTTTAGACACTGATGAAGCTTTTGTTACTCAGGCAGATTGTTTATAGTATCGGCAGTCAAAATCTCTCGATAATCCAGCTGACGCAGCAGTAACTTCATGCCTCGATTAAAGCACGCACCAACAATCGGTATCGCTCGCTTGCGGGCCACCCTGGGATTGTTCGCTTTGCTGCTTATACTTGTATCCTGCAGCAATGGTGCTGATGAATCTGCTCAGGCGGACTCGAGTGCCGAACAGGCGGAGAGTGCAGACGGCTCGACTCAAGAGCAATCTGCGACAAGCGAACGACCCGGGGCAAAACAGCGCACGATCCGCGGCAAACTCACCAGTCATATGCTGCTCGGGACGGGCAGCGTCCAGGGCGTGTACTTCCCCATTGGCGGCGTGATCTGTCGCCTTCTTAATCGGCACAAATACCTGCATCGAATTCGTTGCACGTTGGAGAGTACCAGTGGCTCCATTTACAACCTGCGAGAGTTGCGCGAGGGAAATTTCGACCTGATCTTTGCGCAATCTGATTGGCAATACCACGCTTACAATGGCACCAGCACGTTTAAGAAAGATGGGGCTAATGAAAATCTGCGCGCAGTTTTTGCATTGGAGGCCGATCCATTGGCCTTGATCGTCAAGCAAGATAGCGATGTTGAATCCTTCGATGACCTGCAAGATCACGTCGTTAGTTTCGGTTATGCCAGGTCTCTCCAACACCGGGTTATTAATGATTTATTGGCGGTCAAGGAATGGGATGACAGTAATTTCAAGCGTGTGCGCCGCATGAGTGATTCCAAGCAGGTAGGTGAGCTGTGCGCCGACAAAGTTGAAGCCATTTTATTGCTTAGTAGTAGCCTGACGGATTACCTGCGTGATCTGGATGAAGACTGCAAATTACGTTTGGTGCCGATTGTTGGGCCCGAGGTGGACAAGGTGATTGCTGAGAAGCCCTACTACCGAACCGGTAAAATCCTACGTGGCATGTATCTGGATTCGCCAAAAGATGTGATGTCCTTCGGGCTGGGTGCCACTTTTGTAGCCCAGGAATCGACTTCTCCGAAAGCGATTTACCACGTAGTGAAAGAAATCGTCGAAAACTTTAAGGATTTTCAATCCTTGCATCCGCAGTTGAAGGCGCTGAGTAAAAAAGAACTACCCTATGCCGGTATATCTGCGCCATTGCACCCGGGCGCCATTCGTTACTATAGAGAAGCAAGATTGTTGAAATAATTATGACTCCTAATCAAGCACTCGCAAAACTCAAGGCAGGCAACGCGGCGTTCGTTGAAGCGACGTCCAGTGGCGCCACCTTGCACACCGAAATTGACCCAGCGCGGATGGCGAGTGATCAGAAGCCGTTTGCCATCATCTTGAGCTGTTCCGATTCCCGCGTACCTGCTGAAATCGTTTTCAGCCAGGGCATTGGGGATTTGTTTATCATACGCGTGGCGGGCAATATCGTTGCTCCTTCACAAATCGGCAGCGTGGAGTTTGCTTGCCAGCATTTCGGTACCCAATTGGTCGTGGTCATGGGTCACCAGCGATGTGGCGCAATTAGTGCCACGGTAGATTCGCTGATCGGTGACCCCGGTGCATTATCGCCAAACGTTGCTGCCATCGTCGACCGCGTGACGCCAGCGGTACACCCGGTAGTGGCAAATAAT
>JBCCFY010000017.1:0-89893 GCA_039110515.1 Pseudomonadota bacterium
AGCAAGTACATGTATAACTCACACTGGATGGCACAGGCAAACAGGTGAACAGCTGTCTCATGCGACACCAAGACCCTAAAAGTAGAAAAAACAGGAAGAAAGAGGAAAGATAAACCACGTTTACGCGATCTGTTGTTAGGGAACCCAAGGCGCCCAAATCAGAGACTTGCCCGGCGAATTTTAAAGAGTGACCCAAGTCGTGCCGTCTGCATTGCCGGTAAACCCGCTACCCTGGCCGAATTGCAGGAACGGTTTACTGAACGGCAGAAAAATGTATCGGTAGACCGTAATTTAGCTGACTATGTAGCTGGCCAGGCATCACTGGCATTGGAAGTGGCAGAGCGCCGTTTACGTGGCAGCCGATACAAAGTGCCTCGGGAGGTATCAAAGCAGATCCGTGCCAGCGATCGCTACAAACGCGGCATTATGAAAATTGCCGAAGAAACTGGTGAGTCGGAAGAAGCCCTGCGCGAAAAAGCGATACCGATCTTCAAGGAATTGTTATCCATTCCACACAACTTTTGGCAAGACGTGATGGCCAGCTTTAACCGCAAGGTCATCTCTATGGGCTACGAGAATGAGCTGGTACTGGATACAGATCGTTTACTGCGTTTTCGACAGATCGTACGTGAACACCCAACTGCCTTGCTGTGGACGCACAAAACACACATGGATGGCCTGACCATGCAGTCGGTGCTGTTTGAGCACGATTTTCCAACACCGCACACCATGGGTGGCATTAATATGGCATTCGCCGGTGTCGGGTTTTTGGCCAAGCGCTCTGGAGCAATTTTCATCCGTCGATCGTTCGGTGATAACCCGGTATACAAGCTGGTCATGCACAACTACCTGGCTTATCTGCTGGAGAAGCGTTTCCCACTGACCTGGTCTTTTGAAGGAACTCGCTCACGAGTAGGTAAGTTGATGCCACCCCGATACGGCATGTTGAAGTATGTGATGGAAGCCGTGGCAGATTCTCATGCAGACAATCTGTACATTATTCCAGTGGCGATCAATTACGACATGATTAACGACGTGAAGGATTATGCCGCTGAGCAGAGTGGTGCGATCAAAAGGCCAGAATCACTCAGCTGGTTTATCAGTTACCTGCGCCGACTGCGCCAGCCGCTGGGTCGAATCTATGTGGATTTTGGCGAGCCCGTTGTGATCGATAAAACCATCATTAATGATGACAGTCTCGCGCTCGCTAAAACAGCCTTCCGGGTCGGGGTGGAAGCCAATCGGGTGACGCCGATTACCTTGACTTCGCTGATGGCCTTGTCGCTATTGGGTGCGGCACCCCGCGCTCAGACGATTGAGGAACTGCGCGAAGGTAACGAGGCTCTGCGCGCCTGGGCCAAGCATCGCGACATCCGGTTCACCAGCGATTTTGATGACCACAATGTCGAGCATATGCGAGAGCTTATCGATCACATGGTCAGCAGCGAGCTGATTAATCGCTACGATGAAGGGCCGGAAACCGTCTACGCTGTGGCAGAGGATCAACACACCCTGGCCAGCTATTACCGAAATACAATTGTTCACCATTTTGTTACCAAGGCCATTTCTGAGCTCGCGTTGCTGCACGCAAGCGTGCACCCGGAAAACCCGTTAGTGGAATTTTGGTCGGAAGCCGATCGGCTGCGGGACATGTTTAAATTTGAATTCTTCTACGCGCCTACCGAAGAGTTCAACAAAGAGTTACGTGCGGAATTACAGTTTTTTGACCCCGACTGGGAAACCAGGCTCCAAAACGATGCTAACTATGGCAAGGAACAGTTACCCAAAATGATGCCGTTAGTAGCGCATGGCACATTGCGCCCTTATATTGAAGCCTATCGCATTGTGGCGGATGTTTATGCGCGGCTGGATGGCAATCAAACCTTGGAGCAAAAGACCGCGGTATCGGCCTGTTTCAAATATGGGCGACAGGCCTACCTGCAGCGTCGTATCAGCAGTAAAGCGTCGATTGGTGACATGTTGTTTAAAAATGGTATCAAGCTGCTGGACAGTTATGGCCTGATCGAGCCCGGTACAGAAAACCTGGTCGATCGACGTAAGCACCTGAGTAAGAATTTACGAATCCTGGCGCACCGCCTCGAGCATCTTCGAGCGCTGGCAATGCCCAATGATATTGACTAGTCGCTGGCAATAAAAAGATTCACCAAACATCAAAACAAAAACAAGAGGAGATTCCCATGAACCAATTACAAGTAGCAGTGCTGGGCGGTGGTTCCTGGGGAACCACGGTGGCCTCCTTGGTGGCACGCAATACAAACGTCACAATGTGGGCGCGCGACAAGAAAACCGTCGATGAGATTAACAGCAAACACAGCAATGAGAAATATCTACCAGGCGCCAAGCTGCATCCTCGGGTAAAAGCACATCACAAGCTGAAGAAGGTGGTTCGTGATGCCGATGTCATCATCATGGGGGTACCCTCAAATTCCTTCCGCGAGGTTTTGGAAGAAGTTAAACCATGTTTGCGAGCCTGGGTTCCCCTGATCAGTTTGACCAAAGGTTTGGAGAAAGGCACTGATCTACGCATGACCCAGGTCATGCAGCAGGTTCTACCAGGCCACCCTGTCGGCGTATTGACCGGACCAAACCTGGCGCGAGAGATTATGGCGGGTCAGGCAGCTGCCAGCGTGATTGCCATGGAGGACGAAATCATCGTGCAGCACCTGCAGAAGGTATTCAATAGCGGTTTGTTCCGGGTTTACACCAATGATGATGTGGTGGGCTGTGAATTGGGTGGCGTGTTAAAAAATATTATTGCTATTGCGGTGGGCATGGGTGTTGGTCTAGGAGCAGGTGACAATACGCGCTCAGCGTTAATCACCCGCGGCCTGGCTGAGGTTACACGCCTGGGTGTAGCTCTGGGAGGGCGCGCGGAAACCTTTGCTGGCCTGGCTGGCATGGGCGATATGTTGGCCACCTGTATAAGCCCGCAAAGTCGTAACCATCATGTGGGTATTCAATTAGGCAAAGGCCGGGCCATTGAGGAAATTATCGAGGAAATGGTCATGGTGGCAGAGGGTGTCAAGAGTGCACCGACCGTTATGGCGCTGGCGGAAAAATGTGGCATAGAGATGCCGATAGCGCGAGATGTTTCACAGGTAATTGAAGGAAATCGTACTCCAATGCAAGCTTTCCAAGGATTGATCCGTCATATGGCGGGCGCCGAGTCTGAACCAGGATAGGTTTAATCTTTATATATCAATAGTTTATGCGTCCGGAGAGGGCGTTTTAGAAAGCCATTTCTAATTAGGGGGCGGATTCTAATTGCCCGCTATAGAATCCTCCCCATCGAACAACCGATTTACTTTACACCAGGCACTGAGCCTGTATTGGAGATTAAAAATGGCTACTACTAAACAAGCTAAAAAACCTGTTGCAAAGAAAACTTCTGCAAAGAAAGTTGAGAACACTGTTGAGTCAACTGTGAACACTGCAAAAGCTGAAGTAACTGAGCAAGCTGAAAATATCCGTAACGCTTTCAACACTAACTTTGAAAACGTTCAAGAGTTTGCCCAAAAAATGTGGTTTGCAAGTCTTGGCGCTTTCGGTCGCTCTGTTGAAGAAGTTCAAGGTCGTTACACAAAAGCGAACGAAGAACTGCAATCTCGTTACAGCCAAATCAACGAAGAAGGTCAAAAGCTGGTTCAAGACCTGGTTGAGCGCGGAGAGAAAGTTCAAGATGACGCTGAAGACCTGTTGAAAGAAGGTCGCGCTAACATCGAAGAGCAAATCGAAGTTGCTAAAAACCGTTTGAGTGGTTTGGTTTCAGTAGTTGACATTCCTGCACGTCTGCAAGACATGTCTGACAAACTGGAAGCTTTGAGCAAAGATCTGAAAAAATCTGCATAAGATTTTCTCACTCCTGGAAAAAGGCCCGCTTTGGCGGGCCTTTTTTTATTCTTGATTAGATTGGATGAGTTTCTGGTTATCGAGGCGTCGACTTATCGGCGTGTTCGTTTCGCTGATGGCTCATATTCTTGGGTAGATCGCTGGAGTTTCTGGTTATCGAGGCGTCGACTTTTATGTCTGTTTGTTTCGCTGACGGCTCTCCTGTTTATTCTTGATTAGTGCGCTGGAGTTTCTGGTTATCGAGGCGTCGACTTATTGGGGTGTCCTATCCGCTGATGGCTCACATAAACTCATACCCTCAAAAAGCTCAATCAGCCGCTATAAAAGCGGTTTATTAGAGTTAAAACAGTTAAAATCGCGTTATGAAATTTGTTGATGAAGCCGAGATTACCGTTCAAGCCGGTAATGGTGGCAATGGCGCTCTGAGTTTTCGCCGTGAAAAATATATTCCCAAGGGTGGTCCCGATGGCGGCGATGGCGGTCGTGGCGGCAGTGTCACGCTGCTCGCGACTGAGAGCCTGAATACGCTTGCCGATTTTCGCTTTGTCCGTCATTACCAGGCCCAGAACGGCAAATCAGGCGGCGGAAAGCTGAAGTCTGGTCAGAGTGGTGACGATCTGGTTGTGAAAGTGCCAGTGGGTACCTTGGTGTTTGACGCTCAGACCGAAGAACAGATCGCGGATCTGACCGAAGATCAGCAAACTGTTGTGGTGGCGAACGGCGGTGAGGGTGGACTCGGCAATACAACCTTCAAATCCAGTACCAACCAGGCTCCCCGAAAAACCACCAAGGGCAAGCAAGGCGATGCACGCACCTTGCGGCTGGAGATGAAAGTATTGGCAGATGTCGGTCTTCTGGGCCTACCGAATGCCGGGAAATCGACATTTTTACGCGCTGTCTCACAAGCGCGACCCAAGGTGGCCAATTACCCGTTCACCACGCTCCACCCGGAGCTGGGTGTAGTGAGTCTTGGTATGGGTAGTAGCTTTGTTATTGCCGATATTCCCGGTTTAATTGAAGGTGCTTCAGAAGGGGCAGGTCTGGGCATCCAGTTTTTACGCCACTTGGCACGTACGCGCCTATTACTGCATATCATCGATATTGCACCCTATGGTGATGAAACAGCTGATCTTGCGACTGACGTGAAAACCATTGCAGCTGAGTTGCGTCACTACAGTGAGCAAGCCGGGGCCGACCTGGATAAACTGGATCGTTGGTTGGTAGTCAATAAGACCGACATGGTTTTAGAAGAAGATCAGGAACAAATAGTTGCCGACCTGCTCAAAAGTTTGGATTGGCAAGGCCCGGTATATCAAATAAGTGCCATCAGCCGCCAGGGAACACAGGAACTCTGTAACGATATTATGAAGTATATTGATCAACAGCAGCAGGCGGAGCAACCCGATGTGCTGGTATCCATACCGGCAGTTGATAGTTGATCACCTTCCAGGCAGGAAACCTCCAAGAGATGTCCAGAGAGTCAATCAAAGATAAACAACGCTGGGTGGTAAAAGTAGGCAGTGCTCTGCTCACCAATGATGGTGAGGGCCTGAACAAAGATCTTATCAAGCAGCTGGCAACTCAGATTAGTTTGTTGCGCGAGCAGGGACATGAGGTGATCCTGGTTTCTTCTGGCGCAGTGGCTGCCGGGGTTAAGCACCTGGAAATGGCGCAGCGACCGGAGCGTGTGAACGAATTGCAGGCGGCTGCGGCAGTAGGGCAGGCTCTGCTGGTGCGTGAATATGAACATGCCTTTGCACCTGATGGCATCAATATTGCCCAAGTGTTACTCACGCATGCCGATATCGCCAATCGTGGGCGGTATCTCAATGCCAAGAATACGCTCAGCAAATTACTCGAGCTGGGCGTGATGACCGTGGTGAACGAAAACGATACGGTTGCCACCGAAGAAATTTGTTTTGGCGACAACGACAACCTGGCCGCCTTAGTAGCTAACCTGGTGGATGCAGATTTGTTGGTGATTCTGACCGATCAGGATGGCTTGTTCACCGCCGACCCTCGTTCTGATGCTTCTGTCGAGCTCATTTCACAGGCGGATGCTGATGACGACAGCCTGAAAGCAATGGCATCGGGAAGTGCCAGCCTCGGTCGTGGTGGGATGGTTACCAAGCTCACTGCAGCGCAAAGTGCCAGCCGCTGTGGCGCTTCCACAATCATTGCCAATGGGCGCGTTGCGGATATCCTGCTGCAGCTGCGGGAGGGTGCGGACTATGGCACCCTGTTGCTTGCCAAGCGCAGATTGGCATCGCGCAAACAATGGATGGCTGGGCAGATGCGTATTTCAGGTACTTTGACCATCGACGCTGGCGCCACCAGGGTTCTTAAGAACGGTGGCAGCAGTTTATTACCCGTGGGTGTGACTGCTGTCAGCGGGAATTTTAATCGGGGAGAGTTGCTAAGTTGTGTGGATCCGTCCGGTGCCGAGGTAGCACGCGGCCTCAGTAATTACAGTTCCACCGAGGCAAGCCTGTTGATAGGTAAGTCCAGTGATCTGATTGGAGAGATTCTGGGCTATCACGGTGATGATGAAATGATTCACCGAGACAACCTGGTACTGCTTTAATCAACTCGCGTTAGCATTGGCGCGAGTATATCAAATAGTCGGCAAAGCGATTTTCGCTTCCTCACCGGGGCGATAAATTACCGCGACTCGACCAATTAGCTGGACCGGCGCACTCGATGATTGCTCAGCGATTTGCATCATCAATTCGTTTTTCTCAGCCTTGCTGCCGCCAGGCAACTTTATCTTGATCAATTCATGCTGCTCCAAGGCCAGTTCAACCTCAGCCATGACTGCTTCAGTCAGACCTTTGCCACCAACCGTGACCACCGGGTTGCGGCTGTGAGCGATGCCACGCAGATAGTTCTTTTGTTTACCAGTTAAGTTCATTTAGTGGGATAATCGAAAATGCGAAACGCGCGATTGTACTGATTTTAATTCGAAATACACCTGAAATGGCACGAAAAGGCAATAAAACCGGCGAATGGGCGCGTCGTCATATCAACGATCCCTATGTAAAAAAGGCCACCAGCCAGGGCTATCGTTCGCGAGCGGTCTATAAATTCAAGGAGATAGACGATCAGGACTCGTTGGTCCGGCCGGGTATGGTGATTGTTGATCTTGGTTCAGCACCTGGCGGATGGTCACAATATATCGCGCGTAAGCTTGGTGATAAAGCGACGATTATTGCTATTGATTTGTTGGCGATGGATCCCATTGATGGCGTGCATTTTATCCAGGGAGATTTCCAGGACCAAAAGGTCCTCGACGAATTGGATAAACTTCTCGCGGGACGCCCGATTGACCTTGTAATTTCAGACATGGCGCCCAATATTACTGGAGTGAGAAGCGTTGATGAGGCGCAGTATGAAGGCCTCCTCGATTCGGTGCTGTATTTTTGTGAATTGCGCCTGAAGCCAAACAGCCATTTACTGGTCAAATTGTTTGAAGGCAGTGCCGCGCATTATTTCCGGCGCGAGGTTAAAGGCCGCTACAAAAGTGGCGTGGTAAGAAAACCCGCCGCGTCGCGATCTAAAAGTAGAGAGTATTACTTTTTGGCCAAACATCGAATTGCTTAAAAAACCCTCACAAATTGACCTGCTAAGGCTGGTACAATAACCAGCTAGCTAAAATTTAGCCGTTATTTTTACTAAAATACATATATAGAGATTAGGTGCTGTACCTTGAATAAAATCACCAATATCGTCGTAATGGGGCTGCTGTTCTTAATGATCGGCTCCTGGTTGGCGGATCAAACCTCGCCTGTGTCCACTGTTGAGGAATTCACGTATTCCGAGTTCATGGCAAAAGTTCAGGCCAATGGCGTCACCAATCTGGTGATAGACGAGAGCGAGCGCACGGTGACTGGCGAGACGACTCAAGGCCAGGAATTTTTTACTGTCATGCCACGCGATGAGCGCTTGATTGACACACTGGTCGACCGCAATATCCCATTTGAAGCCAAACAGCCAGATCGTGGTTCTATCTGGACCAGCATCCTGATTAATACCCTGCCTTTATTGCTGTTTATCGGCGTATGGATCTACCTGATGCGACAAATGCAAGGCGGTGGTGGCAAGGGCGCCATGAGCTTCGGCAAGAGTCGTGCTCGTATGCTCAACCAGGAAACCAACCGGGTGACGTTTGATGACGTCGCCGGGGTCGAGGAATCCAAGGAAGAAGTCCAAGAAATCGTCGAGTTCCTGCGTGATCCATCCCGCTTTCAAAAGCTGGGCGGCAGAATGCCTAGCGGTATCCTGATGACCGGTAGTCCGGGCACCGGTAAAACCCTGCTCGCCAAAGCGATTGCGGGTGAAGCAGAAGTGCCGTTTTTCTCCATTTCCGGTTCAGACTTCGTCGAGATGTTTGTCGGTGTGGGTGCGTCGCGTGTGCGCGATATGTTCGACCAGGCCAAGAAAAACGCGCCTTGTATTATCTTTATCGACGAGATTGATGCCGTCGGTCGTCAACGTGGCGCCGGCATTGGCGGTGGTAACGATGAACGTGAGCAAACGCTCAACCAGTTACTGGTGGAAATGGATGGTTTTGAAGGCGGCGAAGGCATTATCGTGATTGCTGCTACCAACCGTCCAGACGTACTGGATCCAGCCTTGTTGCGACCGGGCCGATTTGACCGCCAGGTGCATGTGCCGTTGCCTGATATTCGTGGCCGTGAGCAAATTCTGAAAGTACACATGCGCAAAGTTCCTATTGGTAAAACCGTTGACCCGGCCATTATTGCCCGTGGTACGCCTGGGTTCTCCGGTGCAGACATTGCTAATCTCGTTAACGAGGCTGCCTTGTTTGCCGCCCGGGCCGCCAAGAAGTTGGTAGAAATGGAAGATTTCGAGTTTGCCAAAGACAAGGTAATGATGGGTGCGGAGAGACGATCTATCGTAATGCCAGAAGAAGAACGCCTGAATACGGCTTATCATGAATCGGGCCACGCTGTGGTGGGTGCGGTGCTGAAAGAACACTACGATCCGGTCCACAAAGTGACCATTATTCCGCGTGGTCGTGCGCTGGGATTGACATTCTATCTTCCAGAAGAAGATCGCTACGGCTATAACAAAGAGTATCTGTACGCGCGCATCGCTGTCGCGCTGGGTGGCCGTATCGCGGAAGAAATATTCATGAACCAGATGACCACTGGGGCATCCAGTGACTTCGAGAGTGCGACCGAAATGGCCCATAATATGGTGGCTCGCTGGGGTATGAGTGATGCGCTCGGCACCCGCGTCTACGCGTCGAACCAGGCTGATCCGATGATGGGCGATGGCCGCGCTAAGATGAGCGACCAGACCGCCAATCTGATTGATACCGAGGTGTCCAGGATCCTGACCGAGCAATATGATCGCGCCAAGCAAATCCTGGAACAAAACCGCGAGAAGGTGGAGCTGATGACGAAGTCATTGATGGAATACGAAACCCTGGACGCTGAACAGATTGCGGAAATCATGGAAGGTAAGGAACCGACGCCGCCAGCGGATTTGCCTACGCCAAAAAGTGATGACAAAGGTGATTCCGATGATGGTAAAGCTGAGTCAGCCTCGGTGAAACCCCAAATGGACAATCCGGCCAGCGAAGCATAAACCGGAAAATTTCTCGCCCGATAAGAGGTCGGAGCAATTTGACTTCGAACGCTATTCTCCCATTATTGCAGCGACCGAGCGCTGCAATAATGGGTATCGTGAACACCACGCCAGATTCGTTTTCTGATGGCGGCCGCTTTCTGAATACAGATGCGGCCGTCTCACATGCGCTGGAAATGGTGGAGCAGGGCGCTGATATCCTGGATATTGGTGGCGAGTCAACCAGGCCAGGTGCTGCCGAGGTCTCTCAGCAGGAGGAACTCGATCGAGTTATTCCAGTTATTGAACGAATCTGCAAGGAAACTTCCACACCCATTTCCATTGACACCTACAAGCCCGAAGTGATGTCTGCGGCACTCGCAGCGGGTGCTTCCATGATTAACGATGTAAATGGCTTACAGGCAGAAGGTGCAATAGCGGTTGCAGCACAGGCGCAGGTTCCAGTCTGTATCATGCACATGCAGAACAATCCGCGAACCATGCAAGAAGCGCCGCGGTATGAAAACGTGGTTGATGAGGTGTTCGACTTTTTGCAGCATCGAATTGCTCAATGCGCGGAGCACGGCCTAGCCCGAGAGCTGATTATCACAGACCCCGGCATTGGCTTTGGTAAAACCCTGGCCCACAACCTGGCCCTGCTAAAGGCTGTCCCCAGGCTTAAAGATAAACTGGGTTGCGAAGTGTTAATTGGTGTTTCGCGAAAGTCCATGATCGACATGTTGCTGCAACGTGAAGTTGACCAACGGTTAGCTGCCAGTGTGGGATTGGCTGTTCAGGCAGCCCTAAATGGCGCTAAAATATTGCGCGTACATGATGTGGCTGAAACTCATGATGCAGTGAGAGCGGTAGAAGCCGTTGTTTCCGCTGAAGTCTAAATTGCCACTTATAAAAATAATCAAAGCAAAGTTTCGACTATGACAAAACCCTTTTTTGGTACCGACGGCATTCGTGGCAAGGTGGGTGTCGAACCCATCACGCCAGGCACCATAGTGCATCTGGGTTGGGCCCTTGGCACCGTGATCAAACGTCACTATGGCAAAGGCAGTGTCTTGGTGGGCAAAGATACTCGTGTATCAGGTTACCTGCTCGAGTCTTCCATGGAAGCAGGTTTGTCCTCTGCGGGTATGGACGTCACCATGCTGGGGCCATTGCCTACACCGGCCATTGCCTACTTAACGCAAACCGCCAGAGCCAGTGCGGGCGTGGTAATCAGCGCATCGCACAATAATTATGCCGATAATGGGATCAAGTTTTTCTCCTCTAAGGGCGAGAAAATTTCCGATGAAATTCAGGATGAGATTGAACAGTTGATGGAGGAGCCGCTGGAGGTAGTGTCTTCCCAGGAACTCGGTAAAGCCTACCGCATGGATGATGCAGTGGGGCGCTATGTTGAGTTTTGCAAAGGTACCATTCCGCGCCGAATGGATTTCAAGGGTCTAAAGGTTGGTCTCGATTGCTCAAATGGTGCGGCTTATCAATCTGCCCCGGCGGTGTTTCATGAACTCGGTGCCGAGATTGAGGTGATCAACAATCAGCCCAATGGTTTCAATATTAACCAGGAGTGTGGTTCAACCCATATCGAAGGCTTGCAGGCTATGGTCTTGGAGCGCGATTGCGACATCGGTATTGCATTTGATGGCGATGCTGATCGTGTGCTCATGGTGGATCACCATGGTGAACTGGTCGATGGTGATCAGTTGTTGTTCGTCATTGCCAATAGCCTGCATAAACAAGGCCGCTTGAAAGGTGGCGTGGTTGGTACGCTGATGAGTAACTTTGGTATGGAAAAAGCGTTATTGGAACGAGACATTCCGTTTGTTCGTGCCAAAGTTGGTGATCGATACGTCATGCAGGAACTTAAAGAACGAGGTTGGGTCTTGGGTGGCGAGTCCTCGGGTCACATTATTTGCCTGGATAAAACCACCACAGGTGACGGCCTGGTTTCAGCATTGCAGGTATTGTCGCAAATGCAGTTTATGGACAAGCCGTTACATGAGCTGGCCGCTCAAATGCAGATGTATCCGCAAACCATGATTAATGTTCGCCTGCCCGATGGCAGCAATGCCGCCGATATCTGCGCGTTTGAGGCGGTACAAAGTGCCGTTTCAGAAGCCGAAAAATCACTTGCTGGAACAGGGCGCGTGCTGCTGCGGCCGTCAGGAACCGAACCGGTGATTCGAGTGATGGTAGAAGGGCAAGACGAGTCTCTGGTTAATCAATGGTGTGACGCCATTTCAACGGTGGTGAAGGAACAATTATCGGCCTGAAACAGGCGCTTAAATCCATTTAAAAAAGCCTTGTTTCATGTAGTGCTGGTGCAGTCGCTATGGTAACATCCGCGCTTTCCTGAAATCGAGTAAAGCCATTCCATGAGACGCATATTAGTAGCAGGTAACTGGAAGATGCATGGTAGTCAGACAATGACCGCCGAATTGATAAATGGCATCGCCGAACGGCTACAGTCTTTGAGTGGTGATCGTGGTTTTGATGTGCTGGTGTGTCCGCCTTCGCCCTATTTGGGAACCGCGAAACCGCTGTGCGTGGACGCGGGGATTGCACTGGGTGCACAGAACGTAAATCCGCATCAGCAAGGCGCCTACACCGGTGAAATTGCATTACCGATGTTGACCGATTTCGGCTGTGACTATGTATTACTGGGGCACTCTGAGCGCCGAGAAATTTACGGTGAAACAGATCCTGAGGTTGCTGAAAAATTCGCCGCTTGCGTAGCAGAAACAAGCTCAGTAATACCAGTATTGTGCATCGGTGAAACGCTTGAACAGCGTCAAGCCGGCGATACTGAAAACGTGATTGATCTGCAGTTAGACGCAGTCTTGCAGGTGACTGGCATTGCTGGTTTTGCAAGGGCGGTTATTGCTTATGAGCCAGTTTGGGCAATCGGTACCGGCGAAACCGCTACACCGGAACAGGCTCAGCAGGTGCATCAGTTTATTCGCAATAAATTGAGTGCACTGGACAGCTCAATTGCAGGCAAGTTGCAGATTTTATACGGTGGAAGTATGAAACCTGGAAATGCGGCTGAGCTGTTGGCACAGACTGATATTGACGGTGGATTGATTGGTGGCGCAGCCTTGCAGGCTGATAGTTTTGCAGGAATCTGTGAAGCAGCTCACGCGTTAAGTGCCTAAGGCTGTTACCAAGTAGCCAATTGCTGGCAATGCTATTTGGCATTTGTAAATAATTAATACTAGCTCGGCTGACCGACTATCGGGTTTGCCGGACTCATAGAGAAAGAGTTTAAGACATGACTACAACCATACTGATTATCGTAAACGTCTTCGCTGCGCTGGCGATTATCGTGCTTGCCTTGATGCAACAAAGTAAAGGCGACATGGGCTCCGCATTCGGTGGCGGCGGCTCACAAAGCATGTTCGGCAGCCGTGGATCCGCCAACTTCCTGAGCCGGTTAACAGCCACTATGTGTGTGGTGTTTTTTGTAACCAGTTTGTCTCTAGCCTATGTTTACGCCAAACGCGCCGAGACCAATAGCGTGGTACAGAACCAGTCAGTGATCGAATCCAGCGAAGTGCCTGCTATTGAAGATGAACTGCCAACTATCGAAGGCGAAGTTCCAAGTGTAGACGGCGAGTTACCGACTATCGATAGCGAGATTCCAGTCATCGAAGGACCTGACGGTGCTGAAGAGCAAGTTCAGGAAGCCGCTAACGATGCATTGGAGGCGCTGGAGCAGGAAGTTCCAGATGTTCCTCAACAGTAGTAGATCGCAAGCTCGAATCAAGTTAACAAATTAATGCCCAGGTGGTGGAATTGGTAGACGATGTGCGGGAGCACGAGTGCTGCGAAGGGCAGGAGCCCGAGAGCAGCCACGCGTAGCGTGTAGCTGACAGTTAACTAGATCGAAATGCGAATTGAAGAACAAATAAATGCCCAGGTGGTGGAATTGGTAGACACGCTATCTTGAGGGGGTAGTGGCGCAAGCCGTGCCGGTTCAAGTCCGGCTCTGGGCACCATTTGTTTCCGCTTTAATTTTAGATTCGCGGATTACATTAAGCGTTCGTAGAAAGATCAGCACGGCGCGAGTGAGTTTCATCGAATATCCAAGGTGTATTCACAATATTGGCAATTATGCTAGTTTCGCGGCTTTCTAAAACAACGTGTCATCTGGTACTGAGAATGATGTATATCGTTTGGCGATCATTTTTCTTGTTTTTTAAGGATCAATTTGATTTGAGTAGCTGCTAAGTTGAAGATCAAAACGCGGTCTAGTTCCCCTTAGCAAGAAACTTATAACTAAAAATATAACTGAGCATACTGTCCTCGTACAAAATATTAATGCACTTATTTCACCATCAAGTTTAATGAGTTAGTTCTTGCGCAACTAGTTAAGTCCGCGTTGAATAAATAGAACTAGACTGTCTGGTATAAGTTAAATTATCGCCCTTATATTAGTTACCCGGGCGCACATGGTTTAATATTCTTGCAACTAAATTTCATGGGCTTATCTCTGGGATTTCAGGCTTAGAAAATGAATCTATTGAAATCATAACCATAATTGGGTTGTGCGGGTCAGAAATTGTCAAATAAAATCGCTGAATAGCGATATAAACAAGTTTCTCTGAGGAGAGCTATTAGGTTACTAAAATCTTGCTCGACTCGAATGTTGAGATAGTCAATCGTTAGCCTTCAGGGTGTTAGCGAAGATCAAATAATGGAGTATCTATGTATTTTGATAACACACATATACTGGGTGAGGTAGCAATGATGCTCCTTTACGGAGCATTATTTATTTTTTGGTTATATGTATTCGCTGAAATACTTGTTTCTAGAAATGCTAGTTCGTCAATTCTTCGATACTCGAGATTTAGACTTATATCAATATCTTTTTTGGTGCTGGCATTTCTTCTATTCACTGAATCACTTTATTGGGCCCTAGCCACGGCAGGTAGAATAGGGATATTGCCAAATATTATTGAAAGATTTTTCTATTTTAGTTGGCACGTTTTCACAGTTAAGTCGTTAATCTTGGTCGCGGGTGTTGTTTTTCTTATTCTCTTCAGAAAAACCCACAATTATTTAGAGGGGCGGTTTTCATCACTCTACTTTACTCAGTTTCTTGATAGTAGTATCGACGCAGTTGGAGTGCTAGATAAGAATGGGAAAGTGCTTTTTTGGAACAAAGGCGCGGAGGAATTGTTTGGGTTTTCGCGTGAGGAAACCGTCGGTATAAACATAAAATCGTTCTTGGTTCCTGAGAGATACTTAGGACATCTTTCTCATGTCATGAGTGAGATTCAAGAGAGCGATCGTCCAAAACGGTTTAGCGTGTTGAGGAAGACAAGAACACAGGGGGAGCTTGAGGTTGACATTACTATGACGCCATTTAGAGATCGGGGTGAGTTTGCAGGTTATTTCGGAATAATGCGGCCAACGAATGGAAGCGAAGTTGTCGACAATTTTGACTATCCAGAAGTTAACTTGAACAACCCCGAGTTCGAAGCTGAAGTCTCGACTGAGACAATTGAGAAGAGCAGTCAAAATAACAAAGTCATCCACGGGTCAGTTACAGTAATCATGCTTTTGATTGTATCGTTGGTTTTTCTGTTTATTGCTTATGTAGCTGCACCTCCTGTACAGGGCTATGCGTTTTTATTATTGGGAATCTGCATCACCTCGACGATTATTCCAACCATCAGGATCTCCAAAGCAGGAGTAAATGCAAAAGAGCTTGGCATGAAACTTGTAAAGGCGCTTTTTGAAAAAAATGATGACAGTAAAAACTAAAACGATATGAAGTAAATTAATTCGGAAATCGTGTGACTATTGACAACCGTATTCCAACTTTTTGATGTTTCGGCTTATTTGAAAATCATTTTGATTAGAAGTCATGTTTCAACACTTGGTTCGATTAAAATAACGGTAGAAACAAACCGACTCAAGTTGGCCTCGCCCGGGTTAAAAATAGGTTATAATCTGTCAGAAAATGAGTGCTTGCTGCAATAGGCGAGCTGGAATTTATTTGCCAATGACTCCGAGTTGAACTAAGCATTTTCATTCAACGGAATTGATGTTTTGATTCCTTGAACCTCATTATCTAGGATTAAGGAATATTGTAGAGCAATATGTTACCAGACTATATTAGAGGTGCTGATAAAGCACGCATAGATCAGAGTTTTCAAACGATACAATCCGCATTAATTGACCCTAGTAAAAGAGTCGGCTTCCTATTCGGTGCTGGCATGTCAGCTGCTGCTGGTATGATGTCTAGCCGAGATTTGGGGCTAAAGTTTGTTGATGCTATCTTACCAGGGGCTGGTGACAACTTAACTGACACTGATAGAGATAGCCTGCTGGATAGGTATCCTTTTGAAAGCATCGCTTCTGCTGTCGCAAAGGTTGGTAACAAGGATAGGGAGGTGTTAGTCGATATTCTTGAAGATGCATTTCTGTTCGATGGAGAACCCCCTGAACATTTGGACCTGTCAGTTCATAGGGAGTTCGCTAGATTGGTTGGGTTACATAATGTAGCTGATATCTTTACGACCAATTTCGATAAACTGCTAGAAACAAGTCTTGGTGAGCGAGCCTTTACAGCCACTCAAAACACAGTTATATCTCCTCGATCCTCAACAATACCAATTTTCCATCTCCATGGTTTGATTGAAGATGACACCTATAAAATTACCGAAGATGACATTTATGCGGAGAAGCACCATTATGCGATAAATGCATATAAAGCTGCATTGTATGCGTGTGATGTTTTTGTGTTTGTTGGTTATTCCATGAATGATCCGGATTTTAGAAATGCCTACCTTGCCACGCAGCAAGAATATAGGTCGCGAGATCAGTTGGCTCACAAAACCACTTATTTTGTGATGCCTATCGACACCGAGGAAGAGTATGTGCTCGCATCTTCAATCTGGGAATCACGAAATGCGATCTTGTTGCCAATGGTATCAGGTGATTTTTTCACTAGACTTAAAAAAGGGTTGGGGAGTGAAACGCAAGCCAGATTGCGAGAAATTATTATGAAAGTTAAGGGTATAGATAATGAAACATTGGATGAGCTTGTGAGCGAATTAAAGGAAATTCTTTCTGTCGAAGATAATGAGACTGCGCTTCGCGTACTGCATGATGAGCTGGAGTCGCGATAATGAGTTCATCCGTCGATTTTAGTCAAGACTATTTATCTGGTGCACTTGATTTCTCTGTGCCGAGACTTTCAATAGGTGAGGTCAATCACATTGAATGGCTAGATGATCCGATAGAGTGTGCAAAAGTGCATTTGGAGGCATGTATTAATCGTTCGCAGCCTGATTTGATTATTGTTCTGGAGCGAAAGGGAAGAGCACTAATTAGAGGAATTATTGATGAAACAAACCGCCTGGATAATATATTCGAGTGGCAGAACATAGTTTCTTCAAACTCCCTAGACTCCAAAGATAAAGAGTCGCTGGAGAATAAAAAAATACTGATCTTTGACGATACGTGCCGTACAGGGACAAGCATTGCAAAGCTTGTATCAAAGCTTCGTGATGATTTGAAACTTGTAAACTCAACAATGTTTGTCAGCGTTGTAGGGTCTCATCAAGATGGCGCGAAGAAAATCCAGGGCTTAGAGAAATTGGGCATACCTGTATGGAGCTACTTTAAGAATTTATCGACACGTGATTTCCATATCCTCAGAAAGTCAATAATTGACCAAATTCGAAATTTAGGCGCTTTAATGTTGGATACTGAGCACGTTGAGTTTCGCTTCAGTTCATCTGCTTCTTTTAGAGAAATAACCGATGCGCTCGGGAGGAATGCGGATACTATAGTTTTTGAGTCTGGGAGAAATATAAAAAATATTACGGTTTATTATGGAGATTCGATAAGAAACGAGCTACCTGCTGATGAATTTCCGAATTGTCGATTCACGAATATTGTTAAAAAGGTTCGAATTATTCAGAGTAGAGAAAATGAGTACACAGTTATTCCTCTTTGCTTGCCATCCGTGCCCAATAGTGGATTTCAATTAAATAAGAAACAAGTGGAGATATTCGGTGGTCGGCAACCACAAACTGCACAAGAGTGTTTTTATCAAGTTGGACTATTGGCCTCCATCCACGTATTAGCGTGGGCGATTAAAGATTTATCTGCGTCGATTCCCAAGAGTCGTATTCAATATAAATACCCGATTAGTAGAAGGAAGGTAGGTGAGGGAGGCTACGATTTCCTGCATTTATTACCAATATATCCGACGCTAGACATCAAGAAGCTTACCGCAGAGGTATCTGCAAAAGTTGGGAACGCAAAGCAGGGGGGCATAGGTCTTTCTTCACATCGAAAAGGTGTGGCAGACTTGCGTACTTCTAAATGGAACGAAGGAAATTACTCAGCAAGCCGACTAAATTTTGATGCAGTTAAACTTTTGCAGTGTATAGCTAATGGTGTTGAAAAAAAGGAAGTCGATAATTTGCTGCTGAATAGAGATTTGGAGGAAACTCAAGGTCTAAGAGCTCGAGAAGTTTTCAATATAGGAAGCCGGTTAGATCTTCCAGATGCTGAGGTTAGCGCGTTATTTGATATTTTGATTGATAATGCTGCTCTCGTGACCAAAATTGATACTGTGAGAACTCGTGATGGAATTCGGTGTGTTAGAACATTTAAACCAGACGGAGAAATCATGACCACCGTTATGAATATGTATACACGGAGGCACGGATTACCCTATGAGATACTACTCAAATAGACCGCCTTGGTAATTCTTCATGGATCGTAATGAATATACACAGTTTTTTGAGTTGCTTGGATACGTTTTCCAAGAGTGGATTTCTCCGGGAGACTCCACACAGGAGAGCAGAGTCGTTCAGGAAAGTAGATCGGATTGTCCATCCGTCCCCAAAATGGATAGGCTCTTAGCTCTACATTTTGATAAGTTAGGAGTTGTATGTCATAGGTTTTGGAATGCAACGTTCGAGGAAACAAAAAGTAATATTTCAGAAGATGTTTCTCACCAAAAAATTTCACAACCATTTCCATTTCAGGAATTTCGCGGTGTGCACGGCCGTGGCTTGGCGTTAAAAAAACCACGTTCAAAGCCGAATTACATGATTAATATTCTTAATCGAACACAGATATTAACTGGAAATAATAGATTTGACTTTATAGGCAAACCGGGCGATAGCGGTGATTTAACTACTGATTCTAAACTATACGTAATGCCCTCGGCGACGATAACCAGCGAACTCTTTAACAATTTCAATTCCAAAGAAGCGCGCGTGGCTAAGGATTTAGCCATGTTCGTAAGTAAACTAAATCCGGAGGAAATAAGAGCGATTGGCACTCATGATCATAGAAATAAGATGATCGAAGATTTGATTTTTGAATTCGAAAAGATACTCGTAGTAATTCCAAAAATGGATGGCGATCATTTAAGCAAAGATTTACTACATTTCTGTGATGAGCTGGTCAGAAAAAGTGGCACGACCAAGCATTCCTATGAAGCTGCATATCAAAAAGCGATGATCGAAGTTCGGGATCCAGACTTGAAATCTGGTATTGTTGCGATTCAAGCCACAGCAGAAGAAATATGGGGTGCTCCTGAAATTAGAACTGTGCATGCTGATGCCATAAAATTATTGGAGCTAGTGATTGCTGGTGTAAGCCCCCAAAATAAGTTGGCAAACATTTTAGTGGTAAATCATGGATTAAATACACATGCGATAAGCGATAACCGTCGACACTCTAAGGATGTTATATGCGGCATGTTGCGCGAGGAATGCGAGAGACTAAAAGATGAGTGCGAGAAATTAATATATAATTTTGAGAGAAAAAGAAATGGAACCCCTAATTGAAGGTGTGAGAAGTTGATAAAATCTCGATATAACAAAATTTACGAGGTAACAAAACTCGCTAATCGCCCACCTTTGACATCAAAGAAAGAAGATCTAATAAGAAGAGTTTATGAAGAAGGGCTGGAGGCATTCCAAGGGTGGTTTTATGACCCAGAATTGGACGAAATGATCGAGGCTCAGTCCGAATCTTCTATCAAGCAAACTGTTCATCTGGCCATTGATATCGGCTTAGTTGATCCAATCGGGTGCCCTACCAAAAGTGGGACAAGGTGTATTAACCTAGAAAAGTTCAGGGCTCAAATTGACTTGCTTGCCACTAGTAAGCTGGCAGAATATGGTGTTACGATTGAGCGCTTGAATTCCATTACAGAGGACGCGTTAAAACATGGGTTGGTTAATTTTCCCACTTCAACATACCTATACGAGAATTGCGGAAGCGATATTCCCAAGGCGCGGTTTTTACGTTACCTATCACTACTAGAAGGTGCCGGAAGTGTTGAAGTTAGCAGAAAGAAGCTCTATCTGACATTTAGTTAGTCAAACAGCCACAATTTATGTTTTGGAGTCTAATGCTTCAGCGTAAGCCTCGGCAGCGTTAGTAGATTCATACATATCCCTTGTATCAAAGTAACAGAGGCCTTCATGATTGTATCCATCGGTGCACAGAAGCTCATCTCGAAATATAGGGTGCGCCGGCAGATATTCTTGGTACCTTTTGCACCTTAGATTATTTATTCTATATTTCTTTAGAGTGTTCTCGATGTCACTCTTAATGTAAAAAGGTAGATTGTAATAAGTGCCTTGTTGCTCTGTGGAGGATTCTATCAGTTCTAAATTTGTGTTGTTTCGTACCGCCTTTTTCACGATGCTCAAACATTTATTCTTTATCAAGATAATTTCTTCTATCCTTTCAAGGTGATCTCTGGCTAACCGGGCACTTATTGGAGTTCCCCTCATGTTGAATCCACTGCCATAGTAGAAAATATCTGAATTGAGGGCCTTTTTACGCGCCCACAATGGAGGTTGTGTGGTTGCCAAAGCCTGATGATAGAGATCTACAGAACTTGTGCACAACATTCCACCCATTCCACCAGAAATTATTTTTTTTGTGCCGGTACTAAAAAATGCAGCAAATGCGCCATCTCCGGGTTTCCAATCTCCAACACTCACGCCGTGAGCGTGTGAGCAATCTTCAATTAGCGGAATATCTAAGTCCCGTGAAATACCATATATCTGAGTGAGGTCCAGAGCCACTCCAAATAAATGAGTCACCAAAATCCCAATTGTATTTTCATCCACCAATTGTTCGATCACTTGAGCATTGATTTTCCCAATTTGTTTTTGATCATAGAAGTATGGCCTGATACCTAAGGGGAGTAAGGGTAATACAGAAGCCCGGTATGTGTGCGCGGGGACAACCATATTCGGTGCATCGCTTATCGGGCGATTGTTTCTTAAATATAGGTAAATTGCGTATGCGATTGACGTGGCTGAGTTAGCAAAAATGGAAAATCTGTGATTTGTCAGAGTTTCTAAAAACAGCTTCTCAAAAAGTGCAACCTCTTCATCTTCTGTTGAGTAGTAAGTCCTGCCGCTTCTTATCAACTTCGTGCAATCAGCGATGCATTCTTCAGAATAAATAGGCCAAAGTTTTGTCATCGGTTATATGGGAGCTCCATAGCAGTCCAGTTTGATATGACTCTCTCCCAGGAAGCGTTCTCTTATTTCGTACGCATGGTTGATTGTGTTTTTATAGTCTTTAATATTCCATTTACTTAACAAACGAGCATGGGCTTGGGCGACTTTATCAATGTCCCATCGATCGGAGAGAAAGTCCTGATCCCAGGTCAAATCTGGTTCGTTTATAAAATATGCGGACAGTCGATAATCCACACCAGATTGTCCACCGCAGGACTTTAGTTGAATGGAAAGGTCGATATCTGTTCGATCATTCATCATCAAATCCAATTTTCCGATCTTCCGAAACAAAACTGGATTGATGAGTAAACAATGACGTTCCACTATATCCATTTGTTCCAAATTTCTTGTTGAAGATTCTTGAGAAGCTTCACTTTCGCGTCCTCTATTAAGAGAGAATCTAACCACCTCCTTGGAGTAATAGATAGAGCTTTCTGCCGGACGAAAATGAACTGAGTTGTCCGGATTTAAAATGCATGGGCTTATATAAGTGTAAGGTGTATCAACTATTGATTCGAATAATGACTTAACCTGACTGCTACGAAACAGGCAGTCATTTTCTATAAGTAAAAAGTTTTCATGTTCAACAGCGTTAGTGATAATGTTATCTAGCATGAAATTCGTGTTCGCGTATTTTTCGAACTCGAATGTTTGGTAACGGTTAAAACCGATGCTCTCACAAATTGAAAATGCACGATCTAATATTTCTCTGGGATAGCCATTGTCCAAAATAATTAAATCGATTTCTAGACTAGGGCTCCAATCAGAGAGCAAATATTCAACCATTTTAGGCAGTGTAGAGTACTTATCCCTAGCTATTACAAAAACCTTCACTCTTCATCCTTCAGTCCATATATTTTGAAACATCCTCAGGAAGCATATAAGCGTACAAAGGCAGGTCTGCCTCATTTAAAGCTTCTAAAGCTTTGTTCGAACGCGCAATTACCAACATTACCCCGACTATATCAGCTCCAATTTTCATCAAGTCATTTGCAGACAATATTATTTGTCCACCCGTTGTTGTTACATCCTCGATTATTAATACCTTTTTTCCTTTGGGAGAGGGACCTTCGGCTATCGTTTGTGTTCCGTGGGGCTTAGCATTCTTTCGAACAAAGCATACAGGTAAACCTGTTTCCAAAGACACCGCGGTAGCTAGTGGGATACCTCCCATTTCTAGGCCGGCTAAAATCTCGACCTCGGCAGGAACCATGCGAGAAAGCTCTGATGCTATCGCTGATAACAGGTGTGGATTCCCTTCAAACTGGTACTTGTCGAAATATGTACTTACTATCTGTCCTGAACGGGTCTTAAATGACCCAGTCAAACGACATTCAGAAATCAGTTTTTCTTTTAATGTACTTGATGAGTTCATCAGTAATAGTATGATTTAGTGCTGCACGGTTTCGGATATATTATAACCGAAGGGGTACTATACTTTATGGGACTCCGTTCTCCAAAACTTTTTCCTATTGAAAATCACATCAATGCATATTTGCATAACAATTGCACTCAACTTGATACACTCGATCAGAGTTTTCCTATGCTTATTAGCTACAATCGTTTGCGAGTTCGGTGGCAGTATCTTCATCACCGCCATCAATCACACCAAAACACTTCTGTGTCCCATCAGTATGAACCGCACCCACCAAGGTTGAGTGGCTGATCACCATGTCTCCACGTACTGAATTCTGGACACCTTCAACTCGTGAATTGGTGATAAACAGATTGTCATTAAAATCCAGGTTGCGAACACCTGTGTGAGTTCCACGAACGGTCGAGCCGGTAAAGATGGTTGAGTTCCTGATGACCGTGGTATTGTTATTTTGTAGGACCTGATACACACCATAGGTGGTCCCATCGGTAGTACTGCGGGCGGTTATGTCAGTGCCGTCTATCACAGTGTCGCTTCCGGTGATAAATACGCCATATAACGTTGTACCCAGCGCGCCAGTTTTCTGAACAAACAATCGGCTCCCGATTATTTCTGTATCACCCCCATCATCATAAACCCCAATATTGGTCAACAAGGGAAACGAGGCAGTGTCTATTTCAACGTTCTGCAGCTTGGCCGGTGTTTGTGTGTCAAAGGCTCGGGGTGGAATATACACACCGATTACATGGTCGTTGTCGTCGAAAGTGAATAATTTGATGGTTAAATTACTTAGTTTGCTGTAGACGGATAGCTCAATCGCAGCTGCAGTACGGTTTAAGTTGTCGCTACCTGCTTCATTACTTCTTATTACGGTGGTTTCCTGGCCACTACCAGTTACATGAACGTACGACGGAACCGTCAATGGTCCAGGATCGAACTCATCAAATATGCCTGGGCCAACCACGACCAAGTAGGGATTGGTCGCTGAAGCACCGGAAATTGAATTAAGTGCGTTGCTTAGCCGGGTAAAATCCCCTCCGGATTTAGCAACCGTAATCACGTTTTGGATCGATTTAGCATCGTCGCCGAGTGGCACAACCACCACACTTTGGTGTCCGTACCCTGTGGTAATCCCTACCAGCAAGACACCGATCACAACTAGTGAGCGTGTGAACATCTTCAAACCCTCCCTCCGAAAATATGAGAGTGTGATCATGCTACGTTAGGCGCAAGATATTGACAAGGATTCAACACCGATCAAATCCTGTTTTTACGGGTGCGGTAATCCGGTTCTGACGGTCTAAAAGATTAATAATTTTGCATATGCATCACGCTAGATAAATCCCCGTAACCCCTTATAATCGCAGGTTAACAATATTTTCCAGGTCAGATCCCAGCATTGAAAAAATACGAATTTTGGCACCCGAGGGTGTTCGAACTGCCTTTTTATATCTACCTGGGTTGGCAGTGTCTGATCAATGGCGTGAGCATCCGTACCTTGGCCAAGGCGAACTACGCACTCGATCATGGTGAGATTGGCTTGGGATCCAAACTCGATAGTCAGCTCGCTTTTAACCAGGACTATTTTCTCCCGAGCACTTTGGTGTCTGAGGACTTAAGTGATGAAGAAAAACAGGCCTTTATCCACCAGTTTGTCGAGGAACACGGTTACCCGGTTATCCTGAAATCCAATATGGGTTGTGTTGGCAAAGGCATCGCCAAAGTTAATGATGCGGCTGATGTTGAAAAGTTTACGCCCCTATTAATGGGCGACTACATTCTGCAGAAATTTACCCCATTTAATTATGAGTGCGGCGTTTTCTACGTGCGAATGAATGGCAAGCCGCGCATCACAGGCGTTAACAAGAAACATTTCCCAACCGTGGTTGGAAACGGCCGGGATACGATACTAACCCTGGCTCAACAACATCCTCGGTACACTCAGCACTGGGATTCGTTTCTGCAGGATATTGATACGTCCGAAGTACTGGCAGAAAACCAGGAGAAGCGTCTGTCTTTTATTGGCTCCCATACGCTGGGTTGCAAGTTTACCGATGACACTCATCTCGTCACGCCAGAATTGGAAAAGGCCATTTTTCACTTGTTCGAGTCACAGCCCGGTTTTAATTTTGGCCGGGTCGATGTTAAGTGTGAAAACGAAGCTGCGTTCCAGAGGGGGGAGTTCGTGGTAATCGAGGTGAACGGCGTGGCTTCGTTGCCGACCAATATGTTTGATCCCAAGTTTTCTGTTTGGCAGGCCTATAAAATCTTTTTTGAGCACGGTAAATACCTGGTCAAGATTGCGCGTGAGCATCGTCACCAGCCAATGGAATTGCTCTCCTACCTGGACGTCATGAAACAGGCCAAGGCCAATGCCCAGTCCTTGAATGATGTGCATCAGCGATTAATGGGAAGGTGATCCGAAATTCACGGGCTAGCCAGACAATGTCGCAAATAAGGTAAATTTAGATCACAATTCTGCTATGAGTACCGCCATGTTGGAACAGCTGCTGAAACTGTCACCAGACAGCGATGTCAGTCTGCAGTTGCAGCTGCGCAAAAAGATAGCTGAAGCCATCATCCGCGGAAATTTTGCGCCTAACGTGCCGCTGCCTTCCAGTCGCAAGCTGTCCAAACAGCTGCATGTTGCCCGCAATACCGTGGTGCTGGCCTATGAACACCTGGAAGAAGATGGTTACCTGATTGCCAAGGAACGACGGGGTTACTTCGTTAATCCAGAAATCCTCAAGGGCAGGGCCGATTTGCATGTCTATGCGGAGGGTTCCGATGATCAGTCCGACCAATCAGATAATCCGAACAGCCCCGATTGGTCAGCTTTTATTAAGTCCAGCCAGGCCAGCCAGGCGAATATCATTAAGCCCAAGAATTGGCAGCGCTACAAGTACCCGTTTATATACGGACAGTTTGATGCCGAACTGTTTCCTTCTCAGAATTGGCGAGAGTGTTGTCGTGATTCGGTGAGCGACGGTGAAATTCGTGATTGGGCATCCGATCACTTTATTCGTGATGATCCGCTATTGATCGACGAGATTCGCACTCGAATCTTGCCACGACGTGGTATCTGGGTGGATGAAGACCAGATCATGATCACCGTAGGTACGCAGCAGGGCTTGTATATCCTGACTAAAATGTTGCTGGATAAGAACAGCGTCATGGGGGTGGAAAACCCCGGATATACCGATGTCAGAAATATTGCCGCGCTTAATCACGCCACCATCAAGCCATTGCCGATTGACCAGGATGGGTTGATCGTAGATGAGGGTTTGGCGGATTGCGATTGCATCTTCGTTACGCCCAGCCACCAGGCGCCCACCACCGTGACCATGCCATTGGAACGACGGGAAGCCTTGCTGGAGATGGCGGCAAAAGAGGATTTTGTCATCATTGAAGATGATTACGAGTGTGAAACCAGCTTTTCCACCGAACATACTCCGGCTTTGAAAAGCCTGGATAAAGACGGGCGAGTTATTTACGCAGGCAGTTTTTCCAAGATACTCGCGCCGGGCTTACGGGTGGGCTACATCGTCGGTTCCAAAGAGGTGATTCGTGAGGCTATCGCCTTGCGGCGACTAATGGTGAGGCATCCGTCGGCCAACAATCAACGCTCAGTTGCCTTATTTATAGCGCGTGGCTATTACGACGCGCTAGCAGCCAAATTGCTGAAGGAGTACGAGGTGCGTTGGCAGGAAATGGCGACGGCGCTGGCCAAACACATGCCTGATTCCGCTTCGCCGCCAACCTTCGGCGGTTCCAGTTACTGGGTGCAGGGGCCAGATAATCTCGATGCGCGCGAATTACAACAACTGGCAAAGGAAAACAGCTTGATCCTCGAACCTGGAGACATTCACTTCTATGGCGAGAATCCGCCACTCAACTATTTTCGGCTCGGTTACTCTTCGATCAAAATCAACAACATCGACCCTGGGATCAAATTGCTGTCTGAGCTGATTAGCAGGTGCGTGAGTTCGTAACTTTGGCGATCACGATTCCCGGTTGGCAGCGCGCTGTTCAAACCGTTCCCAGTAACCCGCCACTTCTCGTTTTACCACCGGTGCCATCCAGACGATGCCGATGATATTCGCCAAGGCCATGGCAAAAATCATCGAGTCGGAGAAATCCAGCACCGCATCTAGTTTGATTGAGCAGCCCAGCATCACGAACACGCAAAAGATCATGTTATAGATCAGCTTGGTTGAAGGCTTGTCACCAAACAAGTACACCCATCCTGCCAGACCATAATACGACCAGGACACCATGGTGGAATACGCAAACAGGATAATTACCACTGTGAGCACATAGGGAAACCAGGGAATAACACTCTCAAATGCTGAAGAGGTAAGCTCAACACCACTGATGCCACCTGCGCCGGTGACACCTGGTTCATAAACCGTCACCACAATGACCAGGGCAGTGATGGTACAGATAATGACGGTATCGATAAACGGTTCCAGCATGGCAACAAAGCCTTCGGTCACTGGTTCCTTGGTTTTAACTGCCGAGTGCGCGATGGAGGATGAGCCAATGCCTGCCTCGTTGGAAAATGCCGCGCGTCGAAATCCCAGGATGAGAACACCGATCATGCCGCCGGCCACACCATCCGGGCTGAATGCGCTGCTGATGATAGTTGAGATAGCGTATGGGATTTTGTCAAAATTTGCCCCAATCACAATCAATGCCGTGATCACATACAAGCCTGCCATAAATGGCACCAAACGGCTGGTCACCGCAGCGATAGATTTAATCCCACCAACAATGACCATGGCAGTGAGAACGCCAAGTACTGCGCCAACCATCCAGGCCTTGTCGGCAAAGAAACTGGCCTCGCCTCCGGTTGTGTTCACAAACTGCACATAGGCCTGGTTGGATTGAAACATGCACCCGACACCCAGGGTGCCGATCAAAATGCAAACTGCATAGTAGTAGGCCAGGGCCTTGCCAATAAAAGGTCTCTTAAGTGCGGCTAAACCCTTTTCAAGATAGAACATTGGGCCACCAAAGGTGGTTCCGTCCGGGTTTTCATTGCGGTATTTAACCCCCAGCGTGCACTCGGCAAATTTGGATGACATGCCCAGGAATCCGGCTACGATCATCCAAAATGCTGCCCCTGGACCTCCAATTGAGATCACAATCGCAACGTGGGCAATATTACCGACGCCAACGGTACCCGACACCGCAGTGGTCAGGGCCTGGAAGTGGCTGACTTCACCCGGGTCTTTCGGATCTGAGAAATCGCCTCTGACGATACGAATCGCATGTCCAAAACCGCGTAGATTGATAAACCCGAGATAGAAAGTAAAAAACAATCCACAGCCAACCAGCAACATCACGATGATGGGTACCTGGGTACCCGCAGCCGGTACCGAATAGAAAATTATTTCTGAAAGGGCTTTGGCATAGGGTTTGAAGCCATCATTGATCGCCTGGTCAATACTGGCTTGCGCATGACTACTTGCTAGAAGGCCAATTAGAGCGAGATAGTTAGCGGCGGTGCGTTTGTTGATCTGCATCGATTTACCTTATCTTTTTACCTTATTAGTATGGTTGGTGTCGGTCAGGATTAAGCCTTTTCTCAGAACGGTATCATCAAGCACGGGGCTTTACGAACTTTTATCTGTGAACTGGTCAGACGCTATGGATGGTTAACAAAAATCATTAATGAAAAAATACATTATATTTTCATTTTCATGTGATAATAAGGAATAGTTTCATATCGCGCAATTACTGTTGCGCGTCATTCAACATCCAAAAATAGTGGGAGTCGGTCTCATGGCTAAACAATTGCCTGCTTCAGCTCAAGTTGTGATTGTCGGGGGTGGTGTTATTGGTTGCAGCGTTGCCTATCACCTCAGCAAATTAGGTATTACTGATGTGGTACTGCTGGAACGTAAACAGTTGACCAGTGGCACCACCTGGCATGCAGCCGGGCTGGTGCCAACCCTTCGCGCTACCTACAGTATGTCCATGCTAGCGAAGTACAGCGCTGACCTCTATGAGCAGCTGGAAGCCGAGACGGGTCAGGCTACCGGTTTTGTGCGCAATGGCTCGCTGACCGTCGCCACCAATAAAGAGCGGCTCGCAGAGTTAAAACGTGGCGCCTCCATGGCCAAAGTAGCGGGTTTCCCCTGTAATGTGATCGATGCCGACCAGGCCCAGGAACTATGGCCGCTCCTTAATATTGAGGACGTTATCGGTGCTGTGCATCTGCCGATGGATGGCATGACCAGCCCGGTAGATGTCACCCAGGCACTGGCGATTGGCGCACGCAAGCGTGGTGTGCAGATTTTTGAGAACACCAAGGTGCTCGATATGAAGCTCGAAGCGGGCCGGGCGGCGGGGGTGATCACTGAGAAAGGTGATATCGATGCTGAATATGTCGTTAATTGTGCGGGCATGTGGGCCAGGGAGTTTGGTCGTAAGGCTGGCGTTAGCGTTCCCTTGCACGCCGCGGAGCATTTTTATGTGGTAACCGAGCCCATAGCTGGTCTTGATCATGGCTTGCCGACTTTGCGTGATATGGACGCTTACAGTTACTTCAAGGTGGACGCAGGTAAGTTGCTGGTGGGCATGTTTGAGCCAAACGCCAAACCCTGGGGCATGAACGGTATTCCAGAAGATTTCTGTTTTGATGAACTGCCTGAGGATTTTGACCATCTCGCTCCCTATCTGGAAGCGGCTATGAATCGTGTTCCGGTGATGGCGGAAACCGGTTTACAGGTATTTTTTAATGGCCCAGAATCGTTTACGCCTGATGATCGCTATCACCTGGGTGAGGCACCGGAGTGTCGGAACTACTTTGTGGCCGCTGGTTTTAACTCGGTCGGCATCCAGTCTGCCGGTGGCGCTGGGAAAATGTTGGCTGAGTGGATTCAGAAGGGGCATCCACCTCAAGATCTTTGGGATGTTGATATTCGCCGAAATATGCCGTTTCAGAGTACCCAACGGTACTTGCAGGAACGCACCACTGAGTCGCTGGGTTTACTCTATGAAACACATTATCCGTTTAAGCAGTTTAAAACAGCACGCGGAGTGCGCCGCTCGGTATTACACGACAAGCTGGCCAGTATAGGAGCAGTATTCGGTGTGGAGAATGGATGGGAACGTGCGAATTGGTTTGCTCTGGATGGGCAGAGCCCGGAATACGAGCTTTCCTTCGGGCGTCAAAACTGGTTTGAAAACAATCGTCTTGAGCATGAGGCAGTACGCAACGCAGTGGGCGTAATCGACCAGAGCTCGTTTTCCAAGTACCAGGTTGAAGGTCCGGACGCGGAGGTTTTCTTAAACCGTGTGTGCAGCAATGACGTTGCGGTCGCACCCGGGCGAATGATTTATACCCAGTGGCTCAATGAACGAGGTGGAATCGAGGCCGATGTCACTGTAACCAGGCTGACCGAAGATCGGTTTATGGTTGTGTCCGGGGTGGCTTGCCAAACGCGTGATATGAACTGGTTGCGGCGCAATAAAAGAGCCGATGAGATGGTGTTTATTAACGATGTGACCTCTTCAATGGCGGTCGTCACGCTAATGGGGCCGCGCTCACGAGACACCCTGAGCAAGTTGAGTCAGGCGGACTTGTCCAATGAGGCTTTCCCATTCGCAACCTCCCGGGAGATCGATCTGCATTATGCCCTGGTGCGAGCCTCGCGAATTACCTATGTGGGCGAGCTTGGGTGGGAGTTGTATATTCCCACCGAGTATGCGCCCAGTGTGTTTGAAGCGGTGCTGGACGCTGGTGCGGAGTTTGGTATTAAACCGTATGGTTACCACACAATGAATTCCCTACGAATGGAAAAGTGTTATCGACACTGGGGTCACGATATCACCGATGAAGACACCGCCCTGGAAGCGGGGCTTGGGTTTGCTTCCAGGTTTGATAAACCGGGTGGGTTTATCGGGCGTGAAGCACTGCTCCAGCAGAAACAAGACGGTCCACTGACCAAGCGTTTTGTCGCGTTTCTGTTTGAAGATCCTGAGCCGCTTTGTTATCACGAAGAACCGATCTATGCCAACGGAGAAGTTGTAGGGCGCGTTACCTCAGGGATGTTCGCACACACCCTAGGCGCAACGGTTGCCATGGGCTACGTTGAACATCCGGAGGGGGCGACTAAAGAATGGCTGGAAAATAGCCAGTTCGAGATTGAGGTAGAATGTGAAGCTTACAAGGTAAGCCCCTCACTCAGGCCATTCTATGATCCTAAAATGGAAAAAATCAAATGTTAGCGGTCTGCGGTTGTTCCCCTGTTTGGTTTGCTCCAACAATGGTTAACAGGTAGTTTGCAATTGTCATGAATGACACCAACAACGGGACTGCGTCCGATTCTCATGGCAAATCTGATGCCGAGAGTATTCGGATTGGGAGGCAGATTCGTGACTTGCGTAAAGCCAAAGGGGTTACTTTGCAGGCCATGGCCGATCAGATCGGTCGATCGGTAGGATATATCAGCCAGGTAGAGCGGGGCGTTTCCACTCTGCCGATACCCGTATTACAAAGTATCAGCGAAGTTCTCGGTGTGCAGATCACCTGGTTCTTTCATACCGATGCTGAGCAGCCGGTGGAGGAACTAGGTTATGTTGTGAGGGCAAATGCCCGGAGGCAACTGCATTTTTCCGGGACCGGTATTCATGAGGAGTTGCTGTCACCCTCACTCAGCGGTGAGTTGCTGCTGATTCTTTCTACATTCTCACCCTTGGCAAGTACCGATCCACAGCCACGAAAGCGCAGCGGCGAAGAAGCTGGCTATGTGCAATCAGGGGAACTTGAAATCACCATTGGCGAACACGTATTTTCACTCAAGGCTGGGGACAGTTTCTCGATGCGAACTGACGAAACCCACCAGGTACGCAATCCGTCGGAATCCGAACCCGCAACCGTGGTGTGGGTGATCACGCCGCCAAATTACTAGACATCGGAAGGTACCTCACTCGATTTCGCAGCCATGTCTGATCAGTGTTACGACTATATAATCATCGGCGCGGGCTCATCGGGGTGTGTGCTAGCTAATCGTCTGTCCGCGGATCCAAAAAAGCGCGTGTTATTGCTGGAAGCAGGGGGAAAGGATACCAGCCCCTGGATTCATGTGCCGATCGGTTATTTTAAGACCATGCACAACCCGCGCTTCGATTGGTGTTACCAGACCGAAGCCGATCCGGGTTTGAATGGACGCAGTCTGCAATGGCCGCGCGGCAAGGTGTTGGGCGGCTCAAGTTCAATCAATGGTCTGTTATATATTCGCGGCCAGGCTGAGGATTACGACCGCTGGGAACAATTGGGAAACCCAGGTTGGGCTTACCAGGACGTGCTGCCGTACTTTAAAAAGTCAGAAGACAATGAAATGGGTGCCGACGACTATCACGGAACAGGTGGTGAACTGGCAGTCTCGAATATTCGCATAAAACGCGCGTTATTTGATCGATTTATCGACGCAGCGGAGCAGGTCGGTATTCCGCAGAATCACGATTTTAATGGGTCGAGTCAGGAGGGCGCTGGTTACTTCCAACTCAACATAAACCGCAGGGGCGTGCGGTCCAGCACCGCCAATGCCTTTTTGAAGCCAGTCCGGTATCGTAAAAACCTCACGATTTTGACTCACGCGCAGGTCCAGAAAGTGCACTTTGGTGGCGCACAAGATAGAGCGCCACGCGCCGACGGCGTCAGTTTTAAGCAGGGAGGTATGCCTCACCGTGTGTCCTGCGCTGGTGAGGTCATTCTCTCTGCCGGGGCACTGGGTTCACCGCAGATACTTATGCTGTCAGGAATTGGGCCGACATCCCAACTGGCGGAACACAAGATCGAACTGGTGCGAGAGAATCCTGGTGTGGGGCAAAACCTGCAAGACCATCTGCAGATTCGCACTATCTACAAGGTCAATAAACCGATTACGCTGAATGATGAGTTAAAGAATCCTTTGCGAAAGCTCGCCATGGGTATGCAGTACGTCTTGTTTCGTACCGGGCCGCTTACCATGGCAGCCAGCCAGGTGGCTATTTTTACTGGTTCACGGCCAGATTTAGGGCGCCCAGATATCCAGTATCACCTGCAACCGCTGAGTGCGGACAAACCAGCTGATGGAACCCACAAATTTTCGGCGTTTACTGCGTCCGTTTGTCAGCTTCGGCCCAGCAGCCGTGGGCACTTGATTTTAAAGTCGGCGGATCCCGAGACACATATCGGCATTCACCCAAATTACCTTGCTACCAGCGAAGACCAGCAAACGGCCATTGATTCAATCAAGTTAACGAGGCGGATTACCCAGGCCCCGGCACTGCGTGATCTTATTAAAGAGGAATATGAACCTGGTGCACACTGCCAATCCGATGAGCAGTTATTGGATTATGCACGCGATCGCAGCACAACAATCTATCACCCGGTGGGCACCTGCAAAATGGGTCCAAAGGAAGATGCTACTGCCGTAGTAGATGCGCGCCTGAAAGTCCATTCAGTCGCTGGTTTGAGGGTGGTTGATTGCTCGATCATGCCTGAGATTATCTCCGGTAACACGAATGCAGCTGCGATTATGATTGCCGAGAAAGCCGCGGACATGATCAGAGAGGATAATGGCGGCTAAACCCCGGGCAGGGTTGTTATTATTCGTTAATCAATTCGATCAATTCTGTTGCTGCCTCGCGCAGGCGGGGGATGAGTCCATGCGCTTGTTCCATGCTCACGCGCACACTGGGCGCATGCATGGCCAAGGCCCCAAAAAACTGGTTTTCGGTATTTCTCAGGGGCACTGCCACTGCCACCATGCCGTCCATAAACTCCTCGTTATCGACGCCGATATCCTCTCGTTTCAATCGTTTTAACTCGGTCTTCAGCAGGTCGACTTCGGTAATTGTATTGGGTGTGAACTGCTCCAGTTTGATCCTGGCCAGCAATCGTCGGCGCTTGGCACTGGGTAGGTGATTAAGGAATAATTTACCGCTGGCTGTGCAGTAAACCGGTACCCGGTCATTTTTCTGCAGTTGAATTCGCAGCGGCCAATGGGTTTCCACGCGATCGAAATACACCATGTGCGAACCATCAGGAATCGAGATATTGCAGGTTTCGCCAATGTCTTCTGACAAGCGCTGCAGAATATCGTGACGTTCATTCCGCCAATGATCATTATTGCTGAATATACCAATGGCCATGCTGGATAATCGTTTGCCAGGCAGGTAGCCACGGCCGTCCAATCTGGGTTGCAAAAACCCTTCTTTTTCCAACATCGAGCAGAGTCGATGAATGGTGGGCTTCGGGATTTGCAGTACCGCGTTAATTTCTGTGGCGGTCATAGGTACGGATGAGCCCGCAACTATCTCCAGGATACGCAGAGCACGCAGCGCCGATGATGAGGTTTCATTGGCCGGCATTTAAAACGCTCCGAATGAAATCCAGGGAATAGTTCATTATTCTTAAGCCGGTCTCTAATCTGCCCGACGAATTGATTTAATCAATACTGATGTGTCACTGCGGCCATATCCTCTCGCCTGCAGGTCCTTGTAGGCTTTGTTAGCCATCGAAGCCAGAGGTAGTTCCAGGCCCAGTTCCTCAGCACGTTGCAGGCAAATATCCAGGTCTTTGCGCATCCAATCGATGGCGAAGCCAAACTCAAATTCGTCTGCGGCCATCGTGTGTGTGCGTTCTTCCATCTGCCAGGATTGCGCGGCACCATGCTTGAGTACATCGCGCACCTGTACCGCATCCAAGCCAGACTCCTGTGCCAGGCGCAGACCTTCGGAAAGCCCTTGCAGTATTCCTGCGATACACAGTTGATTGACCATCTTGCAACTTTGGCCTGCGCCAACATTACCCAGGTGAGAAATTTGTTTTGCATAGGCTTGCAGTACTGGTTCCGCTCGCGCAAAGTCTGCAGCTCCACCACCTACCATGATCGTTAACATGCCATTTTCAGCACCAATCTGCCCCCCTGAAACTGGCGCATCCAGAAAACTGCATTGCTGTTGTTGGCAGAGCGCAGCGATTTCCACCGCGACTTCGCTGGAGGTGGTGGTGTGATCAACGAGTAGGGCGCCACTCTTTAAGCCTGCCAGTACGCCGTCTGCGCCTGTGCAAATGGCACGAAGATCATCGTCATTGCCCACACACATCATCACGATATCAGCCGCGCTGGCTGCTTCCCGTGCGCTGTCATAGGCTTGACCTCCATACTCTGAGGACCAGCGCGCAGCGGTTTCGCTGGTACGGTTGAAAACGGCGACCTCTGCCCCCGTTCGCTGTAAATGCCCAGCCATGGGGTAACCCATGGTGCCTAGGCCGATAAATGCTAATTTCATAGGTGATTCGTTCATCGAGGTTGAGTCATTCGTCGAAGCATACCAAAACCACGGCATTCACCAGTACCATACGGTCTTGGCCGTTTTCCGCCATGACGTCGAGGCCACCCTGTTCGGGTTCAACGGTGACTTTGCCATAGGGGAACTCTGCAGCTACGGCGGCTAGGTCAACCGCCTGTGGATCGGCGACGCCCAGTTTAAGGGTGATCTGCATGTCATCGCGCGACTTATCAATGTGCGGGAAAAAGTTCAAGCTGGAGTGACGGATGGCATCTGACACCGCGCGTTTGGCGGCCTTGGTGTAGTCACCGCCATGAACATCGACGCCCATGCCCATTTCAGTTATATAGCGTTTTAAGGTCACGTGAACTCCGTTGTGGTTTAAATTTTGCAGCTGAGCGACCAAGCAGTTTAGCGATGTTCATGTAGTCGGCTGTATCAAGTTGTTCACTCAGGCTGATCGCGAAATTAGATTGATAATAGGTACTTAAATCAAGTCCCACTCCCAGGGCCGCCAGGGCAATATCTGAACTATTTTCGATGGATCGCGCGACTTGCACCAAGTGTTGGTCCAGGTATTCGGGGGAATTTGCCAGGGCGGTTGCGGTATCCATCGGCGAGCCATCCGAAATCATCAATAAGATCTTCTTCTGTTCCGGCCTTTGTTTTAGGCGATGAAGCGCCCATAGCAACGCTTCGCCATCGACGCCCTCTCTGAACAGATCCGATTTGAGCATACCAGCGATCGCCGAGCGGGCGCGTCGCCATGGCGTTGAGGCTGCTTTGTACACTGTGTGGCGCAAGCTATTGAGCCGTCCAGGGTGGTCAGGCTTACCCGCGGCCTGCCATTCCTTCATCAGCCGACCGCCACTCCACTCTCCGGTAGTGAAACCCAGGACTTCGGTGGTAATGCCAGCGAGCTCCAGGATGTGAGCAAGGGTGTCCACCAGGGCTGCCAGAAATTCGTTGTGATGGGTCATCGATCCTGAATTGTCAACCAGGATTGAGACCAGGCAATCGCTTGCCGGGCGGTGGTCTTCGCGCCGAAATAAACGTCGCTCTTGCGGAGAGGTAATCAGCCGAGCCAGCCTGGCCGAATCCAGGTAGCCTTCCTCCTCGCCGAACGACCAACCAGACAAAGCCGGATTAGCCAACAGTTCTCCCAGTTGTCTGGCTACACGATGCTTGTTGACGGTCTGAAGGCCGATTCGCTTGTCCAGCTGGTGACGAAACTTTTTGAGTTGAGCCGCACGGATCGTCTTGGTGGCGGAAACTTCCTGGTCATAGGCACGGTTATATACCCGGTACGAGAACGCGGACTCTGAAGCAGGGTTTGGTAGAAGCGTGATGTCGTCCATACCACCTGAGAGCGACTGCGTTGGATCGAGCAGTAACCAGGAATGGCTAGATTCACCGTTTTTGACCAGTAGTCGCAGACTGGTTCGTACTTCAGAGTCTTCTCCTTCCAGATTATTGCCCACCATCGACGCCACAACTTCAGCCAGTTGATGTGCGTATTGGTTGAACTTACGTTGATCTGTCCGGTAGTTCTTTAGATCCCGCAACAAGGCGCTAACTGGCTTTGCCAGGCCCCAGCGGGTCGCTTCGATCACTTCTTCAATTTGTTCCGGAATGGCTTGTGCGAGCAACCTGGACCAACACATAATGGCGACGGTATAAATTAACAGGCCGATATTATTCTCGGTGAGTCGCGAATGTGCAGCCTGGTTGGCCCAATAGATAAATCGACGCCGCAAATTTGCTTTAATCGCCGGAAATTGCCTTGGTGCTAATGACTCGCAACGCAATTGTTCTAACAGATCGACCACCAATCGTTGCAAGGCTTGCTGAGGCGCCAGGTGTTGATGCAGTTGTTGGTCACTAAAGTGCAATCGCAAGGCAATGCTGTCGGCGACGCCACGTAACTCGGAGGCGTCGCAGGTCGAAAGATCAAGTTGCAGGTGTGGGGACTGCAACCACAATGGTTGTGCGCCTAAACAGATTTGGTGATCACGGTAATGCAAGGCGGGTTGGCCCGCCAGGGCGCGCGCACTGGTAGCACACCGGTGCTCGAGCTTTTGCCGCAGAACTTCCTGACGTTCCATAATGAGTGCGCCTAATCGAACCAGCCGCTGATCGCCTCGCTCTCAGGTAGTTCCTGGTCGAAACACCGTTGATAGTACTCGGCGAAGATGCCGTATTCAGCTTCGTCGCATTTGTTCAGGAAAGATAAGCGAAAGGCCGTGGCGGGATCGCGGAAAATATCAATGTTCTCGGCCCAGTAGATGACTGTGCGGGGTGACATAAGTGTGGATACATCGCCCGCACTAAAGCCTTGCCTAGTCAGGCCAGCCAGGGCAACCATGGCGGCAACAGTGTGTCGACCCTCGTCTGAATTCAAAGCTGGAACCCGATTAACCACGATCTCCACTTCATCTTGCGGTGCGAGGTAGTTCAGCTTGGCCACAATATTCCAGCGATCCAGCTGCGCCTGGTTCATTATTGTTGTGCCATGGTACAAACCGTTCAAATTGCCAAGTCCCACGGTGTTCGCGGTTGCAAACAAACGGAAATGCGAATGCGGGGTGATGACCCGGTTTTGATCCAGCAAGGTAAATTTCCCTTCGCGTTCCAAAATTCTCTGGATAACAAACATTACTTCTGGGCGCGCCGCATCCAGTTCATCAAAGATCAAGGCCACCGGGCGCTGAATCGCCCAGGGCAGCAGGCCTTCCTGGTATTCAGTCACTTGTTTATTGTCTCGTAAAGTGATCGCGTCGCGACCTACCAGGTCCAGGCGACTGATATGCCCATCCAGGTTAATGCGGACGCAGGGCCAATTGAGGCGAGCGGCGATTTGCTCTATATGGGTGGATTTACCGGTGCCATGCATGCCTTGCACTAATACTCGACGGTTCTGAGTGAATCCGCTCAGTATTGCCAGGGTTACATCACTATTGAAGCGATAGGCAAGGTCTACTTGTGGCACGTGTTCATCGCGTTCGCTGAATGCAGGAACCTGCAAGGCAGTATCCATGCCAAATAATTCGCCAGCATCGAGAAGTTTGTCCGGAGTAGTTAATGTTAGGTCATTCATGGTTTTCGATGCCAAGATATGGGAGCAGAACTATCCAGTATGAGCGGCGTAAATGGAGGACAGAGCGGCTGCGGCCAAACGCGCCTGAACGGGATCAGCCCGCGAGGTCAAGATTATGGGAATCTTGGCACCTAACACCAGCCCGGCTGCGGCTGCGCTCATAAAGTACACCATCTGCTTGAACAGTGCGTTGCCAGTTTCAATATTGGGAACAAGCAGTACATCAGCATTGCCCGCCACTGGTCCGTCTACGCCTTTTAGCTGTGCGGCCTTGGGCGAAACCGCATTATCAAAGGCGAAGGGTCCATCTACCAGCGCACCTGGAACGGCCCCTTGTGCTGCTGCCCTAGCGATTTCTTCAGCCTCTACACTTGATGGCATAGACGCGGTTGCGACTTCCGTTGCTGACAGCAGGGCGATCTTTGCTTCCTGCTTGCCCAGCGCGTGCATCAGCGACGTTGCATTACGCGCAATATCCAGTTTTATCGCCACAGTGGGTAATACATTGATGACTGCATCGGTGATGCACAGTGGCTGGTCAGAGCCAGGTAGGGTCATATGAAATACATGACTCAGTCGATTTTTGCCGGCGAGGCCTGATTGTTTGTCGATGACCGCCTTTAACAATTCATCGGTACGGATATCACCCTTCATCAAGCTGCTCACTTCACCGCCCCGCGCCAGCGCGGTGGCGGTTTGTGCGGCCTGTTGTTGGTCGTTACTGGGAACCAGTCGCAGGCCTGAAATGTCCCAACCGATGTCTTCGGCCACTGCTTTTACTGTGGCTGGATCGCCAATCAGTATTGGGGTGATCAACCCGGCTTCGGTTGCGAGGCGACAACTTTCCAGCACCACTTGAGATCCCGCACCAACCACAGCAGTACTTGCGGGCGCGAGTGCCCTGGCTTTTTCAAGTAAATAGCCAGGGCATTCAACCGGGACAGAACTGAGCATTGTCATTGCTTATCAAATGCGCTCGAATCGGTTACACGAAATCCTTGTATTTTTCCAGGTAGCGTACTGGTTTCGATAATGCATCGCGACGGAAAGGATCGCCTAATTCGCGGGTGCACATAATCTCGATTACGCAGGTCTTCCCCTCGTTCATTTGCATATCCACAGCTTTTTGCAAGGCTGGACCAACATCTTCGAGTTTGTCGATGGTCATACCCTCAGCACCCATGGCGATGGCAATTTGGGCAAAGCTCTCGCTTTCCAACTCGTCGGCGACGAAGCGACGATTATAGAAATCAACCTGGTTCTTTTTCTCCGCGCCCCATTGGCGATTGTGGAATACCACCGCGGTAACAGGAATGTTATGTCGAACAGCGGTCATGACCTCGACCATGCTCATCCCCCAGGCTCCATCTCCAGCGTAAGCAATAGCTGGCCTTTCAGGGGCGGCCGTTTTTGCGCCGATAATTGTCGGTAAGGCATAACCACAATTCCCGTAACTCATTGGCGCGAAAAAACTGCGGGGGCGTTCAAAGCGCAGGTAACTGTGTGCGACCGAATTAATATTACCAATATCGGTAGATACCATCACATCGGCTGGCATGGCTTTTTCTAATTCTCGTAACACCTGTCTGGGGTGTAGCCAATTGCCTTCCTCAGCGGCCTGTTCCTCGATCATGTCGAGACTAAAATCGTCTTTTTCATGCGTCCAGCCATCCAGTTCCTCTTCCCAGGTGGCTTTTTCAGCGGCGATTTCTTCGGCACGCGCAGCTTTGCTGGCGTCACACGACAATTCACGATCGTCCAGCAAGCGATGCAGAGCAACTGCGGCGGCCTTGGCATCACCACAGATGCCTACCGAAATTTTCTTCACCAACCCCAGGACCTTGTGGTCAGCATCGATCTGGATGATCTTGGCGTCTTTTGGCCAATAATCCATGCCGTGCTGGGGCAGGGTGCCGAAGGGCCCCAGTCGCGATCCTAGTGCTATCACTACGTCGGCTTTAGAGATTAACTTCATGCCAGCCTTCGAACCCTGGTAGCCCAATGGTCCGCACCACAGGGGGTGACTGGCGGGAAATGAGTCATTGTGCTGATAACTGTTGACCACCGGAGCACCCAAGCGCTCCGCCAAGGCTTTGCATTCCTCGACACCATCAGCCATCACCACGCCGCCGCCAGAGACAATTACCGGGAACTGCGCCTTGGCCAGCAAGTCTGCCGCTTCCTGCAAAGTCTTCTCGCCACCGGCACCACGATCGAGCCGTTGCGGTTGGGGGATCTCAACATCAATATCACCATAGAAGTAATCACGTGGGATATTCAGTTGCGTGGGACCAATCTCAGACAGTGCTCGATCAAAGCACCGCCCGGTAAATTCAGCCATGCGTGCCGGATTATTCACGTGTCCCTGGTACTTAACGAATTCCTGGAACATCGGTAATTGATTCGCTTCCTGAAAGCCTCCAAGACCTTGCCCGAGTGTACCGGTTTCAGGCGTGATCATTACCACGGGACTGTGTGCCCAATAGGCTGCTGCAATGGCGGTGACACAGTTTGATATGCCCGGACCGTTCTGTCCGATGACCACGCCATGACGACCAGAGGCGCGGGAATAGCCGTCGGCCATGTGGGCAGCACCCTGCTCATGCACCACCGGGATAAGGCGAATTCCGGCGGGTGCGAAGATATCCATCGCATCCATAAAGGCGGAACCCATAATGCCAAAAATATCACTCACTTCGTTTGCTACCATGGTTTCAACAAACGCTTCACTGGGTGTCATGCGAGCCATAATTACCTTCCTGTCGATCAAATAATAGTTGAGTTGGATACGTTAAACTTTGCCAGGATATGCAGGGTCATCAAAGAGCGACCAATATCAACGCCAGGCTGACAATGAGATTATCAAGCGCTATTTTGTGATTCAATCACTTTTATATATTTTTGAAAATAATAGTCTCATTATTTAGAATAATGAACCATTTATGATTTAAAATAGCCATTTCTGAGCATAATTGCTGACTCACAAGCGGGTTACATTTCCTGGATGGAGCCTGTCTCGTAATTCGATACCAATCTGGCTCTATTGCAGTGGTGAATCTGGTTGTTGTGCTGGCCAGTGGTCGATGACATATTCCCATCATAATAATGGCCGGCTATCAACGGGCTGGCGAAGAGTGGGTAGCTTGGCATCGAGCCAGAACCCATACAGTTAACACCAGATAAAAGGTGAATGAGGTGAGGCATGCTTGATTACGCTCGTGTGGTCATTGTTGGAGGCGGTTCCCTGGGCGTCAGCCTGTTATATCATCTGAGCAAGGAAGGTTGGACTGATACGCTGTTAATCGAAAAAGGTGAGTTGACCAGTGGTTCTACCTGGCATGCCGCGGGTCTTCTTTGCAATTTCAACGGCAGCCAAACGATCTCGCAGATTCATCAAGCGTCTATAGACCTCTATACCAAGGAGATTCCTGAACTGACCGGTGATCCTACACCGTTTCACCAAACGGGTAGTATTCGGGTTGGTTTCAGCAAGCTCGAAGAAGAATGGTTTCATAACATACAGAGCCGCTCACATAGCCTGCCGTGCGAATTCGACATTATCAGCAAAGAAGAGGCAACTCGGCTCAGTCCGCTGATGAAGTTCGACAACGCGCGGGTAATTGTCAGCACACCCAATGACGGCCATGTCGACCCTACCTCGGTGGTCATGCCCTTATCACAGGCGGCGCGCAAGGCAGGGGCAACAATCAGCCGCTTTAATCGAGTGCTGGAAATCAATTCGTTGAGCAATGGTGAGTGGGAAGTGGTGACCGAGAAAGGCACGGTTCGAGCCGAACATGTGGTCAACGCTGCAGGTTGTTTTGCACCTGAAGTTGGCGCGATGGTTGGCGTAAAACTGCCAATTATTAATCTCGAGCATCAGTACCTGGTGACCGACGCGCATCCCGAGGTAGCGGCATTGACGACCGAGATGCCAGTCTGTCGCGACTCCTACACTAATTCGTACATCCGACAGGAGGCCAAGGGCTTTTTGGTTGGGCCTTACGAAACCTGGGGTGCCAAGCCTTGGGCATTGGGCGGTATGGACTGGGATTTCGACCGACAACTTTTTGATGCGGACCTGGAGCGGCTAATGCCGTTCCTGGATCGCTGCATCGAATTTGTCCCGAGTTTTGGCGAGGTGGGTGTGGCCACAGTGGTTAACGGGCCAATCACGCACACGCCCGACGATAACCTGTTGGCAGGCCCACAAGCTGGCTTGCGAAACTTTTGGAACCTGTGTGGTTCCAGCATTGGCATTGCCCAGGGCGCAGTGGGGCGCTATATGGCGCAATGGATGGTGCACGGTCAAACCGAAATCAATATGGCGCCGCTGGATAGCAGAAGGTTCGGGGCCTGGGCTTCTGAAGACAAGAATTACTGCATTGCGAAAGCCATCGAGGGTTATGAGAATATGTTCACCGCGATGGGGGCCACTGAACATCGTCCTATCGGTCGCTGTCAACGCATCAGCCCGTTGCATGCGATGTTGCAGGCCAAGGGCGCACACTTTGGGGTGGTGCAGGGCTATGAACGCCCATTGTGGTTTGCGACCGATCAAGTAAAAGACGAAGCGCCGCACTGGAGCCGCGGCGAGTCGCACGATGTGGTCGCCGAAGAGTGCGCAGCAGTGCAAAACGCGGCAGGTATTATCGATTATTCTGGAGCAGCAAAGTTTGAGGTGCGTGGTGCACAGGCTTATGAGTTTCTCGATCACCTCAGCGCCAACAAATTGCCGGGCAAAGATGGACGTTTGGGTCTGACGCTGTTTCATGGGCCCAATGGCGGGATCATGACGGAACAATCCATCACTCGAATCAGTCGCGAACATTTCTACCTGATTGGTCCCGCAGCCAGCGAGGAGCGAGATCTGCATTGGATGCAAAGCCATAGTGATGACTTTGATGTTGAAATTACTAATGTGACTGAAGAGATCGGCGCGGTTCTGATTACCGGGCCAAAATCACGCGAGATCCTGCAGGCGATTAGCGAATCCGACTTGTCACACCAGGCATTCCCCTGGTTGACCACGCAAATGATCCTGGTTGATGCAGCAATGGTGAGAGCGATTCGCGTGAGCTATGCCGGAGAGTTAGGCTTTGAGCTGCATATGCCGGTTTACCAGCTGCCGAGCATTTATGAATCTTTGTTCCGGGTGGGCGGTGATATGGGTTTGAGAGATTTCGGTGGGCATGCCTTTAACGCCATGCGCATGGAAAAAATGTATCGAGCCTGGGGCCATGAATTTACCGAGGAATTTACCGGGGTCGAAGCGGGCATGGAGCGATTTATTGATTCCAGTCGCGACTTTGTCGGTGCCGACACTGTGCGTAAACGGGAAGCCGATGGCGGCGAGATTAAACTTGCCTACCTGGCGTTTGACGACGATATTCCTTGTGAGTGTTTTGGCAATGAAGCCGTGCATCATGAGGGCGAAGTGGTTGGCGTTACTACCAGCGGCGCGTTTGGTCATCGGGTTGGATACAGCCTGGCATTTGCCTTTGTGAAGCCTGAATTGGTGGTTCAAGGGCAGCAGCTACAGGTGCAGACCAGCCTGGGTATGCGTGCGGCGCACGTTGAAATGGATGCGGTCTACGACCCAGAGAACAAGCTGCTGCGCAGTTAGTAGTAGCGATAAATTACACACAAATACAGGTCGCATTAAGAATAATTTCACATAAAAATACGAAAAAAACCTTATATTTCGACATGTTAGAGTGATTTTGATTGGCTCTGTTATTTTTATCTAATAGAATAGAAAGACAGAGAAGAAATTCGACACGCGGGTTTGGAGACTCAAACATGAAGAACAGTAGCAGCAGGGTGGGGCGTCAGCTGGTATGGGGACTGTGTGTGTTTGGAGTGACAACTGGTGCGTTGGCCTTGACCGCGCATTCGCTCACTTTCAAAAAATATATCGAGGAAGACGGTAGACAGTTTTGGCAAATTGGTGTCACGTGCACTGATTACAGTGCCAGGCGTATGATCGTGCGTCCAGGTGACGATGGGCCCTGGTGTGCCAAGGAGGTGCCTGATATGTGCGGAGAGGACCGCATCCTTGCCGCCATTAAAGTATGTTCAGTTGAATACGCCGATGCGCTCGCCAAAAAACAAGATACCGATCAATTAGCCGCTGCGCGCGCAGAAGCCGAAAAGCTTGAGCGCCGTTCTGCGCTCGTGCGAGAACAGTTGGAACTGAATCAACAATTGCTCGAAATCGAGCAAAAGAAACTGGTTCTGCGGACCAGGGATGTAGAACTACAAAGAAAAGAACTGGCGCTAAGAGAACGCCTGGCACAAGCAAACCAATAGTACGGGTTGAGGAATATGAGAAGTTTGAGGACATCGAGAGGTAGTCTGGCCGGTGTGGTATTAGCCGTGTCTGCTGCGTCATTTTCTGCATCAGCGCAGGTTACCAACCTGACGCCTGAACGTTTTCAGCAGTATGGCAGCGATGCCTACTGGGAAGTAGAAGTCAGTTGCGAAGGCTATTCCGAGACGGTTTTAATACGGCAGCAAGTTGGCGGTGCAAACTGGTGTATGCCATCAAGAGACAACTATTGCGACACAACCAAGGTGTCGTTGTCTGAGAAAGTGTGCAGTGCTGAATCCCTCGCTGCGCTGACCCCTGAGCCCGAACGCGAGCCCGAATCCGAACCCGAACCCGAACCCGCACCGCGGCCAGCAGTTCCTGTGCCGAGTGGGCCAAGTGAAGCAGAACGCGCTGCGGCGGCTCGTGCAGCTGCAGAAGCTCGAGAGAACAGGCGGCGTGCGGCTGAAGCAGAGCGACTGAGAACTGAACAGCAGGCGCTGCTCGCTGAGCGTAGACAGATAGAACAGGAAAAAACTGAACTCAGTCAGCTGGAAAGCCAGTTACAGGACAGGGTTGCCGAGATTCAGGAACAATTAGACAACCTGGAATAGGTTGGCAGTGTCTCATTCCTGTATTCACGGGAAGTCTTAATAGGGAAGGTCGCAGAGCAGTTCAAGGCTGTTAATCGGCTCAAGGCTATCGCTTACGGTAGATGATATCGATAGGCGCATCGTCTTCCGGTTCCGAGTACAGCGCCATTTCAGTCATTTCGGGATTAAATTTTGCGTAAACCTTGATTCGAGTTCCTTCCCTGGCACCAGCAACGCCCGAACAACTTAACTGTCCATTGTTGGCCACGGTTTTCTGAAAGAAAACAAAGAAATCGGTTTTTCGGTACTGATTGAACCGATAAGTCTTGGTAATAACCTGGTCACCTGATTCCAGCAGGTACTCTTTTTTCCCTAAAAAAGTGATGGTGGCCGAGCAGGAGTCGTCCGACACCGAATCCCAAACGGAAAAGCCCATATCTGTTTGCGCATAGGCCTTACCTGCCACTAATAGACAAGTGCATAGAAACAAAAAACCGCCAAAAGTCTTTAATAATTTCTGCAATTCCATCAGAAAACGTGATGTAAAACACTGATTTCCTTAATATTTAACATTAAGCCTAACAGCACTGAACGGTGATCACAAGGGTTTACTCAAGCTGCCAGTAATAAAAATTACTCTGTTTTCACAATATCGTTGTGGGGGGACACAAATACCAGCGCAGCGAGCTCACTTCCCAATAACAGGACAATTGTAAGTCATTGAAGTGATTGAAATGTTAACGATGAACAGGCGCACATCTCGCCATCGTGGCGATCGTTTGATTTGTGTTGAATGCTTTTGAGGGCGTGAAGCCTTCAGTCAGCGCATTCTTCCAAAGCGCGATCCAGTGCCACAATGATCTCGTCGATATCGTCTGCCGTCGCAATCAGGGCAGGGCTGATCGCAATGGTGTTGTTAAAGTCGCGAAAGCTACGGTTCGTTCGCCCGATCATCACCCCATTGGTATGACAGTGAGCAGCAATTTTCATTACCAGGCTCTCGTCGACTGGCTCTTTGGTGGTTCGATCCTTCACCAACTCCATGCCCACAAACAGCCCTTTGCCTCGCACATCACCAATTATCGGGTGTTTGTCTTTTAATTTCAGTAGCTGCGCAAAAAAGTATTCGCCCTGAATTCGGGCATTTTCCAGCAGGTTTTCGTCTTCAATGATGCGCATGTTTTCCAGGGCGGCCGCAGGTCCGGCGGTGCAACCCCCAAAGGTGGAGACGTCGCGAAAATAACCCATGCGATCATCGGCATCACCTTTGAAGATCTCAAAGATCTCCTCAGTGGTGACGGTGCAGGAAATAGCCGCGTAACCTGAGGCCACACCTTTGGCCATGGTAACAATATCCGGTTTTATCCCGTAGTGTTGGTAGCCAAACCATTTGCCGGTTCTGCCCAGGCCACAGACCACTTCGTCGATATGCAATAGCACGTCATATTTTTTACATATATTCTGAATGGTTTCCCAATATCCCTCCGGTGGAGTAATAACACCGCCACCTGCGGTAATTGGTTCAAGAACGACTGCGCCAACCGTCTCTGGACCCTCGCGCAGGATAACTTTCTCCATTTCCAGCGCAGCTTTAACCCCGTAATCAGGGATATCGCCCCATTGTGAGCGGTATTCCAGGCAGTGAGGAATTTCCACAAAGCCAGGTGTAAACGGGCCGTACTGATTTTTACGTTCGAATTGGCCAGTGGAGCTTAACGCGGTAATCGTGGTGCCGTGATAATCGCGTTCGCGGAACAGTATTTTGTTTTTTTTACCGCCGTATTTTTTCTCGGCGATCTGGCGGACTATTTTGTAGGCTTTTTCATTCGCCTCAGAACCCGAATTTGAGTAATACACTCGGCTCATCCCAGGCATTTTGCTGATCAGTCGTTCTGCGAACAGGGCAGCGGGAACGTTTCCAGCCGTTTGAGCGAAAAAATTCAGTTGCAGCAATTGATCGTGAACGGCTTTTGCCATGCTGGCTCGGCCGTAGCCGATATTGACCGTCCACAACCCACCGGAAACGGCATCAAGGTATTCTTTACCATTGGCGTCCTTAACACGCATACCCTTGCCCTCAACGATCACCATGGGTGCGCTCTCCTCAAAGGGCTTGTGGTTAGTCAGATGGTGCCAAACGTTTTTCTTATCTGAACTGGTTGCCACTTCGGCATCATGTAGTAAGGAATGATCATTCATTGCCAATACCTCTCACTTGTGGATCCCGTATCGCAGTCGGGCTGCGGCGGGGATGTATAACACGATGCTAAAAGCACCGAACACTACGCAAAAAACTGCGGTTTGTGAGACTAGAGTAAACTGCTTATGGCAATCCTGATAGAGCCAGTTTTATCGCAGCAATACCTCCAGAATATAGACTTTCTGGGTGAGCAAGCAGCAGGGGTTTCGAGCGCAATGCTCGATGAACTTGGAGGAAGCGAGAGAGGTTGTTAATTGCCGCAGTGCGACAGGCCTGGAAGTGCTTAGGCGAATGCTGGGTTTTGAACAACCAGTTGGGCTGGAGTTCTGCTGCTTAATTCACGCTCAATTTTGGCCTGCATAATTTGTTTTACCTCACAGGTACACGAGCCACACACAGTCGCAACCGACAGGTGCTCCTGCATGGCTTCAAACGAACTCACGCCACCGTCGACGGCGTCGCGAATTTCGTGATCTGTGATTGATTTACAAAGGCAAACAAACATGGTTTTCTTGTACTAAGCAGTTGTGATGAAAAGATAGCAGCAAAAAACAGGAATGTAAATGAGAATTACTCTCATTAACATTATTTTAACAGAAGAATCGTGAATACAGGTCCGTTTGAAATGTAATCGGCAGTTAGCGTCACTCTGGCTCTGTTACCAGCGCTTTGGTACATTGTTCTTTTAGATCCCCAGAAAGGACATTGCTATGAATATTAACCTGGCTCGACTGCATCTATTTGTTGGAATTGTTGGCATGTTGGTATTCGTATTGACTGGCCAACATATGGCCCTCATTCATAACGGACTGGTGGATATGGCCGATGGACCACGTGTGCTGATACGAACAGCACATCTGTACATAATGTTATGCAGTGCGATCAATATTGTGATTGGCATCTACGCTCGCGAGCTACGCATTTCGTTGGTACAAGTGATCATATCGTCGATCTTGATTAGCGCACCGATATTTATGACGCTGGAATATTTCTTCGGCACCCTGGAAGTAAATACGCTACGCCCATTTGCCTATATTCCTTTGATCGCGGTATTCGCAGCAATGGCATTGCTGGTGTTACGCGCATGGTGGGAGCAGCGGCGAAAATAGACGCCAGGCGCATGTGATCAAACCGCGAAATACAAGCCAAACTGGCTTGCAGGCAAGATATAGAATCGATAGACTCTGCCCGGACAAATTTGGTCATTATGCGAGATAGTCTGAGGAGATTTTTTCAATGCCACAAATTACTTTTATCGATTTTGAAGGGACAGAACGAGCCGTGGAAGGCAAGGTTGGAGACAGCGTTATGGATACCGCTACCAGCAACGATCTGCCTGGCATTGATGCCGATTGTGGCGGGGCTTGCGCCTGTGCAACCTGTCATGTGTATGTGCATGAAGATTGGACCGATATCGTAGGAAAACCCGATGAACTCGAGGCAGAAATGTTGGATGTGGCAGAAGAAGTGCGTGACAACTCTCGCCTATCGTGCCAAGTAAGGATTACCGACGAAATGCACGGCCTGGTCGTCATCACGCCAGAAAGCCAGTTCTAACAGATCACTCGACCTGCGCACAAGCGCATTACCTTAGGAACTTCGAGGACCTGTGGTTGTACTAAACCAGGTGTAGGGCCTTGCTCGTTTAGCCATTCCAGATTTCGACAAAGTCAGCTGGATCCAGTTCAGGTACCGGCTTAACCGCCTGGGGTGTTCCCAGGTACAGGAAGCCAACAATTTGATCTGTCGCATCCAGGCCCAGCCCTTCGCGCATTTCCGGCCGGAACATTAAACTGCCAGAACGCCAGATGGCGCCTACGCCTTGCGCATGGGCAGCCGTCATCATCATCTGCGCGCTCGCTCCCGCTGAGAGCACTTGTTCAATCTCGGGCACTTTTTCATGTTCAACGATTTTAGCGACCACCGCAATGATCGTAGGGGCCCGGAACGGCTTGCTCTTTAATTTCGCTGCGAGCCCTGCCTCTATCTCACCACCTTGCATGGCTTTTTTGACATCCGCCATTAACTCGCCGAACTGTTCACGAGCTTCACCCTCAATCACCAGGAATTTCCAGGGTGCCAGGCTCTTGTGATCACAGGCGCGCAAGCCCGCCCTGAAAATAGTGTCCAGTTGTTCATCATTTGGCGCTGGTTCAGTCAGCAGGTTGACGGAAGTACGGGTGTGCAGTGCAGTGATGGCGTCCATGGTGATTGGTGCTTTTTATTAATACGTTATTTGTGGCGTAAGGATCTTGCGAAAGAGAGTATCGCTAATGAACCATGAAAGAGAGGTGTAGGTATTGCGCAAGCGTCATAGAGGGTTCTCAGTCGATGATAATACCAGGCGATAAAACCAATTGGAGGACGCTAAAGATATCAGCAATTCCATTTTGCTGCAGGAGAAAAAAAACTGTTGGCTCCCCGAACTGGACTCGAACCAGTGACCCAATGATTAACAGTCATTTGCTCTACCAACTGAGCTATCGGGGAACAGTTTTTCAACAGAGCGCGAATCGTACTGATTCAGCTAACGGTGGTCAAGGTTTTTGCTCAGTTTTTTTCAGTATTTTCGGCGACTGATCAGGAATTTAATTTTGCGCAATTCTGTTTCTGTATAGGCGTCAGAGACTCATGGATGCGAACGCGCCCAGTATGCAATAACAGGACATGTCGATACGCCTCTCGCTGTTCATCACAGAGATAAAAACCGGCGCTTCGGGCGCGGCCATCGGGGAAGAATCGTAAGCGCCCGCGCTGATTAAAAACAATGCTGACTTCGTGTCCTGGTTCTACTACTTGCAGTACACGGTCGGCATTATCAAAATTATGATTGGTGTTTTCATCGGCAAAGACCATCCAGCCTGCAGACCAGTCATTCAGATACGACAGGCTGACTGTGCACTGGTTTTTCCTGTTGGAGTTCAAGCGACATATATGCACATTCTTTTGGCTCGCTATCGCGTGGCTGCGCGCCAGCATCAGCGATTCCGCCAACAGGTTGGTCTGCGTAGATACTTGCGTTCGGGATAGAAGCGAGGCAAAGCTGGGAATCGCCATAGTCGCCAGCGCTGCCGCCACGGCGATTGTAATGATTAGTTGCAAGAGGCTAAAGCCAGCAACGCCTCTGAGGTGCTTTTGGTTTTGCATGTTTTCCTCCTTGAAAACGATAGTTATGAACAACATCAAAACATCCTATGTTTCGATGCATCTAAGTTAACTGATCGGGCTCGCCAGTTCAATAAAAATAGTCAAGGGCCAGCCCAGTTTTAGAATGAGCACGCTTTCAATTATACTGGCTGGCTGAGCCCCATTTGCTCCCAAAAACACTACTGCATCTACACGCCAATATTAATACTTCCATGAGTCGACAATTTCAATTAGTGAGTGACTACACCCCATCTGGTGATCAACCCGAGGCTATTGCCCAATTGATTGGCGGTTTAAATGACGGCGAAGCATTCCAGACGCTGCTCGGTGTAACGGGCTCGGGTAAAACCTTTACCATTGCCAATGTCATCCAGACCCTGCAGCGTCCGACCATTGTGATGGCGCCCAATAAAACCCTGGCGGCTCAACTGTACTCCGAGATGCGTGACTTTTTTCCGCACAATGCAGTGGAGTATTTTGTTTCCTATTACGACTATTATCAGCCGGAAGCCTATGTGCCGAGCTCGGACACCTTTATCGAAAAAGATGCTTCGGTTAACGAGCATATCGACCAGATGCGGCTGTCGGCGACCAAGGCAATCCTGGAACGTGAAGATGTGATCATTGTGGCTACTGTTTCGGCGATTTACGGTTTGGGAGACCCGCAGGCCTACCACGAGATGATCTTGCATCTGAGCGTCGGCGATATCATGGATCAGCGGGCGATACTAAAACGCTTGGCGGAGCTACAGTACACGCGCAACGATACTGAGTTAAAACGCGCCACCTTTCGTGTACGAGGTGATGTTATCGATATCTTCCCGGCAGAGTCAGATCGTTACGCGATACGCGTGGAGTTGTTCGGCGAAGACGTGGAGAAAATTTCTCGCTTCGACCCTCTGACCGGCGCCGTGGAAGAAGACTTGATGCGTGTCACCATCTTCCCCAAGTCTCACTATGTGACACCACGCGTCCGAGTTCTAGAAGCCTGTGAACAAATCAGGCTGGAATTGCGCGAGCGCTTGGCGCAATTACGCGAACTCAACAAGCTGGTCGAGGCGCAACGCCTGGAACAGCGCACGTTGTTTGATCTCGAAATGATGCAGGAGCTAGGGTATTGCAACGGCATTGAGAACTATTCAAGGTTTTTATCCGGCGCACAACCAGGTGAACCGCCCCCAACATTGATAAATTACCTGCCGCCCAACGCGTTGATGGTGTTGGACGAAAGCCATGTGATGGTTCCGCAGTTGGGAGCGATGTACAAAGGCGATCGCTCTCGTAAGGAAACGCTGGTTGAATATGGGTTTCGCCTGCCTTCCGCACTGGATAATCGGCCTTTGCAATTTGAGGAATTTCGTAAATTGATGCCACAAGCCATTTTTGTGTCTGCCACGCCCGGCGACTACGAAGTGGCACAGAACCCGCATACCATTGACCAAGTGGTGCGTCCGACGGGCCTGGTCGACCCCAGGATCGAAGTGCGGCCTGTCTCTACTCAAGTGGATGACGTGCTGTCGGAAATAAACAAGCGGGTGAAACTGAACGAGCGCGTGTTAATTACAACTCTCACCAAACGCATGTCGGAAGACCTGACTGACTATCTATCCGATGCTGGCGTTAAAGTGCGATATTTGCACTCAGATATTGGCACAGTTGAGCGGGTCGAGATTATCCGCGATCTGCGCGCGGGTGAGTTTGATGTGCTGGTGGGGATTAACTTGCTGCGCGAAGGTCTCGACATGCCTGAGGTGTCACTTGTGGCAATCCTGGATGCAGACAAAGAAGGCTTTCTAAGATCGACGCGCTCTTTGATCCAAACCATCGGCCGGGCGGCAAGAAACATAAACGGTTGTGCCATCCTCTACGCAGACCGGGTCACCAACTCGATGCAGATCGCCATTGACGAAACCGATCGGCGCCGCACCAAGCAGCAAAACTATAACGAGAAACATGGGATCGTGCCGCAAAGTGTGCGCAAGGTCGTGAGGGATATCATTGATGGCGCAACCAGCGAGGCTGCACAGGAAAGCACCAAGGTCGATCTCGATGATGGCGACAATTATTTACCGGACAACCCAAAGGAATTCGCCAAGATAATGGGGGACCTGGAAAAAGAAATGTATCAGTACGCCGAGAACCTGGAATTTGAACAAGCCGCCAGAACTCGAGATCGCATCGAAGAGCTACGGGCGGCCTATTTAAAGAAGTAAGCGCATATCAAGAAAAGTTCGCAAATTTGGCGAGCACAATGGAGGAAATACTTTTCTCGGTGTTCAGTGTAAGGGTCAGAACTAAAACATTTTGGGGCTAGGCCAATCGCATTTGATGGAAGCGCTGGATCTCTCAATAACCGTTTTGCTTATGTTGTGCCTCGCGGCGATGGCTGCAGGGTATCTGGACACCTTGGTGGGTGGCGGCGGCTTGATAACGATTCCCGCTTTACTGATCGCAGGCGTGCCGCCCATATTTGCCCTGGGTACGAACAAGCTGCAAGCGGTAGTTGGCACGGCGACTGCTTCAGCAATGATGATATCCAGGCGCAAGGTTCGTTTTGAACAAGTCAGCATGATGATGCTGGTGGCGTTTATCGGTTCACTGCTGGGTGCACTGGCAGTTCAGTATGTGGACTCACAGGCACTGAGCATCATGATTCCGGTCGTTATTGTGGGGATTGCTGTATATTTTGTTGTGGCGCCAAAGCAAACCTTGGAAGCCAGAGAGCCACGCATCAGTCCAGCTGCTTATAATGCCAGCGCGGTGCCTGGAATCGGTTTCTACGACGGTATGTTCGGGCCGGGCACTGGATCCTTTTTTGTGCTGGCAGGCGTTAGTTTGCGTGGTCAAGGCGTGGTGGATGCAACCGCCATAGCCAAGCCATTGAATTTCGCAACCAACCTGGCCTCTTTACTTGTGTTCGTGGTATTTGGCAAACTACTCTGGTTGATCGGTGGGGTAATGATGGTTGGTCAAATAATTGGTGCCAATCTCGGTGCTCGGACATTGTTGACGATAAACCCGGTGGTTTTACGGTATTTAATAATAGGTGTTTGTTTTGTGATGTTGATTTCCTGGACTCTAACTTCAGCAACCGGTTGATTGCAGATGGGCGAGCGCATAACCGATGAATTTCTAAAGTACCGCCGCATTATTGCGTCTTTGCTGCGCAAGATTCGGCCTGCCGCGTCGTCACAGGACATTGAAGACATCTTGCAGGACACATTCATCAATACCTATCAGTCGTCACTGAAACAGGAGATTCGGTTTCCCAAGGCATTCATGGTGAAAACTGCGATCCGCCTGGCAAATCGGCAGATAAACCTGGCGCAACGTGCAGATTGTAATGATCGAATGGAGGAATTTTCTGATGAATTGCTCTCTTCCTACGAGACCGCTGGATTTTCCAGCAATACCGAGAACGAGGTGTTGCATCGCGAAGATTTTGCCTTTCTGTGTGAGGCGGTAAACGAGTTGCCACCGCAGTGCCGAAAAGTGTTTATTTTGAAAAAGATATACGGCCTGTCACAGAAAGAAATCGCCGAACGACTCGCTATTAGCCAAAGCACGGTTGAAAAACACGTTGCCAAAGGTTTGTTGTTAACCATGCAGTATTACCAGCAAGTGAAGCAAACCGACAATTCGAGTTATGCATCACAAACTGGCCACGATAGCGCCACAGTAAAACCTATCAAAAATCGCCGCTCTGAGAACAATTGAGTGGTTTTAAACATATTAAGCTCGCAACAATAAACATTTTTAAGTACCAATAATCTATCAGCACAAGTCATGACCACGGTTCAGTTTCCAAACCAGGATTTGATCGCAAAACAGGCAGCAGCCTGGGTTGCGATGATCGACCGTGGGCTGAGTAATGAGGAAGAGCAGCGACTCAATTCGTGGCTGGCGGCTTCACCGCTGCATGGTGAAGCCCTGGTGCAGTTGGCTACCACCTGGGATTTGTTGGATATATTACGCCCGATTGCCAAGATTTTACCGATTGATTCGATTGAGCCTGCTGAATTGGCCGCAACTACTGATAGCCCTAATCCACCAGCAGTCAGGGTGAGTCATGTTCAGGAAGTTGCTGGCCGTCCGGGTTTTCGGCCATTAGCGATTGCCGCTACGTTGGCGCTGTTTGCGGTAACTGCCTTATTCAGTCTGCCACTGTTAAATATCGATCGGTCTATCGAATCGCACCTCACTGCAGAGAGCGAGGCTGAGCCAGAAATAGCTGCGGTCGATGTACAGGAATTTGTCACAGCCGTGGGTGAGCAGTCCAATATCACGCTGGCTGATGGGAGTCAGATCAAGTTAAATACGGACACCGTGGTTTCCGTAAGATTTACTGCGGCAGAACGAAACATCGAGTTGCATCGCGGAGAAGCTTACTTTGATGTCGCCAAGAACCCACAGCGCCCCTTTGTGGTGCACACTTCTTCAAGTCGGGTGACGGCAGTGGGAACCGCGTTTAGCGTTGATGTCAGCAATATTGACGATACTGAAGTCCTGGTAGCGGAAGGTCGCGTCAAGGTTGACCGTCTGCTGCAGAACGATCTCGATCTAAATCGCAATGGTGGCTTTATTATCCCGAGTTCAACCCCGGTATTTCTATCGCAGGGACAGAAAGTATCACTCAATCAGGATAATGCCGAGGTCAGCGATAATGAAGATATCGATTCTGCGCTGGCCTGGCGCGAGGGCATGATCATTTTCACCGGCCAGTCTCTGGAACAGGCAATCGAGGAAATTGATCGGTATATTCCTCTGGAGTTCAAAATTACCGATCCCAAGATAGCGACAATACCGGTTGGTGGTTTTTTCAAAACCGGTGATCTCGACCAACTGCTGATTATTCTCAAGGACAATTTCGGAGTTCAGTCAGAGCGTCAGGGAAACAGCATTCTGTTGTCCAAAGCCAATTAGTACCTCACCTGGTTTGATCTACTGCAAGTCTGCGCTCCGGCGTTTCTCTGCCGATGAGTGCCAGTGGACATGGGATCCACAATCCGCAATGGAAAAAAATCATGTTTTTTTTCAATTAATTGCTATATCCAGTAGAGGAAAAGCCCGTTTTACCGTTCAAAGTAGATGAGACGCGGTAAAGCAAGTAAACTTCCGCCATGCGATATCTTTTCAAGATAGCCTGGTTTTTGCTTCTGACAGCGACTTGCTCCGCCGCCTTGGCGCAGCAACGTTCTGCTGATGAGGAGTTTTACTTCAGTATTCCGCGTCTCTCTGCTGACAAAGCGCTGACTCGATTTGCTCGACAGGCCGGGATTACGTTGTTGTTTCCCTATACAGAGGTGAAGAAGTACAAGACCCGACCGCTTCATGGTCGCTTCACCATCTATCATGGGCTACAACTGATGTTGTCCGGAACCAAGATTGCAATCAGTGCGGGCGTTGGCGAAATTGATGAGCCTATAGCCGAAGAAACTCAGTTAAATGCTCAACAACAAATAACAGTTGAGGAGAACGACATGAATACGTTTAGCAAAAAGTTGCTGCCGGGAGTAATTTCTCTCGCAGTGGCGAGCACCGCAGGGATTTCTGCTGTGCAAGCGCAGGATGATGGCGCCAACAATCTCGAAGAAATACTGGTATTAGGTAGTCGTAGTGCTAAAGCGCGCTCGGCGGCCGATTCGCCAGTTCCAGTGGATGTCATCAGCGGTGAAGAGTTTTCTGCCCTGGGCAACAGTGCCGACATCACTGATAACCTGAAAACCTTGGTGCCATCTTATACGGCCACCCCAGCGACTGGTGACGGTAGTGCATTTGTGCGCCCAACGTCGCTCCGTGGTATGTCGCCAGATCAAACCCTGGTATTGGTGAATGGCAAACGCCGCCATCGCTCTGCGCTGGTGCAGTTTTTCGCACCTGCAGCGGGTAACGGCTCACACGGTGTTGACGTGGCAATGATCCCGGGCATCGCTCTGAAAAACGTGCAAGTTCTGCGCGATGGTGCTGCGGCACAGTATGGCTCTGATGCTATTGCCGGCGTGATTAACTTTGAATTGAAAGATGACAATGAGGGCGGTGAAGTTCAGGTTCAGTATGGTGAGTTTTATGAAGGTGAGTCCAGCTCCAAGATTGCCGCCAATTTTGGTATGGCAGCTGGAGAAAATGGTTTCATAAATGCCAGTATTGAGTACGGTGACAATGATGCTCTTTCACGCGGAGTGATCCGACCTGACGCGCTGGCGTTGGTGAATGCCGGTATTCCGGGTGTTGGTGCTGATTCACCATTTGGTGATGCGCCGTTCACGCAAACCTGGGGTCGTCCGGAAACCAGCGGCTTACGTTTGTTCGTAAACTCCGGTTGGGAATTGGACAGCGGTGCGGAAATCTACTCCTTTGCCAATTACGCTGATACCGATGGACGTTATCGTTTCTTCTACCGTAACCCTGGTCATCCGACCCTGGTGGGTGGTTCTGGCGTCTGTCTGCAAAATCCTGCACTGCAAATCTGTAATGTTGGTTTCACACCATTCCTCGATGGCGATCAAACCGATCTGAGCTGGGTAGGTGGTATTCGTGGTGAGTTCGCCAACGAAACAACTTACGACTTCAGCATCAATTACGGTAAGAATGAGCTGGATTACTTCCTCAATAACACCATTAATACTGGTGTTCCATTGCAAGGTGGTATGCCGGTTATGAACTTTGATGTTGGTGGATATGAGAGTGAGCAAATCGTTTTGAATGCTGATTTCTCAACGGCGTTGAACGACTCAGTGGCCTTGTCCTATGGTGCTGAGTGGCGTGAAGAAAGCTTTACGCTGGTTACCGGCGATGCCAACGCATCGGTCTCTCCTGGTCCAAGCGGATTCTCACCACCCTCAGCCGAGAGTGCGGGTACATTCGATCGCGACAACTATGCAGTCTATGCTGACGTGGAATGGGATATTAGTGATGCCTGGTTAATGCAATTTGCTTTACGCTTTGAGGATTACTCTGACTTCGGTAGCACGACCAACGGTAAAATAGCTACTCGTTACAACGTGACCGACAATTTCACACTGCGTGGCGCTCTTTCTACTGGATTCAAAGCACCAACACCTGGTCAGTCTAATATTTCTTCTATTATTACAACCTTCGACGGTCGAACCGGTTTGCAGGTTGAAGAAGGTCTGGTGCCTGCAAATAGTGCAGCCGCACGTAATGCGGGTGGTACCGATCTGAAAGAAGAAGAATCGACCAACCTGAGTATTGGTTTCACCACTTCACTGGGTAGCAACTGGGATTTGACCTTTGATTACTACAATGTAGAGGTCGATGACAGAATCTATCGTACCGGTGATATTCCGATTCCGGGCACAGTTGACAATACCCTGTCGTTCTACACCAACGCATTGGATGTTGAGCACGAAGGTTTTGATATCGTCTTGAACGGTAGCATTAATTGGGGTGGCGACGTAGACACGTCGGTTACCTTTGCCTACGCGCACAACGAGATTGAGGTGACCGGCCAATCACCAGTTCAAGGTATTAACCCTGTTAGTGCCGCGACGATTGAGGATATCGAAAACAACTATCCTGAAGACCGTTTCACTCTGTCAACCAACACCTATCTCAACGAAAAAGTGAATCTGTTAGTACGTGCTACTTACTACGGGTCACACTTCGATGAGCGTGGCACAATCAATGGCGCACCGGGTAACCGCAGTGCCGAGATTGACTCGATTATCTACTTCGATGCCGAGGTAGGTTGGCAAGCGACTGATTCACTGAAAGTAGTTGTCGGCGCTTCTAACATCTTTGATGACTTCATTGACGAAATTGCCAATGACGGGGTATTCGAGAACCGCCAAAGTGTTGGCTTGCAATACCCACGCCGTACCGCAGCCAACTATGAGGGCGGCTCCTGGTACCTGAAAGGCATTTTCGAATTCTAACGACTGAATTCCTCAATGTAATATTCTTACCGGCCCGCAATCATCTCCAGGTTGCGGGCCTTTTTTTTTACAACACACTCCCTACTATGACTACGAATATTGAGTTGAACTCCGTGTTCAACGGGCTAAAGCCGTCTTCAACTTTATACATCAACGAAACCGTGAATAAGCTTTGGCAGCAAGGTGAACAGGTTTTCCACATGGGTTTCGGCGAATCCCGTTTTAATGTTGAAGATCATCTGCAGCAAGACCTTGGCACGCACGCCGATAAGAAAAGCTATTTACCTGCGCGAGGTTTACCCGAACTCACAGAAGCAGTGGCCCGCTACTACTCAGACAAATTGGAACATGAATTTAGTGCCAGCCAGGTGATCATTGGGCCAGGCAGCAAATCTCTGATCTATGGGTTACAGATGATTCTGGCAGCTGATGTGTTTCTGCCGACACCTTCCTGGGTAAGTTATGGGCCGCAGGCCACCTTGTTAGGGAACCAACATTTCTACATACCCTCGACTGTGGCCAGCAATTATCAACTGGATATCGCGCAGCTGGACAAACTGGTCCAGGCCTCGACTAACCCCAACAAGTTATTGGTGATTAACAGCCCGAATAACCCCACCGGACAAATGCTTAACACAGACTTTTTGCAACAGTTGGCGGACTACTGCCGTGCGAATAATGTGTTGGTGTTGAGCGATGAAATATATTTCCAGGTGAGTAGTGGTGCGGTAGATCACGTATCCATTGCCAAGTTTTATCCAGAAGGGACTTTTGTGCTGGGTGGGTTAAGCAAACACTTTTCCATCGGTGGCTGGCGTGTCGGAGTGGCACTGCTGCCAGATAGCGAGTTCGGCGAGGAACTGATGACGAAAATGGTTACATTTGCATCCGAAACCTGGTCGGGCGTGTCTGCGCCGATTCAATATGCGGCTATCAGGGCTTATAGTCTGGAGCCAGAAATTGAAAAATATGTGGCTGATTGTCGTGCCATACATGGTATTCGCAGTCGCTATATTCGCGAGGCATTGGTTGATCTAGGTATTCACTGTACGCGAGCGGAGGGAGCATTCTATATCACCGTCAATTTTGACGGCTTTGCAGAGGGCTTGAAAACCAAGGGTGTAAGCAGTTCGCCGGAGCTGGCCGCCTATTTGCTTGATCAATATCGAATAGCCAGTTTGCCAGGTGCAGATTTTGGTATTCCGGCACAGACTTTGAGTCTCAGGCTTTCAACTTCTTATCTGGATATGGAAAACAGTGATGACAGCCAACGTATTTTTGACTTGTATAAGTCCGGGGTTTCGTCAAAAGAGTTTATGTCCTCTGACCATCATCCGGTAATTCATCAAGCACTTGAAGCATTTACGGACTGCGTTAACTCCTTGACCAATAAGGTGTGATCATTCCTGTTCTCGAGTTGTTAGACAAGTTAGCCAGAAACATCGGTCAAGTAACAATTGCCTAGTAAAAAAGGCCAAAATGTTGTTCTATAGAGGTGTAGTACCATCAAATATTGATCGGTGGAGGTAAGGGAATGACGCAGTTAATGCATTGAACCCTGAATTAAAATAGCTTGAACGATAACAAGAACAACCACTTTCACAGAGGGTGAACCATGTCAAAACAGACTGAAACGTTTCTACAATCCGTTGAGCGAACCTTCGATCAGGCGGCGGATTTGGTCGGTATCGACCCAGGATTACGTCATAAGATCAAGGTCGCAAATTCCACATATACCGTGCGCTTCGGGGTACGCCTGCGCGGTCGCCTCTATACCTTCACTGGATACCGATCGGTGCATTCCGAACATATGGAGCCGGTGAAGGGTGGTATCCGCTATTCGCCACATGCGGACCAGGACGAGGTTGAAGCGCTGGCAGCTTTAATGTCCTACAAATGTGCTCTGGTTGAGACGCCATTTGGTGGTTCCAAGGGCGCATTGGTAATTGACCCCAACGAATGGGAACCCGATGAACTGGAACGGATTACGCGTCGATTCACTCAAGAGCTGGCCAAGCGATCGTTGATAAGCCAGGCGCAGAATGTACCCGCGCCAGACATGGGTACCGGTGAACGTGAGATGGCCTGGATGGCGGACGAATACAAACGTTTAAACCCTGGGGACCTTAATCCATGGGCTTGTGTGACTGGTAAACCGGTGAACAAGGGTGGGATTCGCGGCCGGGTTGAAGCGACAGGAAGGGGTGTGCAGTACGCGCTGCGTGAAGCCTTCCGTCACCCCAAAGATATTGAAATTGCAGGCATGGATGGCACCCTTGAAGGCAAGCGCATTGTTGTACAAGGTTTGGGCAATGTGGGTTTCCATGCTGCTAAATTCTTGTCTGAAGAAGACGGCGCCATAATCACTGCGGTGTTGGAGCGTGATGGTGCGGTTGTCGACGACAAGGGTATCGACATTGAAAAGCTTCATGCGCATATTCGCGAACATCGTGGTGTGAAAGGCTACCCGGGTTATACCGAAGATTCTGCCAGTTGCCTGACGATGGATTGCGACATTATGATTCCGGCGGCCATGGAGGGTGTGATTACTGAAGACAATGCTGCACAGGTTAAAGCCAATCTCATTATTGAGGCCGCCAATGGGCCAATCACCTTTACTGCAGATCAGATTCTTCGCGATCGTGGCTGTGTGATTATTCCTGACTTGTATGCCAATGCAGGTGGGGTGACGGTCTCCTACTTCGAGTGGGTGAAGAACATCGGTAAAATCCGTTTCGGTCGCCTACAACGTCGACAGGAAGAGCGCAAAACCAAGCTGATGGTGGAGGCGATCGAAGGTATGATCGGCAAGACCTTCCCAGCGGAAATTCTTGATGACATTATCTCTGGGCCCACCGAGATTGATCTGGTTCGTTCTGGCCTTGATGACACCATGCGTCAGGGCTACCAGGTTATCAGTGAGAAGTGGCACAGCGATGAACGAATTCCCGATTTGCGCACTGCGGCGATGATGATAGCTTTGGAGCGAATGGTCGACTCTTATAAGTCGCTAGGAATCTAGTCGCTAGGAATCTAGTCGGCGGGAACCGATCGCTAGGGATTTAGTCGGCAGGAACCGATCGCTAGATTTTCTTAAGCCACAAAAAAAGGGGTGTATCCACACCCCTTTTTATATTGTTTGCACGCTGGTGTTTAGTCCATGATCATGCCGGCTTTTGGATCATTGTAAACTTCCACTTCCATACGATTTTCGCTCTTGGCCACGATAGTGGTCACGACCGCATCACCGGTGACGTTCACGGCTGTGCGCAACATATCCAGCAATCGGTCAACACCATATATAAGTCCCAGAGCTTCTATTGGCAGGCCCACCTGATCAAATACAATGGTCAGCATGACAACTCCAACAGCGGGTACTGCGGCGGTCCCGATCGACGCCAGAACAGCGGTTAGAACAACGGTTACATAGCCTTCTATACCGAGATGGATGCCGTATAGGTTGGCAACAAAGACCGTTGCCGCCCCTTGCATCATTGCCGTGCCATCCATATTGATAGTGGCGCCGAAGGGAACGCTAAACGATGAGACTGCACGATCGACGCCCAATCGTTCCTGCACGGTGCGCAGGGTTACCGGAATAGTAGCGCCGGAACTACTGGTGCTGAATGCAAACAGCTGCGCAGTGCGAATCTTCGGGATGAAAGCGCGAATGCTTAGACCCGTGGTGGCCTTTAATAACGCCATCTGCGTAACAAAGGCATGGAAAACCAGTGCTGCGACCAATACCAGGAAGTAACCTAAAAGCTGGGTTAACAATTCCAGTCCAAGTTCGGCAACCGCCTTACCCACCAGGCAAAAAACCGCGTATGGCGCAAACCACATAACCATGGTGACCATGCGCATAATGGTGGCGTTTATCTGCTCGATAATGGTGATGAGTTCAGCAGATTCTTTGGCCAGCGAGAGCAGGGCGATGCCAAAGAAAATTGAAAAGAATATGATCGCCAGCATGTCGCTGTTGGCCATGGCCTGGATTGGGTTGCTGGGTACAATATTGATCAGGATATCGGCAAAGGAAGACGCTTCCTTACCGACAAAACTGGCATCAGTCGGTATCGACATGCCCTCACCGATACCGAAACCCACCGCAAACAGGATTGCCGTGGCGATCGCCACAGCAGTGGTCAACATATACAAGCCAAACGCCTTGCCACCGATGCGCCCCAGTAAGCGGATATCGCCAATGCCTATAATGCCGGGGATGAGAGAAAACAAAACCAGTGGCACCACCAGCATCTTCAAGGCATTAATAAATAAATCACCGACGACATGAAACACGCCCCCAATCAAATATTGCTGAACCCAAGGCAGGCTGGTTGTTCCGGAAATATTCAGGACTAAACCGACCACAATGCCCAGAACCAGGGCGAGCAAGACTTTATTGGCGAGATTCATATCTGGTTTTTCCTTTGGTGTTGTTATTTTTTATTTGTTCGATCTTAAACTAAATGAACATTTCAGGCGAATTATCCGCTATCCAGGACAAACCGGCGGCTATCTGAGTACTACTCGCCTGCGGTACTAAAAAGAGACCTGTGGTACCAGGATTAGATTGCTGGTTTGCAGTTATCTCGCAGCACAGCTTAAGAGTGCTGTGGTGGCAGGTTTGACTGAGAGACAGGATTGTTGGCACATAAAAAAAGCGGCCACCCCGGTTCGGGAGGCCGCCTTTTTTATTTACTTCTGGTACTAATGTAGCGTTACTTCAGTAGTTTACCAGCCAGGCCTGCTAGGCCTTCGATGCCGCCCACTGCATCAAGCAGGCTACCGCCACTACTGGACTTGTCGACCACTTGAGGAATCATTTCTTGTAAACCGCGCAGCAGATCATTCTGGTCAGCGCCGAGCTGTGAAGCGGCCTCCTGGATTTTGTTTGAACCGAGCATATTCTCGATCTGAGAGCGTGATATATGAGCGTTGTCGCCATCACCCAGCCATGACTCGGCAATATCGGCCATCCCGCCTTTTTGCAGATTGCCAATCAGGCTTCCCAGGTCAATACCCTGATTACCCGATCCGCCCAGCAGCCCACCAATCACCGATTGCAACAGATCATCGTTGCCGCCAGCATTGGAATTGCCAAGTTTCGACGCCAATAGCTGCGTCGCCAGTTTCATAATATCCATGCAGATTCCTCGTAAAGTTAGTGTTGCAGTGCAGACGGTCTTTGCCTGCTCTGGCTTTATTATGAATGCCGCCGATGAAAATACAATTAAAACATTGTAAACACTACGATTGTTGACATTCTCAGGGGCAAATAAAGTGCTTCGCAAAGCGCCAAAAACCGTTGAAACTGCTGCTTGAGTTTGTTATCTTGCCGCTCCTGATACAGACGCGTAGCTCAGTTGGTTAGAGCACCACCTTGACATGGTGGGGGTCGTTGGTTCGAATCCAATCGCGTCTACCACAGACAGTGTTTTGCAGTGAAATAAACGAGATTCACGGTAAAATCCGACAAAATCCAAGACCAGTTTTTTTGGCCAGGATCAGGACAGAATTTTGCGCCTGATCGAAGCTCAGATGGGGACGAGAAAAAATTTCCCAAATACTGGTTGTATGGTGTCGGAAGTGGCTAAAATTAATTCAATTTTAGCACTTGAGGTGGGCATTCCGGTGAATTAGAATGCGCGCCTCACACCTGTAAATACTGGGCATTCTGTTGTTGTTACAGACTGCGCAAAATTTCCAGGTTTTTGATTAACGTTAACGAGGTATTACCATAGCAACCAAGAAAAAACAGCGTGTTAATGAAGCTATTACCGCGCCGAGCATTCGACTGATTGATCAAAACGGCGACCAGGCTGGAATCGTAGAACGCGATGCAGCACTGGAAGCGGCAGATAAAGCCGGGTTAGATCTGGTAGAGATTTCACCCAACGCTGATCCGCCGGTATGTCGAGTGATGGACTATGGCAAGTTTCTGTATGAGGACAGCAAGCGTAAGGCGGCTGCTCGCAAAAATCAGAAGCAAATCCAGGTTAAGGAAATTAAATTCCGGCCTGGTACTGACGTTGGCGATTACGAAATCAAGCTCCGTAAACTCAAAGAGTTTCTGGAGAATGGTGACAAAACCAAGGTGACCATTCGATTTCGCGGCAGAGAGATGGCCCACAAAGAGTTGGGCATGGATCTGTTGAAGCGAGTCGAAAATGACTTGGTTGATTTTGGCGCAGTTGAGCAATTTCCTAAGCTCGAAGGTCGCCAAATGATCATGGTGCTGGCACCAATCAAGAAATAGATTTGATTGCCTGGATTATCCAGGCAATCCGCTCAGAGCCATTTAGGTTGTGGGCAGACAACGGACCGGAGAAGTCAACTTTTAAACTTCGTTCGGTTATCAATGAAACGGCAACTGACGCACTGCGTCTGAGGTAATTATGCCTAAAATTAAAAGTAACAGTGGCGCTGCCAAGCGCTTCAAAAAAACCGGTAGCGGTAAATTCAAGCGTTCACAATCGCACTTGAACCATATTCTTACCAAGAAATCCACGAAGCGAAAACGTCACCTGCGTCATGGCACCATGGCTGAGCCCTGCGATGCCAAGTTGATCCAACGCATGTTGCCGTACTCATAACGCTTTAACAGTCGATTCTGGAGAATAAGAAATGCCTAGAGTAAAACGTGGCGTTACCGCCCGAGCCAAACACAAAAAAGTCATTAGCCAGGCGAAAGGTTATCGCGGGCGCAATAAAAACGTATTTCGCGTAGCGACCCAGGCGGTTACCCGTGCGGGACAGTACGAATATCGTGACCGTCGCCAGCGCAAGCGCCAATTTCGTCGCTTATGGATTACCCGAATCAGTGCTGCGGCTAAATTGAACGGCATCAACTACAGCCGTTTTATGAATGGATTGCAAAAAGCCGAGATTGAACTTGATCGCAAAGTTCTGGCTGATATTGCAGTGCATGATGCTGCTGCCTTTGCCCAACTTGCCGAACAAGCGAAAGCTGCCCTTGGTATTGAGAGCAAAGCTGCCTGATTACGATTAGATCATTTTTGATTTTGGAAGAGGAAGGCTGCGGCCTTCCTCTTTTATTATCTGCTTTTGTAATTTCAGCGCTGGTTGAATGGGCACTGACGTAAGTCGATACGGATTTATTTGCAGATATTCTCAGCTTTCATTGAAGCAGTCTTTTATAATTTATACGAATAAATAAACCGATTTTTAAAACTGATTATGCCCGCTACACCGGACGCAAATTTAGAGCAAATTTTGCAACAGGCCAAAGCTGCCGTTGCAGCCGCCCAGCAGCCAGCTGAACTAGAAAATCTGCGTGTTCAGTATCTAGGCAAAAAAGGTGAGTTAACCAGCCAGCTGAAACAGATCGGTAGCTTACCGCCCGAAGAACGTCCCAAATTTGGTGATTTAGTTAACCAGGTTAAACAGCAGGTCGCGGAGTTATTAAGTCAAAAGAAAACTGCCCTGGAGCATGAAGAGTTGGCAGCCAGCCTGGCGGCGGAAAAAGTCGATATTACTTTACCAGGGCGTGGTATCAGCACCGGGGGAAATCACCCGGTAACCCGCACCATGCAGCGAATTGAGGATATCTTTATCGCAATGGGGTTTGGCGTCGCACAGGGCCCGGAAATCGAAGACGATTTTCATAACTTCGAGGCATTGAATATCCCGCCCGAACATCCGGCGCGGGCCATGCACGATACGTTTTACGTGGCGGAAAACACCCTGTTACGCACGCACACCTCACCAGTGCAGGTTCGTTACATGCTGAACGAGAAGCCGCCAATCAATATTATTGCACCGGGCCGAGTATATCGATGTGATTCTGATGTGACTCACACCCCGATGTTTCACCAAGTTGAAGGCTTGATGGTGGATGAGGGTATTTCTTTCGCTGATTTAAAAGGCGTGCTGACGCATTTTCTCCAGCAGTTTTTCGAGGCCGATCTGAAAATCAGGTTGCGACCTTCTTATTTTCCGTTCACTGAGCCATCCGCTGAAGTGGATATCAGCTGTGTATTCTGTAACGCAAAAGGATGCAGGGTGTGTAAGCACACTGGCTGGATTGAGATCCTCGGCAGCGGCATGGTGCATCCAGAGGTATTCGGTCACGTCGGGATCGACTCCGAAAAATACACCGGATTTGCCTTTGGGGTCGGGGTGGAACGCCTGACCATGTTGCGGTATGGCGTAGATGATTTACGGCTGTTCTTCGACAACGATCTTACCTTTTTGAGGCAGTTCAAATGATTATCAGTGAACAATGGCTCAGAGACTGGGTGCGCGTAGACCTGGATGCTAATGGCATATCTGAATGCCTGACCAATGCCGGGCTGGAAGTGGATGGCATTGAATCGATGGCGGGCAGTATTGACAATCTGGTGGTTGGCAAGGTGCTGGAAGTGAGCAAGCACCCCGATGCAGATCGGCTTAGTCTGACTAAGGTTGATATCGGTGACGAGCAACTGGAAATTGTTTGTGGTGCTGCCAATGTACGTGCTGATCTCCTGGTCGCAGTGGCAACAGTGGGTGCCAAACTACCAAATGGCCTGAAAATCAAGAAAGCCAAGGTGCGTGGCGCTGAATCGAACGGCATGTTGTGTTCGGCGGCTGAATTGGGTCTTGAAGAAAGTTCAGACGGTATTCTGGAGTTGGATGCCGATGCTGAAATCGGCCAGCGTGTGGATGAGTACCTGCAACTCAACGACAATTTGATTGATATTGACCTGACGCCAAATCGGGGTGATTGCCTGAGTGTGCAGGGCGTAGCAAGAGAATTAAAGGTGTTGGCCGATGCGGGCTATCACCCACTGGATATTGAAGCTGTTGATGCCAGCGTTGATGAGCAAATAGATATCGAACTCGAAGATAGCGTCGCCTGTCCCCGATACCTGGGTCGTCTTGTTAAAGGCATCGATGTGGATGCAACCACACCACTATGGATGCAGGAACGGTTGCGGCGCAGTGGGGTCAGGCCGATCAGCCCGGTGGTGGATATCACCAATTACGTGATGTTGGAGTTGGGTCAACCTATGCACGCGTTCGATCGCGCAAAGTTGCATGAAAAAATCATCATTCGACAATCCGTACCTGGTGAGACCATTAAGCTGCTGGATGACAGTGAAGCGACTCTGGACGACGATACCCTGGTTATTGCTGACGCGAAAGGTGCCATCGCGATTGCTGGCGTCATGGGAGGTGCGGAGAGCGCCATTGACGACAATACCGTCGACATAGTCCTGGAGGCCGCCCACTTTACTCGCCGCTCTGCCGCCGGGCGAGCACGTCGCTACGGATTGCATACAGAATCGTCGCACCGCTTTGAGCGAGGTGTTGACCCATATTTGCCGGCTCAGGCAATGCAACGGGCGACAGAACTACTGCTCGAGATATGCGGTGGTGAAGCTGGCCCCGTTAATGAACAGGCAACCTCTTCAGAGATCGAAACATCGGCTGTTAATTTACGATTTGAACGCTTACAACAACTTCTGGGGATGCCGCTGGAGCACAAGGAAGTGGGTGATATTCTTGGACGCATAGCCGATTCAGTGAGTGCCAATGACGATGGATGGTCTGTGTCGGCGCCCAGTTATCGTTTTGATATCGAGTGTGAGGCCGACCTAGTAGAAGAAGTAGCACGTGTCAAGGGCTACGATAATATCCCGACCGCACTACCGAGAATTGCTCCGCGTTCTATTGCCGCCTCTGAATCGTCGGTAAATATTCGTCAGGTGCGACAAACCCTGGTTGCTCGCGACTATAACGAAGCAATCACCTATAGCTTTATTGATCCTGCTCAGCACGAGCTATTCAGCAATGAATCGGCAGTAATATTGGAGAACCCGCTGGCGGAAAACATGTCTTCAATGCGAACCAGCCTATTACCTGGATTGCTGGAAGCACTAAGTTTTAATGCCAAGCGGCAACACGACCGAATTCGTCTGTTTGAAATAGGCGCGACATATCATCTCAGCGGCGATCACTCATATGCGGAAATTCAGCGTCTTGCAGCAGTGGTGATGGGGCCTTGTCAATCAAGCCAATGGGGCATTGAAAAGCCGAAAGACGTTGATTTCTTTGACATAAAAGGAGATTTGGAAGCGGTTCTCGGCTTGACGGGTATAAAAGAACCTTTTATATTTAATGAGTTCGAGCACATTGCTATGCATCCAGGTCAGGTATCCGGGATATCTAAAAAAATATCCGCACAGACTGACTTGCAGGAGAACTCAAAAGGTTCTCAAGATGCGGGATTTGTAGACCTGGGTTTTATTGGGCGTTTACATCCCAAATTGCAAAAACAGCATGGCCTTCCAGCCAACGTTTACGCTTTTGAGATTGATATTGAGAAGGCGTTGTTAGCAGAGTTGCCGGCGTTCCAGGGGGTATCAAAGTTTCCGAGTATTAAGCGAGATATCTCTGTGGTCGTGGACCATAAACTGGCGGTGTCCAGTTTGTTGGTCGCTGTGGCCAGAAAGCTGGGTAAGGTATTGGTTAAAACCCTGGTGTTTGATGTTTACCAGGGCGACGGTGTTGCGGAGGGGATGAAGAGCGTGTCTTTGAGTCTCACCTTGCAATACCCAGATAAGACCATGACCGACGAAGACGCCGAAGATTTGACGCAAAAAGCGTTGGCAGTGTTAGAGCAAGAATTTGGCGCGAAGCTGCGCGACTGAAAAAATCGCCAGCTCCGGGTTAATAGTTTGATTTTTGGGAAAAGATCAAACGCAGGAGTGTCTGTTCAGAACGATCGGGTAGGGTCGGGATGATACAGAATGATGGGTTACTAACAATATGGTGTGTATATGGCGATAACAAAAGCGGAGTTAGCAGTCTCCTTGCATGAGGAATTGGGCCTCAATAAACGTGAATCGAAAGAGTTTGTAGAACAATTTTTTGAGACAATTAAAAGTGCGCTTGAGCAGGGCAGTTCGGTAAAGCTGTCTGGTTTCGGCAATTTCGGTCTGCGTGATAAACCTGCGCGGCCGGGTCGAAACCCCAAAACTGGCGAGGAAATTCCAATTTCTGCGCGACGTGTGGTTACTTTTAAGGCGAGCCAGAAACTGAAAGAAGCAATAGACCGAAACTCAGGTACCTTGAAACAATACTTCAAATAGTTTGCCCCGATAAATTCGGGATAATTGATCAAAATTTACTTTGTTGCTGTACTGAAGAAGGTCCTTACTGGTAGACTTCAAATACAAGAATAATTACTGGAACAAATAATGCTAGACCAAGGGGATAACGCAACCTTACCACCGATACCGAGCAAGCGGTATTTCACCATTGGTGAAGTAAGTGAGTTGTGTATGGTTAAGCCGCATGTATTGCGGTACTGGGAACAGGAGTTCTCGCAGTTAAATCCGGTAAAACGCCGTGGCAATCGCCGTTATTATCAACGACATGAAGTGCAGCTGATCCGCCGCATACGCAGTTTGCTCTATATCGAAGGATTCACTATCAGTGGTGCAAAAAACCAGATTGAAATGGAAGCGGGTGGCCAGTCGACCCCAACAACCCAGGTAAAACGCCAGGTTGTTTCAGAGCTGATCCAGGAAATCGACGAAGTCGTCGCGATTCTTTCAGAGTAAGAAATTTCCCTTTAGTAATGTTGTAGCACTGGTGAATTGATCACCAGAAATCCTTGCGATCCCGCTGGATTAGTATATATTTCCATCTCGGTTCGGGGTGTAGCGCAGCCTGGTAGCGCACCGCTCTGGGGGAGCGGTGGTCGGAGGTTCGAATCCTCTCACCCCGACCATTATTTCAAAAAAGTCGCCGGACCGACTTACTCCAACACACTCAAACTAGTGCACATCGGCTGGCCGGCCCGCAGGGCGAGGGCAGGAGCCCGAGTACAAAGTGGCGGGAGCAATTTTTAATTGACCATGTATCTATTGATAAAAAACGCACATATTGCTTTTGCACTTATCAGTATTAGCATGTTTGTTGTACGAGCTATCTGGTCGATAAAAGGTTCTGAATTACTGAGCAAACCTCTGGTAAGAACTGTCCCGCATCTTAACGATTCATTGCTTCTTGCCTGCGCGATATATCTGATGGTGACTAGTGACCAGTACCCGATCCAGCAAGCCTGGTTGAGTGTAAAACTTCTGGCATTGGTGGCTTACATCGCAGTTGGCCATATTGCGATTAAAAGCGGCAGGACTCCATCTGCGAGGTTTTTTGCTTCGTTGGTCGCCGTTGCCATATTTAGCTACATTTTTTCTGTCGCACTCACAAAATCGCCAACGTTGTAGACCCTGATAAAACCCTTGCGGGCTTATCGCGCTTATTATTTCCTCTTTGCATCATATCTCAAGGCAACAATGATATGATCTCCAAAGAAGTAGTAGTTAGGAGTTTAGTATGAATCTTAAACATGGCGTACCAGTACTCATCTTGGTGCTGGTGTTGAATAATTATCTCTTACTGAATTTCATTGGGTATTTTTCGGACTCGCCAAAGTCCACTTGCCAGACTCTTTCCGAACAGCTCTGTGTGCTTGAGCCAGGCACCAGAAGTGTCAGCGCATCCGATCAGGTGTCCAATCTTGATGTCTCGGAAGGTCAGAGTTCGCCATCGGACCCAGTTCAGAATGTTATCACTGATGATTGGGCTATCAATGACGATAACGACGAGTTTGCCGCCTCGTTCCGGCGTTTGTCAAAAATGGAAGATTTCACCGACATCATGGATGAGTACACAATGACCTCCGGACAACGGTTGATGGAAATCCAGCAAGAGTTTTTGCAAATGTCCGCACAAGAACTATACGAATTAGCTGCTAGCGCCGAAAGCGGTTTGGATCGAGCCATGGCCTTACAAACCTTATCGGAAGGGAAGATTAGCAACTTGGGTGTCTATGAACTTAAAAGCCTCTACCAGCTGCCTGATCTGGACATCTGGACAAGATCAAAAATTGTGCAGACGCTAATGGAAGAAGATGATCACGATGGCATAGAGTGGGCCAGGCAAATTGTAAGCACGCAATCACAAAGTGTTTACGTAAGTTATAGTTTGCTTGAAGCAGTTTATGAGAGAGACGCCGAATTCGTCCGCGGTTATCTCGACCAAATTGACCTCGAAGAACAGTCAGTGACCCCTGGACTCAAGTACTTTCTCTCCCAGCAGCCAGACTTGGCGGGAGATTTTCTGCAAAGAAATCTCGATGCGATTTTGAATTCTTCTAATCAACGTGTATACCATCTTCGCACGATTGGGGCAAAAGTGGAGTTGAATAATCAACAAGAGAGTCAGCTTTTACACTTACTCGAATCCAGAAACAGCAATAAACGAAATTTCGCAATCGGTTTACTAAGCAATGTTGACGATACAGACACTCTCCGCCGAGCCTACGCCAGTTTGACTAAGAGGGTTGAAAAACGCGAGTTTTTAAATGGTTTGCGAAGTGATAAGGAGGCATTTGAGAAGCTTGAACTGGCAAAACAATTAGCGGAAGAATCCGGTTTTGCTGAAGAATCGAACTCCTTCCGTTAGTAGATAGACCTAGACAAACAGGTGAATGTCGAGAATTAAGTCGCTAATTTCGCCTAACTTTGGCCGATACGCTTTATAATCCGGCCATGTATCATGATCTGCATAATAACCCGACAATAGCCGGCATCGGTATGACGTCAGAGCGTACCCGACGACGGCTAATCGAGACCCTCAGGGAAATGGGTATTGTCAACGAGGAGGTTTTGCGTGTTATGCAAAGTTTGCCAAGGCATCTGTTTGTCGATGAGGCCTTGGCCAGCCGCGCTTATGAAAATACAGCCTTGCCCATCGGCCAGGGGCAAACCATTTCCCAACCTTATATCGTTGCCCTGATGACCCAGGCTTTGTTCGATAAACCGCGAACTAAAGTGCTGGAGATTGGCACTGGTTGCGGTTATCAAACCGCAGTGTTGTCACCTCTCTGCGAACAAGTAGTAAGCGTGGAACGAATTGTTAAACTACACCGCCAGGCACGTGATCGTTTGTATGACCTGGGAGTGCGAAATGTTGTGTTTCGCCATGGTGATGGATTTGCAGGCCTGGAAGAATATGCCCCCTTTGATGGTATTTTGGCCGCAGCTGTCTCCGAAGATATACCAGATGAACTCATTGACCAGCTGGCAGACAATGGACGGGTGGTAATGCCGGTGGGGCGGGGTGACTCACAGGCTCTAACTGTGATTGATAAGACTGAATCCGGTTTTAAGAAACAGGAAATCGAAGCGGTTCGGTTCGTGCCCAGGCTGGCTGGACTGAGTTAAAATCGCAAAATAACCTACCTTACGCTAATTATCTAATCCACGGCTGTGGGAAAAGTGCATGAGATTGTTTGAACCTATCTATAGCAAGATCCTGGTCTGGGCCAAGCACCGCCATGCGGAACGCTACCTGGCTGGCATCAGCTTTGCAGAATCTTCTTTTTTTCCGATTCCTGTCGATGTGATGTTGGCTCCTATGGTGCTTGCCAACCATCAAAAAGCCTGGCGATTAGCCACCATTACGACCATAACGTCGGTGGCTGGAGGGTGTTTCGGGTTTTTGATTGGTGCTTTCTTTTTTGATGCCTATGGCACCCAGCTCATCGAATATTTTAATGCGCAAGACACATTTGAAGGCGTGAAGGCATCCTATATCGAGCACGGCATGCTGATTGTATTGCTGGCGGGGTTTACCCCGGTACCTTATAAGATATTCACTATCGCATCGGGCGTAATCGGGATTGCCTTTCTCCCTTTCGTGCTGATGTCACTGGTAAGCCGTGGGGCCCGGTTTTTCCTGGTGGCCGGCCTGATCAAGCTGGGCGGAGATAAATTAGAAGCGAACATTCACCGAACCGTTGAATGGCTGGGCTGGGGTACCTTAATACTAGCTGGTCTAGCTTTCGTGGTTTACAGGTACTGGTGGTAGTTTGGTAATCGACTGACCCGAATGTATGTTGAGGCCGATTGAAATTCATCGCTACCTGGTTTGTACCCAACTCTTGTTGGCTTTGCTGGTCAGTGCCTGTTCACCGCCCCCACGAGTCGCCGTTGTCGAACGCCAAACGGTTGATCAGCGAATTGAAACTGAAAAGATCGGTGGTAGCCATATTCGCATTGTCGAACCTGGCGACACCTTGCATGGGATCGCCTTTGCCAATGGATTAAATGTCAATGAACTGGCGGCGTGGAACCAACTGGGCGACACTAGCCGATTGCAAATCGGCCAACGTGTACGACTTACTCGACCCATCAACTTTGTTGACAACGCGGAGCAAAAACCGATTGGGGCTAAAGCTGAGCCCACCAAGATAAGCAAAACTCGCATAGCAACATCAAAACCCGTCGCGCGCAAGCAGGCGACACCACCCAAGACAAGTACTAAGTCGCAGGCCACCCCACCTGCTGCAGAGAAAGCCAAGCTGCGCTGGCAGTGGCCGGCTAACGGCAAAGTGATCAGTAGTTTTGCCAGGAATGTTGGTAGACAGGGCATAGATATCCAAGGCAAAGCTGGTGAGGCAGTATTGGCAGCCGGCGCTGGTGAAGTGGTTTACGTAGGTAATGGTCTCAAGGGCTATGGCAACCTGGTAATCATCAAGCACGATGAAGAGTTCCTCAGTGCTTATGCACACAACCAGGAGACCTTTGTTCAGGAAGGTCAAAGGGTGGCCGCGCGTGTCCGTATCGCTTCCATTGGTCGAAACAAGCAACAGCGCGAAGCTTTGCATTTCCAGATCCGGAAAAATGGGCAGCCAGTCAATCCCTTAAGCTATCTGCCAGCACGTTAAATTTAATGCTTAATATTTGATATATCAGCACTAATAGGAGTAGTATGAAATAAAACGGAGCATATTATTGGGTAAAACAGGCAAACCATAGGGTATTCATTGAACAGTAAACTCACCAGCCACACTGAATTAAAAGGAGCGCCATCGCATGATGCGGAGTTTTTGTATATGCGTGACATTGAGTTTATTTCCCTGTTAACCGCCCAGGAAGAAATCGAATTAGGAAAACGCATTCAGCAGGGAGATGAGGCGGCCCGTCATAAAATGATCGAATCCAACCTTCGCCTCGTTGTAAAGATCGCACGCAAGTATAAGGTGCAAAAACTCGGCCTGATGGATTTGATCGAGGAAGGCAATATCGGTCTGATGCATGCTGTGGAGAAATTCGATCCTGACAAAGGCTTTCGTTTTTCTACTTATGCTTCTTGGTGGATACGCCATGAGATCGAGCGATCAATAATGAATCTGTCACGTACGGTACGCCTGCCCGTACATATTGTGCGCCAGGTAAATAAATACAAACGCGCCAGCTATGAGTTGGTGCAAACTCTGCAACACGAACCCAGTATTCAGGAAATTGCGGATAGTACCGAAAACAGTGTTGATGGCGTCAGCCGTTTGATGAATCTCAACCGTCCCTCGGCATCGGTGGATGAACCCATCGGGCGTGGTGAGCAGAGCACCTATACCATGCTTGACGCGGTAGAGAACAAGCAAGCCGAAAATCCTATGGCGGTGGCCCAGGAACATGAAGTGCTGGATCACATCCAGGAGTGGTTGGATTTTTTGGGCGATAAACCGCGCGATATTATTGAGCGACGGTTCGGATTGTGCCGGATTGGACTGCAACGCGGTGAACCACAGACGCTTGAGCAGGTGGCTAAGGCGGTTGGTTTGACTCGCGAGCGGGTGCGCCAGATCCAAATTCAGGCGTTGGAGAAACTGAAAGTGATACTGGAGAAGAACGGCTACACCTGGGACGATGTTTCGAGTATTTGTGATTAGATCTCTGGGATAATTTCAACGCAAATCCGCTAAATTTAGTGGCAGTTTGTGGCGACAAGGAAAGCGCGCCTAGCTACAATACACGGTTTCCGTAATCGGGCTGTACTTAGGCCTGGCTAGACAATTTGTAACATCTCTCTGTATCCCACACTTCTGTACTATGGACGAATTCCCGCGCATTAAACGGTTACCCCACTATGTCTTCAATATCGTCGGCGAATTGAAGGCGGCGGCGCGTGCGCGCGGTGAGGACATTATCGATTTCGGCATGGGAAATCCAGATCAACCCACCCCACAGCCGATCGTCGACAAGTTATGCGAGGCCGCACAACGCGGGGATACTCACCGTTATTCTGTATCGCGAGGGATCCCGAGATTGCGCCGGGCAATTTGCAACTGGTATGGCGAACGTTACAACGTCGATATTGATCCGGAAACAGAAGCCATTGTGACCATTGGCTCCAAAGAGGGACTGGCACATCTGGCTATGGCAACCATGGATCGAGGCGACTCAGTATTGGTGCCCAACCCGGCTTACCCGATTCACCCGTATGGATTTATTATTGCCGGTGCCGATATACGCCATGTACCGATAGGTCCTAATATTGACTTCTTTGCCGAGTTGGAAACGGCTGTGAAGAACATGTTCCCCAAGCCGAAGATGCTGGTATTGAATTTTCCTGGCAATCCAACTGCACAGTGCGTGGAACTGGATTTTTTCGAACGTATTATTGAAATGGCAGTCGAACACGGATTCTGGGTGATCCAGGATTTGGCCTACGCGGATATTGTCTATGATGGCTACCAGGCACCCTCTATCATGCAGGTGCCGGGTGCCAAAGACGTGGCAGTTGAATCTTTCAGCCTGTCAAAGAGTTATAACATGCCGGGTTGGCGTGTTGGCTTTCTGGTTGGCAACCCGAAATTGATAGGCGCGCTGGCGCGTATGAAATCCTACCTGGATTACGGCATGTTTACCCCCATCCAAATTGCCTCTATTTTTGCCCTGGAGGCCCCTGAGGCGAAGCAGTGGGTGGGCGATATTCGCGATATGTACCAGCAGCGTCGAGATGTCTTGTGTGATGGCCTCACGGCAGCCGGTTGGCCGGTGGAAAAACCCAAGGCCACCATGTTTGTCTGGGCTAAAATCCCTGATCGCTTTGCAGAACTCGGCTCTATGGAGTTCAGTAAAATATTATTGCGCGAAGCAAAAGTAGCGGTTTCACCAGGAATCGGTTTTGGCGAATACGGCGACCAATACGTTCGTTTTAGCTTGATCGAAAATCAACAGCGCATTCGACAGGCTATTCGCAACATAAAATCCATGATGTTGCATCCGGAAAGAATCAGCGCATAAACCAAATATATGAAAGACAATAGTAAACCGATAAATATCGGCATCCTGGGTTTGGGTACCGTAGGTGGTGGGACTGCTGAGGTTCTGCTGCGCAACGCAGATGAAATCTCGCGACGCGCTGGCCGTGCAATCAATGTGCATATTGCCTCGGTGCGTGACCTGGCCGCGGAACGACTCTGCGATACCAGCCAGTTCAAACTGACTGAAGACCCATTAGATGTCATCAGCGCACCCGAAGTTGATATTGTGGTTGAAACTATTGGCGGTGATGGTCTGGCCAAGGATCTGATCGTAAAGGCCATTCAGCAAGGCAAGCATATTGTCACCGCGAACAAGGCACTCATTGCCCTGCATGGCAATGAAATCTTTGCCACTGCCCAGCAACACAATGTGTCGGTGTTGTTTGAAGCGGCGGTGGCTGGCGGCATCAGTATCATCAAGAGCATTCGCGAAGGGATGGCGGCGAATCGAATAGAATTAGTCGCCGGAATAATAAATGGTACTGGCAACTTCATCCTGAGCGAGATGCGCGACAAGGGCCGTACCTTTAATGATGTGTTGGCGGAGGCGCAGGAATTGGGTTATGCAGAAGCAGATCCAACATTTGATGTTGAAGGAATCGACGCTGCACATAAGCTGACGATTCTGGCGTCAATAGCCTTTGGTACCCCGCTGCAGTTTGATCGGGTGTATACGGAAGGCATTTCCCAGTTAAGCCTGGACGACGTGGGCTACGCACAGGAACTCGGTTATCGAATCAAACATCTCGGCATTGCCAAATCAATAGACGGCAAGCTCGAATTGCGAGTGCACCCCACGCTCATTCCTAAACGACGGTTAATTGCGCACGTTAATGGCGTGATGAACGCAGTGTTGGTGAAAGGCGATGCTGTCGGCAATACCTTGCATTATGGTGCAGGCGCAGGGGCTGAACCAACTGCCTCTGCCGTCATCGCAGACATCGTGGACTTGGCCCGTAGTATTTCAGCTGCCCCATCTGATCGTGTTCCTCACCTCGCTTTCCAGGTGGATTCAATCTCTGCCATGGAAGTCAAGGAACCGGATGAGTTTTACAGTGCGTATTATTTGCGCATCGATGTGAATGATATTCCAGGCGTGATGTCCCAGTTGTCGACCGTGTTTGCGGATCTAAATATCAGTATTGAAGCCATTACCCAAAAGGAGCCGGCCCGGGGTGAGGCGCGAGTCTCAGTTATTTTCCTTACTCAGCGTACCCTGGAATCACAAATCAATAGTGCAATCGCACAAATACAGGCAATGCCCGATGTGTGCGATACCATTACCCGAATTCGGGTCGAACATCTCGACTGATCAGACCAACGATTCCAACACCAGATTATGAAATTTGTCAGCACCCGTGGCGCAGCACCTAAACTGAGTTTCTCCGATGTCGTACTCACTGGTTTGGCCAATGACGGTGGCTTGTATGTGCCCGAAACTCTTCCGACTTTCGATTCTAAGGAAATAGCCAGTTGGGCTGGACTCGATTATCAACAATTGGCATTCAATATTATTCAGCCTTTCGTTGCTGATGAGTTGGAAGACAGCGAGCTGAAGCTAATCATCGACAAGGCATACAGCAGTTTCGCGCACCAGGCGATTGCTCCGATGGTGCAGACTGGACACAACGAGTGGGTCCTTGAGTTATTCCAAGGACCAACGCTGGCGTTCAAGGATTTTGCACTCCAATTCCTGGGACATTTGCTTGACTTTATTCTTGAGCGTCGCGGACAAAAAGTCGTGGTTCTGGGTGCAACATCCGGCGACACGGGATCTGCAGCAATAGAAGGCTGCCGGCGCTGCGAAAATATTGATATTTTCATCCTGCATCCTCATCAACGTGTATCCGAAGTCCAACGACGGCAGATGACAACAGTGCTGGGAGATAATGTGCATAACCTGGCGTTGAAAGGGAATTTCGACGACTGTCAAAACATAGTAAAAAATAGTTTTAGAGATCAGTCATTTCTACCAGATGGTCGGCAATTGGTGGCGGTTAATTCGATAAACTGGGCGCGCATCATGGCGCAGATAGTCTATTATTTTTATGCAGCACTCGCCGTCGGTGGACCACAACGAGCTGTTTCGTTCTCAGTTCCTACCGGTAATTTCGGAGATATCTTTGCAGGTTACCTGGCACGACAAATGGGCTTACCGGTTAGGCAACTCTTGATAGCGACGAACGCCAACGACATATTGCACCGCTGCATCAGTGCCAACGATCACAGCAAACAGCCTCTGCATCATTCTTTGTCGCCCAGTATGGATATTATGGTCTCAAGTAATTTTGAGCGATTGCTATTTGATTTGTACCAACGCAATGGTGAAGAAATTCAACGCCTCATGACGGAGTTTGAGGATGGCGTGATGCGTTTGGACGAGGCGGCTCTGGCGCAGGCAAGAGAAGTGTTTGCCAGCTTTCGTATGGATGACCCAAACATGTTGGACATGATTTCATCGGTGTATCAGCATAACGGGTATCTGCTTGACCCGCATACTGCTATCGGTATGGCGGCTGCGCGTGCGCTAAACTCAGACCCGGCAACACCCATGATCTGCCTGGCTACCGCACACCCGGCAAAATTTCCCGATGCAATACATCAGGCGAACAATCAACGGATCGAGCAATCCAGTCATGCCGAAGAAGAATACGCTCCAATTCCGGAACCGCTATTGCCAGCCCATATGGCAAGTTTATTTACTCGCGAGGAACGCTACACAGTGGTTGAGAATGATATTCACGAAGTCCAGGCCATCGTTAGAAAAAGTTTGACCTGATTCCTAACTTTTAGGGCCTAACTCCCTGAAAACGCCGACATTAACATGTGGTTAAAATCCGTATGGAAAACGTAATAGTCGTGGTCAGAATCCCTGCATTTAAGTATGATGGCGTCTAAATCGCAGTCCGAGACAATGTGCAATTTGAGTGAGTAGTCAGTTGATCGGAGAATGAGACAGAACTGCTTAATAGAATAGGGTTGTTTTGACAATCTCTGGTTGGCAATGTGGTTAACGAAGAGATGACTTGGGTACTTGTTGTAAGGATTTGCTGAGAAAGCACTAGAATAATAATTCATGAAATTTACATTATCATCAACATCACTGTCGCAGGTCTCAATCGAGCACCGTAATTTAGCGACATTTGCGGCAGGGACTGCTGGGCGAGCTCGCACCCATTCCCGCCTGGGACAGACAGCACGCAAGGCATTGATCTGCCTGTTGACAGCGCTCTTTACTATGAGTACCGCGGTGGCGCAAACACCCGCAAATACCGATGCTCAGACTGGCGCTGCGAAAGCACAGGTGACGCTAAATCTGCAAGAAGTCGATATTCGTGTATTGATAAACACGGTGGCCGAGGTGAGTGGCAAGAATTTCGTGGTTGATCCGAGGGTTAAAGGTAAGGTTTCAGTGATCTCCGGCGCCTCGCTGGATCCGGATGAGTTGTATGATGTGTTTCTCTCGATTCTGGAAGTGCATAACTTTGCCACGGTGGACTCCGGCAGCGTGATCAAGGTGTTGCCCAGTAATATTATCAAGCAGCGTCCAACTCCATTTGGTCCTACTAATGAAACCAATGATGCGCAGATAACCCAGATTATTCAACTTCAGCATGCTGGCGTGCAGGAGTTACAGGCGATTATACGTCCCTTAATTCCGCCGACCAGTCACTTCGCTCCCCACGTGCCATCAAACAGCGTGGTTATTACCGACACCGCGGCCAATATTCAACGCGTGTTGAAAATCATCAAACGCATCGATGTGCCCGACAAGCGCAGCAGTGTGCACGTAGTCTATCTGGAGAAAACCAAGGCCAGTGAGTTATCGGCCACTCTAACGCAGATCATGGCGTCATCGGCAGACCCCAAAGCCGCAGCAACGAACAAAAATGTCTCAATCCAGGCACTGGATTCAATCGGCGCGTTAGTTATCAATGCAACCGAAGATGATTTCGCTAAGATCCAGGCGCTGATTGATGAATTGGACATAGAGCGGAAGCTGGATGCCGATATCAATGTGATTTATCTGAAGCACGCCAAGGCTGAAGACTTGGTGTCGGTTCTTAACGAGATCACCAAGACCCAGGGTGAGTCCAATGCCGCAGCACCAACTGTACAGGCTGATGAAGCTACCAATGCCCTGATTGTTAAGGCCACAGGTAGCCAGTTGCAAACGATGCGTGAGGTCATCGAAAAACTCGACCGTCGACGCGAACAGGTGTTTGTTGAAACGATCATCGCTGAGGTGTCGCTGGATCAATCAGCCAACCTCGGCATCACATGGGGGGCTGGTGGTGCGATAGGTGGCACTCCCTCGACAACGGGCACTGATGGAACGGTAACGCCTGGTTCTCCAGGGCGCGGCAATATCGTCAGTCGTGACAACCCCAACCAGGTATTGGGTACGGCAGCTGTGAATACCGCGTTTGAACTGGGAACGGCCGGACTTAATTATTCCTTGCTGGATTTTGAAAGGTATCAGCTGGATGTGGTGTTAAACGCTTTACGCTCGGATACTAATAGCAACATCTTGTCCACGCCAACCCTGTTAACGCTCGACAACGAAGAAGCTGAAATTGTGGTTGGTCAGGAAGTGCCATTTGTGACCGGGCGATTTAATAATGGCTTCAACAACAGTACCACCACCGACAGTTCAGGCAATGTAACCAGTACTGCTGGCAACAGTTTTCAAACCATTGAGCGGAAGGATGTTGGTATCAAGCTGAAAATCAAGCCACAGATTTCGGAAGGAGACACCATCCAATTGGAGGTCCTCCAGGAGATCTCCAGCGTTGCACCGCAAGCGGTAGCCGGCCAGGCTGACCTGATCACCAATCGTCGATCTATCGAAGCCACCGTACAGGTGGATGATGGTCAGGTAATTGTGCTGGGTGGGCTGATTCAGGACGATGTTGTCGACACCAACAATCGTGTACCGTTTCTTGGCAAGATCCCGATACTGGGTATGCTGTTTCGCAACAACTCAAAAACTGCGATCAAACGAAACCTGATGGTTTTTCTGAAACCGCGCATTGTTCGCACGGCCGATGACCTGACCAAGTTCAGCAAGGTTAAGTACGACGAAGTGCGACGCGATGGCGGGATTTCACGTGAAGGCAGTTCTAATTTTCTGATCGAAGATTCAGAACCACCCGTATTGGACAAATACGAGAATGTGATTGACGACGGTCAGTTGAATAGTGAACGTCGCAAAAAGTTGGCTGAAGAAAATGGTGAAGATGGCGACATCGTCAAGAAAAACTGGATAAACAGTTTACGCACCAAGTTTGGTAAAAAGCGTCGTCATGGCAATGCTGAAGACGATGACTCTGAGGGCTATGAAGACGATGGCTCTGAGGACTATGAAGACGATAGTGAATTTGAGACCGATGGAGCGATGGATGACACGATTTCTGAACCCATAGAATGGGGTGAGAGTCAGCCACGCCCAGCCAATGCTAAGTCGCGCAAATCTGACGCCGATTCTTTGGATGATTAGGATTGACGAGTAGCACAGCTATGAGCGAAGCAATTGCAGAGATTCAAGAAGATCAGAATATTGAGCTGATCCCGTACTCTTATGCAAAAAAGCACAACGTGCTCGTGGAACAAACAAGCGCTGAGAAGGTGACTGTCATCTGCGTTGAGACCCCAAAACTGGTGGTGCTCTCCGAACTTAAACGGCGACTGAATTGCAAAATGGCCCTGCGCCAGCTAGCGCAGTCTGATTTCGAAGAGCAATTGCGCGTAGCCTATGACAAAGGCGGCAGTCAGGCCACTCAGCTAATGGATGACATGGGTGATGGAGGTATGGACCTGGAACGTCTTGCGGAAGAAATGCCGCAGACCACAGACCTGCTGGAAGCTGATGACGATGCGCCAATTATTCGCTTGATAAACGCGCTACTGACCCAGGCCATCCGTGAAAATGCGTCGGATATTCATCTTGAAGCCTTTGAGGATGAATCGGTGGTGCGGTTTCGGGTGGATGGTGTGCTCCGCGACATTCTGACCCCGCGGCGTGAATTACATGGGGCACTGGTTTCCCGTATCAAGGTAATGTCCAAACTGGATATCGCCGAAAAACGCTTGCCACAAGATGGGCGCATGTCATTGCGGGTGGCAGAGCATCCGGTCGATGTGCGGGTTTCTACCTTACCCACCCAGCATGGTGAGCGGGTGGTTCTGCGACTGTTGGACAAGCAAAGTGCTCGGCTGAATCTGGCTGCACTGGGCATGCCGGAGGAAATTCTCAAGACCTTCGAAGTATTGATCAACAAGCCCAATGGTATCTTGTTGGTCACCGGACCAACGGGTTCAGGAAAAACCACCACCCTGTATTCTGGTCTGCATCGACTGGATCGAAAAAAACTCAATATTCTTACGGTGGAAGATCCGGTTGAGTACGATCTGGATGGTGTTGGACAAACCCAGATGAATACAAAGATCGGTTTGACCTTCGCCAGCGGGCTAAGATCCATTTTGCGACAGGACCCTGATGTGGTACTGGTTGGTGAGATTCGTGATCTGGAAACAGCAGAAATTTCCGTTCAGGCCAGTCTTACCGGCCACCTTGTGTTATCCACACTACACACCAATACCGCGGTTGGCGCAGTAACCCGCCTGGTCGATATGGGAGTCGAGCCATTTTTGATTGCGTCCAGCCTGGTGGGTGTGTTGGCCCAAAGGCTAGTGCGTAGATTATGCCCGGATTGCAAAGAAGCTTATCAGCCAGATGAAACGGAAATGGAATTACTCGGCGTAAACGCCGATCACACGTTGTACAAATCTCGAGGTTGTGTGAGTTGTGATCAAATTGGTTTTAAAGGCCGCTTGGGAATTTACGAATTGGTGGATATTAACGAAGGCATGCGTCGACTCATTCACGACCAGGCTTCAGAAGATGCGTTGACTGAACAAGCCCGTAAAAATTCGCCGAGCTTGATGCAAAATGGCTTTGCGCGTGTCGTAGCAGGGGAAACCACGGTCGATGAAGTATTCCGTGTAACGCAAACCTAGTCGAACGCGAATAGAGTAGAAATGGCAGCATTTGAGTACCAGGCTCTCGATGGATCGGGAAAAACCGTTAAGGGTATTACCACCGGAGATCATGCCAAACAGGTGCGGGGTGAATTGCGCGCACAAGGGCTCACACCGCTGGCGGTAAAGTCGGTCTCTGAAGGAGCAGCAACTCGTTCGCAAAACAAGGGCAATGCGTCGCGCCGGATCAAAATTGGTACCAATGATTTGTCTATTCTTACCCGGCAGATGGCCACTTTGCTTAATTCTGGTATGACGGTTGAAGAAACTCTGAGTGCCATGATCAAGCAGTCCGAAGGGCATAAGGTTAAATCAATTATGAGCGATATTCGCTCGCTGGTGACTGAGGGATACTCGCTGTCTGATGCAATAGCCATGTACCCACGAAGTTTTCCTGAAATTTATCGGGCCTCTATATCCGCAGGCGAACAATCAGGCACTCTGGATGATGTACTGGAACGCCTCGCAGACTACCTGGAGACTCGTCACAGTGTACAGCAACGAATTAGCATGGCGTTGATTTACCCACTGTTCCTGACCTTTGCTTCACTATCGATTGTGATCGCTTTGGTTGCATTCGTCGTACCCAAAGTAGTGAAGGTTTTTGAAGATACCGGTCAAGAGCTGCCGGTACTCACCCAGATACTCATCAGCATGAGTGAATTTCTGCAAAGCTACGGTTTGTTGCTGCTATTGGCCCTGGTTGGATTGGGGTTTCTTTGTTCCTATATTTTTCGCCAGGAAAAACCAAAGTTCTGGCTGCACAACAACTATCTGAACCTGATCGGTATAAAGCGTATGAGCAAGAATATGAATGCAGCTCGTATGGCGCGTACGTTGTCCATCATGGTAGGCAGCGGCGTACCGCTGCTGGCGTCGATGCGCGCTAGCGAGGGAGTGTTGGCGAATGTCGTGCTGCAACAGGACTTAAGCAAGGCCGCTGAGGAAGTGTCGCAAGGCGTATCAATCAGCAGGGCATTGGATCGCAGTGGGCATTTCCCGCCGTTGCTGGTACAGATGGTAGCCAGTGGGGAAAACAGCGGCAAGCTGGATCACATGCTGGAAAAAGCAGCCTCGGCAACCGAGAGTGAGATGGAAGCACGCATTTCCATGATGGTGGGGCTGTTTGAACCCATCATGATCCTGGTAATGGGACTGACCGTTTTGGTCATTGTGTTAGCGATATTATTACCAATATTTGATTTAAATACCGTGCTTGCCTGAGTGCTGTACGCTCATAATATGCGGATATAGATTTATCAGGAGTTTTTATGAATAAACGTTTCAGGAATAGCCCAATTCGTGCAAAGCAGTCCGGTTTCACTTTGATCGAGATTATGGTCGTGGTGGTGATAATTGGCTTGTTGGCGACGCTGATATTACCTAATGTGTTGGGGCGTCAGGACCAGGCACTGCAGGTAAAAGCAGCGGCCGATATTAAGGCAATTTCAGGCCAGTTGGCTTTATATAAGCTCGATAACTTTGCTTACCCGACCACAGCCGAGGGTATTCAAGCGCTTGTCACCAACCCCGGCGGCAAAAGTACCTGGCGCGGATACCTGTCTAAGAAACCTAAAGACCCGTGGCAAAATGAGTATCAGTATTTGAACCCCGGACAGAAAAATCCGAACAGTTTTGATGTTTGGAGTTTTGGTTCTGACGGCGCACCGGGAGGCGAGGGCACTGCCCAGGATATCGGGAACTGGGAAGACCAGTAGATTCCTTTTGCAGTTGTGGTCGGTCAGGCCCTATGCATGATCGAGGTGGGGTCAACAGTTGCTAGCTTAGCTGTTCAGGTGAATTGATATTTAGAAAGCATTCGGCCTGATCGCTAAAATCGACTTCGATCGCGCCCTGTTGCTTGTGCCAGCGGTGTATGGCGCGCCCACCGTCACGGTAAAATTTTCGTAGGGACTCCCATTTTGATCTGTCTATCAGGCAATGCAGGTTTTGAGTACGGTTCCCATCATGAACAACTGCCACCCCTGCACCATGAATGTCCAGGTTGGCATGTAATTTAGCGACATAGTTGCCGGGCAGGGCAGGTGAATCGCAACTGCTTAGCAATAGTCTTTGAACAGGCTTGTACTCGGTTCGAGATAGTATAAAGTCGATTGCTGCTGTCACTCCGGCCAAGGGACCCGGGTAGCCAGGGTCGTTGTCAAAAACGAGCGGTACGCCAAACTCAATATATTGCGACTTATTGCGATTAATACAAATGAGCATGTCGTGTACCTGTGGCTGAACCTGGCTGATTACCCATTGGATCAAGGGTTTTCCACGGTAGGATTGCAGACCCTTATCTAGGTCGTGAAAACGTCGTCCAGCACCGCCTGACAGTACTAGTGCCAGGGTGTGTTTCTTTGGGATTTTATTCGCTTTGGGCATACTAGAGCACTATCACGGAGCCATGTTGAAGCGGGGCATATTGTTCAATATGCCGTTAGTACGGGTCCAAGTGCGGATTTGAGCGGACCCAGATGGGGCTCATAATGTTGCCATTGTTGCACTGCTGATTTGAATATGGGTTGCCTGACCTGTTCAGAGCTGGGCGTGCGTACGGCACGTTCGGTTTTGTAAAACTCCAGACAAGATTCTTCAAACGGTAGTTCGAGATAGTCCAGCATTCTCCTGACCTCGGTCTCCAGATCATTGAGAACGTCCTCATGCTGAACCCGTAAAATAGCGCCGGGCAGCACATTGTCCCAGTGGTCCATCAGTTCCACATAAGCCCGGTAGTACCTGCCGATCAGGTCTAGCCCATAAGTGAATTCTTGACCCTCAGCAAATAGCTGCTTAAAGCCGCTGAAACAACAAGCAAGCGGTTCGCGTCTTGCGTCGATGATTTTGGCGTTGGGTAACATCAGCCTGATCAGAGCGATATGCCTGAAATTGTTGGGCATTTTGTCGATGAAGCGGATACCGTCCCCTCGATGGTACAGGGTGTCAGTGATGAAGCTCTCACCAAACTTATTAAACCGCTCGCTCGATAAGTCGGCCATTATGGCTGGATAGGGTTGCGCGCCCTGCAATCGTTTGCGGCCGTTGAGGCGATGTGCCAGGCCAATGACATTTGCCAGTTCCATGGTTCCGTCGATGGCAGAATGGGAAGCCAAAATTTGTTCGATCAGCGTTGATCCTGCTCTTGGCAGCCCCACCACAAAAATGGGTGCTGGGTCTTCAAACCCGTAGCCTTCCCGCTCAGCAAAAAAAGCTTCATCGAATAATTCTATTTGCGTGGCGAATTCTGCCTCAAACTTGTTAGGGTCGTAGCGACTGTCCTGCTGTTTTAATTGATTACCACGTTCGTAGTACTCAAAAGAACGCTCATATTGTTTGCGGTCTTCATAAGCCTTGCCCATGGCAAAACAGATGTGAATGCGATCAATTAGTGAAATTGAGACGCTTCGTTCCTGAAGTTCCATTTCCGACAGTTCCTGGTCTGTGAATGTGTAGGTCTTCAGGTTAGCAAGACTCCAGTATGCGTCACCGTAATCTGGTTTGCTCGCATAGGCGTCTCGATACGCATGGATTGCTTCATCGGCCCGTCCGATTGTCTTGAGTGCGTGGCCCTTAGCGGTGTAAATAGTATGCAGGTCCGGGACTTTCTTTACCGCCTTGTCATAAAGTGCCAGCGCGCGGTCAAAGTTGCCCATGGCCTGTTCTTCGTTCGCCAGTAATACCTCAAAAGAGGGGTTTTCGGGTTCTTGCTTATACAAAGTTTGTGCCTGTTCCAGCGCAGCGCCAAATTTCTGGCGTCGATGCAGTATCTGCACATAGTCCATTCGAGCCCGGACGAACTCAGGATGAAACTCAACACAGCTTTCCAGTAAAAATTCGGCATCGTCCAGGATCTGCAATTTGGATCCGATCTCTGCCAGCAGCCGCATACCCTCTGGGTGGGTCTTATCCTGGCGCAGGTATTCACGACAAATTTGTTCTGCCAGGTACAGCTTGTTTTCATTTAGCAGACTGGCAACCGTCGACAATTGAATAGGTAGTGCTTCTAGCGTTTTAGCACGTCGCATCGCATTGTTTGCGGCCTTGCTGTTACCTGCCACTTGGTAATAGGTGGCAAGTGCTCGCCAACTGGCCGGCAAAGCGTCATTTAATTCCACCGCACGAAGAAATGCTTCACCCGCAGCGTCAGGTTCGTTCATGCTCAGTAGCGCATGGCCACGTTCCTGGTAGGCGCGCCCGTAGTCCGGGTGGTGATCAATGAGTCGGGTTAAGGTGCTCATGGCCTTTGGTAGCTGGTTGAGCTTGCGCAGGCAAACAGCAAGATAGTACAAACCGTCCCTATGGTTTGGTCGCTCAGCGAGCAACTTATCGAGCGTCAGCAGAGCAGCTGCAAGCTCACCGCGCTTGATCAGGAGTTTGGCCTTGTTTAAATGATCTGAATTTTCTTCAGGCATACTTAATGACAATGATTTTGAAATCCAGCAGGTATTGTAGAGCAAAGCAGTTGCTCAGCGGATACTGCCCCAACAGAAAAGGCGCTCTTTATTCAAGAGCGCCTTTTTGCGGTTAATCATCGGGGCGCCAATGGCGCGCCCGTAATAAATGGATTTGCTAACTTATTGGAAATCGTAGCTGAATCGCAGTCCAATGGTACGAGGGCGATTCGGCGTGGTTTTCAAAATGTCATCTTCGTTACTAATGAACAAATCCGCCAACTCATCGGTCAGGTTCTCAACAAACAGAGTTGCTGACCAATTGTCGCGACGATAGCCAATCGATGCATCCGCGGTAGTGTAGCTGTCCAGTTCGAACAGAGCACCAACGTTTACTGAGCTGATCTGTTCGTCGGTGTATTGCACCGTCAGTTGACCAAACGCAGTACCGTTGCGGGTATCGGTTTCATACCGGCCACGTACCACGTATTGCAACTCAGGTGCTAAACCAAGCGGGCTACCTACTGGCGCGATACTCACGATATTGGGTGGCACTCGCGTCATCTCGGTATCAATGTACGACACATTGGTATACAGAGTGAAATTGTCGGTGGCCTGCCAAATAGAGTCGATCTCAACACCTTTAACCTCAGCGTCCGCAGCGTTACTGATGAACGTCAGGTTAGAAACGTCGAAGTCCAGCGTGCCGATCTGAATATCATTCCACTCGACAAGAAAAGCCGCGCCATTGAAACGGAAAGTGCCGTCGGCCAGTGTGGTTTTCCAACCGAACTCATAGTTGGTAACCTCATCCGACTCGTAAAAATCAGGGACAAATGGCGGTACGCCAGGGATCTGGCTGGCGCCACCATTCCGGTTAAAACCACCTGGGCGGTAACCTTCCGAAACGGTTCCGTAAAGCAAGACATCATCGCTGGCCTGATACTGCAGGTTAAATTTAGCAATTGTGTCCTGAAAGTCAGCTGGGCTGGCACCCTCGAGGATTTCATCAACATTTCGACCCCCATCGCCATCAACGCCACGGTTAGCGAAGTTAGAGCTACCCGCCAGTGATATCTCAATGTCGTATCGACGTAGGCCGAGAGTGGCTGTCCACTTATCGTTAATATCGTAGGCCAGCTCACCGAAGAAGGAGGTTTCTTTCTTGCCACGGGTGAAGTCGTTAAAGAAAACAACGCCTGGATTACGTGTATTCGGGTTCGAGGATGTGGCGCCTGGAATTGGTGCATTTGGTGCCAAGCCGAATTGAATCGAAGACGGGTAGTTCCAGTCGCCCTGTTCTATGATCTCAGTGTCGTCGTTGAATACACCGAAAATAGCACGCCAGCGATTGTCTTCACTGGTGCTGAAGCGCAATTCATGCGTGGTTCTTTCAACGGTATAGAACTGTTCCAGGAAAAAGTCTGGTGTGCCGCACTGAGTGTACAACGGGTAGTTACAAATATAGTAAGGAATGAACGGGCCAGTATTTGCGTAACCTGAGTAGTCCGCGACCTCGTTCAGTTCCCGGTCAAGATACGCGCCGGTATACACGGCGTCTAAACCGGCCACGCGACCAGTTACAGTCCAGGCAGTTAGATCGTATTCATCCACCGCTTCGTCGGGTGCGTATGACTCAGAGTTAAAATCGCCCAGTGCAGGGTCATAGTCCCATACGCCTTCACGATCAACCTCTTGGCTAAAGTGGGTCAGTAATACTTCCCACTCGTCGTTGATTGCTAGTTTACCACTGGCACGAAACCCTTCGAATACGGCTTCGTTGAAGTTGTCTTCAGCAAATGCCTCATTACTCACCACATCACGTTCAGGCACTATGCCGATCGATTGATAAAAGGCCAGCGTTGGGTTGGTTAGCGGGATTTGCTTGGTGTTAAAGATGCTGTCGATGTAACCGCCTTCTTTCGCGCGATACAGCGACAACCGAGCAGCCAGCTTGTCATCAATAATGGGAAAGTTGAAGTAGGCGTCAATCGAATTGGAATCGTCACCACCAGATGTGCTTGAGTAGCTCGCATTCACGCCTGCTGAGAACTCATTGTACTCCGGCTTGTTGGTGATAATTCGCACGGTACCGGCTTGAGAGCTCGCGCCGAACAGCGTGCCTTGTGGCCCAGGTAATACCTCTACGCGACTGATATCAGTGATATATGGGTCGATGTTACGACCGGAGAGAGAAATTGGCGCTTCGTCCAGGTACAGGGCGACGTTTGGTTCTACCCCAACCGCACCCGCAATCTTTAAGCCGCCTTTACCGGCTGACAAGCCGCGAATGAATATCTCGTTACGACCGGGTCCACGGCCGCCTGATGTGACACCTGCGAGGTTTCGAATATAGTCTTCAAAATTTTCGATTCCAAGGTCATCCAGGGCTTGCTCACTGATGGCCTGGATAGTCACTGG
>JBCCFY010000018.1:0-89862 GCA_039110515.1 Pseudomonadota bacterium
AATTGCCATCAACAAACGCTTGCGAGCCCGCATCCATATTTGCCCACATGCCGCCGATGCGTTCTTCGCCACCACTGATCTCATCGAACAACGGGTCGTCAAATCCCGGCTCGGTGGTGCCGCGTTGGGATAGATAGCTTTTGGCCTTTTCTTTGTCGCCAAGATTGCGCCAGGTTAAGCCCAACAGGTAATTGACCTGGTCGGCATTGGGTTGCAGTGTCAGCACTGCTTCAAAGTGTTCCAGCGCTTGTTGATCATCCCCAAGGGCGCGAGCTACGCGGCCCAGGCCATATTTTGCATAGGCGCTTTCCTCATCCAAACTCAATGCCTGTTGATAGAGTTGGTTCGCTGCCTCCATTTGTGCCTGCTCAAAGCGTACGTCGGCCAGTCGTAACAGGCTGGGTAAATCATTGGGGCGCAATAAGAGTACCTGTTCAAAACTGTCTACTGCTTCGTCCAACTTGCCAGAATACTCCTGCAGCAGGGCGCGGAAATATAACCAGCGGGCGTCCTCAGGGGCGAGCTGAGTAGCATTCGCAAAAGAGGTTTCCGCAGGCAAGACCAGGCCATTGCCAAACGCTACCAGGCCATAATCGGCATAGGCTTGTGCCTTGCCGGCTGCGTCCAGGGATTGATCAGCAATGCTTGTCTGTAGCTGTTGCCAACTCTGTTCCATCAGCTCCGCAACGTCTTTCTCCATGGTGGTTGGGTTGGGTTGAGGAATATCCTGCAAACCATTTGATTGACTATCCGGTTCAGCCGGTGCTTCTATTGATGCCACAGATTCAGTCTTATTGCTCTGTTCGTCAGAACAAGCACTGATTAGCAGCAGGGCTGCCAATAGGACGACAAATTTGTTAGGACGGGACATCATTGCTCGGATGAATAGGGGCGACCCTGTCCGCGCACGATCAGATGATATTGGCGCACCGCCAGCGGGCCGAACAGTTCTTTATCGCGGTTTACCCAGTGCACCACAATTTCAACTTCGCCACTGTCTGACATTGAGCCAAGACCAAACAACACGCGCGGGTCATTGGCGGAGACATAACTCCCTGAAGTCCGAACCCGGCGTAACATCGATTCGCCTTCGTCCTTGACCAGGCTGACGGCTGCACCCAAAGCGTTCGGGCCATTGGCCTTGGTTTTAAGTTGTAAGCCAAGCCAGCTGTTCTCCTGCCCCACCTGGTTTTGTAATACCTGGGCACTGCCGGAATTATTGCTGATGACCACGTCAAGGTCCCCGTCATTATCGAGGTCGCCAAAGGCAGCGCCACGACTCACCTGCGAGATGGAGAACGGCCCGCTTTCGGTTCCGGGGTAGGGTTCAAATTGAATCCGGTCGCCTTCACTGATATTGCGGAATAACTGATTGGGTTGGTGGTAGGGAAATGGATCTCCCGCCTGCACCAGTTTCTCCTCCACGGTCACCGCGCCGTTGGCGGCCAATAGATCCAGCCTGCCGTCATTGTCGACATCCAGCCAAGCCGTGCCGAAGCCGGTGTAGGGAATACTGGGGCCGGCTAAGCCAAGCCGAATCGTGCTGTCCTCAAAAGTGCCATCGCCCTGGTTCACATAGAGCGTGTTGGTCTCGCCTCGCAAGTGGGTTATAAACAGGTCTTCGTCGCCATCGCTGTCCACGTCGGCGGCATCCACCCCCATGCTGGCTTCGGGCATGCCTTCATAGTTAAGTGCGGCGCCGGCAAACAGGGCGGTATCCTCGAAACTGCCATCGCCATTGTTGATCCAGAGTTGGTTGGCAACCCCATCGTTGGCCACGTAGACATCAGTCAGGCCATCCAGATCGAAATCACCGGTGATAATGCCGAGTGCCTTGCTCGCCACGTCACGGATACCGGAGCTGGCGCTGATGTCTTCAAATTCACCATTGCCGTTATTGCGTAACAAACGATCGCTAATCGCGCTGTAACTGTGTGGGCTGCAATAGTCAGGTAAGCCGGTGCTGGAAAAACAGTCGCGGTGATTAGCGAGGCGGAAATCCACGTAACTGGCGCTGAACAGATCCAGGTCGCCATCGCCCTCTAGATCGAGAAAGCTGGCGGGTACACTCCAGCGATCGTCGCCAGTGCGGGATTGCTCGGTTATGTCGGCAAAGGTTCCATTACCCCGGTTCTTTAACAGGCGATTTGCCCCAAAGTTTGTGACGTAGAGATCAATGTAGCCATCGCCATCAATATCACCTGTGGCCACACCCATGCCATAGCCTCCAGCAGGGATGCCCGCAGCGTCGGTAATGTCGGTGAAGCGGATTTGCATGCTGTCATCGGCCGCTCGGCTGGTATCGTTGCGTAACAGGCGATCAGAGGCTGGCATCCCGTCTTGATCAATCGGGCCGCCTTGTAACAGGTATAAATCCAGGTCGCCATCCTGGTCAAAGTCGAATAGCGCCGCCCCTGCGCCCATGATCTCGGGCATATAGAGTTTTCCACTGCCGCCGTTATCGTGGCGGAACGCCACGCCCGATTCTGCGGTGATGTCGACAAAAGGCTGTGGGTCAGGTGCGCTTTGCACCAGGGTTTCCTCGGTCTGGCCTGGCGTTTCGCCAGCTGGTTCGGTCTCGGACCCACAAGCACTTAATAACAGGGACGATAGCGCGATTGCAGCAAGCTGTCTGTTAACCCGAAACCCCGAGCACGCTGCTTGGCAAGTTTTGGATTGAACAGCCCGATGGTTGATGCCTGGCGTATATAAACTACACATGGCTTTCTTGAGCAAGGATTGTCTCTTACAGTTAAATTAAACTTTGCCGCCGCCGATTTCCAATCAAAGTCTATGAGATAGGCAATGAGGAAGCGGTGCGATAGTGACTGCTGGGTGCATTATATCGCGCACAGGCAAGACGCCGAAAGGTCTGGCAAGTATTGAGGCGGGATTGAATACGGGAGTGACTGCTTAGTCTCACGTAAAGGAGCGCGAATCAGGTATCCAGATCCTGGTCCAACACAGTGATGCCAGAGCGATAACGGCGACCGTTGTCCACATAATGTTGGGCGCCGCCCCTGAGCATGGCGATGGTTTTCTCGTCCAGTTCTTTGACGACCTTGCCTGGCGAGCCAAGTACCATCTGGCCATCAGGGATTTCCATGTTTTCGGTTACCAGGGCATTGGCGCCAATCACACAGTTTTTGCCAATTTTGGCGCCATTCAAGACGGTGGCATTCATGCCGATCAAGGTGTTCTCGCCGATGGTGCAGCCATGCAGCATCACTTTATGACCGACTGTGACATTAGGCCCAATCTCGATCGGAAAGCCGGGGTCCACATGGAGTACCGAACCATCTTGCACATTGGAATTTTCCCCCACGGTAATGGGTTCATTGTCAGCGCGTAATACACAGTTAAACCAAACGCTGGCATTTTTATGCATGATGACCGCGCCAATCAGGTCGGCAGAGGGGGCAACAAAACACGAGTCGTCGATCTGCGGTTGTTTATCGTCTAGTTGGTATTTCATTTACATGCCCGAAACCAGGTTGATCATTACGCCAGCGGCCACGGCCGAACCGATAACCCCAGCAACATTCGGACCCATGGCGTGCATCAACAGGAAGTTCTGCGGATTGGCTTCCAGGCCCACTTTGTTGGCAACGCGCGCGGCCATTGGTACTGCTGATACACCAGCAGCGCCAATCAGCGGGTTCACTTTTTCTTTGGTGAAGACATTCATGAGTTTTGCCATCAATACGCCGGCGGCCGTGCCGATACAGAACGCTACCGCACCCAGGGCCAGGATGCCCAGCGTCTCGGGATTGAGGAATTTTTCTGCGCTCATTTTTGAGCCCACACCCAGGCCGAGGAATATCGTGACAATATTGATCAAGGCATTTTGTGTAGTATCACTGAGACGGTTTACCACCCCACATTCACGCATCAAGTTTCCGAAGCAGAACATGCCGAGTAGCGGTGCCGCGTCCGGTAACAGGAAGGCGACCAATACCAACAGAGTCAGCGGGAAGACGATTTTCTCCGCGGTAGAAACGGTACGCAGTTGTACCATTTTAATCTCACGCTCAGCCTGGGTGGTCATGGCTTTCATGATTGGTGGCTGAATAATCGGCACCAGCGCCATATAGGAATAGGCAGCAACGGCAACTGCGCCCAGGAGTTCGGGTGAGAGTTTGCTAGCAACAAATATCGCTGTGGGCCCATCCGCCCCGCCGATGATACCGATCGAGGCCGCATCGCGAATACTGAAATCCAGAATGCCAAAATGACCAAGGGCCACGGCACCAAGGACGGTAGTAAAAATGCCGACTTGTGCTGCAGCGCCCAGCAGCAATGTTTTTGGATTGGCCAATAGTGGGCCGAAATCCGTCATCGCCCCCACGCCCATAAAGATAATAAGCGGGAACAGGCCGGTCTCGATGCCCGCACTGTAAATGTAATACAGCAAGCCGCCGGGGCTTTCAAGATGGCCTAAGGCATCGTAAATTGGCGCAGCATCAAAGCCAGCTCCTGGAATATTAGCCAGGATAGTGCCAAAGCCAATCGGCACCAGTAACAGCGGTTCAAAGCCTTTGCGGATGGCCAGGAACAAGAGGCCCAGGCCCACCAGCATCATGACTGCCTGGCCGCCCTGTAACTGCGCCAGGCCAGAACTCAGCCACAAACTATTTAGATTTTCCATGCGTTTGCCCCGTTGCCCTAGACGATGGTTAACAGGACATCACCGACGCCAACGGTATCTCCCTGGCGCGCGTTCACCGCACCAATTTGCCCATCGCGCGGGGCGCTGACATTGGTTTCCATTTTCATCGCTTCCAGCACCAGCAGTGTATCGCCAGCACTCACTTGTTGCCCAGGTGTAACATCAACGCTGATTACATTACCAGCCAGTGGCGCGGCAACGGGGTCTCCCCCGGCCGCTGCTGCTGCAGGAGCAGGTTGTGGATCCGGGTTCATCGGTGCACCGGCGACGCCCAATGGGGAGACCGCGGTCAGGTCGCCGCCATTGTTGACGGCAACGGTGTATTGCTGGCCCTCAACCGTAACGGTATAAACTGCATCCCCCGCTTCGTTAGTCACTTCTTCTGCTTCAGTGGCCTTAGCAGGTGCAGCGCCGGTCGGAACCGGTTCAAAGGCATCGGGGTTGTGGCGGTTCTGAATGAAGTTCAAACCGACCTGGGGAAACAGGGCATAGGTCAACACGTCATCGATAAAGGTCTCACCTTCTTTGGTCTTCAGATGATGTTCTTTAACCAATACCTCGAACTCTTTGGCCAGGGCATCCATTTCCGGTTTCAGTAAATCAGCCGGGCGGCAGGTGACGGGCTCTTCACCTTCTTCCAGCACCCGTTGCTGCAATTCCTTATTCACTGGGGCTGGCGTGGCACCATACTCACCACGCAGCACACCGGCGGTTTCCTTGGCAATGGTTTTATAGCGCTCGCCCATTAGAACGTTGATCACCGCCTGGGTGCCAACGATTTGCGAGGTTGGGGTGACCAGGGGAATATAGCCGAGGTCTTTGCGCACTTCTGGGATTTCCGCCAGTACGTCGTCAAACTTGTCCTCAGCACCTTGCTCACGTAATTGGTTTTCCATATTGGTCAGCATGCCGCCAGGTACCTGGGCCACCAGGATGCGTGCATCGACGCCACGCAACGAGCCTTCGAAGGCAGCGTATTTCTTGCGCACTTCACGGAAGTAGCTGGCGATTTCATCCAGCTTGTTGATGTCCAGGCCGGTGTCGCGATCACTGCCTTCAAATATCGCCACCACTGATTCCGTAGCGGAATGGCCATAGGTCATGGACATGGATGAAATGGAGGTATCAACGGTATCAATACCAGCTTCCACGCACTTGGTGATCGTGGTTGTGGATAGGCCAGTGGTGGCATGGGCGTGCAGTTGAATGGGTATTGACAGGGCTTTCTTTAGCTCGGTGACCAGCTCATAGCCATCATAGGGTTTGAGCAGACCGGCCATGTCCTTGATGCAAATCGAGTCAGCACCCGCGTCTTCCAGCTGGCGGGCCATGTCTACCCACAATGCCGTGTTATGCACCGGGCTGACTGTGTAGGAAATGGTTCCTTGCGCATGCATGCCGACCTTGTTGACGGCCTTTAGCGCAGTAGTGATATTGCGCATATCATTCATGGCATCGAAGACGCGGAACACGTCGATACCGTTGACTGCACAGCGCTCTACAAACTTGTCGACCACATCATCAGCATAGTGGCGATAACCAAGGATGTTCTGACCACGAAACAACATTTGCTGCGGCGTATTCGGCATGGCCTTTTTGATCTCACGAATTCGGTCCCAGGGATCTTCGCCCAGGAATCGAATGCAGGAATCGAAGGTGGCTCCACCCCAGGATTCCATTGACCAGAAACCGATTTGATCCAGTTTTTCGGCAATCGGCAACATATCGTCGATGCGCATGCGCGTGGCCAATAGAGACTGATGAGCATCACGAAGTACAACTTCGGTAACGCCCAGTTTTTGCTTTTGCTCTGACATAATTTCCTTCAGCGATGGTGCTTAGTTCTTGCGGTGCTCGGCAATCGCCAATTTGATCGCCTGGAGTATTTGTGGACTGGGTCCCGCGGGAGCAGCGGGTTTAATAATAGTCTGCACGTCAGGGGTTTCTTCCTCGCTTGAAAACCGGTTAACCACGCGCGACATAAACAGGGTGGCAAATACCAGGATGGTCAGGAACACGAATACCGTGCTCATGCCATACAGCATCAGGTTTAGTCCTTGGTCTATCAGTGTTGAATTCATGGGAAGCCCCCGGGTAATTTGGGACGAAGATTCTACCTTCTAATGGCCGAACAACAAAATTTTCAGCGTTTACACCCTAAATATGCACTAAAAAGGGGCAAATACGAGGATTTAGTCGTTGTTCAGGTAGGCCATCAGGGCAATGTGCAGGTATTCCACATCCTTGCTGCCTGCGGTTTCGCGGATAGAGTGCATGGCCCACTGAGGTGCGCCTATGTCCAGCGTCTCAACCCCCAGCTCGGTGGCGACGATCGGACCAATGGTGCTGCCGCAGCCCATGTCAGCGCGGGTAACGAAATGCTGTACTGGAACATCCGCTTTTTCACACAGGCGTTGAAAGCGTGCCGAGCTGATACTGTTGCTCGCATAGCGTTGTTTGGCGTTGATCTTGATGACCGGTCCATGGTTCAGTAACGGACCATGGTTTTGGTCATGCTTGTGATCATAATTGGGGTGCACGCCATGCGCATTGTCACAACTGATCATGGTGGATCGGCTGATCACCTGGGTAAGTTTGGTTGAATCGTTACAGAGTCGCTCAAGCACCGATCGCAGGAACGGGCCCTGGGCACCGCAGGCAGAGGCCGAACCCACTTCTTCGTGATCGGTAGAAATGTAAAACGCGTTGCTGTTGGTGCCGCCATCAATGAGTGCACGCGCGCCAATATAGCTGCTCAGTAAGTTATCCAAACGGGCAGCAGCGATAAATTCCTGGTTCAGTCCCACAAAGCTGGGTGCCTGGGTGTCATAACAGGACAATTCAAAATCCAGTATTTTTGCCATGGACTCATCACAGTAGTCCAGCAACAGCTCTTTAAAATCGCGTTCCTTGCCCTGACCGATAATCAACGGCAAATTGGTTTGCGGGTTAATGGTCTTTTCCCGGTTGGCACGACGATCAAGGTGGATGGCCAGGTTAGGCGCAATGGCCACCGGCGCTCCAAAATCGATCAACTGGCTATATAACTCGCCTTCTTGATCAACTCCGCTGACCCTGCCAGCGATAGACAGGTCGCGATCCAACCAAGGGTGTAGCAGGGCGCCGCCATACACTTCGATACCCAGCTGGTTGTAGCCATCCTGTTCCAGTTCCGGGTTGGGCTTTATACGCAGACAGGGGCTGTCAGTATGCGCACCAATCATGCGCATACCACCGCTCAGATCATCGGCCAACGAGAAGGCAATGATCGAGGAGTCATTGCGTGTGGTAACAAAATTGCCACCGGGTTTGCACTTCCAGTCGTCGCCTTCGTCGAGCACGGTATAACCAGCCTCGCGAAACATGGCTACTAGGTTGGCGGTAGCGTGAAACGGCGTAGGTGATTCGTCGATAAAGTCGAGTAAGTCCTGCGCGATCAGGGCAGGTGCGTTGGAATTGGATTCCTTGCTCATAGGGAAGAACGGGGTAAGGTGGCCGAGTTGTTTAAATAAGATGGATTAGGCCTTATTATAACAGGTGTAACCTTCTTACCCGCAAAGTGCATTGATATATTCCCTCCTCGTTATTGCAGCGATTGGCGCGCTGATCTTTTGGTTCAAGCGCTGGCAAAAACTGCCGGAATCGGAACGCAAAAAGTTCTTGCGACAGAGCGCCTTGTGGGGGACGGTGATCGTGGTATTAGGGCTGGTGATGGCAGGCCGGGCGCACTGGTTGATGGGGGTGTTGGCGGCGCTTTTAGCCTTATTGGGCCGGGTAGCGCAATTTGCCCAGTATGTGCCGCTGTTTAAGAAAATATTTGATGATGTGCATGCCAAAGATGGTCAAGGCACTGGCGGCAACCACTCTCAGCAGGGTGGGGCACAATCACCGCCAAGCCACCAGGTGATGACAAAGCAGGAAGCGGCGGATATTCTTGGCGTGGATGTTCACGCCAGTACCGATGAAATTCGCCTGGCGCACAAGAAGCTGATGCAGAAAATACACCCAGACCGGGGTGGATCTGACGCGCTGGCAAAACAGATCAACCAGGCCAAGGACTTACTCCTGAAATAACCCGACAGTTGGCTGTCGATTAATACTGAATTAGACCCATGAAAAAATTACTCGTTCTCATTGTTGTGGTTGCCGTGTTTGTGGCCTTGTTTATGCCTTATGTGACCGGGCGCGTGGCCGAGGAAGCGACCTTGCAATTGGCGTCCCAGGTGAATGCGAACAGTGAGGAATATGGAGAGCTGGAGGTAGTCGAATACGATCGTGGCTATGGTAGCACTCAGTCTAACTTCAGCTGGTCGCCGGGCGGGAGTTACGGTGCCTTGATGAGTGGGTTATTCGGTGACCCGGTGCGCTACAGCTGCGAGGGTGATCATGGTGTGCTGGAATACAGTTATGAGTGTCGCCCTTTGAATGTGGAGGCTTATAAGGAATTTGTAGAGCAAGAGTTGGGCGGAAAAGATCCACTGACCATCTCTGGGAGCGTCTCAGTATTTGGCACGCTTACGCAAACTCTGAACCTCGAGGAGTTCGAGTTAAACAACGAGGAACAGGAAAAACTCAAGGTATTACCAGGGCAACTGTCGATAAAATCAGATCGTGAGCTGAATAATTTTGCCGTGGATGGTGACTTTGAGGGCTTGGTCGCGAGCGGCGCGGACGGAGATTTCGCAGTCAATGGATTGTCAGTGAATGGCAATATCCGACTTAATCAGCACCGATTGGCTATCGGCGACATGGAACTCACTGCCCAGGATATCGGGATGCAATCCGATTCTGATGGCGAGGTGCAGTTCCAGGGCCTGTCGATGCGCAGCGTAGCCACCGAGCAAGGTGACACCATGGCGATTGAATACGGCATGTCGCTGGATAAGGTAATCCAAACCGAAGCCACTGAGCCGGTGGATATGAACGACATTGAACTAGACTTGCAACTGCAAGGTATAGACATGGAGCAACTGGGCAATTTTACTAAAAAATATCAGGAGTTATCCAAATTGCCGCCTGAAGAAAGCAATGCCGCAAGACTGACAATGATGTCAGACCTCGAAGGGCTGTTGAAATCAGGGCTGAAATTGAATACCACTGCCTCCGCCAACTATGCGTCCGAGCCCATGTACGCAAAACTGGATGTTGAGTTGGTTGGCAATCTGTCGTTGGGTGATTTTGTGCTCCTGGCGGTCAATCCCCAAGGCCTGTTTTCGAAGTTTAAGGCACATATGAATACCCAGGTGCCAAAGGTTGTGCTCGAAGGCAATGAGACTGCCATGGCCGCTTTGGCGAGCAACCCACTGTATATAGAATCGGATCGCAGTTACAACTCAGACATTGAGCTCATCGACAACGATGTCACGATTAATGGTAACAAGATGAGTATTGAGGAGTTATTGGCACTACTGATGCAGGCGGCTGGTTAGTGGACGTTTGCATGGGTAATGCAAATGCGATTGCAGGGGAATCCTGCCAACTATAAAGTTGTCCAAAGGTAAAGAGATATATTGCTTTCGACCTTTATATTATCGAATGCCGACGAAGAGCGGCTTGTTCCTCCAGGCCTAAGTTGTTTTCCCGGCGGGATTAAAGTAAGGTCGAAGCAGATCGAATTCAAAATTCAGCCACAAGGAGGTTCGCTTACCAATCACCCTATATCGTATTTTGTTGTGCTATGGCGCTTCTTACCGGCAGTAGCTCGGCGTTCTCTCCTTCATTCAACAAGCAACACTAAACAAACCGAAATCAATTATGAAAAATTTGTTCATCATACTGACACTTCTATCAAGCGTTTTCAGCCAAATGGCATTGGCAGGGGCGAATACACCAACAGCAAAAATCGACACGTTAAACATAGGCGCGGTGGTGTGGGTTACCCTGAAAGACGGGAATTCAAACACTATTAGTTTTGATCCCACTGGTTGCGCGAATGACCCGGATACCTTTGCCTTACCGAAAACTGGCAATGAAAACTTTGATCAAATCTTCAGAGGCTTGCTGTTGGCTAGAGGAACAGACAGTAATATTAAGATTTGGGTCACCGGTTGCTATGAGCATCACAATGGAAAGATCAGACCAACAATAGATGGTGTTAATGTTTTATAGCACGCTTCCCGAATAGAGTCGGGAAAGGTAGCTATGAAGCCCAATCTTAATAGGCAAAGACCCACTGAAAACTCACCGACAGCGGCCGGGCAGAAACATACGATCGAGATCGGTCAGGTTGGTTCCCGCGGCGGTCATGCCATCGGGCACGGGGTTTAAACCGCAAATCCACGAGATTGGGCTGCCGGGCGAATCCTTAACGAACACCGGGCGAATACTCAGAATTTTGTGATGCAGGTTTTCAGGTAACTCCTGCCCCATGTATAAATGCATGGCACCATCCCGCACTTCCATTTTCTCCAGGTAATTGCCGATAATTTTATTCGGCGCAGGCAGACCCGCTGCGTCATTGTCTTCCGGGAATTCACCACTGCTGAAAACAAAATGGCTGACAATTGCTGCCTTATAGGGTTCCACTAATTCGATTGATTCTACTATCCTTTTTTGAGTGGTAGCGCCCATCTGTGATGGGATAGCCAGAGTGGCGAGAATCGCGACGATGGCGATCACGATCATCAACTCCATCAGGCTGAATCCACGTAAGTATTTGTTTTGCGTACTCATCGTCCCTGAGAGTAACAAACGCGTTGCTAAGCGCCAAGTCTCAGGCGATGGTGCAGGAGTCGTTAGTCTAATCGGCTAACCGTTCGGTGAACCATTCGGTTAACCAGCAGCAGTGTCTGGCTTGTTCCAGAAGTTCAACCAACCGCGTGACAATCGGCCCGAGCCATTGAGAATGGCGTATTTGAGTTGGCGACCCAGCAGGTAATTCACCGGAGTGATCACCAGGGTGATCATGGTGGCAAATAAAATGCCAAAGCCAAGCGACACCGCCATTGGGATCAGTGCCTGGGCTTGAGTGCTTTGATTAAGGGTCAGTGGCAACAGGCCGACAAAAGTGGTCAGCGAAGTGAGCATCACTGGTCGGAAGCGAGTTTCGCCTGCAGTAAGCACTGCTTCCATGAGCTCCATGCCTTTGGCGCGTTGCTTGTTAATATAGTCCACCAATACCAGGCTGTCATTCACCACGATACCGGTTAAGCCGAGAATACCCATGATGCTCAGCATCGAGAACGCCAGCCCCATAATGTAGTGGCCCCAGATTGCGCCGACGATGGCCAAGGGGATGATTGACATGACCACCAGCGGCTGACCGAAGGACTTGAACGGGATTGCCAGCAGGGCGTAAATAACCACGATCACCAACAAGAAGCCCAGGAAGAAACTTTCGGTGGTTTCCTGTTGCGTCTCTGCCTGGCCGTCCAGGTCGTAGGCGATCTCATTTTCCCCGTCAAACAAATCCATCAAATAGAGATTAAGATCAGCGCGGATCACGTTGAGGTCATAGCTACTGGAATCAATATCCGCATTCACGGTGACCGCCCGTCTCAGGCGATCACGATATATCGAGGTTGGACTGTTGCCAGGGGTTAATACTGCTAACTCTGACAGCGGGATGGTATTTGCGCTATTGGGTGTGGTGATCTGTATATTACCGACATCGCTGATCGAAGAGCGATCCTGCAGGGGGTAACGCACCATTACCTTGATTTCGTCTGCGCCACGCTGAATGCGTTGAGCCTCAAAGCCAAATACGGCGTCGCGAACTTGCGATCCGATTGCTGACTGGGTGAGGCCCAGCGAATTCGCCAGTGGCGTGAGTTCCATTTGGATCTCTTCCTTGCCACTGGAAAAATTATCCTGGATGTCAAACACCCCCGGATAGCTTTTCAGGTATTCTCGAATGCTGCCCACCAACTCGCTGATCCGTGCTTCATTGTTGCCGTACAGGGCCACCGAAATGGGTTTGCCAAAGTCACCAAAACTGGCAGACATACTCAGTTTTTCCGCACCAGGTATGTCACCGATTCGTTCACGTAGTTGCTCCTGCACTTTTTTAACCGTAAACCCGGGTGGCAAGCCGCTGGCGCCTTGCTCGAATTCCATGATGACGATGCCGTTATTACTGCCAAACACCGGGCCGGTAGGGCCAAACGTTAAACCGGACACCGAGACGAAATAACGGAAATACGACTCCCCGGTTTCGGGGTCGGTATATTCCTTGGAAAGATCTTCTGCAATGTCGGTAATGCGGACGATATGGCTCTTGGTCGTCTCGTAACCGGTGGTGGCCGGCATGGTCAGGGTGATGAAAATGGCATTGTCATCAAACTGTGGAAAAAAAGAAGCTTTCAACCAACCCAGGCTCATCGAAGTCATGGTGGTAAAAAAGATCGCCGCCGCGGTAAACATGGTGATGGTTTTATTGCGGATGCAAATATCCAAAAACGGTCGGTACAGGCGAATGATGGCATTTTCAAATCCTCGCGAAAAGGCTTGTTGAGCCCTGCCTAACAGCGATATGCGGTTCTCATCGCGTGGTTTGATGGTGCTCATATGGGAGGGCAGAATCAATTTGGATTCGACCAGTGAAAATGCCAAAACCGGAATCACAATCAGCGGTATCTGTTTGGCGAGGTCGGCCACCGAGCCGGTCACCAACAGCAGGGGAGCGAAGGCGACCATGGTGGTGATAACCCCAAAGGTGACCGGTACCGCCACTTCCTTGGTGCCAAACAAGGCCGCTTCGGCCGGTGGCATACCCAGGCGCTGATGACGGTATATGTTCTCCCCGGTAACAATGGCATCGTCCACGACGATCCCGAGCACCAGGATAAAGGCAAACATGGTTAACATGTTCAGACTGAGACCGAGGAACGGCATCATGGCGAAGCCACCCAGAAAACAGACTGGAATTCCTATACCGACCCAGAATGCCACTGCCGGTCGCAAGAATAGTGACAATAAAATCAGCACCAGGATACCGCCCTGAAAGGCGCTGGAAATCAGCGTGGTAAGACGATCCTCAACCACCGCTGCGGTATTGCCATAGGTGCCGATTTGCAAACCTTCAGGTAGTTTGGATTCGTAATCGTCCATGAACTTGAAGACCTTGTCGGCAATTTCCAGGGTGCTTTGTTTGCCGACCCGGTAGGTTTCCACGGATATCGCGGGCTTGCCGTTATAGATGGTTTCAACCTGCTCCAGGACGTAACCGTCTACCACCCGGGCAATGTCCTTGATGTAGACCACGCGGTCACCCGAGTTGGTCACCGGAATGGCTTCAAACTCGGCAGCGGTGTAGGCCTGGCCATTGGTGCGGATTAATATGTCGCCATCGCGGGTGCGTAAATTTCCGGCTGAGATATCGATGGCGTTGCGTTGCACCGCACTGCCAACATCAGCCAGCGACAGGTTGTACTGGCGCAGGGTTTCGGGATTAATCTCAATATGAATCTCCCGTGGGGGAGCCTGCAGGTCGCTCACCTGGGTAATGCCATCAACCTTGAGCAAGGCTTCGCGCAGGTCGGCGGTGGCCTGGAACAGGTCATCGTAGGGCACATCGCCATACACCACGACGCCCATCACCTGGATAATGACATCCGCCACCTGGATGATGGGTCGCTCGGCGTCTACCGGCAAAGTATTGAGTGCATCAACGCGAACTTTGACGTCACTCAGGAGATTGTCCTCGTCATAACCTGACTCCACCTCGGCAAATACCTGCGACAGGCCTTCGCTGGACCGTGAGGTAATCTTTTTAATGCCAACCAGATCCGCAATGGATTCTTCAATCCGCGCTGTTATCGTTTCCTCAACCGATTTCGGGTTGCCTCCAGGCAGTACCGTGGTAATGGTAATGGTTTGCAGGCTGAAATCCGGCATCAGCTCCAGCGGTATATCGTCACGCAGGGCAAACAGGCCCATCAACAGGATGGCGACCATCAGTAAATTGGCGGCCACATGATTTTTAGAAAACCATTCAATCATCGCTTGTCTCCGATCTGATCGTACACGTGCAGCTGCATATCATTAAACCCCGGGTCGTTGTTGTTCGGGATCGGGTCGATTCCAGTATTCCAGCCAGCGTTGCCAGAGCTCGATCATGGTGTATTTAAAATTTCGCGCCACGATATAGTTGATTGGCACGATTATCAGCGTGGTGATGGTGGCGAAGAGAATGCCGAATCCGAGCGACGTTGCCATCGGTTTGAGGAATTTGGCTTGCTGACCGGGATCAAGTAACAGCGGCACTACACCGGCAAAGGTGGTGATTGAAGTAAGGATAACGGGCCGAAAACGCGTGGCGCCCGCGGTCAACACGGCTTTCATCACTTCCATGCCCTGGGCGCGACGTTTATTGATGTAGTCCACCAATACCAGGCTGTCATTCACCACCACGCCAACCAGCGCCAGGATCCCGAAAAAGCTCATCGAAGAGAGGGTCTGCCCGGTGATGATATGTCCCAAAATTGCCCCGACCAGGCTGAAAGGTATAATCGACATCACGATAAAGGGCTGGCCATAGGACTTAAACGGAATAGCTAACAGCGCGTAGATCGCGCCCAGCACCAGCACCACACCCAGCAATAATCGACTATTGGTCTCCGCCGCCTCTTCAGCTTCGCCGTCGAAGCGATAATTCACGTCCGGATAGGTCTGTTTCAGCGAGTCGAGGTATTCTTTTACATCCCTCAGGATAATGGGCACGTTGGCAACTTCCTTATCGACATCGGCGGTTACGTTCAGTATTGACTGACGATCCAGGCGGTACAGGGAGCTCGGGCTTTCAAATGGTTCGACAGTTGCGATCTCTGACAACAACACTTCTTCAGTTGAACCAGGCACACGGATTGGTAACCGGTTCAGATCTTCAATTGAAGATCGATCTTCCAGCGGGTAACGCACCATGACACGCAGTTCGTCGCGACCGCGCTGAATGCGTTGAGCCTGGAAGCCAAAGACAGCGCTGCGCACCTGTTGTGCGACGCTGTTCATGGTTAATCCCAGCGAGTGGGCTCGCGGCAGCAAAACAATATTCAGTTCTTCCTTGCCACCGCTGTAATTGTCCTGAATGTCGTAGATGGCGGGGAATTCCTTGAATTTCTCTCGAAGCAGCAGCACTACCTCGGCCATGCGTTCGGTGGAGGCACCGCTCAATTCAACATTGATCGGGGCTGAAGTGCGAAAGATATCCGCCCGCACCGTCAGGCGTTGCGCGCCCGGAATATCCCCTATGAGTTGCTGGGCCTCGCGGGCCAATTGTCGGCTGCCGACCGGAAATGGGCGTTTCTCCTCGATCTGTAATTCAGCTGCCACCTGGCCAACATTTGGTTTGACGGTTTGCCCACTACTGCCGCTGGTGGCGAGAATATTCATGATCACACTCTCACCGGTTTCCGGGTCACGGTATTTTTCCTGCAGCTGCTGAAACACATCGGATATGCGTTGAATATGCCGATCGGTCGTTTCAAACCCGGTTGATTCCGGCATGGTCAGGTAAATGCGCACCGTGCTCGATTCAATCGATGGGAACTGGCTGAACTTGAGGTGGCCCAGTGAAGCAAAACTCACCACAATAGCAGAGGCTGCCACCAACAAGCTGAGGGTAATGGTTTTGTTCCCCAGGCATTTCTCCAGGAACGGTTGATAAGTAGTTTCGACAAACCGTTCCAGGCTGCGCGATATGCCCTGTTGAATTTTTCCGAAACGGGAAATCTTGCTGGCATCGTCGCGAATTTTCAGGTGGCTCAGGTGCGATGGCAACACCAATTTTGATTCCACCAGGGACATTAACAGAATTGGGATGACCACCATCGGCATCTGGCTGGAGATGAATGCCAGTCGTCCGCTGCCAAGAAATGACAACGGAATAAAGGCCACCACCGTGGTCAGGATTCCGAAGGTGACTGGCACGGCAATTTCGCGGGTGCCAAGGATCGCACCTTCCATGGCGTCATGCCCCTCGCGAATTTTCCGATATATATTTTCCCCGGTAACAATGGCGTCATCCACCACTATTCCCAACACCATGATAAAGGCGAACAGGCTGACCACATTAAAGGTGCCGCCGACCTGTGGCATAAACATGAAGGCACCCATAAAACTAACCGGCACACCCAGGAAGACCCAGAATGCAACAGCCGGGCGCAGAAACAACGACAGCAGCAACATCACCAGGAAGCCGCCGTAGATGGCGCTGTTCACCACCGCACCAATGCGCGACTTCAGGTATTCGGAATCATCGTCCCAATAGCCGATCTTGACGCCGGCCGGGAGGTCGCGAGCAAACACGTCCATGTAGTCGCGGGTGTCTTTTGCTACCTGGATAGCACTCTGCTCACCAACCCGGCGAACTTCCACCATCACTGCGGGCTCACCGTTGAATGTGGTTGTTAAGAGTGCCTCTTCAAAGCCGTCATTAATAGTGGCGATGTCGCCCAGGGTAATCGGTGTGCCCTGGGTATTAGGGATGATCGGGATGCGCGCAAACTCGGCAGCGGTATAAGCCTGCCCATCGCTGCGTATAAGGATGTCGCCATCGCGGGTTTGCACGTTGCCGGCCGAGATGTCGGTGGCACCGCGCCGGATGGCCTGGCCGATGTCGCGCAATGTCAGGTTGTAGTTGTCCAGCGCCAGTGGGCTGACCTCGATATTCATCTCGTAGTCAGCGATGCCCTGCAGCGCGACATTGCTGACATTGTCGTTGGTCAACAAACCCTCGCGAAAGCGCGTGGCGGTCTCGCGCAGGGTGCGGGCGCCCACTTCACCGGAAATGGCCACGAAAATAACCACCGGATTGCGAATACTGATGGAGATCGAGGGTTTTTCGGCGTCACCAGGCAGGGTGTTCAGTGCGTCTACCCGTACTTTGATATCGTCGAGAACGTCGCGGGTGTTATAGGACTCGTCTACTTCTACTGTGATTGCCGATCGGCCTTCTGAAGAGCGAGAGATGATCTCGTCGATACCTTCGATATCCGCGATAGCCTCCTCGATCCTCAGGGTGATGCCATCCTCTGCGGTTTTCGGCGTGGAACCGCGAAACTCCGTGGTGATATTGATGCTATTGCGCTCGAGGCTTGGAAAAGTCTCCACGGGCACCGAACGGCTGGCCGAGATCAACCCTGCGATAATTATCGCAAACATCAAGATGTTTGATGCAACCGGGTTGCGAGCGAACCATTCAATCATAAATCAGACCTGTCTCAATACCTCTTACGCAGTCGGTCGACGTTCATCTTCCCGGTTCCAGAATTCCAACCAGTTGTCCCAGGCGCGCAGCACCGCACGCTTGCCGCCATACTTGAGTTGATAAGCCAGCAGGTAATTAACCGGCACAATAACCAGGGTAATAGCAGTGGCGAACAGGATACCAAAGCCAAGTGAAATCGCCATCGGCTTGAGGAACTCAGACTGGGTACTTGAGTCGAGTAGCAACGGGGTCAAACCGGCAAAGGTCGTCAACGAAGTCAGAATCACCGGGCGGAAACGTTTGGTGCCACTTTCCAGTACAGCTTCGAGTACTTCCAAGCCCTTGCGTCGCTGCTGGTTAATATAATCAACCAGCACCAGACTGTCGTTGACCACCACGCCCAGCAAGGCCATCATGCCCACGATGCTCAGAATCGAAAGGTTGCTGCCTACCAGGATATGCCCCAGCATTGCACCAACCATGCTGAACGGGATGATTGACATGACAATCAGGGGTTGAGCGTAGGATTTGAAAGGAATCGCCAGCAACGTATAAATGGCCAGCAATACGAGAATCGAACCTGATTGCATGCCTTCATTATTCTCGGCCTGTTCCTCGGCTTCGCCTTTGAATGCAAACTGCAGGCCCGGGTTACTTTCTTGCTCTGTTTTTAGCAGGGCGGACAGTTCGCGCATTATGGCAGGCACATCCGCTTTCTTCTTGTCGACATCGGCGGTGACGTTAATAATCGCGCTGCGATCAATGCGGTAGAGTGTGGTCGGACTGCGCACCGGGGTGACAGTGGCGAGGTCCTGCAACGGGATCGGATCATTATTGGCGCCAACCCTGATTTGCATGCGTTGCAGGTCGTCCAAAGAGGAACGGTGTTCGAGCGGTAATCTCACCATCACCCTTACCTCTTCTCGACCGCGTTGAATGCGTTGTGCTTCAAAGCCAAACACCGAGGCACGAACCTGGCTGGCTACATCGGCTAAATCAAGACCCAAGGCATGCGCCTTGGGAGTGAGTGCGATATTCAGTTCTTCCTTGCCTCCGGAAAAATTATCCTGAATATCAAATACGTTTGGATATTCGGCCAGGCGCGCCCGTACCTTGTTGCCAACCTGGCTCATTACTTCAACCGGCACCCCAGTGAGTTCGACATTGATGGGCTCTCCTGCCCGCCCAATTTCCGCGATAACGCTTAACTTCTCTGCGCCTGGAATAGTCCCCACCATTTGTCGGGCCTCGCGCGCAATTTCGGACGCCTTGATATCGATATGTCGCTCTTCCGGGCCGATCAGTTCAACGTTGACACTGCCGACGCTGGATTTCACCTGGTTCTGGCTGCTGCCGCTGGTGGTGAATATATGTTTGATCACCGACACCCCGGTTTTCGGGTCGCGGTATTTCTCTTGCAGAGTGCTGAAATGACCGGCGATGGTCTTGACATGACGGTCAGTGGTTTCAAAGCCGGTGGTGTCTGGCATGGCCAGCGAGAAAACGATTTCTTCGGCTTCTACCCGCGGGAAAAATGTGAAGCGTAAATGGCCGGTGCTGGCGATCGTGAGAATTACCGCTGATACTGATACCAGGGTGGTCAGCACAATGGCTTTATTGGCGAGGCAGGTCTTCAGGAACGGGCGATAAAAATTAAGCACCGAGTCTTCGAATCCACGGGCTATCGACATCTGCGTCCGTGACAGCCAGTTTCGTTGCTTGTTTTCCTCGCGCGGTTTGATATGACTCAGATGTGACGGTAATACCAGCTTTGATTCAATCAATGAAAACAATAATACCGGGATCACCACCATCGGTATCTGTGCTGCGATATAGCCTATGCGATTGGAGCCCAGGTCCGCCATCGGCAGAAAAGCAACGATGGTAGTCAAGATACCAAAGGTCACCGGAATGGCGATTTGCTGTGTGCCCACAATCGAGGCTTGCAGGGAGTCCATGCCCTGATGCATCTTTCGATATATGTTTTCCCCGGTGACAATGGCGTCATCCACCACTATCCCCAGCACCGTGATGAAGGCAAACAGCGAGATAATGTTGAATGTGCCGCCCATTAACGGCATGAAAATGAACGCACCCATAAAGGAAACAGGTACGCCGAGGAATACCCAGAATGCCACGGCTGGGCGCAAAAAGAGCGATAGCAATACGAGTACTAATATACCGCCTTGCACACCGCTTTTGAGCAGCGTCGCCAGGCGCGCCCGCAGGATGCGCGCATTGTCATCCCAGTAGGCCAGTTCTATGCCATCGACGGCTGCGTTATTGCGTTCCTCTATGTAGGCTTTGACATGATCCGAGATCTCGATGGCGGATTGATCTCCGGTGCGGCGCACTTCGATCATGATAGCCGGCTTGTCACTAAACTTCGTCAGCAGCGGCTTGTCTTCAAAGCCATCCACGATGGTCGCAATATCCCCGAGTAATATCGGGTCAGCCCCAAGGCTGGTGATAACCGGGATGCGGGCAAACTCGGGCTGGGTAAAGGCCTGGCCATCGGTGCGCACCAGGATATCGCCATCGCGGGTTTTCACGTTGCCAGCCGAAACATCAACAGCACCTTCCTGGATGGCTGCGGCAACCCCGCTCAGGGTCAGACCATAGCTGTCGAGAACTTCGGGTTCTACCTCAACACTGATCTCATAGTCAGTGACTCCCAGCAAGTTGACCAGCGTAATTTTAGAGCTGTCGAGTAAATCATTGCGAACCTTGTCAGCCGCGATTCTCAACGTGCGCGGATCGACATCACCGCGCACCGCAACCAGGATTACGTCACGGTCACTGCGGGTCAGGGAAACGACTGGTCGTTCTGCAGATTGAGGCAGCGTATTGAGCGAATCAACGCGCAGTTTTATATCATTCAGAAGCTCACGCTTATCATAATTTTCGCCGATTTCAGCGATTACCGTGGATACTCCCTCCGCCGAGCGTGAGGTTATTTTATCCACGCCTTCCAAATTATAAATGGCTTCTTCTATGCGAGTGGTAATACCATCTTCAACCGAATCAGGCGTAGCACCCCGATAGGCGGTGGTAACCGTGACGGTTTGAACATCAAAGCTCGGGAATACTTCAAGCGGAATCGAGCGTGACGCGGAGAGCACGCCAGTAATGATAATGCCAACCATGAGCAGGTTGGCAGCGACCGGGTTCCGGGCAAACCATTCAATCATCGATCAGCCTCGTGGAAGAGCATCAGCCACGCCCAGTACGGACCGAGCTACTGGATTGCTGCGTTGGATTGACCCTGGGATTCGGCCTGGTATTCCGAACCAGGCTGCGCTTCGCTTTCCAGGTCAGGATTGTCGCCGGAATCGGTCTCTACTTCGGCACTTTCTGTAGCGGTTGCGGCTTCGTCGGCCTGCGAATCAACTTCCTCATCTGACACTGTCTCAGCTCCTTCGGAGGATTCCTCTACAGAGGCAGAATCAGTCGCGATCGGTGCGTCGCTTATTGATCCCCTGGCAACAAAGTCTTCTGGTAATTTAACCTTGGCACCAGCCAAAGTGCTGTTCAGCGAGGTGGTTACCACCAGCTCATTCTCGGCGATGCCGCTGGCTATCAGTGTGTTCTGATCATCCTGCCAGATGATATCGATATCCTGTTTTACCAACCTGCCATCGCGTGCCACATAGGTATAAGTGCCTTCGCGGATACTCTTGTTCGGAATCACGTAGACATTGTCTACCGTGCGCCCGGTTATCTGCGCACTGACGAACTGACCGATTTTCAGCGGGGGTTGACCATTGGCGGTGCCGAATGGATCCGCTACTTCGGCAATCACATCAATTTGTCGGGTATTGATGTCGAAGGTGCTGTCGGTACGGGTAATCTTTGCCTGCCACTGATAATCACGGCCACCCACGGTAGAGTTCAGTTGCACATCGAACAAGTTGCTCTCAGCATTATTCGGGTCGAAACTATCCAGGCCCAGTTGCGTGTACTCGTCCTGACTGATCGGCAGGCGAACTTCCACGCCATCAGTGGAAAATACTTCGGCGATAGGTGTGCCCACGCCAACATATTGTCCGAGTACGGCATCACGGCGAATGATGCGGCCCGAATAAGGAGCGGTAATCTTGGTTCGGCTTAGATTTAACTGCGCCGTTTCATGATTCGCCTTGGCAGAATCGAGTTGTGCCCTGGAAGCAGCCAACTGTGGTTTGCGTCGCACCAGGTCAGGTGCCGGAGTGTCATTGCCAAGACGTTTCCAGTCTTGCTCAGCCTGCCTGGCGTTGGCCTGCTCTTGTCGATAGGCGGCATCGGCCTGAGACAAGGTAGCCATCGCCTGGCTCAGTGCTGCCTGGTAATCGCGCGGGTCAATTTCGATCAGGGTGTCGCCCTTGGTAAATGAGCCGCCGGTTTTGAAATTGTCTGACATGGAGACAATTTCGCCACGGATCTGGGCCACCAGGTTGCCCCGTGTCTGTGCTTCAATCGTGCCATTGGCAGTAACCACGATTGGATAACTGGATAAGCCGGCCTCGATCACATCCACCCGCACGACAGTTTCCGGGATCGGCCGCTTTTCGGCTTCTGGCTTGAACATCACCAGCAAATTTATAACGAATACGGTGGCCAGGAAAATGCTGAGTACGATGCGCAGTTTTCGCGGTAGCCTCCAGATGAGCTCCTTGACTCTGCTTAAAAACCCCTGTTGTTCAGACTTTTCATTTATGTTGAATTCGTATTCGCTATTCATCTATTTCCAAGTCGCGCGTCATCAGTGCGCAACTGCTCTGCTGGTCTATGGTTGGGCAGCACCTTTGGTGATGCTGGGTAAGTCTTGTGTTGGGTCGCGTTCGGGTACCTGCGTGAAATCCCCACCCAGTGCCAGGTGGATACCTACGCGGTTTTGCACCAGCGCATTGCGGATATTGATTTCATTGCGCATGGAATCAAACAAACGACGCTGTGATTCTAACACTGTCGTGTAATTCTCAATACCGGATTGATAACGATCGAGCGCCAAATCCAGGCCACCCTGGGCGAATTTTACCGCCTCTTTGATGGCATCGTGCTGGTCTTTCAGTGCTTCCTCTCTTGAGAGCGAGTCTTCAACTTCCTGAAATGCATCCAGCGTAGTTTTAACCAAGGTGGCATAAGCCGATTCAGCCTGGTAAACCGCTTGTTGTTCCAGTGAGCGCAAGGCCCCTGCCTGGAACACCGGTTGCGCGATGCCGGCGATCAGCGTCATAACCATGTTGTCATTATCAAACAGCTGGTCAAATTCGTCACGGCTATCGCCAATCGAGCCACTGAATGAAATGGTTGGATAGCGGTCTCGGTTGGCTGCCTTGGCATTGGCTATTTGCGATTTGTATTGCAACTGGCTGGCCTTGATATCCGGGCGGCGGGTCAGGAGCTCGGCTGGCAAGCCCGCTGGTACGCCGGTTTTCATTTCCGGTAGCTCAGCTTCAAATTCAAAATTTGAATCCGGGTATTCGCCCAGCAGTGTTTTGAACGTGCGCAGCGACTGCAAGTAATTAAACTTTGAATCCGCCAGCGCAGAAATCTGTAACTGCACATCGGTACGACTCAGGTATACGTCCAGCGCTGAACGCAGACCTCGTTTGTAGTTTTCATCAATCAACGCTGCGGTGCGCTCAAAGCTGTCCAGCCGCTGGTGGGCCAGGTCAAGCTGCAGCTTGTTGGTGACCAGGTTGTACCAGGCGCGACTGACATTGGCGACCAGCGACAGTTCAGCAGCCTTGAATAACTCGCCCTGGGCCTTGGCACCATAGGCCGCCGCTTTCTTGCGTTGCGACAATTTGCCCCAAACATCGGCTTCCCAACTGATGTCCAGCGAGGCGCTGACAGTACGCACCGTGGTAGTGACGCTACCGCCAGTGGCAGAGGCATCACCGCCTCCTACGCCCACGCCATTAATCACACTGACACCACCGGCAGATCCGGTCACTTCGGTTTCATTGCCGCTCAGGTTGGCGCGCACGCTGGGCCACAGGCGCGAGCCGTTGATGGTGACCTGCTCGATGGCGGACTTTAATTGTGACGCCGAGCTGAGCAAATCGGGATTATTGTCCAGGGCTAATTGCACATATTTGTTTAGTTCTTCATCGGCGAAGGTGTTCAGCCAACCACCTTGCACATCACCAGCCACGCTGGAGGCCGACGAATCAGCTTCTTCTTTCGCATCTTGCTCTGCAGTCTGCACTTGCCATTGTTCGGGTACCGCAATGTCGGCTTCTTCTGGAAGCTGTTTGATTTGCGTTGCACAACCGGCAATAAATAAGAGAACGGCCAGCCCGCTGCCACGAGCAAGCCTGGGCAAAAAAGCCGCCTGGTTTGACACTGCATTGCGGTCTTTTGGCTGGATGGAGTTAGACGTCATTATTGTAATGTTATCAGTCATTTTTCTGTCGCTCGGGCAGTATCGCGTTGATACGGTCTGGCTGTATGCGATCCTGCGTTATCTGGTGTTAATTTACCGTGAATTGGCGCCGTCTACAGGGGCGCCTTATTAACGAGAAGTATGGCGTCAGTGCTATACTTTGCGACGAACATGAAGCAAGTTTAAGCCGATCATATCAAGATGAACGACAGTACCCAACAAGTTGCGCAAATAATCATAGAAGCTCTGCCTTATATTCAGCGTTTTCATGGCAAGACCATAGTGATTAAGTATGGGGGCAATGCCATGATTGACAAGGGGCTGAAGGAAAGCTTTGCACGTGACGTGGTTTTGATGAAATTGGTAGGTATGAACCCGGTTGTGGTTCACGGTGGCGGACCGCAAATCAGCGGCACCCTGGAGAGGGTCGGCAAGTCCACCGAGTTTATCGATGGACTGCGTGTGACCGACTCCGAAACCATGGACGTGGTCGAAATGGTGCTTGGCGGTTTGGTGAATAAGGAAATAGTCAATTTGATTAACTCCCATGGTGGAAATGCGGTCGGACTGACCGGCAAAGACGGCGGTATGATCCGCGCGCAAAAGATTAGTTCCGGCAAGCCGGACGTTGACTACGGGCATGTCGGTGAAGTTCACTCGATTAACCCCGTGGTTGTAGAAACATTGGAAGCCAGGCGCTTCATCCCGGTGATTGCTCCGATCGGTTCCGGTATAGACGGGTCGACATACAACATCAATGCGGATTCCGTTGCAGGGGCGCTGGCCAGCACACTGCAGGCTGAAAAACTGGTATTAATGACCAACACACCCGGTGTGCTGGATAAACAGGGAGAATTGCTCACTGGCCTGGTCGACTCGGACATCCAGGCACTCAAAGCCGATGGCACCATCCAGGGTGGAATGATGCCAAAGGTAGATTGTGCATTGAACGCGGTCCGTGATGGTGTACAAACATCACACATCATCGACGGGCGCGTAGACCATGCACTTTTGCTGGAAGTGCTTACCGACAAAGGAGTTGGAACGCTAATTAGCGCTTAGCGATTGCTGGTAACCACCTGGTAGAAATCTTGCAGCACATTTTGCCTTGCCTGATCTGACAGGTGAAATTCTGTTTATATAGCTGTTAGATGCGACTGCAGGCAGAATGGTTTCAAGAAATTTGTTCGAATAAGCAATTTGGCGGAAAACCAGCCTGTTTGCGGTGCGTTTCCCACACACCGCATAACAGACTTTTAGATTTAGAACGCTTTTTGCCAGCCAATGGTCAGCACCGAATCAATTTCCAATTGGGGCCCGTCCAGGCTTTGCGACAGCGGCAGGGCATATTCGATTGCCAAGCGATGCCCGTTGGGAAACAGGTAGTTGGCGCCCAGCGATGCGTCCAGACGGTTGCCTCCCTGTAGTTGGGTGTTAGCGGTCTGCACCATGGCCGGGTTTAGCGCGGGGTTACGCCCATCAATATTGCCCCAGTCCTGGTACGTTAATCCGGCCGACAGGCTTAGCTGATTGCTCAAGTCCCGTGCCAACCAGGCACTTAAGGCCAGGCGGTCACCCAGGGCATAACCCTGATCACTTTCACCGGTTCGAATTGTTGCCGCAGCTTGGGCGCCCCAACTCCATGTTTGTCCTTTGCCCAGGTAGGTGATGCCGGGGAGCAGGTCGTAAGTGCCAGAACCGAGCTGCATGGGGTAGGGCAAGAAGGCATTCTGCATCGCCGGTGTGTCATCGCGCTCGTCGGTGGAGCCGGTCGGCAGGCTCACGCCCAGGTTCAGATGCACAGAATAGGCATCGCCTTCAGCCAGCCGGATAAGCGCCCCCAGTTTAGTATCCCCCAGTCCCGAAGACTCGGTGCTAAAGGTTCGGCCATTGCGAACCAGATGGTCCATTTCATTACTTACATAGTTGAACATGCCCATCAGGGTTACCCGGTCACTGAGTCCGTACATCAGACCCACCATGTGCATGTCCATGGGCATGCGGGTAGGGGCTACCAGGAATTGGCCTGGGTTGCCCATGGTGCCCACGGTGTCGCGAGCGGATACGCGGTTAGAGCCGATACGGCTGCCGTCCATATCCATGCGCATGAAGCGATAAGACATCATCCATTCGCCCTGTTTATGTCTATGATCGCCCATCACAGATATGGGGGCATGAGAAGAGGCGGTGCTAATTTTTTGAATGTGGTTTGAATCCGCCAGCGCGGGTTGGCCCAGGCCAAACCCGATAACAGTAAGAATTAAAGGTTTTAAATTGTTCATGGTTAAATTCCTGGCGCCTGCCGGCGCTCAACCTCTCATTGCGCATCGTTGCTCAAGAGAGGACATAGTTAAATTGCTAAGCCTGCCCCAGGTGATGGCGGGGACTACGGTGGCTTAGACAATGACTTGGAGAAAGAGAATTTAAACGTGAATCGGTGGGGCGCGGCTGCGTATCCTGCTGACCGGTTTTAGCGAATAGCTGACCTGCCCGTTGTAGCCAGGTTCGGCTTCCGGCAGACAATCCAGGTACCAGGCGTAGGCCTGGGAAGTGACCAGCTTGTCCTCAGTGTCAGCAGCCAAACAGAAAATGCAGTGCTCAGCGTCTGCGTCCAATCGTGGTTCCTGGTTTACTTCAACCCATTGGTATCCCTGCGTCGTGCACATTAAAATCCTTGTATCGGGATCTGCTGAAGCGGCCATTGGCAATACCGACATGCCAACCAGGCACAAGATCAGGGTAAAAACCAGGTCTATTTGCAGGTACGGGTTGCGCATTCCTATTACTTCAATTCCTTACTGGTTTCAGCGGCTTGAACTTCGTTTTTTGCAGGCGTTGGACGCCTGGCAGGGTTACAGTTGGTTCAATTATCCGCCAGATCGATAAATTATGCTAACGGAACCGGCATCATGGCCGACAAAAAATCCAGGCATCAGACACCGTGAGACGCTGCCAAATCCACTACTTCCAGCAGGTGATTGGCAACATAGGTTGGTGATTCTTCCAACTCGGCAAAGGCTTTATGAATTCGGTCCCGTCCAGGATCATAGAATACGCCGCCCATCCCGGCTCGAATCGCACCTGCCACATCATTGGTTGCATGATCGCCGATCTGCCAGGCCTGGTGGGCCTCCACGCCCGCTCGAGCGAGCGCCATCTCAAATACCGGCGCATGAGGTTTATGCGCTCGTGCCTGGGCACTGACAATCACGTGATCCACCTGGTCTTGCAATCCCAATTGATGCACTTTGCCGAGTTGCACACGTTCCATGCCATTAGTGATGATGCCGGTAATATAGCCTTGTTCCCTGAGTGTTTGTAAGGTGTCACTCGCACCGTCTTGCAGGCGCACATTATTGGCGGACAAGGCTACAAAGCCTTCCAACATACCCGCCGCCAGTTCTCGGGCTTCCGCGTTCGGTAACTCGCAGGTGCTCTCGATGGTTGTTGCGAAGCAATCTGCGAACTGCTGTTCCGGTGCCACCTCGGTCTCAAACATCGTGGCCCAAAGATTAGCCGCGTTAACCCGTAGTGCGGCAAAAAATGCATCCTGGCGATCGGCACCAAGCCGATCCGAAAATTGAAAATACATCTCTGCAAACAACTTCTGCACGGGGATCACGTTATCGACCAGGGTTTCATCCAGGTCGAAAAATATCGCTTTTGGTTTGCTCATGGCACTGCTCATAACACTGGTGGGTTGAGTTGCTGAACTCGCGGATATCAGTTTTTCAATGTGAAGTTGCCAGTGGCCTCTTCCCAGGCGCGACGTAGTACAAATGCGCGATTCAGTCCCAGCGGGATACCGGCAAAGGCCAGTTCTTCATAGCCAGCATCAGCAGTGAGCTGATCTGATTTCAAGACATCCTCGAGACTGGTGCCATCGGCGGCCGCAGCAGTGCCGATTTGTGCCAATTGGCCAATAAACCGCTGAAAATCCAGCATGCCCATGCGATCGGTGGTGTCGCCATGTCCGGGAATGACCCGGTCAAACTCGGTAGCCAACACCTGGTCCAGGGTGGCTGACCATTCCTGCACTGAGCCGCCTGCTTCGAGGTCGATGTTCGGATAAGACTTGTTAAAAAACAGGTCGCCCATCACAACAGTGCCCTCGTCCTCGATTAACACCACCAGGTCACCATCGGTGTGGCCTCGCCCGGGGTGGATGATCTGCAGGGTTTTGCCACCAATCGATAACGTTTGCCGGTCGGTAAAGGTTTCATTCGGCAACAGTTTTGCTGCGTCTCCCTGCCAAAAATCGCTGTCCAGGGCTTTTAAATGCGACAGGGTACGTTCTGTGGATAACACGCGAGTCCCTGCGGCAAAGCCCGGGTTGCCGTGCGTGTGGTCAAGATGATAGTGGGTGTTGATCAGCAATACCGTCTCGGCGCCCGTCAGCGCTTTTACCTTGGCGCGAATCAACTCACCCTGTACGACAAAGGTCATTGAATCCACCACTACCGCACCAGCTTCAGTTTTCAATACCGTGGTGTTGCCGCCGATACCGCGGATCACATGCAGGTCTTCACTCAGCGTTTCCACATCCAGCGAACGTACCTGGATAAAAAGAAATGCCACGAAGACAACGATTACCAGCAATAAGCCGAGCAGTATTTTTTTCCACAGTTTCATTATGTTTGGTCCGAGAGAGGTTTATTCCAAAATAGCGTGCATTTTGGCCTTGTTATTAGTCGGTGCGCACACTATAAACTAGTTATGTAAGGCGGCTGCATTAAAACTGCAATTTTTCGGTATCAAGGCTCCGCACAACAATGGTAACTATTATGTCTGAACCAGTCATTGAATTAATCCAGCTTGAAAATGGCGATATTGCGCTGCGGCACTCGGATGCGCCGGATGAGCCGCTGCTGACCATTACCTTTTCTGACCAGGTGCGAAACTTCTTGCAATCCGATCAGATGGTGGTTGCGCACGCCATGGTAGAAGCAGGAATGAACAGCTATCGCGATGTGCAAATCGAGCGCATCAAGCAGGTGAAAGAAGCCTCAGCCAACGGTTTGTTGCACTAGAAGCGTTCTCCAGACTCATATGCAACAGTTCACCCCTGGGCGTTTGCCACAGGGCTAAGGAAAGCCTCCCTCTCAACAATCCATCTTGAACCTGAACCCTCCTGGAAAGTTTAGTCCAGGCTGGCACTGCCCCAATAATTGTAGGTGGCAAACTTCGGCCCCTTGATATAGCCACTGTCCAGTCTATCAACCGCGAAACCACCTTGTGCCAGGCAGCCTGGCACTTCCCGAGTTAAATTGCAGCCAGCGGTCAGGACACGCCAAACAGGGTTTATGCGCTGTTGCCATTTCCGCACCCCGGTGTCGGGCGACAAGCCGTGCTCGCAGAACAGCAACACCCCACCCGGTTTGAGAACTCTACGCATTTCATGCAAGGCTTGCAGCCAGCCCTCGATGCTACACAGGGTATAGGTAAGTAGAACTGTATCCGCGCTGTCATCATCGAGCGAGATTTCCTCACTGGGCAAGCCCAGCCATTTAACCTCCAGTGGTGAAGCATCGAGGTTTTTCTGCGCTTTACGACGCATGCCATCATTCGGTTCCAGTCCCCAAACGAATTCGACCTGGTCGGGGTTGTAATGTGCCAGGTTGAGGCCCGAACCCATGCCAACCTCCAATACCCGTCCGCGGGCATGGGGTACCACTTTCTGTCGCTGTTTACTTATCTCGGGCATACCGCACAGGCAGTTGGTGAGATGGGGTGCGCAATATTCTTCGTAAAGGCTCATGCTGGTTTCCTGCTGTTGTAGATATTTAGGAGCGCTATAAGCTCATTGATCCAGCTAGTGTAGTTTAAAATCACAGGTTAGAATCCAGTTTCGTTGACCAACCCCTACTTACTATGTGGTATGCCATTATCAGTCAGGACGTCGAGAACAGCTTGCCCTTACGCAAGGCGCATCGTCCTGCCCATCTGCAGCGGCTTAATGAGTTAAACGAGGCGGGCCGGTTATTGATTGCCGGACCCCATCCTGCGATCGATTCTGCTGATCCTGGGGATGCTGGCTTCAGTGGCAGCCTGGTAGTGGCCGATTTCGAGTCACTGGAACAGGCTCAGGAATGGGCCGCCGCCGACCCGTTTAAACTGAATGGGGTTTATCAATCGGTGCTGGTGAAACCCTATATCAAGGTATTACCCTGAACGGGCGAAAGTTTTATCCTGATACCAATCGACTCTCTGACCAATTTCCACGACAAACCCTGTACTCGGCCCTGTCAAGCCGCGTTATGCCATGAACAGATTAACAACCATAGAAATCGAGAAGCAGTACCTGCACTTTTCGGTGGCACATTTCACAATATTTTCAGCCACATCGCGGGAGCGGTTGCACGGTCATAATTTTCGCCTGGCGGTGCGTATTACTGGCGAGGTGGATGATAATGGCCTGTGTTTTGACTACGCGATTTATAAAAAATTGCTGCAACAATTATGCGAGCGATACGATGAATATACTTTGATCGCCAAGCATTCACCGCACCTGGATATTGAAGAAGACGGCGACTTCTACCAGGTGACTCATAACAACATCACTATGCCGCTGTTAAAAACGGATACCCTGTTGCTGCCAGTCCGAAATGTGACGATAGAGGAAATGTCACATTATCTGCTGCAGGAAGCACTGGGTGATCATTCACTGGTGGATGAACTAAAGATCGTCCGCTTCGAAATGCGCGTATCGACCGGCCCTGATCAGTGGGGGGTGGCCGTATGGCAACGAGCGGCATAGAGGCAGTTCTGCCATTAGCCAGCAGCGGCTCGGCACTACAGGAGCGCCGGGAACGGGTGTTCCTCGTGCTCGCGGGGTTTTTCCTTTGTGCGATGACGCTGCTGAACGTCATTGGTATTACGCGTTTCGTGCAACTCGGGCCGATGCAGATCGCGGTTGGTGTGTTGGCCTATCCATTGACCTTTTTGTGCACTGACCTGATCTCTGAATTATATGGTCGCGCGCGCGCAAATTTCCTGGTTACCGTGGGACTGGTGCTCAACGGCTTTATCCTGCTGATTATGTCGCTGGCAAATATCATGCCAGCCGTAGATCCGATCGCGCAGCCGCCCTGGCAGAATATTGAATTGGCTAACTCCATCAGCTTGCCAGATGGGACGGTGGTTGAGCAGTCAGTGGAATTATTCTCGTTGATTTACGCCTGTACCGCTGGCGCAGTGTTTGCTTCGATGATCGCTTACATCGCCGCTCAGTATATTGATGTCTATATGTTCCATTGGCTGAAGAAACGCACCAATGGCAAACATTTATGGTTACGAAATAATGGTAGTACCCTGATCAGCCAGGCAGTAGACTCGATCGCGGTAATCAGTATTACCTTTGGCGCAGCCTTTCTTGCCGGCGACATGACCCTCAAAGTCATCATCGGTTTGATGCTGAGTAATTATGTTTTCAAGCTGTTGGCAGCGCTCCTCGACACGCCAATTATTTATCTCCTGGTACACAAACTAAGACCCTATCTGCAGGTTGGTGAACACCCACATGATCTGCCCAGGGATACCACACCATGAACAATCAGCCTACCCTAGTTATCACCGGTGCCAGTAAGGGTATCGGCCTGGCCACCGCAGAGCAATTTTTAGCGCAGGATTACCAGGTGGTGAACCTGTCACGTACACCGTGTTCCTTGCCAGGGGTATTCAACCTGGCAGTAGACCTGCTGGACCTTGACGCATTGCAGCAAGCCGAAGCCCAATTACTCGATGCCGTTCGGGATGCCGCCTCCATCTGCCTGGTGCACAATGCAGCCATGTTAACCAAGGACACCGTGGCCACCCTGGAAGCCAGCAGTTTGAGCGAGGTATTGCAATTAAACGTGGTGGCTGCGGCGGCACTCAATACATTACTGATTCCACACATGCGAACAGGTTCTTCGATACTTTATGTTGGCTCCACCCTGGGCACCAAGGCCGTGGCCAACACACATGCCTATGTGATTTCCAAACACGCAGTAGTGGGCCAGATGCGCGCTACCTGTCAGGATCTCGCTGGCCAGCAGATTCATACCGCTTGCGTTTGCCCAGGCTTCACCGAAACCGAGATGCTCAAAGAACACCTTGGCCAAAACCCTGAGCTGTACCAGCAAATTACCGCCAATATTGCCTATGGACGCCTGGTGCAACCCAGCGAGATCGCCGATACGCTCTGGTTTTGCAGTCAAAATCCTGTGATTAATGGCGCCTTGCTTGATGCTAATCTCGGGCAGATAGAGCAATGAACACCTCCGCCTTGCAACGAAAGTAACCGCAAGCGCGTTTTATTTAAAATCCTTATCATTTTTATCCAGGTCTGGAAGAAGATAAATCATGACTAACTTTAGTTTGGCCAGTCGAGCATTGGCAACTCTCTGTATTGCCCCAGCACTGGTGGCCTCACCGCCGAGCTCAGCGGAAATCGAAGAGGTTGCGGTAATCGCGACTCGCACTGAAACCAGTTTGACCGAGTTGCCCAGCAACATAAGCGTTGTCGAGCAGTCAATTCTGGAAAGTATTTCAGCAACACATATTCAACAGGCCCTGACCCAGGTGCCCGGGGTCAGCTACCATCGTGGCAATGGCCAGGAGTCACTGCCAGCCATCCGGTCTGCCGTGCTAACTGGTGCGGGTGCGTGCGGAAACGTTCTGGTGCTGGAAGAAGGCATCGCCGTGCGTGGTGCTGGGTTCTGCAACGTCAATGAATTGTTTGATACCCACTTTGAACAAGCCAGTCGCCTGGAAGTAGTGCGCGGCGCGAACACGGCCTTTTATGGTTCTAACGCCTTGCTGGGCAGTATTAATGTGAGCCTGCCGGCGATCGGAGATAATCGGCTGTCGCTGGAAGCAGGCGCCAATCAATACTGGCGCGTGCAAGCTGCGCTGGGCTATGGCGATGCCGCAGCGGCACATGGGCGCTTCTATCTGAGCGTTGCAGATGATGGAGGCTTTCGTGATGAGTCCGGTTATCAGCAACAGAAATTCAGCTGGCGTCACGTCACCAGCCTGGGCAACTGGGATCTTAAACTTGGCGCAACCGCGACCTTTTTGGACCAGGAAACGGCTGGCTTTATTGTCGGCCTGGATAGCTATCGTGATCGAATTTTACGAAGGCAAAACCTGGATCCGGAAGCCTTTCGCAAAACCGAATCCTTGCGCGCCTGGGCATCATTCAGCAAGGCTTTGAATGATTCGCAAACCCTGACTGTTCGGCCCTATGTGCGCAACACCGACATGGATTTCCTGCAGCACTTTCTTCCCGGTGATCCGCTGGAGCAAAATCAACAACAAGGTATTGGCTGGCAATCCAGCCTAACCACCGAGGTCAGCGACACCCTGAGCTGGAGCGTCGGCATCGATGGTGAATTTTCCAGTGGAAAATTGTTGCAGACACAGGATTTGCCCACTCGCGGTTCGGCGTTCTTGCAGGCCACCATCCCGACTGGCGTGCATTATGATTACGAAGTTGATACTCAGCAGTTGGGGGCATTCGGTCATCTAAACTGGCAGGTGCAGGATCGTTTGCGCCTGATCGCCGGGCTGCGGCTGGAACGTATTGAATACGACTATGACAACTTGGCCCTTGACGGCCGCACTCGTGATGATGGCACCACTTGTGGATTTGGCGGTTGTCGTTACAGCCGCCCGGCAGATCGCGAGGACGACTTCACTCACGCATCCCCGAAGCTGGAGTTGCAATACCAGGCTAATGACAACTGGCGCTGGCATTTTGCTGTCGCGGATTCATTTCGCGCTCCCCAGGCGACCGAGTTATACCGATTACAGCGTGCACAAACGGTTGCCGATCTCGATGAAGTCCGAGCCACCCATGTGGAACTCGGCACCCAATGGCAAAGCGAGAATACCCGCCTGGCGGTGTCGCTGTACCAGATTGATCAAAGCAATGTGATCATCCGCGACAGCGATTTCTTTAATGTAGACGGTCAGCGTATCGATTCCACTGGCCTTGAGGTTGATTGGCAGCAACAGCTGAGCCCTGTTTTATCCGCTAGAGTGGTGGCCGCATGGGCCAATCATGAGTACGCGTCCGACCAGTTGGTGGGCGGCACGTCAATTCGTGGCAACGAAGTGGATACCGCGCCAAACCTGGTGGGTTCTGCTACGCTTAGCTGGCAACCAAACCCAGGCCTGCTCGCCGAAGTAGAAGTGCAGCACGTCAGCGAGTATTACCTGGAACCGCAAAATGCGCACGAATACCCAGGCCATACCCTGGTGAATTTGCGCAGCCAGTTCCAGCTAGACGAGCATTGGTCGCTGTCGCTACGCTTACTCAATCTGTTTGATCGACTGTATGCCGAACGGGCCGATTTTACTACTTTCACTGATGAACGTTACTTCCCTGGCGAACCGCGATCCTTATTTGGTGAAATTAGCTGGAAGTTCTAGAACTCTGCCAGTTTTCTATTTAAGGTAAAGGGCGATGAAAATAGTAATGACTGTACTGTTGGGATTGTTAATCCTATTGGCACTGGCCTCGGGCGTGGCCAAAATCATGTTGATGCCACAGGAGATCGAATTTTACCAACCGCGCGGATTTAGTGACCCAATGCTAATGCTTTTTGGCGGGTTGCAAGTGCTCAGCGGGTTGGGCATGTTGCTTAAAAAATACCGGCGCTACGCGGCTCTGCTACTGGCCGTCACCTTTCTGCTTTCGGCGATATTGCTGATCCAGGCAGGCAATCTGCCATTGACCGGGGTGACCTTGATTTGTGTATTGCTGCTGGGTGTTGTTGCCAAGTCCTCTGGCAGCGATAGTAATCAGCTGATCTAGTCGACTGCCCAGCAGGTTTTTCAGAGCTGCCGTTGCAACGGCAGTTCCGTAGTGTTTTTGATCTCAGTTACCGCCATGTGCGAGTGAACCTCGCCAATCATTGGTAGCTCGAGTAATTGTTTGCGCACAAATTGCTCGTAGTGGCGAATATCGCGCACCACGACCTTGAGCATATAGTCCCAGGCGCCAGTCATGGTATAGCATTCCACCACCTCGTCCAGCTGTAATACCCCTTCCTCAAATCGTTCCATATTCCGCCGACCGGCGGCGCTCAGGTTAATGGTGGTAAAGGCCACCAGGTCCATGCCGAGGGCTTCACGATTCAGAAGTGCGACCTTGCGATCAATGATTCCCTCCTGTTCCAGTCGATTGATTCGACGCCAACAGGGCGACTGACTCATATTCAAATGTTCGGCAATTTCGGCTGAGCTGCGATCAGCATTCGTTTGCAGTAATTCCAGGATGCGAATGTCTTGTGAGCTTAGTTCTGGCATAAAAATAAGAAATATTTATTCTAAAAAGGAATATTAAAAGTCTAATTAAGACCTTAATAGCGGTTTTCTTGGATATTAAAGCATAATCTTTGCGGCGCTACATCGCTATAATTTTCCTGCTAAAAACTAAAAAAATAATGCCGAAGATTCTTAGCCTAACGATCCCGATTCGCACTCAAACCTATCCACGAATAACCCTCCGGAAGAGGAGCCGAAGGAAACGATGAAGTCAGCAAACACCAAGTTGCGCGAAGTCGCACTCGACGATAAGTACAAACTCGATAAAACCAAGGCATACCTGAACGGTATTGAAGCCCTGGTCCGCTTGCCAATTTTGCAGCACCAACGCGATATGGAACGCGGCCTGAATACTGCCGGTTTTGTCTCTGGTTATCGAGGATCCCCCTTAGGCGGCGTAGACCAGGCCATGTGGGGAGCGGAAGAATACCTTACCCAGCACAATATCAAGTTTGTGCCCGGTATCAATGAAGACCTGGCCGCGACCGCTGTGCGCGGTTCACAGGAAGTGGGTCTGCTGCCAGGCAGCCAATTCGACGGCGTGTTCGGACTATGGTACGGCAAAGGCCCCGGCCTGGACCGGAGTATTGACGCATTGCGTCACGCCAATGCTGCCGGCACCGCCAAGCATGGTGGTGTGTTGGCAGTGGTCGGTGATGATCATGGTTGTAAATCGTCTACCTATCCCTACCAGTCTGAACATATTTTCATGAGTCTTTCGATGCCGGTATTGGCGCCAGCCAATGTGCAGGAAGTGCTCGACTTAGGCATCTATGGTTGGGAGTTATCGCGCTACTCTGGTTGCTGGGTTGGCTTGAAAGCGATTACCGAAAATATGGATTCCGCCATATCGGCGGAGATCGATCCGGCCCGCATTAATATCAAGATTCCCCAGGACTTCGAACTTCCTCATGATGGCGTCAACGTACGCTGGCCGGATTCGCCACTGGCCCAGGAAGAGCGTCTGAACAAGTACAAGATTTATGCTGCCCGTGCCTTTGCGCTGGAGAATGATCTGAACAAGATCGTCATCGACAGCGATAACCCGCGTCTTGGCATTATTACTTCGGGTAAAAGCTACCTCGATGTATTACAGGCTTTCGACGACCTCGGAATCGATGAAAAACTGGCGGCAGAGATCGGCATACGTGTGTACAAGGTCGGCATGCCATGGCCACTGGAGCCGGTAAAGACCCACGAGTTTGCGCGTGGCCTGGATGAAATCCTGGTGGTTGAAGAAAAACGCTCAGTCATGGAAGACCAGCTCACCGGCCAACTGTATAACTGGCCCGTAGGTAATCGTCCTCGAGTGGTTGGTGAATATGATGAAGACGGTAAGGATCTGCTGACTAACCTGAGTGAATTAACCCCTGCCATGATTGCGCAGGCCATCGCCTCGCGCATCAGCAAATTTTTCACCAGTGAGACCATCGAGAAGCGGGTTGAATTTATCCTGCGCAAAGAGCAACGCCTGGAGCAACCGCGCAAGGTGTCGGAACGACAAGCCATGTTCTGTTCCGGCTGTCCGCACAATACGTCAACCGCGGTGCCGGAAGGCTCAATCGCTGGCGGCGGTATTGGTTGCCACTATATGAGTACCTGGAGCAAAACTCGACCGGCGCACAATTTCACTCACATGGGTGGCGAGGGTGTGACCTGGACCGGAATTGCACCTTTCACATCCACCGAACATATTTTTCAGAATCTTGGCGATGGTACTTATTTCCACTCCGGGATTTTGGCCATTCGTCAGTCTGTGTCGGCCAAGGTAAACATTACTTACAAGATTCTTTACAACGACGCAGTGGCGATGACTGGTGGCCAACCCGTTGACGGTGAACTGACCCTGGACGCGCTTATTCTGCAACTCAAGGGCGAAGGCATTAAACGCATCGAGTTAGTTTCGGATAAGCCACAACTGCATGCGTCCCTGGCCGATGAGACGGTTACGGTCAGTCATCGCGACGACCTGATCCTGGTGCAAAAGGCGCTGCGTGAGACGCCTGGCACCACGGTGCTTATCTATGAGCAAACCTGTGCCACTGAAAAGCGTCGTCGTCGCAAGCGTGGCATGCTGGCGGACCCCGATACTCGGGTATTTATTAACGACGCGGTCTGCGAAGGCTGTGGTGATTGCAGCGTTAAATCGAACTGCCTGTCGGTGATTCCCAAGGAAACTGAATTGGGTCGAAAACGACAAATCGACCAGGCAGCCTGTAATAAAGACTATTCCTGTACCAAGGGATTTTGCCCCAGCTTTGTAACCGTAGACGGCGCCGTGTTGCGTAAGAATCGTGCAGCCGGTGACATGAGCACTTCTCCGAAGTTGCCAGAGCCAGCTCAACCCGACATCGACCAGCCCTGGAACGTGTTGGTCACCGGCGTCGGCGGCACCGGCGTATTGACCGTGGCAGCAGTACTGTCCATGGCAGCACACCTGGAAGACAAGGGCGTCGCCACCATGAATCAAACTGGTCTGGCCCAGAAGTTTGGACCCGTAGTGAGTCATTTACGCATCGCCAAAAACCAGCAGGATATTCATGCGGTGCGTATCCCTGCTGGTGATGCCGACCTGGTGATTGGCTGCGATCTGGCGGTGAGCGCGACTGATGACGCCCTGGCCAAGCTGGCCCGCAACCGTAGCTACGCGGTGATTAATGACACCATGACTCCCACCGCGGAGTTCGTGCATAACCCGGACGCGGTATTCCACGCTGTGCCGATGAAAGAAAGCATCGGTGCCGAGCTGCAAGAAGATCGTGTTGATTTTCTACCTGCAACGGAACTGGCATCGGCACTCCTCGGGGATACGATTGCAACCAATCTGTTTATGGTGGGTTATGCCTATCAACGTGGGTTGATACCGCTGAGCCAGGAGGCAATCTTTAAAGCGCTGGAACTCAACCGAGTGGCGGTGGAATTCAACCAGCAGGCCTTTATGTGGGGCCGTCGAGCGGTGGTGGATCGTGCGGCGGTGGAAGAAATTTCCGGGGTTGCCAAAACCCGGTTTAATGCTCTGACCTCCCTCGATGACATTGTTGAACACCGCTACCAGGATCTCGTGGGTTATCAGAACCAGGCCTATGCGAATAAATACAAAAACCGTATGACCGATATTGCCGAAAAATTGCGCGGCCATGATGCGGAAGACAAACTGGCCATCACCATGGCCAAGGCGCTACACCGAGTCATGGCATACAAGGACGAATACGAGGTAGCCCGTCTGTACACGGACGGTCGTTTTCAAAAACAGCTGGAACGTCAGTTTGAAGGCAAGGTAAAGCTGAACTTTCATATGGCACCGCCGTTATTGTCCAAGCGTGATCCGGATACTGGCCATCTTCGCAAGCGTAAATTTGGCGCTTACATGATGACCATGTTCAAGTTGATGGCGCCGTTAAAGGTGTTGCGCGGAGGCAAGCTGGACATTTTTGGTTATAGCGCTGAGCGAAAAATGGAACGCGGTCTGATCGATGAATTAAATCAAACCATCGATACTATTATTGCCGGCCTGAACGCAGAGAAACTTCAGCACGCCATTGAAATTATTGAACTGGTGCTCGATGTGCGCGGTTACGGGCATGTCAAAGAAGGCAACTACGAGCAATATCAACTCAGACTGACACGACAACTTAAACGCTACCAGGGCGAACTGGAAGGCATTGCGGTTGAAGTTGCCAATGTCGCCTGAGTGATTGCTGACTAAACAAACAAATAAAAACCGAGGAACCACCTATGTGTGTATTTTCATCACCGTCTTTTGATCACCACGAACTTGTCACATTTACGGAAGACAAGGACACGGGTCTGAAAGCCATTATTGCTGTGCATAATAGCAACCTCGGCCCGGCGGTAGGCGGCTGCCGCATGTATGACTACGCCAGCGATGTGGATGCACTGGAAGATGTGCTGCGCCTGAGTCGTGGCATGACTTACAAATCAGCTTTGGCCGGACTCCCGATGGGCGGTGGCAAGGCCGTGATTATCGGTGATCACCGCACCGAAAAAACCCCGGCCTTGTTGAAGGCGATGGGTGATTTTATTGAAGCCCAGGGTGGCAAGTATGTGACCGCTGAGGATTCCGGTACCGGTGTCGAAGATATGAAGGTTATCCGTGAGCGGACCTCTTATGTATCCGGCGTGGATGACAGCCAGAGCTTTGGCGGTGACCCTTCACCATTTACCGCGTTTGGCATTTATTGTGGAATGAAAGCTGCGTTGCAACACCACAGTGGCAAAGATTCCTTGCGGGGCGTCAAAGTTGCCGTACAAGGGGCAGGCGCAGTTGGGCGCTACTTAAGTGAACTTTTGATCAAAGATGGCGCCAAGGTTTATGTGGCGGACATCAGCGCCGATAACCTGGCCAAAGCCGTAGCCCTGGGTGCGGAAGAAGTGAGTGCTGAAGACATTATCGGTCTGGATGTGGATGTATTCGCTCCTTGTGCAATGGGCGCAATTTTGAACGACGATACCATTCCAACACTGAAAGCCTCGATTGTGGCGGGTGGTGCGAACAACCAGATCGCAGAGCACCGACATGGCGAAATGTTGCGCCAGCGTGGCATCTTGTACGCCCCGGATTTTGTTATTAACGCGGGTGGCATCATCGAGATTCATCATCAACGTTCCGGCACACCGGAAATGAGTCGAGATCATATTGCCAAGATTGGAGACACCCTGTTGCAGATATTCCGTATGAGTGCCGAACAGGGTGTTGCCACCGTGGATGTGGCTGAACAGCTGGCAGAGGAAAAATTCCGCAGCAGCGCCCATCGTTATGCCCTGGCTTACGCTAGCAGTAACAATGCGTGATCAATGCCTCTGGCGCCGATCTTGAATTTACTGCGGCATGGCCGCATAGCTTTTAAAACTCTCCTGGATTAGATTTTAACTATCATGAGCAAAACCGATTCCATCGTTATTGTTGCCGCCAAACGAACACCTATGGGTGGTATGCAAGGTGCTCTTTCTGGTGCCACTGCCACTGAACTGGGTTCGGTCGCCATCAGCGCAGCTCTGGATGCCGTCAGCTTTGACGCTGCTCAGATCGACGATGTATATTTTGGCAATGTAGTGTCTGCTGGTTTGAAGCAGGCGCCTGCACGCCAAGCTTCGCTGGGTGCCGGAGTACCAGCATCGGTACCGTGCACCACCATCAGCAAGGTATGTGGGTCAGGTATGAAGGCGGTGATGATTGCTCGAGATCAAATCGCCGCGGGGAATGCCGATGTGGTACTGGCTGGCGGCATGGAAAGTATGAGTAATACGCCATATTTACTGCCTAAAGCTCGTGCCGGTATGCGCATGGGCCACGGCCAGGTATTGGACAGTCTGTTCCTGGATGGGCTGGAAGACGTAGAAACTGGTGGCCCGATGGGCAGCTTCGGCCAGGCCACCGCGGATCAGTATGGCCTGACCCGCGAAGCCATGGATGACTACGCGATTGAGTCACTGACCCGCGCGCAGAACGCCATTGCCCAGGGAACAATGCAGGATGAAATCGCACCGGTCACGATCCAGTCACGCAAGGGCGAGGTAGTGGTCAGCGAAGACGAACAACCCGGCAACGCCAAACCCGAAAAAATCCCGCATTTGAAACCGGCCTTCAAGAAAGATGGTACGGTGACCGCCGCCAACTCCAGTTCGATGTCTGACGGTGCTGCAGCGCTGCTGCTGATGCGCGAAAGCACTGCCGAGCAACATGGTTTGCAGCCGCTGGCACGGATCGTTGCACAATCGAGCCATGCCCAGCATCCGAGTGAATTCTGCCTGGCCCCGGTGGGTGCGTTGCGCAAAGTGTTAGACAAGGCTGACTGGCAAGCGGACGAGGTCGATTTATACGAAATCAATGAAGCCTTTGCAGTGGTGTCAATGTTGGCCATCGATCAACTGGGGCTGGATCACGCCAAGGTTAATATTAATGGCGGTGCTTGTGCGCTGGGCCATCCCCTGGGTGCATCTGGGGCGCGTCTGATCGTTACCCTGATTCATGCCCTGCAAAGAACGGGTAAACACAAAGGTGTAGCCAGCCTGTGCATTGGTGGCGGTGAAGCGACCGCGATCGCCATTGAGATGGTTTAAGCAGGCCTCGAGCCTCTGCTCGCGTCATCGCGATTGCAGCTTGCTGGCATAAACCAGCGAAATAGCCGCCATGAGGTTTTAAAACACCGCGCTGTTAGCCATGCAAGGAATGGCAGTGGTAGACTAGCCGCTGATTTTTTATTTGTCAGAGGACTACCAGCATCATGAAAGCACTTGTTTGCAGCCAACATGGCACCGTCGAAGATCTAAACCTGGAAACCGATTGGCCTGAACCAGAATGCGGCCCCAAGGAAGTGATCGTCGATGTGAAATCGGCGGGGCTGAATTTTCCTGACACCTTGATCATTGCTGGCAAATACCAGATTCAACCACCCATGCCATTCATCCCGGGTGCTGAGGCGGCCGGGATTGTCAGTGAAATCGGCTCTGAGGTCAGCAATGTCAATGTCGGTGACGAGGTCATCTTTATCGGCTCACATGGTGGTTTTTGCCAGAAGGCAACAGTGCCGGCGATGATGGTGGTCCCCAAGCCGCCACACACCACCTTTGAACAGGCGGCCGGTATCGGCATGACTTATTTCACCTCCTACCACGCATTGAAACAGCGCGCTAATCTGCAAGCTGGCGAAACGGTGCTGGTGCTGGGTGCTGCGGGTGGCGTCGGCATCACTGCGGTCGAGCTGGCCAAACAAATGGGCGCTACGGTCATCGCTGCGGCCAGCACTGAAGAAAAACTGGAGCTCACCCGGAAAATGGGTGCGGATCACACCATTAATTACACCGAGGAATCGCTGAAGGAGCGCATCAAGGAGATTACCGGTGGTAAGGGTGTGGACGTGATTTACGATCCGGTCGGTGGAGATATGGCCGAGACTGCATTGCGCTCGATTGCCTGGAATGGTCGGTTCCTGGTGGTCGGTTTCGCGGCAGGAGATATCCCGAAGATTCCATTAAACCTGGCCCTGCTAAAAGGCGCTTCCATCGTTGGCGTATTCTGGGGCGCGTTTACGCAGAAGGAAACTGCCAATCATTTGCAGAACATCAAAGAGCTGTGGGGCATGTTCGCGCAACAGAAGCTGTCACCCATTGTCACCGACGTGTTTGACTTTGCCGACTATGAAAAAGCCTTTAATCAACTCACTGAGCGCCGTGCGCGCGGCAAGGTGATTATTAATATAGGCTAGGGCCTGTTAACACGAATGATATCACCGCTGCCGAGCGCCATTTTTTTGTCCAGCGCGGCAGAAAACGCGTGATTTAACGAGTTAAATGAGCGGTTGATAACAAAGCTGGGCGGAAAAATGGCCTCGGCCCTTCGGGTTGAGGCCAAAATCACCCCACTCAGTGTTGTTCGTTGCTCATTTGGAACGACCAAACGACGCGCCTCGCGCCTTGATTGGTCTGATTTTGGTCTCAACAGCGGCTATATCATTCGTGTTAACAGGCCCTATTCAGCTTTCGATGGAGAGTCAGCCTGCGACGACGGGCTGACCTCGGATTCCTTGTTGGGCTGGTCGTCTGACTCGTCATCTGACTCTTCGTCCATCACGTGTTCCGCGTGTTGGGCGATGGCTTCAAGGGCAATAACCGTTCCTCGTGGCGGTATCGATTGATACTGCACATGATCCTCTTCGGGAGCGGCCTCGCGTCTAATCATGTAGAACAGGGTCAGCACGGTAAGCACGAAATGAATCAGCGCCAGGTAGATAAAATAGCTGTCTGAACCGGCGTAGTCGAATACAAAACCCATGGTCAGTGGGCCGAGAATAGAACCCAGGCCAAAGGTGAATACCAGCGTGCTGCTGGCCGCCACCATTTGATCGGGTTCCAGGCGGTCGTTACTGTGTGCCACAGCCAGTGAGTAGAGCGGCAGGTTCATTGCCCCTAGCACGCCATACATCAGGAAAAACTGGTTGTTTCCCGGGCTCAATTGCAAGAGCAGCAGACAGGCGAGGACGGCCACCGCGCTGGCACCCATGATGACCCAGCGTCGGTCCAACATGTCGGACAGTTTGCCAAGCGGCCACTGTGATACCGCGCCAAAGGCAATCATCACACTCATAAAGGTCGCGATTTGCGCGGTACTCAGGCCAACCTCCTTGGCGTAAACCGCACCCATGGTGAACATAATGCCCTGAGAGATACCGATAAAGAACAACCCAGAAACGCCTGCCGGGCTGATCCGGTACAGTTTCAGCAAACTCATGTTTTCAGAGTCTGACACCACCGGAACGGTGCGGTTACTGAGTAGCAAGGGCACCAGTGAAATGGACAACAAAATCGAGGCGAAAATAAACAGGTTATAACCCGAAGGATCACCTATGTTAAACAGCCATTGACCAGCGGTCATGCTGGCAAAGGTCACAATCATGTACAGGGAGAACAGGCTACCGCGAGTGACATTGGTTGCGCTGGCATTTAACCAGCTCTCAACCACCACGTAGGAACCGGCAAAACAAAACCCGGTGACCACGCGCATGGCAAACCAGACAGGTTCCGAGATAACAACGATTTGTAACAGGATGGCGGTAGAGGCCATGGACGCCAGAGCCGCAAACACGCGGATGTGTCCTACGCTTTGCACAATAGGCTGGGCAAACTTTGAGCCAATCATAAAGCCCAGGAAATAACCGGCCATGATGATACCCATATTGGCGCCGCTGAAGCCTTCATAGGCACCCCGCCAGCCAATCAAGGTACCCTGCAAGCCATTGCCAAGCATCAGGAAACAGACTCCCAAAAACAGGGGCCAGGTGCTTTTAAGAATTTGGTTCATCGGGCGACAGAAACAAGCTGGTTAAAACCGGAATGTATTCGATTCCGGGGTTCGAACACAAGCGTTTCTGAACAAGAAATTACTTGTTCAGAAATGGTTTCATTACCGAGTATGTAGGCTTAGTGAAGCTCTTATAGAAAATGGGTTTTTGTTGGTGAACCGAATCCAATCGCAGGAGCTATTCGCTGGCTTCGCGCACTGGCACACCCACATTGCACACGCCGATTTTGCCCGTTTTATCGAGAAACCATTCATTCAGACGATAAGTGCGGGACTGAACATAGTCTCTGAAGGTTTGTGTGTCGGTGCGCATGACTTCCAGCGTGCTCTGCTGCTCAGCGGGCAGTTCGCTGCCAAGTCGTATTGAGGTGATTGTAACCGCTTCTTCCGGGGTTTCATAAAAGCCCAGGGTGCCAGTACCGCGCGGCAGGCTGGACAGATGCTCCATGCCGCTGAGTGCGCGGCCGATCAGGGTGACATTGCGATCCAGGTGGCGCGGCGCGTGACCGGTTACCACGTACAACTGGCTGGCGTTACCGCTATTGGCCGCCATGCCGCGACCAACACCCAGTGCCCCGTAACAATGGGTTAGCCAGGCCCTGGCTGCGGTACCAGAATCGGCGCCAGCGGCAAACCCCTTGGCGAAACCCACGATGTCGGCATAAGGGTCCCGGCTGATTATCGGGACGATGCCAGCGCCCGCTGCGGTGCGATAAAATTCCGGCTCCAACTCGGCTGCTGCTTTGCCCATGGATTTGGCCTCATCAGTACCGGAGTTGGGGTCACCCCACTGCGCGACGTAGTTGTCTTGCGATCGGATGACTGCCAGCTGGTCGAAATACTTGTCAGCCACCAGCTTACGTAAATTCTCTACGTGTTGAGGAGCGAAATCGGGTGCCAGCTCAAACACTACTTCGCCACCAGGCAACTGCATATGCAGCAGGTTTTCTGGTGCAGGTGTGCGCCAATCGGCGGCGGTAGATGCTTCAATGACGCTGGCGGGCGTTAATGGTGTTTCTTCCGCCCATACGTTGGTGCAAATGAAGGAGGCCAGGATTATTTGTAGAGTTCTTTTCATTGGTCGGTGGTTTTGATGGTTGAGCCTGGTCAGATCAGCTGCCCAGTGCATAGACTTCGTTTAAATTGCTGGTGCCACTGCCGCCCGGTTTGGTGGCGCCGCCGATCACGTAGATGTCATTGCCAATTCGCCCGGCACCATTGCCGTGGCGTGGCGTCGGCATGTCGGCCAGAGCTTCCCAGGAATCAGAGCTGAATCGGTAGTGCCAAACCTCTTTGAAGACATCCGCGCGCGGTTGAAAAATTTCGCCGCCAAACACGATCAAGCCCTCGTCGGACATGGCCCCGGCAGTGCCTGCCTGCGGCAGGGGTAGAGGCGCTGCGCTACGCCATTTGTCTTCGCGCGCATCGTATATCTCGGTCTCGGATAAATTGCCGCGCGCGGTGCGGCCACCACTGACGATCAGTTGATCGCCATACCAACCACCCGTGGCACTGTTGCGCGGGGTAGGAATTGGCGCGGCCTCTAGCCACCTACTATCGCCGGGTTGCCAGCGCCAGTGATTGACCACCTCACGGTGATCGCTGCGTTTGCTGTTTGCCTCGCCGCGTGGCGATTGACCAGTCACCAGGTGGATGGCGCCATCGGATGCCGTTGATAGCACCCCCTCTGCCTGCGGCGCAGGCAATGCTGTTTGTGCTTGCCAGCCTTCGGTAGTGAGTTCGTAGACCGCGGATTGCATGCGCCAGGTATGTGTATAAGCCCCGTTAAAGCCGCCCACCAGGAACAGTTGTTGGCCGGTACTGACTAGGGCTGCATGGTGCAGGTCCATGGGCAGGTCTGCCTCTGCGCGCCATTCATCACGCTTGTGGTCGTAGCTGTAGCATGCATTGGTGAAATAGGGCACGCCTAACTTGGCGGCAATGCCGCCAGCCACGTATAACCTGCCTTGGTGTACCGCTGGGTAGAGTTCCTGGGTGTTGATGGGGATAGGAGCTGCGCTGCGCCAAGGAGATGTATCGGCCATTGCCATCGGCGCCGCGAACGCCAACAGCCCACTTTGCACAAATTGTCTTCTGTTCATCGTCGTTTAATCCCGTTCGGCATGGTCGAATGCATTGGCGCTCAGAATACAACGAACCGCAGGCAGGCACAATTTGGTGAATTTTCCCTGGCCAAAAAAATGGGGCGGCATTGCTGCCGCCCCCAACCCAATTTGCTTTACTGATCTGGGGGGAACCTCTTCAGGCCATCCCATCAGGATGCAAACATGAACAATTGGTCGTTAATGAAAGCCGCGTCGGCTGATACGAAATCCGCGCCCGGCATAGCGGTAAGGGTAATATCGATGCGTGACGCCAAACCGGTAGTTACTGCCGTAGTAGGGGTAGCGCGAATAGCCGAAGCCATAATGAAGGCCTAAGCCGTGATAGGGCTGGTAGTGATGATCGTGCACGTAGCTGCGTCGGTGGGTTTTGTTCCATTCCTTGGTGTCGACTGCTGCGACGATGGGTATCACGCGTTGCAAATTGCCATTACTCAGGGTCTCTTCGCCTGAGATTGGGCCGTAGACGGTGATAAAGCGATTTTCCAGGTCGCGATCCAGTGACTCAGTTTCAACAATAAACTGATTGTTCTCAAACTCTTTGGCAGCCTTGCGATCTGGTTTGCCATTTTCTTGCAATGGGTAGGCAACAACGGTCAGTCTGGATTTGTCCTGCAGTTCTTCTGCAGCGATTACCTGCCCACCCCAGCGCACGTTAACGCCAAGGTGTTCGTTTACCCGGCCTTCTACTTCGTCGTAGGAAACGTCGATCGCCGGTGCGTGTTTAATCTGTGCCGAGGTGGGTTTGTAGCTGCTGGTTGACGCGCAGGCAGACAATGCCAGTAGTAACAACAGGCTGGTCGCGATTTTACTCAGGTGCGTGGTCATAATGTTCCTCGTGGGCTAATGTGTGGTTATGGTTAGGGAAGCTTAATGAGTCAAAAAAAGGGTTTCAGAAAATGGTTTGATAGTGCCTGGTAAGAGCCTTTAATTGAGGCCTCACTATTAAAGAACGTGGCAAGACAGAAAACCCTTCGCTACCTGTCCAAACCTTAATCTTTTTGAATTTTCTGTGTTCGGTTGCTTTCCATGCCGGGTGCAATCCCTTGCATACGTGGCGAGCATTTTAGAGTAGCATTGACGGATGGACACGATCGTATCAGTGAATGAGCTCGCCAAGGTCTATGACAATGGTTTCCAGGCTCTAAAAAATGTCTCTATCGATATCAAACGGGGTGAAATCCTGGCTTTGCTGGGGCCAAACGGCGCGGGGAAAACCACGCTTATTTCGGCGATCGCCGGGGTGATATCCGCGAGCTCAGGCACCATCACGGTGGATGGTCATGACAATGTGAAAAATTTTCGTCAGGCCCGCAAGATGATTGGCTTGGTGCCGCAGGAACTCACGATTGGCGCATTTGAAACGGTCTGGAATACTGTGGCGTTCAGTCGAGGGCTGTATGGTGCACCCAAGGATGCGGCCTACCTTGAACAGCTGCTCAAGGATTTGTCGCTGTGGGATAAGAAAGACAATCAGTTACGCATGCTTTCAGGCGGCATGAAACGCCGCGTACTAATTGCCAAGGCTTTGTCACATCAACCGCGAATTCTGTTTTTGGACGAGCCGACAGCGGGCGTAGATGTGGAGTTACGCAAAGACATGTGGCAGCTGGTCGACAAACTCCGTCAATCGGGTGTCACAATAATACTGACCACTCACTATATCGAGGAAGCCGAGGAAATAGCTGACCGCATTGGCGTGATCAGTGGCGGCGAGATTTTGCTGGTGGAAAACAAGGATGAGTTAATGCGCAAATTGGGGAAAAAACAGCTGATTATTGAGCTAAAAGAAGCGGTGGCAGAACTCCCAGCTGCGCTCAACGACTATCACCTGGAATTGTCCGACAGCGGTTGCGCCTTGAGTTATACCTACGACACCGAAGCCGAAGGCACGGGCATTACCCGTTTGTTGCAATTGATCAGCGAGCACGGCCTGGTCCTGAAGGACATCAAAACCGAGCAGAGTTCCCTGGAAGATATTTTCGTCGACCTGTTAAAGGAGCCAAAAGAATCGGCAGGAGTAGAACAAGAGGAGTTCGTATCGTGAATTTTAGAGCCATACAAGTAATCTACAAAGCGGAGATGATGCGTGCCTGGAATACCCTGTTTCAGACCCTGGTGTCGCCGGTGATCTCGACTGCGCTGTACTTTATTGTATTCGGGGCCGCGATTGGTTCACGAATCGAGACTATTGATGGGGTCAGCTATGGTTTGTTTATTGTTCCCGGATTGACCATGTTGTCGCTGTTGACGCAGAGTATTTCCAATGCCTCCTTTGGAATATATTTTCCCAAGTTCAGCGGCACCATTTATGAAATCCTGGCAGCGCCCATGTCGTTCTACGAAGCTTTGTTGGGATATGTCGGCGCAGCGGCAACCAAGTCATTCATCATTGGCGTCATTATTTTGCTGACCGCCAGTTTGTTCGTCGACCTGCGCATTGCCCACCCGGTATGGATGATTACCTTCCTGGTGCTGACCTGCGTCACCTTCAGCCTGTTCGGATTTATTATCGGGATCTGGGCCGACAGTTTTGAGAAGCTGCAAATTGTACCCATCCTGGTGATCACGCCGTTGGTATTCCTCGGTGGTAGTTTTTATTCCATCAGCATGCTCCCGCCATTCTGGCAAACGGTCACGCTGTTTAACCCGGTTGTCTACCTGGTGAGCGGTTTTCGTTGGAGTTTTTTCGAGGTGGCTGACGTCAATGTATGGATCAGCTTCACCATGATCGTGGTATTCCTGGTCGTGTGTCTGTGCCTGGTAGCCTGGATGTTCAAGACTGGCTACAAGATCAAGGAATAGCGAGCGCAGACCAGCTCAACGATGCAAGAGTTAGACAGTTTTAAACTGCAGCTGGGCCAGGGCTCGGAGATCGCCATGGCGCTGACCCTGGCGCTGATGATGTTCTCTGTGGCGATTGGCCTAAGACGCGAGCATTTTCGCTTCTTTATTACCCGCCCCCGAGTATTTTATGCTGGCGTATTTACCCAGATCATCCTGCTGCCACTGTTGACGCTGGGGCTGTGTTTTCTTCTGAAGCCGTTACCCTCTGTAGCACTTGGCATGATACTGATCGCCTGTTGTCCAGGCGGCAATGTTTCTAATTTATTAGTGTTATTGGCGCGCGGCAATACCGCGCTGTCGGTGTCCTTGACTGCAACCTCCAGCATTGCCGCGGCGTTTATCACCCCGGTGTCGATTCTGTTTTGGTGCTCGCTGTACCCGCCCACCAACAGTTTGCTCACCGAGATAAATTTTGATGCGGTGGCTTTCCTGACGCAAACTACCGTAATCTTGGCGGTGCCCTTGCTCGCTGGCATGGTTGTGGCTGAGCTATACCCGGCGTTTGTGAAGCGTTTTCAAAAGACTCTGGTCACGATAGCCAGTTTTGGATTGCTGGCGATTATCGTGACTACCCTGGTCCGCTATTTTGACCAGTTTCTAACCCTGGGCCTGGCTCTAATTGGCCTGGTCGCCATCCATAACGCCAGCGCCTTTCTGCTCGGTTATGGATCCGCTCGGCTGATCGGCGCAGATACTCCTTCCGCCCGCGCGCTTACCTTTGAGGTGGGTATCCAGAATTCCGGGCTCGGCATCGTTATCCTGCTCACTCAGTTGGGCGGCATGGGTGGTGCTGCGGCGGTAGCAGGCTTGTGGGGTATATGGCATATTGTTGCGGGCTTAGTGTTAGTCAGTCTATTTCGCAAACTCCAGCCGAGCTAAGGCTGTGAGGTGCAACATCCGAGGAGAACAACATGTTTGATCTGAAAATTATTAACGGTCGCGTGCTTGATGGTACCGGCGCGGAAACGCAAAACGTCAACATAGCGATTAAAGACGGCTTGATTGCCGAGATCGGCGACTGTGAGGGCGAAGCAACGCGGGTGGTCGACGCCGCCGGCGCCTTGGTGACTCCCGGATTTGTTGATGTACACACCCACTACGACGGCCAAATTTCTTGGGATGAAGAACTCAAACCTTCAGTGAATCATGGTGTGACCACGGCAGTGCTGGGTAATTGCGGGGTCGGTTTTGCCCCGTGCCGGGCCAGTGACCGTGACAGCCTGATCAAATTAATGGAAGGTGTTGAAGATATTCCGGGGACGGCTCTGCACGAAGGCATTCAGTGGGAATGGGAGACGTTTCCCGAGTACATGGATGCGATTGATAAACGCCCGCATACTATCGACTTCGCGGTGTTGGTGCCACATGACCCGGTGCGTGTTTATGCCATGGGCGAACGCGCGGTGTTCGACCAGGCTGCCAATGATGAAGACATCGCTCGCATGCAAACCATCGTTCGCGAGGCCATGGAGGCTGGTGCGGTTGGCTTCTCCACCGGTCGTAGCGATGTGCATAAGACGGCCGATGGTGACTGGACACCTGCCAGTGAAGCCAGCAAAGAAGAGTTGGTCGGCATCGCCAAGGCGTTTCAGGGCCTGGATTACGGGGTGCTGCAAGCGGTGAATGATTTCGACATGGTTCGCCCGGAAGATAATTTTGAGAAGGAATTTGAATTGATGGAGGCGTATTTCAGGGCCAGTGGTGGTCGGCCAGGCTCGATGTCGTTGATGCAGCGCGATTTCGCGCCGGATGACTGGCGCAAAATAATCGAACGTAGCGAAGCGCTCAACGAAGACGGTCTGGATATCAGTCTGCAAGTAGCGCCTCGGGCTATTGGCGTGTTTGTCGGGTTGAATTGTACGTTTCACCCCATTATGGCTTTCCCTAGTTACCTCGACATTCGTGATAAATCCCTGGAAGAGCGCGTAGCCATTCTGCGCGACCCCGAGTTCAAGGCTCAGCTCTTGTCAGAGACGCCAGTGCAACTGGCAGGACCTGGTTCGCCGGTCCCACCCCTGGTTGACCTGATGATTGGTCAGTTCCCTGAGCTGGCAGAGAAAATGTTCAAGCTGGATAACGAGGGCGAGGTCGACTACGAACAGGGTAATGAAAGCTCCATCGGTGGGAAAGCTCGTCGTGACAATGTCAGCGTCTGGGAGAAAGCTTACGATCTACTATTGGAAAACGATGGTCACGCTTTGATTTACTACCCGGTGTACAACTATACCGAGATGAACTACGACAATGTCTACACCATGCTGAAACATCCCAAGGCGCTGCCGGGTTTATCCGATGGCGGGGCACACGTGGGCACTATTTGTGATGCCAGTTTCCCAACCTACCTGCTGTCTTACTGGGCACGTGATCGATTGAACAAAGGCAAGCCGGGAATTGAAGTAAGTCGTGCTATTCAAATGCTGACTGCAGACGGTGCAGACTACCTGGGGCTGGAAGACCGTGGTCGCTTGCAGGTTGGACTGCGAGCTGACATCAATATTATTGACCATGAGAAACTTTCGTTGGGCGTGCCGAAAATGGTGCAGGATTTACCCGCCGGCGGACAACGACTCTTGCAACCGGTGAGCGGCTATCGTGCCACCTTTGTTGCCGGAGAGCAGGTGGTTGAGAATGATGAGGTGCTGGCCGCAAGACCAGGTCGGCTGGTAAGAATGTGTGCCTGATGGTTTGAATCAGGACCAAATCAAGGCTGGGTGATCGACCACGTTTGATCGTGCATTAGTATGGTTCTGCGATTAGTTTGATGGAAGATCCCACGGCTTACCCTTGGACTTCCGAAAACCGCGAGTTTCATTGTTACCGGACTCTATACTGTCAGCCTCTCCATAAATCCAGCGGTCTACCACTATGTCTTTGAAAAATCTGCTTGAACTGGTGATGTTGGCCGCTATCTGGGGCGCGTCCTTCATGTTTATGCGGATTGCTACCCCGGAGTTTGGGGCGATTGCCTTGATCGAGGTTAGGGTATTGGTGGCCAGCCTGTTCTTGCTGCCTATCTGGTACCTACGCGAGGCCCGCAAACAGTCAGACCAGGTTAAAACCCATCTCATGCCTTTGTTCGTAGTGGGCATGCTTAACTCTGCTATCCCTTTTGTACTGTTCGCCTATTCCACTTTACATATCACGGGCGGCTTTTCTTCCATTTTGAATGCCACCGCGCCGATTTGGGGTGCCCTGGTGGCCTGGGTCTGGCTGCGAAAAACGCTCTCGTTCAGTGGTGTGTTGGGTCTCGCCCTGGGTTTGGCTGGCGTTGCTATCCTGGTTTCCAGGTCGATTTCTTTCTCTATGACCGGCGTGAGCCTGGGTATCCTGGCCGGGTTGTTTGCCGCCTTCCTGTATGGCATTGCCGCCAACTATACTTCCGAGAAACTGGCTTCGGTGTCACCCTTGAGTATTGCGACCTTCAGCCAGGTGGCAGCCACGTTGGTGTTGCTGATTCCGGCGATTTACTTTTTTCCAGAGCAACAGATATCCACCCTTTCCTGGTTGTCTGTTGTGGCATTGGGCGTGTTTTGCACTGGACTGGCCTACACCATGTATTTCCGGCTGATTGCCAATGTGGGTTCAACCCGAGCCATCACAGTGACATTCCTGATACCGATATTCGGTTCATTCTGGGGCGCAGTATTTATCGATGAGAGAATTACCACTGAGATGGTGATTGGCTCGGCTGTGATTCTGCTAGGCACTGCCTTGGTAACGGGTGTGATTTCACCACGGCGCTGGCAATCCGGGAACAGCTGATTATCCTGGGTATTAAGCCATGCAAACACTGTTATTCAATCTAGGTGTCTCACTGTTACGCACGCATGAGTTGGGTGCCATGCAGCGCGAGGAGTGGGTGCCCTTGCCGGCATTGAGCGGTCTGCCTGGTGAGACTGCAAGCTGGTGGTTTATCTACCTGCAATGAATAACAATGTTCGGTTAGCAATATCTGTGGCCTAAGGCATAATAGCCCGAGGGGCCGGAGTTTCTCACTGGGGTGGTGCGACGGCTTGGAATACTCATCAAATAGGAAGTTATAGGAAGAAGTTAAATGCATATAATTTTGGGAGTTCTCGGTGCCATAGTCACCATACTGATACTGGTAAACCGATTGTCTGATGCAGGTATTGATATTGGTTGGTTAAACCCATTTGCCTGGCAGCGCAGACGCGCATGGCGCAAAAAGTACGAAGGAAATCCAATTTTTTCCCTGGATAGTCCTCTGGAGGTCGCTGCGTTGTTAGCAACGACTGTGGCAAAGATTGACGGTGATATCAGTCGTGAGGAAAAGGAAATTTTACTTTCTTTGTTTCAGAGCGAGTTTGGGAAATCGGAGACCGAGGCTTCGGATTTGCTGCTTTCGAGTATTTATATATTTGGCAATGGAGAAGAGGCCAAGGCGAAACCTGAAAAAATCTTAAAGCGGTCGCTGGACAAATTCTCGGAAGACCAGGCACGCTCGGTGATGGGCTTGCTGAATGCGATTAAGTCCATGGACACGGCTAATGCGGATTTGAAAGAAAATTACGTGGCTAAAGTTGCAAAGGTATTCGATCAACAATTTAATACGCATGGAAAGTGGTGAGCAAGCGCGATGGTCGCCGTTACATTGATTGAACTATGCGTGCGGAACTGATTCAGAAAACAGTTTAATCCGCGTATTTTCTTGAACGTCGGGAATTAAAACGTGGGCCACCATGGCAAGAGATCCGGCAGTTGCCTCTGCGGCGCAGTTAAAATCCATATTGATTTCGACAAAAATGACCTTGGCGCTTGTCACTGCAACAACTGCCTTACATGGTCAGGCGGGCCGCTGTTTGAACTGGAATGTGGAACCGAAGTTGTGTTTCAGGGTGAGGGACACATCGAAACTTTCTCCTCATCATCCTGGGCCGAAAGAGGGTTTTGCAAAAAATGCGGGAGTCATCTGTTTATCAAAGATACCCGGAGCCAGGAATACGGTATTCCACCAGGTTTATTCAATGATGAGACTGGCTTGAATTTTAATCGGCAGATATTTATCGACAACAAGCCCGAGTTTTACTCTTTTTCGGAGCGCACACAGGATATAGATAGCAGCTTTATATATGACCACTATCCCGAAACCAGGGAAGAATAAAACATGTAAAACCGGGCTCTACGACTTCTGAAATTACCAACAATCCGTAAACTCGAGCAGGAGCCAGATCGATGGAGCGCAAGTCCAAGGGAGGTACGAGCGCTGTATTTGTGCTAAAAATACTAGTATCAATACTGGAGATCAAAATGGCTGAAAACAAAACGCTTCCAACCTCGGCATCGGTCGATGATTTTATCGCTGCGCTGGATAATAAACGGCGCCAGGCTGATGCACTGGTGGCTCTCAAAATTTTTAAAGAGGTCACCGGTGAACCACCGGTAATGTGGGGGCCATCGATCATTGGTTTCGGTACATCCCATTATGAGTACGAGAGCGGTCGCAAGGGCATCATGCCGTCGGCTGGATTCTCCCCTCGCAAGGCCAATATGACCTTTTATGTAGGAAACAAGTTCAGAGGCGCCGAACAACTCTATGCAAAACTTGGGAAACACAAAAAGTCCGTGGCCTGTCTGTACGTTAACAAACTGGATGACATTGATCTGGAGGTTTTACAGGAAATAGTTGCGCGTGATTTTGAGAGAACGACTAAGGGTTAACTCCGACATGAATCCGCGGTCATCTGGATCCAGGGACATGTGGGGAGGGCTCTTATCTTTTTGAGAAGCCCCATAATAGTCTGTTCAGCGATTTTTCTGTTGCTCTGTCCATCTTTTAGTCATGCATTTGAGTGTGAGGTGCAATTACCGGGGAAGGTGAGCCCGGTCAGGCTACAGCCCTTCGGAACGATCGCCGACCCACCAGCAGGGTTTGAGTGGCGAGGGTCGCAGGAACTCGCTGCCAGAACACCGCCTGGTGGGCTTTGGATAGGCGCAGGTAAAGATCGAGATTATTCGGACAAGTTTGTCTGGTGGGTGGAAGGTAGTCAGGAGTACGGGCCATCTCGTCCCAGGCTTCATTTAGTAGCAACGAGATTGGATGCGCGGGCGCCGGTGATTACAACTAAACAGTCGACGCATTCGGGAGAAGGTATGGGGAAAATAATTGTCGGGCTGTGGTTTAGCAGTGAAGGGTGTTGGGCGGTTACCGGCAGCTTCAATGGTCAGCAACTCGATTTTGTGTTTCACGTTGCTGATAAGCCCAAAGGTTATTACCAAGAGTAGGTACGACTGGAGTGATGAGATAATAGAACCAAAGAGTGGGGATAAAGGAGTATGGGAAACACCAAATGTCGTTTTTGCCTGGAGCCAATTGATGGAAGAGCCTCGGTTTGCAAACATTGTGGCAATGCACAGGGAAGGTTGACCAAGCTTCTCGGTGTAATCACCAGCGTGGTGGTCCTGGTGCCGGTCATCATCGCTGTTTGGCCTACACTAATGAAAAACCTGCCACTGGGTGATTTCGAAATCGTTGCTTTTCATTCCGACAACCAAATCATCATTGCTAACAATACAACCAATGACTACATGATTTCGCATATCTATTATGCGCCAGCCTGGAGTGCGCCATTTGATCACTATGATCGGGCCATCACCAGTTTGGAAAAAATGGTCAGAGGTGAAATGGCGGTTGATCCGGAAAGCCAATATCAGTCTGAGGACAATACCAATCACACATACAACCTGGGTTTACTCGGATTGACGCGTGCGCGCCTGAAACAGAAACCGAATTGTTCTGTGCTTCGTGAGCAATGTCAGGATGCTGGAGTACTGGGAAAGCTGCTGACAAATTCTTCCAGTCAGCTAAGTTGTGCTGATCAAGGAGTAAGCTGCGAAAATAATTGGCGTGCGCCATTAGAGAAGAATCGACCCATCGGCGACAGTTTGCAGGCCCAGGCCGCCAGGCAATACAGCCTGCGCCAGGCCCGTAAGGGCTACCGCCTCGATGGTTACAACACCGAAGAATTTCACCAATTACTGATTCTCGGCAGTATCTTTGAACACAGTAGTTTGGACAGCGAGCAGGGTGAGAGCTGCATGCATGCTTTCTATTTGACTGATTCAGATCGGCGGTACATCCAGATAGCGCACGAAGCCCGTGCTGAAGACAAGACAGGTTTTAATAAGAACGATGCAACCCTGGGTGTCGCTGTGTACAACTCGTCTAGAGGCATGCATTTTTGGGATTATGAAGAGAGCGGTGATGGATCTGTCTATATGTTGTTTATGACTGCATTTGGCGGAGAGCAGGCGGATGACGATGGCAGAGCCACCAATATTTCACCGCAGGAGATTTACACACAGTGTGTATCGCAATTGCGTGCGGTTCAGAATCAGAAAGAGCAGGCCGACTAGAGGCCAGTTCTCTGCGTAGCTTGGTGTGCTGGAGGAAGACCAGTCCTGGGGAGATTTGCTGAAGTATCTTTCAGCTTTGGTTTGTGCGCGGGGGGATGAGCGGGTGGGGGTTGAAAAGTTGAGAAAGGTGGACCAGCCCTAGGGGGGTACTGACCCACCTCTCTCTCAATGGCACAAAACTTACTAGGAAATCGTCACTGTTAGCGCTGCTCGGCTACTAATTGTATTGGCGCTGAGCTTCTTGTTGACGCAACTTGAATTCGAACGGGAACTCCATTTTGCAGGGTTCGCCATCACAGCTGGCCGGATCGAATTCGGTGTTGAACAATACCGCAGTCGCGAATTGCGTCATGGAATCAGCTGGACTCTCGTATACCGCCACATTTTCTACCTTGCCTTTTTCGTCGACCATGGCGACTAAAAACAGCGTGCCAGCGCGGGCAATGTCTTTATGTGCTTTGATAAGCGGTTTGTAGATTGACTGCGTGCCTTCCTTCGGAAAAGGCGGCTGCTCTGTATCTTTGAGGCCCCCGTAAGTGGCACGAAAGATCTCTTTTTGCTCGTCAGTCAACTCGTCATAGGTTTTGTCGAATGGAATCGGTGAAGTGGCATCGACACTGCGCATCTTAGTGCCTTCCATAGGATCGCCACGCAATTTAAATTGTTTTTGCGCGGCTGCTACTGATGTGCTCAGCAAGATAACCATCAGGCTGATTGCTATTTTTCTGAAACCAAAATTCTTGTACATATTTACTCCTGGATAGCTTCCCAAACAATTTGTTTCTTAAAGTTCGCTTGTGTTGTTCGATTCGTTGTCAACAGCTCACAAATTTATTGGCATCTGAAACTGTTCTTTCATTCTGTACCAACGTGTTCTAATAACCGTGGTACCTGTTATTTTGTTAGATGCGATTTATCTTGATTTGGTTTCAAATTTTCTGATTAAAAGGTTTTAACGATTAATATGAAAAAAAGTTAAGGTACAAATGTCCGCTTTCCTGACGCCGCTTTGCGCGTGGATTCTGCCTGTACCGAAGATTCAGAGAAGCGCAAAAATTCAGGTAGACTGGGGCTTTACACGAAAATCAAAGGTTCTCAATCATGACGACCAGGGATCAAAAAAGGCAGGTGAAATTCAAGTTGGCACTTCTTGCCGGGATTTTTATTTCTGCTGTTTATTACACAGATGTAATGAAAGATGGGCACGCCGAGCAGGGAAATGATGATGGTGGCATACCGGTTTCGGCGGAATCCATGGCTGATTTTTGTCGTGATCTGCCACGACCAGAATACGCCTCTCTATCCAGATTGAATGTCGACAGTGACTGGTTTGAGGTCTACCGGGTAGCGCCTGGCGTTACCGCCATTTACGAACCTCATCAGTGGCAGGAGGTCATCTCTTACTTGATTGAAGGCGAGCAACGAGCGTTGCTGTTTGATACGGGTAATGGCATCGGCGATATCCATGCTTTGGTGGAGGGGCTGACGGATAAAACCGTCGTGGTGCTTAACTCACATTCGCATTACGATCATGTCGGTGGTAATTACGCCTACCAAACGATCTACGGCATGGATACCGATTTCACCAAACTTCGTGAGGCTGGACGTAAAAACCATGAGATTGCTATCGAAGTTTCCGCGCAGGCTTTGTGTCGACCGCTACCCAGTGGCGTTACGGAAAAAAATCACGTTGGTCGACCATTCCGGGTAAGCGAACTGATCGAAGATGAATCGGTGATTGACCTCGGTGGCAGAAAACTGGAAGTAATGCACATACCTGGTCACACACCGGATGCCATTGCCTTGCTCGATCGGGAAGCGCGTCTGTTGTGGACCGGTGACAGTTACTATTCCGGCCCGATCTGGTTGTTCGCCGACGAAACAAACCTGAGCGACTACGCCAACTCTCTGCAAAAGCTGGTTGCTGAAGTTGAGAATATCGATACCCTGTTACCAGCACACAATACGCCGTGGGTTGATTCTAGTGTGTTGATAGATTTACAAAAGGATTTCCATGCCATGCTGGCAGGAAAATTGAAGAGAACTAATCAGGGCGACGGCATGATCGAATACCAAAATGAGCACGAAGAACGGCCCTTCACTTTTCTGATGCGCGACGAGCCATTACCCTATGCGGAGTAAGTGAGTGAATAGTTCTACCGTTCCGCATGCATTTCTTCCCGCAATTACCGGTATTTAACCCAGCTTGCCCCAATCGGCGCGACACCAGGTGGCAAATATTGATAGTATTTCCGCCTTGATGAAATGTTGATCCCAGCTCACTGACTTCCACTATGGCTAATTCATTTTCCTTTAACAGTGTTTCCCGGATAAATTTTGGTTCGGGCAGTTCTGGAGACCTGGTGTCGATCAGCCAGGGCCTGGGTATCGATAAGCCTCTGATCGTGACCGATCCAGGTATTATCAGCTGTGGGCTACTGGAACCGGTTTTGGCCAGCTATTCGGCGGCGGGCGTAGAACCCTTGTTATACGCGGACGTGGTCGCCGACCCCCCTGAACAAAATATATTTGATGCCTTGGCCCTGGCCAAAGAGGCTAACTGTGATGGCGTCATAGGCTTTGGGGGTGGCAGTTCCATGGATGTGGCGAAGCTGTTAGCTATTTTGCTGAATACGGATCAGCCGCTGGCCGAAATGTACGGGGTGGAAATGGTTCGTGGTCAGCGTGCACCATTGATCCAGGTGCCGACGACTTCAGGCACGGGCTCAGAGGCTACCGCGGTTGCCATTGTAACAACGGGTGAGTCGACCAAAGCCGGGGTGGTCAGCCCAGTGCTGTTTGCTGATCACATTGTGCTCGATCCAGATTTGACCCTGGGATTGCCACCACATGTCACGGCCGCCACGGGCATTGATGCCATGGTGCATGCTATCGAGGCCTTTACCAGCAAGCGCTTTAAGAACCCGCTGTCAGATATGGTCGCCATGAAGGCCCTGCGTCTGTTATCCGAAAATATCGAAACGGCGGTCAATAATGGGTCTGATCTTGAGGCGCGCAGCAATATGTTGCTCGGGGCCATGTTGGCGGGCCAGGCCTTTGCCAATGCCCCAGTGGGTGCTGTACATGCCTTAGCCTATCCTCTGGGCGGGATTTATCATATTCCACATGGTCTGAGTAATTCGCTGGTCTTGCCCCACGTTATTCGTTTCAATGCGCCGGCTGCGAGTCATTGGTACCTGGAGGTAGCTGAATCTCTGCATGGCCTGGATCACCAATCCTTGAACGCTGAGTCTGTGGGTGACGCACTGGCTGATCATTTTTACCAGCTCGCAGAACGTCTTGGCTTGCAAACCAGCTTGCAGCAAATGGAGATTGCGGATAGCGCGCTGGAGCACCTTGCCTCGCAGGCGATGGAACAACAGCGATTGCTGATCAATAATCCGCGCGAGGTAGCCTACGAGGATGCGCTGGCGATTTATCAACAGGCCTATTAGTTGACGCTTTCAGCCGTCTTGAAATTTCTATGTCAGATCTGAATACATTACGCACGAATTATCGTTACTTCAGCGAAGTCACCACGCGCTGGATGGACAATGATGTTTATGGTCATGTTAATAACGTCACCTATTACAGTTACTTCGATACGGTTGCCAATAAGTATTTAATCGAAGAAGCCGGGCTGGATATTCATACGGCCGACATCGTCGGTTTTGTGGTGGCATCGAGCTGCCAGTATCTCGCCCCTATTGCCTACCCTGAAATCATAGAAGTGGGTTTTCGTGCCAATCGTCTGGGTCGTTCTTCTGTTGAATATGGAATCGGGATTTTTCGCCAGGGTGGCGACGAGGCAATCGCACATGGCACTTTTACGCATGTGTTTGTCAATCGAAAAAGCGGCGGGTCTGCAGCAATTCCGGAGCCGATCAGGGCAGCACTGGAAGCAGTGGTGTTGGAGCAATAGCGGGCCAGTACTGCGCAGGAACAGATTTATCAAGTAAAAAGTTATCAAGTGAGGAATCAATAATGGTTAAAGTTCTCAACAAAGACACCCTTCAAGATGCCGTGGGTCAGGAAAGTGGCGTCTCCGACTGGTATGAAGTGACGCAGGAAAATGTGAATACTTTTGCCGACGTGACCCTGGATCACCAGTTTATTCATGTTGATCCGGAAAAAGCGGCCAAGACACCATTTGGTGGCCCGATTGCTCATGGCTTTTTGTCGCTCTCAATGCTTTCGCACTTTGCTGAGAAGGGCTGTGGTATCTGGATTGAAGGGGCGACCATGGGCGTTAATTACGGTTTTGACAAGGTTCGCTTTATCAGTCCAGTGCCGGTTGGCTCCAAGATTCGTGGTCGCGCCACTTTGCTTTCCGCCACTGAGAAAGCGCCTGGGCAGTTTCTGTTTAAACAACAGGTGAGTGTGGAAATAGAAGGGGTCGACAAGCCTGCCCTGATGGCTGAGTGGTTGACGATGGCGGTGGTGGCGTAGTTTGGCTGCTCGAAAGCATTAAAAATTCATAGATTTAAAAAGTTAGAGGAAGTACTCAATGACAATTCGTTTTGATGATCAGGTAGTAATCGTAACTGGCGCGGGCAATGGCCTGGGTCGTAGCCATGCGTTGGCATTTGCCGAGCGTGGCGCCAAAGTTGTCGTTAATGACTTGGGTGGAGCTCGCGATGGCACGGGCGCTTCCAGCGATGCTGCAAATGAAGTTGTTGAGTTGATTCGCAGCAATGGTGGAGAAGCCATCGCTAATGGCGCCAATGTAACCGACTACGCTGAGGTTGAAGCCATGGTGGCAGACGCCATGGAAGCCTGGGGTCGGGTCGATGTGCTGGTCAACAACGCTGGCATTTTACGTGACAAGTCCTTTGTCAAAGGCAGCCTGGAAGACTTCAAGCTGGTAATGGATGTGCACCTAATGGGCTCAGTAAATTGCACAAAGGCCGTTTGGGACATTATGCGCGAGCAGAACTATGGGCGCGTGGTGATGACAACTTCCTCGAGCGGTATGTACGGTAACTTTGGTCAATCAAATTATGGTTCGGCCAAAATGGCTCTGCTTGGATTTATGAATACCCTGGTGTTAGAAGGTAATAAATATGGCATTCATGTCAACGCACTGGCGCCTACCGCAGGCACACGCATGCTTGAGGACCTGATTTCAGATAAGCGCGTGATGGATATTATGTCGGTTGAGTCAGTGACCGCGGGACTATTAACCCTCTGCGACAAAGACGCGCCTAACCGTTCGATTTTATGTGCAGGAGCAGGCGGTTATGCGGCTACGCATATTTACGAAACTGATGGTATCTACCTGCCTCCCGAGCAACAAACCCCGGAAAATGTGCGCGCTAATATTGACGCCATTAATGATCCGCAAGGGCAGAAAAAGTTTACCGTGGGTGGCGAGCAGACCAACAAGTTTGTCGGCAAGGCGCTGAAACATTTTGACATAGAGTTGCCAACCGCTTAGGCCCACGCCGAGGCCCTGTCTGAAACAGGCATGATTCAAACAGAGTGACGGGTAAATACTGTCACTCTTTTTATCACTGCGGCAAGTGCGTACAACCTTGATGGCTTTTAGGCCGGGGTTTGTGCTTGATGCCTGGCAACCAGCGCTCCACCTCGGTAAAAGCACCATACACCGCCTAAGGAGATCAAGCACATGATGATAGCCATCGGGTAAAGCGTGCCGTTATGGGCGATGGTGACGATAAAGCCAGCCATCATGCCAAACAGGACTCGTGCTACGCCCATGGCAGCGCTGGCTGTGCCGACATTTTTATCATAGAGCTGCATAAACACGGATGAGGCGATTGGACCTGAAATCGGGATGGAACCTGCTACCAGGATAATCATTCCAACAACGGTATAGAGGCTGGGTTGAAACAGGGTGACGCAAACCAACAAGCCAATGCACAGGCAAGCCAATATGGTGCTACCAATCATGCAAACGTTATAGGGCTCGTGATAGCGTAGCATGAATACACCGAGCCGGTTACCCAGGATCAACGAGACGGTATTGGCGCCCAGTAAAAACGGGAACAATTCCAATGACGCGCCAAGGAAGGACATATAGGCAAATGATGCACTAGTAGCGAAAGTCATATACACCGATATGTTGAGGCCGATTGCAGCCAGGTAGACGCGGCCAGCAGGCTTGGCCAGGACTGCAGCATAGTTGCGGAACATGGAACGGGTGCCGGAGAGGATGTTGCGACTCTCTTTGGATGCTGGTCGTAGTCGCTGCCTGGGTGAATTCAGCCAGACAATCAACCCCACCAGCACGCCATAAGCAGATAGAAAATAGAATATATATCGCCATCCGCCAAACTTGATCAGGAAGGTGCCGATCAACGGGGCAACCAGGGGTACACCGAGAATAACCAGCGTGACTGCTGACATGACACGCGCTGACTCTTTCCCGGAATAATGTTCCGAAATAATGGCGCTGACCACCACCCCTGCGGCTCCGGCAGCGAAACCCTGTGCCGCCCGAGCCAGCAATAACAGGCTGAAATCAGCAGTGGCGGAGATTGCCAGTGAGGCAAAGAAGAACAGAATGCAACCTACCAACGCAATCCGCAATCGGCCGACACTGTCTGATAAGGGGCCACCCAAAAATTGCCCCAGCGTACTGCCGAACAGAAAACTCACCAGTGTGTATTGCACCGTAGCGATGTTGATCTGCAGGTAGTCTGAAATTCGCGGAAATGCTGGCAAATAGGTATCCATCGCCAGTGGTCCCATCGCAACCAGGCCAGCGAAGGCGACGAACACGTATCGGAACTGCTTTAACGGGGAGTCAGGATTGGTCACGGGGTGGTTGCCCGATGTAGAGGAGATATCAGTTTTCTCTATTATATCGTACCCATCCCATTAACGAAGGGAATGACGAAAATAAGTCGGTACCGCGTGCTAATCCAGTCTCACCCAGCCGCTATGCCGGGTTCTCTGATAGACTAGAGCGCTTTATAAATATACGCAATTATCAGTCTATGAATTTACAGAACAAGGTGGTCGTCGTGACCGGAGGCGCTGGTGGTATTGGCAGCGCACTGTGTCGATTGTTTGCCGAGCGCGGGGCAAAGGTAGTGGTATCGGATTTGGACCTGGCGGCAGCCCAGGCGCTCGCGGATTCGATCAATGGCACAGCGGTCCGTTGCGACGTCAGCAAAGAGCAGGAAATAATCGACCTGGTTGAGGCTGCGAAAGAAGCACATGGGCAAGTAGATCTGTTTTGCTCCAATGCCGGCTTTGGACTGGGAGAACCCGATCATGCGGCTTCAGCCAGTAATGATGTGTGGCAATTAAACTGGGATGTGCATGTGATGGCTCACGTGTGGGCATCCAGGGCGTTATTGCCAGACATGATCGAACGGGGGGACGGTTACCTGGTGAACGTGGCCTCTGCAGCAGGCCTGCTATCGCAAATTTCTGATGCGGCGTACACCGTCACCAAGCACGCCGCGGTGTCGTTCGCGGAGTCGCTGGCGATTACGCATGGTGATGAGGGAATCAAGGTTTCGGTAGTTTGCCCGCAATATGTGAACACCAATATCCTGGCTATTTCTGATGAGCAACGCGCGCAACCGATGGAGGGTGTGCTCACACCTGAATACTGTGCCGAGGTGGTGGTTGATGGCATCGAGAAAGAGGAATTCCTGATTCTGCCGCATCCGGAAGTGCGTCAGTACATGCTTAATCGCGCCGGCGACACGCAACGCTGGTTGGCGGGCATGCGTCGCTTTCGAGGTGCCATGCTGGACAGTGACGGCAAAGTCGACTTTTTGAAAATACTTAAACCAGAGTAGACGCGCTAGATACTCTGCTCGATAAACTCAAAAATAGAGTTGTACATTTTTTTGCGTTTTTCCACGTTCCATACACCATGACCGGCACCATCGAAACTTAGCCAAACCACATCCCTGTTGGCTTTCTCGAGGGCCTTGCGCATGCGCATGGCATGAATAATTGGCACGCGTCGATCTTCAACGCCGTGAATAAGCATCACCTTGGAACTTAACTTGTCGACCAGGTGCACCGGTGAGTTGGCAATAAGCTGCTGCTCGTTACGTCCCAATACTTTTTCCAGGTAGGCCTCACCGCCCCAAAACCGGGGGATATCACCGTTAGAGTACATCAAGGTTAAATCATAGACACCGACGTTACCGATCACGCACTTGTAGAGTGACGGCGCCCGAATAGCCGCCATCATTGCCGCATATCCGCCATAGCTGGCGCCATAGATACAAATTCGCTCGGGGTCTACTTTTTCCTGTTCGATTAACCATTGCGTTGAATCCACAATATCGTTGATCATGATGCCACCCCACTCTCGATAGCCCTGCTCCATGAAAGTGGTGCCGTAGCCACCGCTACCGCGAAAGTTAACCTGTAGTACCGCGTAGCCACGACTCGCCAACAACTGCACTTCCTGGTCAAACTGCCAGTGATCCCGCACGCCGTGTGGACCGCCGTGCGGCAAGACGATCAGTGGTGGTGACGGATTGTCAGTTCCGGGTAGCGTTAGCAATGACGGAATCGAGAGCCCATCGCGGGAGGGCACATCAAGGTGTTGCATGCGCTGCATTTGGCGCGGGTCTATCCACGACAGGTTGGCCCACAAAAAGTCGGCCTTCCTGGTGGCAGTATTAAACAGGTAATACTCACCGGGATTAATGTCGCTGCTTACCCGCACCAGTAATTGATCACCACTGTTGGTGCTGCTGGTGATGAAGACATCCTGACCAGCAAACGCCTTTACCAGCAGTTTGTGGCTGGACTTGATTGTGCTGGAAGCCTCAGTGTACTGGTAGTGCGCGGCGTCGGGGTAAAACACGCCAACAACAGGTTCATTGCTTTGCAGGTCACTTTCCCAAAATGAAAGGTCCACTTTTGCGTGTTGGAAGAGCGTTTTCGTGCTACCGCTCTTTAGATCCAGTTCCACGAGCGAACTCAGTTTTTCCTTGCCGAGATCGGTTTCGAAATAGACCTTGTCTGCCGTGGTGTTAATCTGTACTGGTTTACCAACTGACTCGGTGCCTTCCATAAGGGGAATTTCCTGCCAGTCTGCTTTCTCGGATTCGCGAGAAGCGGCATGAAACTTGTTATCTTTGTCATACCAGCTGATAAATCGCACATTACCCTGCTTGTCAGCCAGTATGTCAGCACGGTGGAATGGCACGCGTTCAACTTTTTTCTTGCGGCCGGTATAAATATTTAGCTTGCTGATCACGGGTATGGACTTAGTCGCCCACGGGTACTCGGCTATCAGGATATTTTTCCTATCTTCCTCTAACAGGCTGATGATTTCATGCGAGGCACGGGTGTCTTTCCTGGTGTGCAATCTACGACCAGTTTCTTCATCCCCGGCTCGATAACCGTAAATCAGTTTGGTATCAGTGCCGTCCAGGTTAGTGACAAAAAGTTCCCCGGTCGCAATTGGAGTATCAAGTTGAGAATAGCGTTGGGCAAATTCAAACACGATCCGTTCGTTGTTGGCCCAGGTCAGAGTGTGGATAATCGTGTTGCTGGGAGGCTTGACTCCGCCAACCAGTTCCATGTTGTCGATCTTTAACACGAACAGCATCACCGTCTCATCCTTACGCATGCGGCCAGCAAGGTGCTTGCCATCGGGTGATAACTTTAGATCCAGGTAGTCCCCGTGCTGAACAAATGCCTCCAGCGGCAACGGTTCAGATTGGACTGCTTTGCTGCCGATCAGGCTTATTAGTAGTATCTTGCAAACGAGCGCTGTAGCTGCTTTCAGGGACAAATTGATCATGGTGACTTATTCCTTTTTAGAATGATACTTGGTGGTCGAGAAGGCGTGGTCAACTCGGTTTCGATAGCCCGCTGTGTTACGTCCTGAACTTTGTAATGGGAATCACAGGCCATTAAAAAAACCCAATATTGCCCAAGACAAAATGATATCCCAGGCTTGTTTATTCAACAATGAGAGGGCAGAAAAAAAAGCCCTGACACGCAAAGTGACAGGGCTTTGGACAGATTTGTTAATCTGACTTAGAACTCAGTATTCAATTGAGCATAGAATACCCGACCACGTGGGTCATGAGTACGTGATTCGAAGCCACCGTTGGTGAAAACTTGTGGCGGCTCTTCATCAGTCAGGTTGGTTACGCCCAAGGTCAGACCATAGGTGTCATCTGATCCCAGTATTTCACTCAGGTTCAGATTAACCTGGGCATCCCAGGTGTTGAAGGAATCAACGCGGCGATCATTCTGGTCATCGTTAAAGGAGCTGATATGACGATAGGCTAGACGCGCATCGAAATTATTGCCCTTGTAGTTGATACCAGCGTTAGCCCGTGTTTCAGGCGTGGCGCTACCGAAATTGGTGAAGTTGCGATTGCCCGCGCCATCGATCAGACCGGCTTGCGGATCATCAATGTCATAGCTGAAGACCCGGGTCATTTCCAGGAATGGCGTTAGAGTGCCGGAATTCAGATCTATGTTATAGCTGGCTGACACGTCGATTCCATCGGTTTCAATGCTGGACGCATTCACATAATCAGTGAAGACGAACAGAATGGTACCGGCCGGGCTACGAATGATGCGTGGTCCGTTTGGATCCGCATTCACGATAGCCTGGAAGTTCTCCTGGATAATCGCGTCGGTGAAATCATAGCGCCAGTAGTCCAGATCAATAGTGAAGTTGTCAGTCGGCTCCAGTGAAATACCGAAGTTCAGTGCATCACTCTGCTCAGGCTGGATATTGCGACCACCAGCACCTGGATCCAGGTTACGTACTGCTACAAAAGCCGTACCGCCGGTAACCGGGTCGCTGACCTGGTTCAAGGATGTACCCTGACCAGCGGACTGGAATTGGCTTGGTGCACGGAAGCTGGTGCCGTAGCTGGCGCGCATCGCGAAAGCGTCCGATGGGCGATACAACAGCGACACTTTCGGGTCGACTGTGTCACCGATGTTGCCACCGTAATCTTCATAGCGAAGCGCAGCAGACAGTTCCAGGTTATCCGATAGTGGAATCAAGGTTTCAACGAAGAGTGCGAAAATATCGCGATCATCCGAGAAGTCGCTGCTGCCGATAATAAAAGCAAAAGCGTCTGCGTTGGATAATTCATCGAAATCGCGTGAGAACTCTTCCTGACGGAATTGCGCACCAACCGCCAAACCGATATCGCCAGCAGCCGTGGCACCAACGGTGCCTGAGAATACTGCGTCAGCAATCAACAGCTCTGAATCACTGTCGATGGTTTGCGTGCCAATAATGAAGTCCAGCAAGGCTGGGTCATTCGGAATCGCGTTGAAGCTGGTTGAGAACGGGTTGTAAAACAAACAGCCGCCAACTCCTGGAGTGCCGGTGGCTGGATTACAGTTCGGTCCACCCAAACCATTCAGCGCGTTTCTGAAGCGCTCGGTGACGGTGTCCTCAGTAGCCAACAAGAAGTTGTTCTTGGCCAAGGTTAAGCCGATATCGTAAGTCCAGTTATCTCCACGGAACGGGCCGGTGAGATCAGCGCTGATACGATAAGTTTCAGACTCGGCAGTACTTGGCGATACCGTGCCGCCATTACCCACTGCGCGGCCGAAAAACAGCACCGGGCCGAGTGATTCAGGGAAGATGTTGCCCGGATTGCTAGCGGGTACCACCGCGCTGCCCAGCTGCAGGAACGGGAAGGTCGGTGAGTTACCACGCTCGGCTTCATTGTCTGCCAGGGCAGCTTCGAGTCTGAATGTGTGGTCATTACCGAACTCATGGGTCATCGACGCATAAATATTCAGGCGCTCGTCATCTGGAACCAAGTTGAAGAAGTCACCAAAGTCGAAGCCACAAAAGCCGCCCTGAAATGGCAGGCCAAAGGCATCCAGTGCGGCTTGTGCGCCGCCACTGGGGATTGGAAAACCGCCTTGCGACGCACAGCCCGTCGGATCGATTACCGGCAATGCGCCCAACAGGAAGAACGCACCCGGGTTACCCAGTGCTGATGTGTCATCTTGCGGACGACTCAAACGTTTTTCCTCGGTGGTCAGTGGGGAACGGTCGTAGTAGCTGGCAGCCACCATGTAATGCGTGCTGTCGTTACCCCAGCCAAACTTGGCTTCGATCGTTGCATCGGTTTGATCACCTTCGCCCGTCGTGTGTGCATAACGTACATTGACCGCCGTGCCTTCAAAGTCATCGTCGGTAATGAAATTCACTACACCTGCTACCGCGTCGGTACCGTAGATCGCTGCCGCACCGTCTTTTACGATTTCGATACGCTTGATTGCAATCTGTGGAATCAGTGAACTGGTATCAACAAAGTTAATGCCGTCATTGGTCAATGCACCGGTATTCACCTGGCGACGACCATTCATCAGCACCAAGGTTGAAGCCACACCCAGACCACGCAGATTGAAGTTAGAAGTACCTACGGTACCGTTCTGCGTAAAGGCGTCAGGATTGTTTTGCGAGCCCGTATTAATGGTCAGGTTTTGTACCAGGTCGGCAATGTTGGCTGCACCTATTTCACCCAGTTCACTGGAACCGATGATCTCAGTTGGTGTCGCGTTATCGCTTTGCCGTTTACTGGCCAGGTAAGTACCTGTAACAATGATTTCCTCGAGCGTATTTGCATCATCTTGTGCAAAGGTCGGGGTCGCCGAGACTGCCATGGCAGACACCGCGAGTGATAAGGCAAGTGCCTTGGGTTTGCCGAATAACGGCCGGTTCTCTTGCTCCATTCTATTCTCCTTCGTACTGAAAGTTATTATGAATATCTAAAAACGGTTCTTATTGTTATTGATGTGGCTTGTACTGATCTAGCGGGCTTAAGTAACTGGAAACTGTAGGAACTGCATCGGAGGGAGAAGAGTCTCAAACAAACTTACTGCAATTGGCCATCATACTTTTGCTCCTCATACTTTCAAAAGCACTCAGGCAACTACTATGATCCTGTGAACACACGCACGCTATCTGCGGGCATTGTGTCATGCTTCCGATTAAGTTGTCCAGTTTGTTGCTAATTCGAAATTTTTGCCACACCTGATTATAAATAGCAGGTGTGAATTCCGCATCCTTGCCATTTGGCGCCGTTTATTTTGCCTGGCAGGCGTTGGCAACTTTTGATTGATTTGCACGACCCAATTGTGTCGATATAAATTGACCAGCCGCGATCAGTTTATCAAGATCAACACCGGTCTCAATGCCGAGCCCCTGGAGCAAGTACACCACGTCTTCCGAAGCCACATTGCCGGAGGCCCCTTTTGCGTATGGGCAGCCGCCGAGTCCGGCAACAGAACTGTCGATGGTGGTGATACCGCATTCCAGCGCTGTGACAATATTGGCAATGGCCTGGCCATAGGTGTCGTGGCAATGCATGGCCAGTTGCGAGGCGGGTGTGTGTTTTGCCACCGCTTCTATCATCTTCTGAATCACCAGCGGCGTACCGGTACCGATGGTGTCACCCAGTGAGATTTCATAGCATCCCAAAGCGGATAACTGTTGAGCTACATCGCCCACAGCTTCCGGCGCGATCTCCCCTTCATAGGGGCAGCCTGCCACGCAGGAGACATAACCACGAACCGGGACGTTATGGTGCCGGGCTGCCTCCATCACAGGTGCAAAGCGCTCCAGGCTTTCCGCGATGCTGCAATTAATATTTTTCTGCGAGAACGATTCCGATGCGGCGGCGAACACAGCCACCTCATCCACGCCTGCAGCCAGGGCAGCCTCAAAGCCGCGCAGGTTGGGAGTGAGGGCAGAGTAGCTGATGCCCGGCTGACGGTTGATCGACTGAAATACCTGGTCGCTGTTGGCCATTTGCGGCACCCATTTTGGTGACACAAAACTCCCTGCCTCGATGGCGGTGAGACCAGTTTGAGATAGCTGGTCTACCAGCGCCACTTTGTCTTCAACCGTGAGTTGGCCTTTCTCGTTTTGCAGGCCGTCACGCGGCCCAACTTCGAATAGTCGTACCTCGCTGGGCAGGGCTGACTGCGTTGGCATTACTCGGTACCTTCTTCAGCAGGAGTGAATGCCAGCAGGTCACTGCCACCATCGACCAGGTCATCGGCCTGGCAGTACAGCTCCTGCACCGTTCCTGCTGCCGGGGCGGTGACTGTGTGTTGCATCTTCATCGCTTCCATAATGATCAGTGCCTGACCCTCTGTCACTTGATCTCCAGCCGCTACCAATACTTCGATTACTCGACCATTCATGGGTGCGATGAAGTCACTCGCGCCAGCATCATCATCGGCATCGCCATAGTCGGGTTGGGCAAGGCTGAAGTCCAGGGCGCCATGTTCGGTAAACAAGGTGAATTTGTCATCATGTGCAACAACGATAGCGCGGCGCATGTGTCCGTCTATCTGCGCGCTCAGGCGATTGCCTTCCAACTCGCCGCTGGCAATCACGGTTTTTTCAGCAACATTAATGCGGTACTGACGGTTACTACCGGTTCCGAATTCCTCGGTTGGCAGTTCATATTCCTCACCGTTTACAATAATAGCGCCCAGGTGCATATTGACCTGGTTCATGCGCCAGCCATTGACCGCGGCCCAGGGCGAGTACGGATCGGAATGCGAGCTACTTTGGTTTTGTTGTTCCCGCCGCAGCAAGAGATACAGGCTGGCCATCGGCAGGTAGCCGAGCACGTCCAGTTGCGAGTCATGGAAAATCGCTTCGCGATGTTTCTCAATAAAGCCTGTGTCGAGATCCGCCTGGATAAATGGCGGGCAGGTAGCCAGGTTATAGAGAAACTGGATATTTGTGGTTAGGCCACTGATCTGATATTCGCTCAACGCACGGGCCATGCGCGCCAGCGCTCTTTCACGAGACTCATCCCAGACCACCAGCTTGGCAATCATTGGATCATAGAATGGGCTGACCTCATCACCTTGCACCACGCCGGTATCCACCCGCACATGGGCATTTTCTGCTGGCGGCACAAGGTGTTGCAAGGTGCCAGTCGCAGGCAGAAAATCATTGTCTGGATCTTCGGCATAGATACGTGCTTCAAACGCATGCCCGTTAATGCTCAGCTCATCCTGGTTCAGAGGAAGTGGTTCGCCGTTAGCGACACGCATTTGCCATTCAACCAGGTCCTGCCCGGTAATGAACTCGGTGACCGGGTGCTCGACCTGCAGACGGGTATTCATCTCCATAAAGTAGTAGCTGTTATCCACGTCCAGCAAAAATTCCACGGTGCCCGCACCCTGGTAATCGATCGCTTTGGCGGCCCGAACTGCGGCTTCACCCATCGCGGCCCGTAACTCGTCACTCATATTTGGTGCTGGCGCTTCTTCGATCACTTTCTGATGTCGTCGCTGCACCGAACAATCACGTTCAAACAAGTAGACGCCGTTGCCATGTTGGTCACAAAACACCTGGAACTCCACGTGACGGGGCTGGGTCAGGTACTTCTCAACCAGCATGTCGTCATTACCGAAACTGGACATGGCTTCGCGCTTGGCGTTGTCCAGCGCCTGTTGAAATTCGGGTTCTGACCAGACTTGTCGCATGCCCTTGCCGCCGCCTCCGGCCACTGCTTTCAGCAAAACCGGGTAACCCATCTCATCGGCCGACGCTTTGAGCAGGGCGTAATCCTGGTCTTCTCCGTGATAGCCAGGCACCAGCGGCACTTCCGCCTCTTGCATAATGGATTTCGCAGCCGACTTGGAGCCCATGGCCACGATGGCCGAGCTGGGTGGACCGATAAACACCAGGTCATTCTTCGCACATAACTCTGCGAATTCTGCATTTTCAGATAGGAAGCCATAACCCGGGTGGATCGCCTGCGCTCCCGTTTGTAGCGCAGCTTCAATAATTCGTTCCGACACCAGGTAGGATTCCTGTGAGGGCGCCGCGCCGATGTGAATGGCCTCATCAGCCATGCTGACATGCAGGGCCTTTACATCCGCATCGGAATACACCGCAACCGTACGCACACCCATACGCTTGGCGGTTTTAATCACACGGCAGGCAATTTCGCCACGGTTGGCGATCAGGATTTTGTCAAACATTGTCTTTGCCTCCTGCAGCGCTGTCTTGCTGCCAGGCAGGTGTGCGTTTTTGTAAAAACGCAGACAATCCTTCCTGGCCTTCAGCAGAGACACGAATATCAGCGATGCGCTCACTCGTCATCGCTACCAGCGCATCGTCTATTTCTTTACCCGCAACGTCCTGGATCAGTTGTTTGCTGGCAGCCACCGCCTGGGGGCTGTTGTTAAGCAGGCTCGATACCATGTCCGCAACAGCGCCATCAAGTACGTCTTCGTTCACAACCTCATGGAGCAATCCCAATTGCTGGGCTTGTTCGGCATTAAATACTTCAGCGGTGAGAAAGTAGCGACGTGCAGCTCGTTGGCCAATAGCTGCGATCACATACGGAGAGATGGTGGCAGGCAGCAAACCAATTTTCACTTCACTTAAGCTAAATTTAGCCCGCGGGCTACCAATGGCAATATCGCAGCAACTGACTAAACCCACTGCGCCGCCAAAAGCGGCGCCTTGCACTTTGGCAATGGTCGGTTTGGACAGGCTGTTCAAGCGCCTCAGCATGTTGGCCAGGGCCATAGCGTCGTGCAGATTGTCTTCGCGTGAGTAATCGGCCATGCGCTGCATCCAGGCCAGGTCGCCGCCAGCGGAAAATGATCGGCCATTGGCGGCCAGTACCATCGCGCGGATTGAGCTATCGGCGTCAATTTGCGCAAACGCCTCGGTTAGTTCTCGGATGATCTCGTCATCAAAGGCGTTATGTTTTTCTTCCCGGTTCAGGCAGACGGTAGCGACCCCCTGCGGGCTTATGGTCAGCAAGATATTGTCACTCATGCTTACATCCTGAACACGCCATAGCGTGTGTCTTCTATTTCTTTGTTAAGCGCAGCGGAGATCGCCAGGCCGAGGACCTGTCTTGTGTCGGCCGGGTCTATCACGCCGTCATCCCACAAGCGTGCCGAGGCAAAATAGGGGTGGCCCTGTTCTTCGTATTTATCCAGGATTGGTTGCTTAAACTTATTCTCTTCTTCTTCGCTCCAGTCTTCACCGGCTTTGTCTTTCTGTGCGCGTTTTACCTGGGCCAATACGCCAGCAGCCTGTTCGCCGCCCATTACCGACACGCGGGCGTTAGGCCACATAAATAGGAAATTTGGATCATAGGCGCGGCCACACATGCCGTAATTACCGGCACCATAGGAATTACCGATGAGGATGGTGACCTTTGGAACCTTGGCATTGGACACCGCGGTGACCATTTTGGCGCCATGTTTGGCGATACCACCGGCTTCGTACTGCTTGCCGACCATAAAGCCGGTGATGTTCTGCAGGAACACCAGGGGGATTTTGCGCTGGGCGCACAGCTCTATAAAGTGCGCGCCTTTCTGCGCGGCCTCGCTGAACAGGATGCCATTATTCGCAATAATGCCGACCGGGTAGCCATAAATGCGCGCGAAGCCACAGACCAATGTGGTGCCGAACAAGGCTTTGAATTCGTCAAACTGAGAACCATCAACCACCCGGGCAATAATTTCCCGCACGTCGAACGGTTGGCGCATGTCCTTGGGGATCAGGCCGTAAATTTCTTCGGCGGGGTGCAGAGGTTCCACGCTGGCCTTTACATCCAGTTGCATGGGCTTGACCCGATTCAGGCGACTGATTGAGCGGCGCGCCAGTTTCAGTGCGTGATGATCGTTTTGCGCGTAGTGATCCGATACGCCAGACTCGCGGCAATGCACATCAGCGCCGCCCAACTCCTGTGCGGTGACCACTTCGCCAGTAGCGGCTTTAACCAGCGGCGGACCGGCCAGGAAAATGGTGGCGTGATCTTTAACAATAATGGATTCGTCCGCCATCGCTGGCACATAGGCACCACCAGCGGTGCAAGAGCCCATTACCGCAGCTATCTGGGGAATATTCTTGGCCGACATATTCGCCTGGTTAAAGAAGATGCGACCAAAATGCTCACGGTCGGGAAACACTTCGTCCTGACGAGGCAGATTAGCACCGCCGGAGTCGACCAGGTAAATACAGGGCAGGTGGTTTTGTTCTGCGATGGCCTGCGCACGTAAGTGCTTTTTTACCGTGAGTGGATAGTAGGTGCCGCCTTTTACCGTGGCATCATTGGCCACGATCATGCATTCCTGGCCAGCGACTCGCCCAATGCCGGTAATCAATCCGGCGGCGGCTACGTTCTCATCGCCATAGACTTTGTAGGCCGCCAGTTGTGAGAGCTCCAGGAATGGCGAACCGGAATCCAGCAGGTTTTCGATGCGATCTCGGGCCAGCAGTTTGCCGCGTGATTCATGGCGTTCCTGGCTGGTGGGGCCTCCACCCTGTTTGATTTCCTCTATGCGCTGATAGAGATCATCAACCTGTGTCTGCATATGTGCAGCGTTCTCGATAAAATCATCCGATCTCGGGTTGATCCTGGATTTAATGGTATTCATGGCAGCCTCGCAATGGAGTGTCTAAACAGGCTCAGGCGGTTTCGGCAAACAGCTCGCGACCAATCAACATGCGTCGCACTTCAGAGGTGCCCGCGCCGATCTCGTACAACTTGGCGTCCCGCAGCAGTCGGCCGGTGGCGTACTCATTAATATAGCCATTACCGCCCAGTGTCTGGATCGCCTGCAGGGCCATTTGCGTAGCGTGCTCGGCGGTGAACAAGATCACGGCTGCAGCATCTTTGCGGCTTTCCTGGCCGCGATCACAGGCTTTTGCTACCGCATACAGGTAAGAGCGACAGGCACTGAGGTGGGTGTACATATCAGCCAGTTTGCCTTGCATCAATTGAAACTCGCCAATCGCTTTGTTGAACTGTTTACGTTCGTGTACATAAGGTACGACAATGTCCATGCAGGCTTGCATAATGCCGACGGGACCACCCGACAAGACGGTTCGCTCATAGTCGAGGCCAGACATCAGCACTCGGGTGCCGCCCCCTTCAAAGCCGAGGACATTCTCAACCGGCACTTCGCAGTCTTCAAATACCAACTCACAGGTGTTGGAACCGCGCATACCGAGTTTATCCAGCTTTTGCGCCTGTGAAAAACCCTTGAAGCCGCGCTCGATAATAAAGGTGGTCATCCCCTTGGAACCACCATGAATATCTGTTTTTGCGTAGACCACGTAGGTATCGGCGTCCGGGCCATTGGTGATCCACATCTTGTTACCATTCAGCAAGTAGTGATCGCCATTTTTGTCGGCGCGCAATTTCATGCTCACCACATCTGACCCGGCATTGGGTTCCGACATGGCCAGCGCGCCGATGTGTTCACCGGAACATAACTTGGGCAAATACTTTTGTTTTTGTTCCTCGTTGCCGTTTTTGAAGATCTGGTTAACGCAGAGGTTGGAGTGGGCGCCATAGGAAAGGCCCACCGAGGCGGACGCGCGACTGATCTCCTCCATTGCCACCACATGGCCAAGGTAACCAATGTCGCTGCCGCCATATTCTTCGCTCACCGTAACGCCGAGCAGACCTAGGTCACCAAACTTCTTCCATAAATCGTTGGGAAACAGGTTGTCGCTGTCAATTTGCGCCGCACGCGGGGCGATTTCGCTTTGCGCAAACTGGTGCGTCATCTCGCGCAGCATGTCGATTTCTTCACCGAGATCGTATTGAAGAGTAGGGTAGTTAGTGGTCATAGTCTTTTCTTTGGTCGTGACGGTGTGTCGTTATTCGTGGAGAGGCGCGTTTAGCCTTTGTCGTTGTCTCGCAACGCGGCTCGGCAGCGTTGCTCTGATTTGTTTAGATCCTGGAGCATGGAATCCAGGTCTTCCTGTTGTTGCAAGAGCTGTACCTTCTTTTCCTGGATCTTGTCGATCAGGCTCTGGATTTGCCTGCGGTTGCCCGCCGGGTTGTACATCAAGATGATGTCGCTACTTTCCTCCAGCGTCAGCCCCAGGCGTTTGCCGCGTAAAATCAACTTTAAGCGGGTACGATCCGCGTTGCTGTAGGAGCGGCTTTGCTTGTGGCGCGTGGGTTGCAGCAGGCCTTTTTCTTCATAAAACCGCAATGCTCGCGGTGTTACATCAAATTCCTGGGCAAGGTCGCGAATGGAATAACTGGCTTGCATACTGATAGAGGGCAACTCATTGGCGTTATCAATTTTGGGCCGTCAGTATACACATAGTTTACGTTAACGTAAACGTCAAGTTAATGTCGAAAAGTAACTTGATGGGCTTGAAATAGGGCTATCCCTGGTTTAGTTCGATGATTTCAAAGACCAGCCGTGCAGCCACCTTGGCTGTGCGCTGGTCGATATCGTATTTGGGGTTGAGTTCGGCAATGTCTGCCATCATCCAGTGCACCTGGTGTTGATCACAGAGCTGCTTAACCTGGTTAAGACTATTGATAATAAACCCTAGGTCGATGCCCAAGGCGGCAGGCGCGCTGACCCCCGGCGCAACTCCGGCAGGCAGCACGTCGAGACACAAGGTGACATAAAGGGTATCAATTTTTGCCAGGAAGCCTTCTAACACCGCCACACTATCATCAATGGTGCATTCGGTATCGTATAGAAAATCCACCTGCTGATTCTCAGCGTAATCAAACAGGGCACGGGTGTTGGCCGATGGATTAATCCCCATACAGGCGTAATGAAATTCCTGGCCACGGGCCCGGCAATCTTGCGAAACCTGGTAAAACGGTGTGCCTGAACTCCCGGCCCAGGCCGCGCCGGGTGCGGGTTTGCGCAAATCAAAATGAGCATCAAAGTTGAGGATTCCAATACTGGTACTTTGCTGCTGGTTTTGATCCAGGAACCGTCGGCAGCCCTGGTAGCTGGCCCAACCGATTTCGTGTCCGCCACCCAGGCCGATCACAAACTGCTTACTGCTCAACGCCTGGGTTACAACGTCGGCGTAGCGCGATTGCGCGTCGGCGAGAGAGTCGGTATTGGTTTCTGCAATAACGGCAATATCGCCGGCATCAAACAATGGTTTATTAAAATGCCAGGCCAAGCTTGCCAGCGCCTGTCGCAGGGCCGTCGGACCCTCGGCTGCGCCAATCCGGCCCTGGTTGTGTGCCACACCGAGGTCCGAAGCAAGGCCTAACAGGCAGATGCCGGGATCCGAGGTTTCCGGGGTGAATGTCTGCACAACCTGGTGCATACGCAAGCCGCGATCGCCATCTTCGGCATCGACCCGGCCCTGCCAATGTATCAGTGCATCGTTACTCATAGTCTACCTGCTTCAAGCATCGCCATGGCTGCCACCACAAAGACGACCATTCTGCCAGATATGGCTGGGACGATGAAAGTTCACCCCGTAGGCCAACTCGGCGGGGTGCTGGATATCCCACAGCAACAGGTCTGCATCCATACCGGCAATTATCTGTCCCTTACTGCTAATGCCCAGCGCCTGGGCTGCATGTTGTGTGGCGCCCCGTAATGCTTCCTCAGGTGTTAAGCCAAACAGCACACAGGTTTGATTCATGGCGGTCAGCAACGAGGCCAGCGGTGCGGTACCGGGATTCAGGTCGGTGGCCACTGCCATGGGGATATGATGATCCCGCAGTGCCCGGATCGGTGGTTTTTGTGTTTCATTTAGACAATAAAACGCGGCTGGCAGCAGCACCGCCACGGTGTCTGTGAGTGCGCCGACATCCTCCTCCGCTAGATATTCAATATGATCTACCGACAGGCAATCGTATTGACTGGCCAGTACCGCACCTTTCAAATCGCTTAATTGTTCTACATGACCTTTGACGGGTAAGCCGAGGCCTTGGGCAACCTGGAATACCTGCTCGCATTGCTGTGGGGTAAAGCCAATTCCCTCACAGAACACATCCACCGCATCGGCCAGTTGTAGATTAGCTACCTCGGGCAGCATCTCCTCGCAGACGAAATCGATATAGGCCTGTTGGCCTTGTTCCTGCTGCTGATATTCCACAGGGACAGCGTGTGCACCGAGGAAGGTGGTCTTGATGGTGACCGGGTGATCCGCTTCCAGGGCGCGTGCCACCCTGAGCATTTTGATTTCGTTTTCTGCGTCCAGCCCGTAGCCCGATTTAATCTCAACCGTGGTAACGCCTTCCTCCAACAGGCGACGTAACCGTGGTGCAGATTGCTGATATAACTCTTCTTCGCTTAATGCGCGCGTGTGATTAACAGTGGATACAATGCCGCCACCCCGCCGTGCGATGTGTTCGTAACTCTCTCCCTGTAAGCGCCACTCGAATTCTTCCGCCCGATTGCCGCCAAACACCAAGTGTGTGTGGCAATCTATCAAGCCCGGAGTCATCCAGGCTCCGTTCGCATCAAGTTGTTTCTTGATAACTGTGTTTTGCTCTTGCTCAAACTCGTCCTGGCTACCGGCGAACGCAATTCTATTGTCCTGAATGGCAACAACGGCTTCGGGGATGTGTCCATAGGACGCACTCGCTTGGCCAAAGCCAGCCAGGTTTACATTGCTGATCAGGTAATCAATCTCCAAGTGAATCTCCAGGGTTTATCGAGACGCAAGCAATCGTATCACGGAGGCAATAGTTTACTTGTATAAACATGTATATACAAGTACACTATTGCGTCAGAAAAGTAACGATTTGTCAGAAAGTCCTTTGTCGTAGCCCAACTATGTCGCAGCCCAGATACGAAACCATTAAGAATCACCTGCTCACCAAGATAGAGCGTGGTGAGTTGTTGCCTGGCACCAAGGTGGCCTCGGAAAACCAGTTATCGCAGCAATTCTCAGTCAGCCGGATGACGGCACGACGCGCATTGGATGAGCTTTCTGATGCGGGCATCCTGTTTCGCAGCCAGGGCTTGGGCACATTTGTGTCTGATTCCAGGCCGATGAGCTCGATGTTGGAGATTCGTAATATCGCCGACGAGATTCGTGAGCGCGGCCACAAGTGCACGGTAGAGGTTTTGCAGCTTGAGTCGGTTGCCGCAGATGTCCAACAAGCCGGCTGGTTTGGCTTGGAGCCCGGCGCAGCAATATCTCGCTCGGTGCTGGTGTACTTTGAGAACGGTCAAGCCATTCAATTTGAGGATCGGTTTGTGAATTCCGCCCTGGTTCCGGATTACCTGGAGCAGGATTTCACTGCGACCACACCAAACGTGTACCTGTCAAAGATCGCACCGCTCACTGAGGCAGATCACATTGTTGAGGCCATTCTGCCGGGTGATGAGTCGGAGCATCTGATTGCGCAACACATGAATATTTCCAGCAACGCACCCTGTTTAAAGATTAGCCGTCGCACCTGGTCGCAACAGGGCATGGTCAGCGTTGCCACCTTGATCCACCCTGGTGATCGTTATCGCTTGGGCGGACATATCCACATTAATAAGCCGTCGTAGAGACACAACGGAGAACACATCATGAATCACTCACTATCAAACCGACACGATCCTGTCCGCGTGATCAAGGCCGCCACAGGCAGCAAATTGACCGCGAAATCCTGGCTAACCGAAGCTCCGATGCGGATGCTGATGAATAACCTGGATCCAGAGGTTGCCGAGCATCCACAAAACCTGGTGGTTTATGGTGGGATTGGCCGCGCAGCCCGTAATTGGCAGTGCTACGACAAGATTGTTGAAGTATTGACTCGCCTGGAGAGCAACCAGACACTGCTGGTTCAAAGTGGTAAGCCGGTGGGTGTTTTCGAAACTCACGAGAATGCCCCCAGGGTCATTATCGCCAACTCAAACCTGGTGCCGCACTGGGCTAACTGGGAGCATTTCAACGAGCTCGATAAAAAGGGGCTGATGATGTACGGCCAAATGACGGCCGGCTCATGGATTTATATTGGTTCGCAAGGCATCGTCCAGGGAACGTACGAGACTTTTGTAAGCGTGGCGAAGCAACATTTTAATGGCGATGCCTCCGGCAAGTGGATTCTGACCGCCGGTCTCGGAGGCATGGGTGGCGCGCAACCCTTGGCGGCCACCATGGCTGGCTTCTCGATGATTGATGTAGAGGTTGATGAAAGCCGTATTGATTTCAGGTTGAACACGCGTTACCTCGATAAAAAAGCCACTTCCCTGGATGAAGCCCTGGCCATGCTCGAAGACGCCAAGGCAAACAACCAGGCTATTTCTATTGGCCTCTTAGCGAATGCGGCAGATATTTTTCCTGAGTTAGTCAAACGCGGTATTACGCCGGATGTGGTAACTGACCAAACCAGTGCGCATGACCCGCTGAACGGCTATTTGCCACAGGGTTGGAGCATGGAGAAGGCGGCTGAAATGCGTACGCAAGATGAAGCTGCAGTGGTAAAGGCCGCCAAGCAATCCATGACCATTCAAGTACAAGCCATGCTGGATCTGCAATCAGCGGGTGCAGCGACCCTGGACTATGGCAACAATATTCGCCAAATGGCGCTGGAAGAAGGCGTCGAAAATGCCTTCGATTTTCCCGGCTTCGTGCCAGCGTATATACGCCCACTGTTTTGCCAGGGCATAGGTCCGTTCCGCTGGGCGGCGCTGAGTGGTGACCCCGAAGACATCTATAAAACCGATGCCAAAATCAAAGAACTAATTCCGAATGATCCGCATCTGCACAACTGGCTGGACATGGCGCGCGAGCGTATCCAGTTCCAGGGCCTGCCAGCCCGTATCTGCTGGGTAGGTTTGAAAGATCGGGCGCGACTTGGCCTGGCGTTTAACGAAATGGTTAAAACGGGCGAGCTGTCTGCACCTGTGGTGATTGGTCGTGACCACCTTGATAGTGGCTCCGTTGCCTCACCCAACCGCGAAACCGAGAGCATGCTTGATGGTTCGGATGCCGTATCGGACTGGCCTCTGCTGAACGCCATGCTGAGTACGGCTGGCGGCGCTACCTGGGTAAGCCTGCACCACGGTGGTGGGGTAGGCATGGGTTTTAGCCAGCACTCAGGTGTGGTAATCGTCTGTGATGGTACCGATGAAGCGGCGGCCCGGATTGGTCGCGTGTTGCGAAATGATCCCGGAACCGGCGTCATGCGACATGCTGATGCGGGCTACCAGATCGCCATTGATTGCGCCCGCGAGGAAGGTCTGGATTTGCCGATGTTGGACCTTGATAACGCGACCAGCTAAGAGGAGAGCGCCGATGAATTCGCTAGTCATCAAACCGGGTGAACTCACGCTGGCGCAATTGCGCGAGGTGAACCGTCATCACGTGGAAGTGTCACTGGACCCCGACTGCCATAAGAATATTGAACGAGCTGCCCAGGTCGTCGCCGATGTGATTGCTAACGATCGTACCGTATACGGGATCAACACTGGTTTTGGCTTGCTGGCCAATACCAAGATCCAGGCCGATGAACTGGAGGTGCTGCAACGCAGTATCGTGTTATCGCATGCTGCCGGTATTGGCGATTTTATGAGCGAAAGTACGGTGCGCCTGTTGATGGTGCTAAAGATCAACTCTCTCGCGCGAGGGTTCTCGGGCATCCGCCTAGAGGTGATCCAGGCGCTAATCAAGCTGGTCAATAGTGATGTCTACCCGGCCATTCCGCAAAAGGGCTCAGTCGGCGCCTCAGGTGACCTTGCACCATTGGCGCATATGAGCGCGGTGTTGCTGGGCGAAGGTGAAGCCTTACACAATGGCGCGCGAATCAGCGCCAAAGAAGCGTTGAAGGTAGCAGGTGTCGAGCCGATTGTGTTGGCGCCCAAAGAAGGCCTGGCCTTTCTGAATGGCACACAGGCCAGCACCGCCTTTGCCTTGCAGGGCCTGTTCCATGCCGAGAATGCGCTGAAGGCAGGAACGGTCATCGGTGCCCTGGCGGTTGAGGCAGCCAAGGGGTCACGCGTGCCGTTTGACCAACGTATCCATTTAGCTCGCGGTCATCAATCGCAGATCGATATGGCCAAAGCCTACCGCGAACTCTTACAGCGCTCGGAGATTGGTGACAGTCACTTAAGTGGTGAAACGGATTGTGAAAAAGTTCAGGACCCGTATTCGCTGCGCTGCCAACCACAAGTGATGGGCGCCTGCTTGCAACAGATTCGCTTTGCTGCAGAAGTGCTGTTAACTGAAGCGAATGGCGTATCCGATAACCCGCTGGTATTCCCGGAGGAAAACGACATTTTGTCCGGTGGTAATTTTCACGCAGAACCCGTTGCCATGGTCGCCGATATGCTTGCGATTGCACTCTCAGAAATAGGTGCATTGTCGGAGCGCCGTATGGCCTTGTTGATCGACTCTAACCTGAGCGGCCTGCCACCGTTCCTGGTGGAAAACGGCGGGGTGAACTCTGGCTTTATGATAGCCCAGGTAACCAGTGCCGCACTGGCGAGCGAAAACAAAACCCTTGCCCATCCGGCGTCGATTGATTCCCTACCCACCTCAGCAAACCAGGAAGACCACGTCTCCATGGCAACGTTTGCTGCGCGCAGGCTGCAGGATATTTTCGACAACGTAGTTGGAATACTGGCCGTTGAATGGCTGGCTGCCTGTCAGGGTGTTGATTTCAGGGCGCCACTGAAAACCAGCGAGCCATTGGAGCAAGCGAAAGATGTTCTGCGCAAAGCAGTGGCGTTTTACGATAAAGATCGTTACTTTGCCACCGATATCGAAGCAGCCGCCAAGCTAATCGATAGCGAGGACCTGGCGCATATTCTGCCCGACTCAGTGCTCGGGTTCTGAGTCTGTAAAAACTGAGGTAATAGCCTGGCTATGTTCAGCTATTGCATAGGTGGCTGAGTCGCCGGATTGTTGCAGGAGTAATCATCTGGCGCGCCTACCTGGCCAGGGAACTTTGCATTGCTGGGGAAGTAACTCATCACCATAAACTCCCCGCGAAAGGTCAGTTCCGGCTTGGTTGCGCCCGCAAAACCACAGGGCCGCGCGTGCGAGTGACAGCCCTGGCAGCTGTAGTTATAAGGCTGATCGGTAAACGGGTTAACCAATTGTGTATAGGACTCCAGTGCGGCGTTGATAAGCGTCGCGGTGCTCGGCTGCGGACAATTACTCTTGTTCCACTTCTGCGGTTTGCTCCAATTGCCGGTTTCCTGCATAGCGCAATCTGAGCGCACATGTTGTGCGTTAATAATATGGTAGTACTGCATGGGAGTGCCCTTATACGTCTCCTGATATTCCTGGTTAACCGCACGCACTGAATCCGGTATTTCTGTTGCCCGCGAAATATTGTTGGGCTGCCGCTCATGCCGCGGTGGCAAGATGCTCTTGTCCGTAATCAGTGGTGGCAGCTCTCCCTGAAAGCCGATATTGCCATAGGGTGGCCAGATATTGGTTTGGGTGTGGTTACTGGTGCCAGGATTAAAAGACGGTTGTACACCTTCGGCGGTGGATGGATCGAGGATCGCCACATTATCTACTTGTTCAAAGGTGGAGGCGGCATGACTTAAGCGCGTGAGGCGGTGCACGTGTAACGCCACCAGGCCTAATCCGGCCGGTGCGCGGGTGCAGGTTTCGCGGTTCGGGCTTAGAATAAAACCAGGCCGTGCATAGTAGCGCTCGGGTTTGTCGTATTCCGGGTCGAGTACGCGCCAGGCCGATTTGATCTCCAGCATCCCGGGCTCTCCATTATTATCAAAGGGCAATGCGACAAAGCCATTTTCCGGCGCCTTTTCGGACTGTTGATACTGCGCTTTTTCACTGATGCGCACTGCCTCGATTTGATTGTCGGCATTGTAATACTTGTTGTTACGAAAGTACTCGAACAGCGGGCGGTTCATCGCCACCTGGTAGCGCACATAGCGTCTGTGCTGATCCAATAAGGGTGCCACTGCGCCGATTCGAATATCGATATTGGGCTGATTGATGTCGTACAGAATGATGTCTTTGCCAAGGGTAAATCCTTTGCATAAGGATTTGGCTTTCTCTAAAGGCAAGCCACCCGGGGTTGGAGTGAGGTTGTCCCATTCGGGATAGTTGTCCCATTCAGAGGAGGGCAGGAAGACTTCGCCAGGTTGAGCGAGTGTTTCCCAGACAACCGGGTACGAGCTGGCGGGTTCGCGTGCGCTGGTATTTGGCTCACCGCGCTGATTGGAAGCAGGCCAGTTGAGCGCCACGAACGAATCCCACATATAACGCAGGTAGGCATCATCCGAGACATTGACATAATACTGGTTAGTGTTTTTCTTAAACTCCAGTACCGGGAGTTGATAAGGTTCGCGTGCCGTTGTCACAGCCGACCATGCAGTGACAAAGGCGGTGATAAACAACAGGGAAAAACCTGAAAATCGTTGATATGCTCTCATGCGCCCTTCTCCTATCATGGATGTTTGTCTATAAACTAGTGCGCTGACTGATATTGGTCAACCGCTTTCAGATCGGTTCTTTTGGTGCAGAAGAATCACATTGGATATTAAACAAGCAAATTGGTCTCAGAAAACCGACCACAACACCTTTACCAATTTATGACGCTTTCGGTTTAGACTATCGGCGTTATATTGAGCTGTGTTCATATATTGGGCACAAATTTCCACCTACAAAAAAGATACCAAAAAATTAAAAGGCTCTAAGAAATGAATAAAATTACCTTGTCATTGGCGTTCCTGATCGCCGTTTTCTCCACACCCGTAAGCTATGCTCTCGACGCAGATTTTGCGGCAAAATTAAAAGCCGCCTCTGAGGGCGAACACCGCAGTGATAAAAACAAAGCGCGCAACAAGTACCGCAACCCGATTGAGACCATGGAATTTTTTGGTCTTAAACCAGATATGACGATTATGGAGATTGCTCCTGGCGGCGGTTGGTACAGTGAAGTTCTCGCGCCGTCCATGCGTGATACCGGTGTATTTATCGCTGGCAGCTACGACCCAGATGTGGAAGGCCAACCAAAGTATCGTTATCGCCAGCATAAGGCTTTACTAGAGAAAATTGAGAAGCAGGCCGATGTCTATGGTCAGGTGCAGGTAGCAACTTATTCACCACCTGAGTCTCGTGATTTGTGGGAATCTGACTCGGTCGACATGGTGCTCACCTTTCGCAGCAGCCACGGTTGGACCCGCACTGGCCTGATCGATGATATCTATTCCGACTTTTACAAAGTACTGAAACCAGGTGGTGTGCTCGGCGTGGTACAACATCGGGCACCAGAAGGTGGCGATGCAGTAGAATGGGCCAAAAAGGGTTATGTACCTGAATCCCGCATTATCGAAGCGGCGGAAAAAGCTGGTTTCACACTGGATGCTAAATCTGAGGTGAATGCGAACCCCAAGGATTTAAAAGATCATGACAGCGGCGTATGGCGCTTGCCACCGACCTTGACACTCGGCGATGAAGATCGCGAAAAGTACTTGGAGATTGGTGAGAGTGATCGCATGACTTTGCGCTTTGTAAAAGCTGCGGCGGAATAAGACAGCAGGATTAGCGAAAAGAAGTTATTAGAGATCACGGGTAACTAGAGAGGGCGTAGGTTGCGCAATATTGCGCTTTTATTGCTGATAGCCGCGGTCGTTTTCATAACGGCGCTCTATTTCGGTCAGCGAAAAATTCTGTTTCCAGCCCCAGGAGACGGTCGCCCACTCGCTCTGCCAGCCGATGTTGAGTTAATAGAGGCTCGCGTCGGCTACGGTTTACTGGCCAAACCTCTTGATGGGGAAGGGCCAGCGCCGTTAATCGTGTTCGCCCATGGCAACGGTGAAGTAGCGCACTGGTGGCTGGAGGCCTTTCGCCATTTTCGTGAGCTGGGTTTTGCGATTTTACTATTAGAGTACCCTGGTTATGCTGGTGCGCCAGGATCTCCGACTGCGGCCTCGATAGAGGAATCAGCTCTGCAGGCGCTGGACCTGGTTTCGAAACGTCAGGATATTGATGAGCAACGGATTATTGCTTATGGGCGGTCTATCGGTAGTGGCGTAGCCTGTCTGTTGGCGGCAAAGCGGCCAGTGGCAGCATTGGTGCTAGAATCCGCGTTCTCTTCCCTTCGCAGCTTGGTAAAGGAACACGGCTACCCAGCATTCCTGTTACGAGATCAATTCGATAACGATCAGATTGTGCCTGAGTTGGACATTCCAGTGTTTCTATATCATGGCCGCAACGACAAATTGATTCCTTTCTCTCACACCCAGCGACTGGCCGAGTTGGCCAAAAGAGCACGTTTGGTAGAAGTTAATTGTGGCCACAATAATTGCCCGAGACCCTGGCCGCAACTCACCCAGTTTTTAGGTGCAGCCCAGCTTATTGATAAGGATTAGTGCAGTCGCGATGGGGCTTCTTTCGGGGTTACCAGTGCCATCGATAATAGTGGTCATCACATCAAACGTTGGTTGTTAAAATGGAGTCAGACACGGTCGACACTGACATTACCGACTTGGGGCGTAATTTGTTCTACAATCTAAATGTTATTGGAGTTACTTAATCTAAAGAAACCTGGCAGATGATGCGACCAAGTTCGTTTCTATATTTATTAATTGTTTTTTTCGTCTCTGCTTGCTCACATATTAAGCAGGAAAGATTGGTTGAAGGGGCCGATCCAATCCCTCCCGCTAGTGTTAGCGTTGCCACTAAGAGTAATACAATTGATGACGGGCTACTGTCGCTTGGTTTTTCCGAGGTTGAGGTGGAAATCATTCAGGAGGCCAGAGGAATAATTTTGTCTGCACAATTCGCTAACTTACTCACCGCGCAGAAAGATGGTGAACCTGCCATGGAGATAATAAATGGCAGGCTAATCCAGTATGAGCCGGGCTTGCCGGCGTCTGGCATGACGATGTTTGGTGAAAATGGATTTTTAATAGGGCGGGAGGCGTTTGAATCCTTGCAAGAGTTAGATCGTACTATTTTGCACGAGTTGTACCGATTGAGAAACAGCACTTCATCTGGAGGCGTCTCGGGCGCACTCGCAACCCAGGAAACTGAAGAAGCATTTAATTTTGCGATGCGGGCTGAACAGGTGTTGCGGTAATGGATGACGAATTGATGCAAAAGTGGATAGACGCGGGTATCAGGCTTGCTGAAAACCCTGACGAGAAAGTAAGCTGCCCATGCGGATGTGATTCGTTTTTATCCACTGAAGATGTGCGAGACTCCAATGACAGCTCGCAATTTGAGCGTTACATGATTTGCAAAGTCTGTGATGCGAGCAATGTACTAAGGATGTCTGATGATTAGCCACAATCATCTGGTTTGATTTAAGCCGTCAGGTTTTACGTCGGCACCGTTGTTTATGGTCTTGAAAATTCTCATTCCGACTTTCGACTAATGGGTTCGCTAATGCCTTAGTGATCTTTTTATTGTTGTCTGAATCTGTTACAACTGGTTCCTAGACGCCTGCGGGCCTCCCCGAACATCACTCATAATATCGGTTTCCAAACCGAATCTACTAAGAATGCTAAGACATTTAGGTTACCTCGTCAGCTTATTGATCCTGTCAGCCTGTGCTACAACTGAAAATGTTGAAAACCCGATTGAACCCAGGCTAGCCGAGATCAACACGAACATCGAGCGCTTGGAAAAAACACTTTCCAAGCAGATTGCCAAGGGTTGTCGACAGAGTGATGAAAAAATCATGTCGCAGCTCACTGAAGCAATAGCTGCGAGCAAACTGATCGCCGACGAGGAGACTGTTGAGCACGAAGGCTGTGTCGTTTCCGATGACAATGACAAAGCCCAGGATAAATTGATGTTGGGCGAAGTTGAATCAATCTTGTTTATCGATGCAAAAAAACGCATCGATGCCCGGATCGATACGGGTGCTGAAACTTCTTCTTTAGGGGTGTACAACATTAAACGCTTCGAGCGCGATGGTAAAAAATGGATCAGGTTCACCCTTACTGATAAGGAAAATGCCCGGGTCCACCGATATCCGATCTATGACAGCGTGAGAATCAAACGGGAAAGCGATGAAAAAGCAGAGAGGCGCCGAGAGATAAAACTCGATATCAAGATTGGTGGCGTGAAATACCGTAAGCAGGTGTTTAATCTAGCAGACCGATCACACCTGGAATTCCAGGTTTTGATAGGACGAAGTTTTTTGCGTGATATTGCTGTCGTCGACGTAAGTAGTCGTTACTTACTCGGTGGTAAGTAGCATGACCTCCAGAATGCCCTTCATGCTGCTGGTGCTGGCCTTGGTCGTGGCTGGTCTCTCCAACATCTATTATCGGCATGTTGAAGTGGGCGTGCCGTTGACCGCCGGTGAACAAATCGATGTCTGGCAAATAGAAGCGGAGATAGAGTTTTTCGGCAGAAACGAACCGGTTACTGCTCGGCTCACCTTGCCCAGGGACAGTAAATTTGAGTTGGTGGATGAGTTTACCGCCTCACCTGCCTATGGCGTTCATTTAAGCAGAGACGGTGAGAAGTCAGAAGTTACCTGGAGTAAACGCCAGGTGCAGGGAAAGCAGACGCTGTATTACCAGGCTTCGTTCCGGCAAGCCATCAATCCTGTCGAGGAGCAGGGCCCAGCGGGCGAGATAACAGCGGATACTTTGGCTGAGCCTTACCAGAGTTCCGCGCAAACGATACTGGATGGCGCTTACGCGAGGTCTGGTGACCAGGAGTTCTTAATTTTAGAGCTGTTGAAGTTATTCGCGTCGGCCGATCAAAATGTGTCGATGTTGTTGTCGCGATATTCCAAAAGTGAGGCACTGGTTCAATTAGTACAAATGGCGGGGATTGCAGCACAACCGGTTCGCGGCCTGATTCTGGAAGATGGGCGACGAAACCAGCAACTTATTCCACTGGTAAAAATATACATTGATCGTAGCTGGCAGTTGATCGACGTGGAATCGGGCCAGTTAAAGCCTGAGCTGCCTGTACTGATCTGGCAGCAGGGTTCGCCTTCGTTGTTGGATGTTGAGGGTGGTCGACGGTCCTCTATCCGCTTCGCGATCAGTCATAATAAACAAAGTGCATTGCAGGAAGCGAATCGCTCCGCAATGGAAGGCGATATCCTGGATTTTGGTCTCTATCATCTTCCCGTCGCCGAGCAAAACCTATTCAAAGGAATATTGTTGCTGCCCATTGGGGCGCTGGTGGTTGTATTTTTGCGTCTAATAATTGGCTTGAAATGTAGCGGCACATTTATGCCTATTTTGATTGCCACCTCTTTTATCCAGACTGAACTGGTTAACGGTGTCATTGGCTTCCTGGCGATTGTGTCCATCGGGCTGTTGATACGATCCTATTTATCACATTTAAATCTGTTACTTGTATCGAGGATATCGGCGGTGGTGATTGTGGTGATCGCAATCATCGTGTTGTTTACCGTGATTGCCTTCCGAATGGGATTGACCGAGGCGTTAACCATCACTTTTTTCCCGATGATCATCATGGCCTGGACCATTGAACGCATGTCTATCCTGTGGGAAGAAGAAGGTGCCAAAGAAGTGCTGATCCAAGGCAGCGGCAGTTTGATCGTTGCGGTAATCGCCTAC
>JBCCFY010000019.1:0-85039 GCA_039110515.1 Pseudomonadota bacterium
CCATGAGTCGGCTAATGGTTTTGATTCGAGCAATATTGTTCACCTGTGTAACCTCTTAGTAGTCTTTACCTTATTGATTGACGCCGACTATAGGTCAATAATTATCGTAAAACAATAATAAATATTCGTTTAACAATAAGGTAAAGACTACTAAGAGGTTACACAGGTGAACAATATTGCTCGAATCAAAACCATTAGCCGACTCATGGAGCATTTCTGCTTAATCGTGATGATTGCCCTGCCAATGTGGGTAATCTGGTTTTGGACTAACGCCGACCAGTATCTAGCTGAGCTGTCGTTTGCCAGGGAATCCCTTTTATTAGATATGCAATACATCGAGCTCTATCAGCTAGTGCTGGCAGGTGGCTTGAGCATGTTGAGCATTTTGGTACTGGTTTATGGCATCAGTCACTTACGACGCTTATTTGTATTGTTTCAACAAGGTGAGTTCTTCAGCGAGCACAGTGCCCGGCATCTGCATATTTTTGGTTTAACCCTGTTTATCAGCGCATTGCTAAAACCCGTCGTCAGTGCGGCACTAAGCCTGATTCTGACCATGGGAAACCCACCTGGGCAAAAATCCGTGGTAGTAGAATTTGGTTCTCGCGAGATATCCATGATTTTTATCGCCGGAACAATTCTGGTCATCACCTGGATCCTGCGAGAGGGCCAAAAGCTGGCAGCCGAAAACGCGGAATTCGTGTAAGCGCCATGAGTATCATCGTTAATCTCGACACCATGCTGGCAAGTCGAAAAAAGCGTTCCAAGGAACTGGCTGAGTTTGTGGGTATTACCGAGCAAAATATTTCCCTGTTAAAGACGGGGCGGGTAAGAGGTATTCGCTTTAATACGCTGGCCAAAATTTGTGAATTCCTTGAGTGCCAACCCGGCGACCTATTGGAGTATCGGCATGAAGACGACTAGCTCGGCCTGGGCAATACTGGTGACTCTGTGGCTTACCGCCTGCTCACACCAGCAGGTCTATGAACAGGTGCAAAGCAGCGAGCGGCAACGATGCGAACGCCTGGTGGCGGAAAACGCGCGCGCTGACTGCCTGGCAGGGTTGGGCACCGACTACCGGGTTTATCGTCAGGCGCGAGATGAACTGTCTACACAAAAACAAACAACTGACCGGGTTGACTGATCGCAATCTTCTAAAGGACTATACCCGATGGATAACTTGATTAAGCACATCATCCTCATATTGCTGGCCATCAGTACGCTCACCGCCTGTGCGGGCATACCAATCACCAGCATTTGGAAACTCCGCAATCTCAATCCACTCGATACCGATCCGGCAGAGATCAGTATTGCGGTCGTCACACACCAGGGCGTCCAGTTACAGGATGGATCAACGAGCTTAAGCCTGGGCTTTTCCTCGGAGGTCACCGAACATAATTTTACCGATGAGTATGTCGCCAGTATCAGGCGGAATGCCGACCCCGCTGAAGTGCAGGCCGATGTAAACGAAGACGAAGCGGTTACTGTGTTTTTCCTTAATCCAAAGGCGGCGGAGGCCATGCGCACCAGCCAAAATCGGATCCGCGCGATCCGGGATCAACAGATTGAAGGCTCGGGCAGTCTCAGCGTGAGTGTGCATTCGGGATGTTCAATCGGCCCTAAACCTGATCAACTGACCGCAGACATCTACGTCAAGTTCAATAGTCGTGATGGCTATATCCTGCTCAATCAAAACCTGGATTTATTTGCCATGGCCGCACGTGCTGACCAACCCGGTCTCTGGGTGGAATGCGATCAGGAAGCACACTGAGGAAGTTTAGTCGTTTAGCAATCGCTGCTTGCAAATCCGCTGGTTTCGCCTATCCTGCGAGGAAATATTCACCCGCCCGGGCAAACAACAAACATGAGCAACAAACGCTACGACGCCATCATTATTGGTGGAGGTCACAATGGCCTGGTCTGCGCCTTTTACTTGGCCAGAAAGGGCCTGAAAACCTGTGTGCTGGAGCGCAGTTCGACAGTTGGCGGAGCCGCGATCACGGAAGAATTCCACCCCGGTTTTCGAAATTCAGTCGCCTCGTACACGGTGTCATTGCTACAGCCGAAGGTAATCTCCGACATGCAGTTATCCCGGCATGGCCTGGAAGTGGTGCTGCGTAAAATCGATAACTTCATTCCAACGGAAAACGATTATTTGCTGGCGGGTCGTAATGGATTAACCGAACGCGAAATCGCTCGCCACTCCAAGGCTGACGCTATTGCGTACAAAGAGTACCAGGCCGCGCTTGAAAAAGTAGTCGATTGCCTGCGCGAGTTCTTGCTGATCTCCCCGCCCAATGCAGGTGGTGGGCTGGCCGACATCATTACCCTGCTCAAGAGCGCCCGGATAGCCAGCAAGCTATCGCAGGAGTCGCAGCGCGATCTGCTGGATTTTTTCACCAAGTCAGCTGGTGAAATACTCGACCACTATTTTGAGAACGACACCGTTAAAGCCCTGTTTGGTTTTGATGCAGTTGTCGGCCACTTTGCGTCACCCTATGCGCCAGGCACTGCCTATGTACTACTCCACCATGTATTTGGCGAGGCAGCAGGAGTTCGCGAAGCCTGGGGACATGCGATAGGCGGCATGGGTGCCATCACGCAGGCCATGCAAAGCGCTTGTGAGCAGCAAGGCGTTGAAATCAGAACCGATACACCAGTGCAAGAAGTGCTTACCAATCAGAACGGGGTGCATGGCGTGCGCACAAGCGACGGAGACCGCAGGGCACCGTTAGTGGTTTCCTCAGTGCACCCTAAAATCCTGTTTGAAAAGTTGCTTGCTGCCGACGCACTACCAACAGATTTTCGCAGCCGCATTCAGCGCTATAAATCTCATTCCGGTACGTTTCGGATGAATGTGGCCCTGGATAAATTACCGGAGTTTACGAATGCACCAAGCAATTCACCTGAGAGTCAGGATTTTCTCACTTCCGGGATCATCATCGCGCCCAACCTTGAGTACATGGAACAAGCCTGGTTCAGCGCACATCAAAACGGCTGGTCAGACCAGCCGGTCGTGGAGATGCTGATCCCATCGACCCTGGACGATACTTTGGCACCTGCCGGTAAACATGTAGCCAGCCTTTTTTGCCAACAGTTTTCCTATTCCTTGCCCGATGGGCGCAGCTGGGACGACGAACGAGAGGAGGCAGCAGATCATATTATTGACACGGTGGAGAAGCACGCACCGGGTTTTAGAGCGTCTATTTTAGGTCGCCAGGTTTTATCGCCACTGGACCTTGAACGCAAACTGGCCTTGGTTGGTGGCGATATCTTTCACGGCAAAATGAGCCTGGATCAATTGTTTTCCGCACGCCCAGTGCTGGGGCATGGTGCCTACAAGGCACCTGTAAAAGGCCTATATATGTGTGGTAGTGGCACCCATCCTGGTGGCGGAGTGACGGGTGCTCCCGGCCATAATGCAGCCCATCAGATCCTGAAAGATAGCCGCTGGTCCTTTACTTAAGGCAATATCTGCAGCGCTCCAATGCACCTAAACGGTGCAATTTTGGCCTACAAAGCTAATGCCGCTTTATTCTATTGGTAGTCATAGTGTTAATTAGCATGGTGGATTATACTGGACAGACGAAAACAAAATAAAAATTAGAAGTTCCGGTGTTTCGTTTCAATTCGTTCAAACTGGTTGGGTGCGTGTAGCTGTGTTTTTGATATTCACTGCAATTTTTATTATCGCCGCCGTGGCATATGGGGTGTGGCGTTATCGGGTTGTCTCTACCACTCGGGTCGAGACCGAGTCTTCCGTTGTTGAGGCCAAGGCTGGCAAAACAAAACCTCTGCATAATCCACATTTTTCGCTGTCTGTTCTGCTGTTTGAAGCTCAGTCGGAAAATGTCGAGGTGCAGTTGTTGGCGTCTGGTATCACGCTGGAAATTATTCAGCTTGTTACCAAGGTGCCGGACATTCGTGTGGGATCGCGATTATCTGCCTACCAGTTCCGTAGCGGTAAAGCGGACATTCAGAAAATAGCTCGGCAACTGAATACCCGTTATGTTCTGACCGGCAGCCTGAAACGCGTGGGTGATCAAATCGGCGTGATTGCACAGTTAACCGATGTCACCGCCAATAAGGAAATTTGGACGCAGACTTACGATCATGAGATCGATGATTTATTTGCGGTGAAAGATGACATCGTAAAGTGCATTGTGGGCGCAGTGCTCGGTGAAGTTAAGCTGGTTGAATCATTGTTTGCCGAAGCAACCCCAACCTGGAAGCTGGACGCCTGGGGCTTGGTGCAAAAAGCCTATCACTTCTGGCTGACCAATTTTTCCGCCGAGGGCATTCTGGAAGCCTGCGAGTACCTGCGCCAGGCGATTGCCATTGAGCCAGGCTATGCCAATGCTCGCGCAGCGCTGGCGATGCTACTGGCGCAGCAAATGACCACGCGTATTTGTGAAGATTATGATGCCTGCACACGCGAAGCCAGAGACTTGATTGAAACCGCCTATCAACAGGCACCTAACGATATCGACGTGCTGGAAAATGCCGGGGTCACCTGGCAAAACCTGGGCGAGGCCGAACGCGCCACCAAGGCTTTGCGCAAAGCAGTAGAGCTCGCCCCACTCAACCTGATTTCACGGGGTTACCTGGCTCTGTTACTGAGCTTTACCGGTGGTGAGCGAGGTGCGAAAGAGGCCCAGCAAATTATCTATGAAAATTTTGCGACTGCACCCAGCCACCCTTCGGTGCCGTACTGGATGTTTTTCCTGGCAGTCGCCGAACAACGCCTGGGCAATTCTGACACTGCCATCGATCTGGCCAAACAAAGCCTGGCTGGCCAACCCATGTGGGTACACAATTACTTTATCATCGCCAATGCCTACTGCCTGGTAGATGACCGCGAGTCGGCATTCAATGCCCTACGTGAGGCAGCCAATATTAACTCCGTTCTGACCGCCCAACTGTTTGCCGAGAATGTGTACCGCATTGTTGGTGGTCGTGACAAAGCCGAACCCTTTGTAGGTGGATTGAGAAAGCATAAATTGGTGGAATAACATATAGAAAAAGGAGGCCGACATGGCAAAACTCGATAGCTCTTCACTTGAAGTTCTGAGTTCCGATCTGCAATACCCCGAAGGACCTGTGCACTGCCGAGATGGCAGCATTATACTGGTAGAGATTAAGGGTGAGCAGCTGTCTGTCGTTGGCCCAGGCGGTGGCCCCGCCAAGAAGCTAGCCGATTTAAAAGGTGGCCCCAATGGCGCGGCCGCTGGCCCGGATGGCAAAATTTACGTCTGTAATGACGGTGGATTCAGCTGGGAACCCATTCCCCTGCCGAACAAACAGGAGTTGTGGATCGGCGGCAACCAACCAGCCGACTATACTGGCGGCAGCCTGCAAAGCGTGGACACCTCCACTGGTGTGGTCACTACGCTGTACACAGAATGCACTGCGCGCGAAAACCCGCCTGGTACCGCTGCGCCTGACTGGGACCCGGCTTTCGAGTTACGTGGGCCTGATGACCTGGTGGTGGATGAGGTCGGCGGCATCTGGTTTTCCGACTGGGGTAAAAGCCGCGAACGCGAACGAGATATCACCGGCGTGTATTACGCGAGTGCTGATGGCAAATCCATCAAGCAAATGATTTACCCGCTCAATGCTCCGAATGGCATCGCGCTGTCTCCGGATGGCAAGCGACTCTATGTAGCGCTGACCTTCGAACGGAAAATACTCTACTACGATATTCCCGAGCCAGGTGTGATCAAGCCCAACAGTGTGACCGGACCAGACCAGGGCACGATTGATGGATCAAACTTGCTCACGGCGAACCTGGTAGGTCAGTCGGTTTTGGATTCCATGGCGGTTGATGCCGAGGGCAATGTCTACGCTGCCACCATGCTGCCTAACGGAAATAATCCGATGTCGAATGGCGGCATCTCGGTTATCTCGCCGGATGGCGACGTGGAATACGTACCGATCCAATTACCAAACAGTGACTTTGCGCCGCTGCCGTCGAATATTTGCTTTGGCGGCGAGGATATGAAAACCGCCTATATTACTTGCGGGGCATCGGGCTATCTGATCAGCATGCGCTCGGAAATCCCCGGCCTGGAACTCAACTGTAATGGCAGCCATTTCGATCTCCAGCAAATGCCCACCACCGAAAACAACGCTGGTGAGGAGGCACAATGATCCTGGAAAGAATTCTTAAGGGGTTGCGCAAAGTTCTGAGTAAGACCTGGCAAGCCATCCGCAGTTTTTTCACCTTCAAAGGTTTCCTTAAAGGCTTTGCCGGACTGTTGCTGGTTCTGTTCGTCGGCACTTTTGCTTATCTTTGGTATATCTCCAAATACCCGAATATTCCAGCCTACTCCGAGATCACCAGCTACCGCTTTCTTAATCCCAGCGATGAAAAGGAATGCGTGAATCCGGATCCGGTGAACGCAAACCCTGATGATCCTGCCAACGACATCATGATTCCCAGCTACCAGGGTTGGTGTAATGAGCAGCGGCAGCATTATTACCGCACTCCACAGGGGACAGATTTCTTTGGCCTGCAATACGACTGGATTACCGCGCTGGAAAAACCGGTTGGCAAAGAACCATTGGTCACGCGTGAATACATGGAGCGCCTGGGTTATATCTACGACCCAGCCAAGAAACCCAATGCCAACAATCCGGCCGATTTGCCGGTGGGGCTTACCTGGCACTACGATAAAGACAGTGGCGCGAAGATCCTGGACGTCAGTTGTGCCGCCTGTCACTCGGCACAAATCACCTACCAGGGCACCTCACTGGTAATCGACGGCGGCCAGGGTGGCCATGCGCTACCTTCATTAGAGCCTACGCAGTTCATTGCCAACAGTGTCGTATCACTACTGGTTACCTATATTAATCCGCTTAAGTTTGCGCGCTTCTCGCGCAAGGTGTTACAGGATGTGCCCGAGGAAGAATACTCAGCTGAAAAGCGCAAACTGCGCGCCGCCACCTGGGCCTCGATCAAGTCAGCCTTGCACTACGCCAGCAATAATTTCTTTTTGTATCCCACCGTTGAGGGTTACGGCCGCACCGATGGCCTGGGGCGGATAGCAAACACCGTATACGGTGACTACATCAGCGATGAGAATTACAAAACCGCTGACGCACCAGTGAACTACCCACATGTCTGGGATATCTGGGCCTTTGACTGGGTACAGTGGATGGGCTCGGTGCGCCAGGCCATGGCGCGCAATGTGAACGAAGCCCTGGGTACCCGCGCGCAAATCAACCTGACCCACGCCAACGGCCTGTACGACAACTCGGTGATGATGGGTGAGTTGCATTGTATTGAAACCACCCTGCAACATCTGAAACCACCGACCTGGCCTGAAGACCTTTTCGGCAAAGTTGATCGAAGTCTGGCCAAGCAGGGCGAGAAAATATTTAGCGAAACCTGTGCAAAATGCCATGGACCATTTCGCCGCGAAGCGGTCGATGGCAAGATTGACTACGAAGCCACTGCCAAGAACCATCAGTGTGTGACCTGCCACGGCCCGTTAATGACGGGATCTGACGGGCAATTGCTCGATCTGTTGAACCGGAAAAAGCATCCGCAGGTGCAAGTTGCCCGCGAAACCTGGCTGGGCGATACCCCCGATACCGAGATCCATCAGCAATGGCGGCGCGGTGGTTATTGGGAGATGATTCATATTCCGCTGGCACACATCGGCACCGACCCGACCTCCGCGGAAAACATGATCAACTACAAATACGATATTTCCTCGCTGGTTGAACAGGTAAAACAAAAACGCTCGGAAGGGTCCATTTTAAGGTTACCTGATCCGGCCAGCATACCCGACCCGAGCCAAACCGGTTTTGCTGAGGGCCTGTCCTATATCGGTGGCGAAGTACGCTACAAGCAATATCGTGAGTGGGGTTTAATGCAGCCAGATGGCTACACTCCCAAGCCGGATGAGGTTCGTACTGTTGCTGACCTGGACGGCTTTGGCGAACAGGATAACCCGGTGGCCTGGCGCGCTTACCGACCGCGGCCGCTGGAAGGTATCTGGGCCACCGCACCCTTTTTGCACAACGGCTCAGTACCCAGTATTTACCAGATGCTGTTACCGGCCGAGGAACGTGACCAGGTTTTTTACTTGGGTCGCAAGGAATATGATCCGGAGAAGCTGGGAATAAAAGTCGATGAGTTCAAAGGGGCTTTCAAGTTCGATACCACCGTGAAGGGAAATTCCAATATGGGCCATGAATTCAATGACGGCCTATGCGGCGATGGTGTCATTGGCTACCAGGTCGAAGACCGTCCAGGCTACTGCCGTCAATTCACTGAGCAGGAACGTCTGGCAATTCTTGAATATTTGAAGATTCATTCGGATGGTGCACGACCCAACCCCGGGTCTGCACCTAATTGTGGTCTGGTGAACTGGCCGGAGAAAAGCTGATGAAATTTTCATTGAAGAAAGCCTGGAAAAGAATCTCCAAGTTCTTAGTCACCTGGGGCCGACGGCTGGCTTACCTGGTTATTGCCTACGCATTGCTGGCCTTGATCATATTTGGCTGGCAGATGGCCGCCGGGGCGCTGCGCGACCCGGATGCCGACCTGGTTGATGACAGTGAGCTGGGTAAAGCGCAACGACAAACCGACTATGCGGAGATCGTTGAATCCATTCGTCAGGCAGTTAATTTTTACCGCACACCGACCTATGAACGTGATGCGCACAGCAAACCACATGGCTGTGTGCGTGCGCATTTTGAGGTATTCGATACGCAGTCCATTTACAACCACGGCATATTCAAACAAGCTGGCACCTATGAGGCCTGGGTGCGATTCTCGAACGGCTCAGTGCCCGCACTCGCTGACCCCAAGGCAGACGCGCGAGGCATGGCGATCAAGGTGATGGACGTTCCCGGCGAACAGTTGTTACCGCCATTGCTGGCAGGCAGGACGCAGGATTTTGTAATGATCAACTCGCCCGCGTTTTTTATTCGCTCAATCGAGGGCTATCGCGAGCTTGAGCGTGTAACTGCAATTGGCAAGCCGTTTACCTATTTCCTTGGTGAGTACTATCTCAACCCATTTAAATGGAAGTTGCGTGAACTGTACCTGGGTTTGAACACGCGCAAAACCGCGCCATCTACTCCTTTGTCGACTCAGTATTTCAGCATGAGCCCATACAAACTTGGGCCACACCAGATGAAGTTCAGCGCCAAGGCGTGCACCGATTACCAGGCGCCCGGCATCAACCGCGATGATCCAAACTTTCTCCGCAACGCTATGAAGAAGGTGCTGAAATCGCAAGACGCCTGCTTTCAGTTCATGGTGCAGCTTCGTGATCCGGATGCGCGGATGCCAATTCAGGACACCACCGTGGTTTGGTCCGAGGACGATTCACCGTTTGTCCCAGTAGCGCGGGTACACATTCCCATGCAGGATTTCGACACTGCACAACAAAATGAGATGTGTGAAAACATGTCGTTCAACCCCTGGCATGGCACCAAGGAGCTGCAGCCACTGAGTTATATTAACGAGCTACGCCGTGAGGTGTATTTACATACCGCAGCGTATCGACGCGTACGCAATGGGGTTTACCTGGAAGAACCGAACAGCTGGTGTGACAGCTTGCCAGAGTATTGCAACAACAGCAGCGAGGTAACCACTGAGCTGGAAGCGACAGTGGACGCCGAGGTTGATGCGCCGTTAGAGGGGGATGAAGGAGCTGAAATAGACAACTAATGTCCAGTAATGGGCCGGAATTTTTCGCAAATAGTCCTTAGTTAACAATTCTTAACACGCAGGTTGGCCAATCTCACCCAAATGGGTGAGTTTTTGGATTTTGGCATTCGTTAGTATGCGCGAAAGTACACTGCATTCCCCCATTTAGTACCATGATTAAGTTTATAGTAAGCGAAACTGAAATCGAGGAACTGGCACATTCAGTACCCAATTTTCAGATTATGATCGACGCCTTCTCTGACAGCTCTGAAATGGAGTTAGTTATAGAAGACGAAGAAGACACACCGCCAGCACCAACTTCCATTAACGAGTAAGCTGGCTCCATAAAAAAGACCGGCCATCAGCCGGTCTTTTGCATTTTCCTAATGCCTTCCCTACGACCTCTTTCTGCACGCAGTAACGCACACCTCAATCTAACCGTTCACGCCAGATAGTCTAAACCAGGTTTAAGTGTTACTGGCCTGAACCTTCAGTGATTTCACCATCCGTTTCTGCTGCCGCATCGGCGCCCTCTGCTTCTGGCTCTTCAGGCTCCTCTGGCGGGTCCTGCACATAGGCTTCGTTCGCTTTCACCGTCAGTGGGTGATAACCGGCTTTGGCTTCTGCAAAGGCTTTCTTGCCCAGCTCACGGCCACGATCGGTTGTTGACAGCTCCCGGTACAGCGGTTTGACCAGCTTGTTGCGACCAATGCTAGTTAGGTAGTCATGCAATCGCGGTAACGCGGGCTCATACCAGTTGCGTACACAAATCAGCAGCCAGCTGTGTGCTATCTCGTTATTCTTGGATTCAGTGAGATTGAAACCGGCATCCAACTCTGCCAATTGCTCTGCACTCAGCTCATCCGGCAAATTATTCAGAAAATACAGCCACTGATGCACCGTCCACCCGGCAGTGTCGATATCCGCGGCCGGGGTTTCTCCCGCTAACCAACCAGCTCTCGCTGCATCTATCAAATCAAAGGCACCTGATTCCGGGATGGCAACATTGGCTGGTAAATCCGCCTGGAAAATCCATTGATAGATGCGGTTGATGTTCAGCTTGCCAGGATACTCCAGCAACAGAGTTTCTTTTAAGTGCGTGATGAACTGGTCGGTCGTGATGCTCTGGAAAGCAAACTTCTTGAAGTAATCATTGAGAAACGCATCAAAATTTTCACGGCCGATATTGTGCTCGATCTCGCGCAGGAACATGGCTCCCTTCTCGTAGGGAATATTAGAGAACACATCGTCTGGGTCGCGGCCACGTAAATCGATGGCCAGGATCTCGTCATTTGGCTCCAGGTCGGCGATATCCGCTGCCAAGTCCTGGTAACCCAAAACTGCTTCCATGTTGAAGCGATCAACGCCGTAAATCAGCTCCATGATTCGGTAGGTTAAATAGGTAGTGAACCCTTCGTTCAACCACAGGTCGCGCCAGGTGGCATTAGTGACACTATTGCCTGACCAGGAATGCGCCAACTCATGCGCAATCAGCGACACCAAGCTTTTGTCCCCTGCAATCACGGTTGGGGTTATAAAAGACAGGCGCGGGTTCTCCATGCCACCGAACGGAAACGAAGGCGGCAAAATCAGCAAGTCATAACGATCCCAACTATAGGGCCCGTAAAGCTCTTCGGTTGCGATCAGCATGGACTCGGTGTCGGCAAACTCTTCCGCCGCTGCATCCAGAATTCCGGCCTCTGCATACACGCCAGTGCGCTCACCCATGGCCTTGAACTGTAAATCACCCACAGCAATTGCAATCAAGTAGGAAGGCACGGGCTGGCGCATGGTGAATTCATACACACCATCGCGCTCGGCATCCGGGTCATTGGCTGCACTCATCACTGCCACTACATTTTTCGGTGTGCGAATGGTGGCATCATAGGTTACGCGCACCTGTGGTGAATCCTGTAATGGAATAAAACTCCGTGCATGTATGGCTTGCGCCTGGCTAAACAGGAAAGGATGTTTGCCGCCCGCGGTCTGGGCGGGGGTTAGCCACTGCAAACCAGATGCCTCGGGTGAGGTGGCATAGTCGATGGTCACTTCACGCCCGCTCTCTGGCAAGGTGATTTCCAACTTGGCGCCAAGGAAGGAATCAGCTTCGTGCAACACAAATGGCACATCACCATCTTTGTTGGTCACACTATTGATGGTCAGGTCACGGGTATCCAGCATCAGTGCAGTTGCTTCCGGGTCGACCCGGTCAAACTTCAGTTCAGCGGTACCATGCAAAATCTTTTTCTTGAAATCGACGGTTAAATCCAGGTTGATATGATTGAGAACAACCTGTTCTGGATTTGAAAACGAGTGGTAGTCCTTACCGGATTCAATCGCACCAATCTCTTCAGCTTCTGCTTCGGCCTCCTCCCCAGCGACGGCTTCCTCTTCCATGGCATCACTGGCCATCTCATCTGTTTCCTCAGTAACTACTTCCGTTGCGCTTGTATCTGCTTCGGTAGCAGGTTGATTGTCGCTACAACCCGCGAGGAAAAACATGGACAGGAGGATGATACGTAGTATGTGATTTGGCATTAAATCAAGCCCTTCAGCTGATAGTGGTATTGCAGGTTGTTGGTTACCCAGTTGCGTCTGTACAGAGGTGCGACAATTATATACGGAATCCCTTATTCGCGCTAAGCGCTCCCCTGCCGAACTCTATTCTAAATGAAACTGGGCGCAACCCCAAAGCAAAGCCGTCACTGTGTGGCTGATCCTGCCTGAACTATTGCAGCGCAGAGCTACTGCACGTCATTGAGTGACCAGTCATACTGGTAGTCGATACGATCTTTCAATGCCAGGATCCGCGCATACTGCTCTTCATCCATATAGTCTTCGAGAGTCGCCAACATTTCTTCTTCATTGTTGCCAAAATCTTCCTGGTACCACTCGAATATGCTCGACAGGGTGACGCCGTTGTCACCGATAAACACACCACGCGGGTGGTTGATAAATTCGTCAGCTGCAGAGTCCAGCAAGTCTTCCGTATTCGCGGATGTAAATGCCCTGGCCTGCACATTAGGGCATCCAATGCTGGCGCAGTTCACGGCAAAATGAATCCGATAGTCCTGCCAATAGGGTCGTAGTATTCGATGCTCAATATCATTTAAGGTGACATCGGTATCGGCGATGTTAGCAACCACATCGTTCCATGGACCGACCGCTATGGTCTTCTCTGAAATCTTCAGAATTGAAGAAGCGGGGTAGCTATCAATAATAACCTTCAGCGTGAGCGCGTTATACAAATTTACCCAGTAGGCAAATTGCTCGGCGCGGTTAAAGCTGCGGGGGTCCAGGCTGGTCATCTCGGTAAGATAACTGCTCAGTTCGGAGCGGCCTTCTTCCGCCAGGTATTCATAGTCGACCAGGTTGACCCCGGAAGGGTCATCGCTGACCAGGTACTCATCCAGCACGTCTTGCCAGGCGCTGTGATCGATCACCGCAGAATTAGTTTCATCGCTGGGCTTCCAGAATGCCAATGGTTGGTAATCTCGTTGCGCCTGCCACCAGTATGCAGCCGCAGCGCCAGCACCCAGCATTGTCAGCAGGGCGAAAATAACAATTCGTTTTTTCATGATTGATTAAAGCGCCGCACCTGCTGGCTGCGTTTGATGGATTCTATAAACTTGGCTTCCTGCCAATAGAGCTGAAACACCTTGCCAAAAATACCGGTGGCCGCGCCGATCGTGCCTTTGACTGTGCCACTGATTTTAGACACTCCGATGCGTCGCAAAGTTGTGACTGGCAGTTCGGCATATCGGTACCCGGCCTGGATTGCCTTTACCTGCATTTCCACTGTCCAGCCATAACGCCGGTCCTGCATATCGAGGGCCAGCAAGGCTGGATAACGCATGCCGCGAAACGGACCGAGGTCGGAAATATCTTGCTTCCAGATGGCGCGAATCAGTCTGCTCGCCAGCAAGTTGCCAAATCGTTGGTGAGGACTCAAGGCGCCGCGTTGCAAGCGTTCATTTTCGCGCGAGCCGACAACTAGGTCATGACCCTGGTGCAACTTCTGCACTAATGATCGGACTTCGCTCGCTTCGACGGAATGATCGCCGTCTACAAACAATACATAATCAGGTTTCAGGGCCGGCCGTTTGCGAATCATATTCAGCGCGCGGCGACAGGCAAAACCATAGCCTAAGCGAAACTCATGAATCACCTTGGCACCGGCTGCCTTGGCGAACTTATAGGTATTGTCGGTAGAGCCATTGTCACAGACAATGATTTCATCAATCAGGCGCTCACCTTCTTCCTGTAATGAACGAAGTTCGTTCACTACCAGGCCAATGCTGAGTTCTTCGTTGTGCGCGGGGATTACCACCGCCACGCGACGGTTCTTAAATGCCATAATCTCTCTCTCGATCCTGTCTGAGTATTCATAGACCCGATTACGCAGCTGATACTTACGAAGCGTTGCTCGGGAATAACACGATCCAGCATACCCTTAGTCTTGAAAACTGCTTTTCACAATACTTGGTTCATCCTTGCCGCCGGCCTGATCAGCGCGCTCGCCTACCTGTGGTTGGCGGTTAGTTCACAATCCTATGGTGATGCCAGCCTTTGGCAACTGTATGCAGTAGCCCTACCTTGTTTTTTTCTGAGTATGCTGGTTTTTGTGCGCTACTGGCTGCACGATGATCCCTTCCCGGTAGGCATCATGTTCGGCTTCGCCGTGTTGTTCAGAATCATCGGTGTTTATACCTTTCCGATCCTGGAAGACGATATCTTTCGCTTTCTCTGGGACGGGCGTATGACCGTTGAAACGGGCACGCCTTACGCGATCGCGCCCATCGATTTTTTCAGTGCCGAGAATATACCGGAGCGTTTTGAGACCATCCTTGGTGCGATTAATCACCCCAATATCGCCACCATTTATGGCCCGCTTTGTCAGTGGGTGTTTGCTCTTGGTTACTTAATTGCGCCGGGTGAAACCTGGCCCTTACAGCTGGTTTTTGGCTTGGCTGACCTGGGCGTGATCCTGCTGTTACTGCGGCTGGCCAAACCAATCTATGTGTTGTTGTATGCCTGGTCGCCCTTAATCATCAAGGAGTTTGTCATTACCGCGCATCCGGATGTCCTGGGAGTGCTGTTTATGGTGGCCGCAATTCTTGCCTGCAAACATCGATCCTTTGTTGCGGCGGGTGCCTTCATGGCGCTGGCCTGCGGGGTAAAAGTCTTCGCCCTGATGTTGGTGCCATTTTTGCTCGGCTTTCAATGGCGGGCCTACCTGGCTTTCTCCGTTACCGCTATCTTGGTCGCAGCGCCATTTGGCGTGATTGAAGCCTGGTTTCCTTCCGGGCTGGCTGCTATGGGTGGGGATTGGTTGTTTAATGCCCCGATCTATTTACTGATGCTGCCATGGGTATCGGTTCAGACCACAAAGCTGGTGCTGCTTGGTTTGCTGGCGCTGGCTTGTGCCATCTACCTGTTCAGCTTCCTGCGTGATTGGGAGCCAACCAAGGTTCGCGGTGATTTGCTGTTTGCCGCCCTGTTTCTGGCAACCCCGGCATTAAACGCCTGGTACCTGGTTTGGCTATTACCCTTTGCGGTGCTGTACCCAAGCATCTGGGCCTGGACTGCATCGCTCAGTATTTTCTTAGCCTATGCGAGTGGCATTAATCTTGAGGACCCAATCCTGGGTTCTTACGATATTCCTTTATGGATAGTCCTGTTGGAAGTGGGAATAGTGACGCTGGCTGCACTATTGCGGCCAGCAATCAAAACACGCTTTACCCAACGCAAAGCCCGCATCAATAGCAGGCCAGGAGAGAGACGAATTACTTAAGTGCCAAATTAAAGCGCTTGTTTAGATAGTAAAGAACGTATTTGAAATCCTCACTATCAATTTCGTTGCGCACTTGGGACTCCGGTTGGTCACAGTTGTACAGAGCATTGGCAAATTCGGTATAAGTAGCACGCTTAAACTTTTTGAAGGACTTGCGCTTGGCAGGAACTTTTTCACCTTCTATGTCGAGACAATAAGCCAATTTCGCAGAACCCGCTTTGCGGCCCTGGTAGATAGATTTGCCGTACTCGTAATTTTGATCGACTTGCCGAGGGGCCGAATAGGTGTAACTCCCTGAGCCACCACCGGAAGTACCAGAAGCAAGGACCAAAGATGAAAAGCTCAGTGAAACAAGTGCAGCAATAGCGAGAATAGTGCGCAGTGGGAATATTTTGTTAATCATGGTGGATATCCGCTGTGGTTGGTCAGAGATGTTTTTGGGCAGAATTACATTCTGTTCTCGGATATCAGACCCAATAAAGCTTGAATCCATTACGTTAAATTGCAGACTGTAATCTAAGTGGTGGTGCAATCAAGCAATTTCCTGATATCTCTCTGCGACGCAGACATGTAAAAATTGGTCTAAGTTAAATAACAAACAGAAAATTGAGGCGCACAATGAAAAACATAACGACATCCTTAATCGTCATACTCGGCATTTGGGCAACGAGTGTATCAGCAGGTGAATTTCGTGCCGGATCCATGGCCGAAGGAGCACCCCCTGAGTTACAACACTGGGGCAAGCTGGTGGGACAGTGGACTACGACGGAAGAAAGTCTTAAACGGGACGGTTCTGGCTGGCAATCATCCAAAGGTGCTGATTGGGATTTTTTCTGGGCTTATGACGGCTGGGGTATCCAGGATAACTACACCTCACCATCCATGTCTTATGAGCTTGAAGACGAAAGTACCCGCGTGCGAGGTACTAATTTGCGCATCTACAACACGAAAGAGAAAAAGTGGATACTCACCTGGTTGACACCTACATCAACCGAGCCGAACTCCTTTACCGCCCTGTCTACTGATGAAGAGGTAGTGATGCTGAACGAAAAACCTAATGCGCAGGGTAACTACAGCCGCATTACCTTTTTCGATATGACGGAAGAAACCTTTGAGTGGAAACTGGAGTGGTCAAAAGACCAGGAAAACTGGCTCGAGGTGTATCGAATTCACGGCCGCAAGAAAGCTAGCTAACACGCAATAAGCTATTCGCGAATAACCCGGATGGCCACAATTTTATTGGCCTCCACAGTGTAAATCAGCACCAGCTCTACTACTTCGTTCGAGCCCAATCGCCCCACGATGCTCTCGTGGTCAATCACGTTATTGCCAATCACAATGCGTTTTAAAATTGTTGAGTGGAGGTCAGGTGAGTCGGCAAACATCGATTTGTAGAATGCTTTGACGTTATCAAAGCCCGCTACTGATGGTGTGCTCTCGCCCAGGTTAAAAATAGCTATGTCGGGTGACAATAGCGACATAAAACCATCGATGTCACGTTGATTGTAAAAGTCCAGGTTTTGTTGAACGATTTCTTCAGGGGTCATTGCGTAGGCTTTGGTGTTAATGGTGCAGATAGACAGCAGCAGAAAGCAGGATAATACCGCTTTCATATTTCTCTTATTGTGCTTTGTTTTTTTCATCCCAATTTTTTGGCTCCCATAGTTCGACCTTGTTGCCCTCGGGGTCGATCACCCACAAGAAGCGACCATTCTCATGCGACTCAGGGCCCTGATGCAATTCCACCCCGTTGTCCTTTAGGCGCTCTACGATGCCATCCATGTCATCCACTCGGTAATTGACCATAAAGCGCGCCTGGCTGGGGTGAAACCATTCACTGTCCTTTTCCGCAACATGCCAAACTGTCATGCCCTTATCTTCAGCTTTGTCATCCTGCCACTGAAAAATCGAACCACCAAAATCATTCAACTCAAAGCCCAGGCAATCACGATACCAATTTGCCAGGGCACGATCATCATCGTTAGCGAGAAAAAAGACGCCGCCGATTCCGGTTACTTTTGCCATTATCTATTTGCCTCGATGCTCAAGCTGGTTTGAATTGATACCTCATAGTCGTTAGGTAAATCCAAACCAACTTATTGAATCACTCGCGGTTTACTTTACATTTCATATTGACCAAAACATACTTAAATCAAACAATAGTTATTAGGATAAGAAGGCCAAACCGCAAGTTGCTAGTCAATGTTAGGCATTCATTGGTTGATATAAACGAATGGTAGTTCTAAGCTTTTCAGACAACCAACAATGGAGCTCTGCGTCTACGCCAAACATTTGAACGCGCGTTTTGGAGTAAACCGATAAATCGTCGTGCTAGTTTATGAAGACTTTCAGTAACAATTTTTTCAATAAGAGGCTCTTGATAGTCGTTCAGTCTCTAGTTGCAATGTTAGTCTGCGGGCCTACCAGTGCCAAGGTGTATTTCGCTCAAGTAATGGGCTCTGGCCAGACTACACTGCCATTTGAGGTGAATTTTTTTAACGGAGTTTCCATAAACGATTCAGAATTGGTTTATTTCGCTCGTATCAACAATATTGAAGGGATCTATCGTTTCGACGCTGAAACAAGAAAAATAAGCTTGTTAAGGGCTATCTCCCGACACCTTCCTTCGCCATGGACTGGCCGTTATCATGCTGTTGGGGGAGGGTTGGCTCTGATGAGCGAAAGAGGAGCATTATATGCTACGGACGGCACACCCTCGGGGACGCGTTTGATCAGGGAGTTTGGGTTTTATCTAGATTTTGTCGAGCGTAACCCATTCATACGATCAAAGGTCAAGGGCATCCACGAAGCCAATGGGTCGTTCTATTTCATCACTCTGAACGAAGATTTGCCCGATTCATCTCGATATGAACTTTGGAGGACTGATGGCACTGCAACCGGGACCAGAAAAATTAGTTCTGGACATTCACAGATCAGCCATGTTTTTAGTGCTTCAATAGGAAACGAAGATGTCGTGCTTTTTATTACTGGAAGCGCAGCAAGTGGAATGGAAATTCATAAGATAAATAGGGATGAATCAATTGATTCTCTCCACAACTTCGAAGCTGGGATTAACATTTCGAGACTTGCAAACAGTGTGCGAAACCGAAAAGGCAGCTATTTGTGCAGCCAGGTGCGTGAATTGGGAAGTCCTGCAGCAACAAGTAGACTATGGAGAATTTCAAATAGTGGCTCGGTGACTGCGATAGAGGAAGGTTGTTATGCGAATACGTTAGCAACTAACGCGGGAAGAATTTTCTACCTTAATAGTCAAGGGCTCAAATCCACTGATGGAACTAGGGGAAATGCAAGAACTGAAATGGCTTTCTCGAGCGTAAGCAACATGCTCTCGATTGGCTTTTGCTCAATCTCCGATTCAATATACTATGCTATTCAAGGAGGAAGGCTGATAGAGGTTAGAGCTGGCTCCGTTAGAACAATTAACGCGGTAGCCTCACCAGGTGACCCTGAAATTGAGTTGTGTTCACAGAGCAAGATTATCGTAGATTTCAATAGTAATTCGGACAGCTCTCCGATTTACATATTTGACACCACCAACGACAGTATTTCGAATGTAAGACATCTCAATAGCATCATCAAAAGTAAAACTCAATTAGATGGTGATCAAGTGATTGGTACAGTTGAAAATGATCGTGGCGAACTGTTTAGCTTTGGTTTTATATCGCCTGATACTCCAATCAGTTTTTCAAGGTCTGCACTAATCAGAATAGCTTTAGCACCATCCTTGGTACCGCAAATTATGTTGCTATTGTCAGACGACGAGGATAATAGTTAATTTATTTTCAACGTTCATGGTCTGGGCTTGGTGATGCTGCTGAGACACATGGTAGAGGTCATTTTCACAGACGGGTGGCAAGGCAATCACGGTAGCGGTTTGCCAGGTCACGATCATCATCGTGAGCGAGAAAAAAGACGCCGTCTATACCGGTTACGTTCGCCATTGTTTATTGGCGAGAACAAGCGTTAACCCATTGGACGATAAATGCTGATAATACTTAATCCAAGTTGCAAACGATCTTTAGACTAACTCTTTTTTCAGAGTGTCTGAATCATACTCAAAACGGACACTTGATAAATAAGAGATAAGAGCTATTCAATGAATAAGAAGAGACAAACTCTCAAGAAAGTAGCAAGCGTAAGTGCGGTTGCAGCTTTAATGCCAACCACATGGACGAAACCAATTTTAAGCTCGGTTGTTTTACCCGCTCATGCTCAGACAAGTGTTAGTGGTCGCTTTACTATTCAAGGAAGTCAGTTGGCCTGTTTGGTGAGCGGGCCTGATACCACAAGGTCTGATAATAATAAATACTATCAAGTTAATGATCTGGTGGCCGTTACCCGACTTGAGATGTCCACGTCGGAACCAAATAATGGCAACGACTATATATCATTCAATACCACCTTATCAGATGGCCCGCTCGGAAATGTCATCTCCATTATGTCTAGCTCATCGCAGCGATTTTTTTCTCTTGCTCAATTTTTTGTGTTGCCTCAAAATACTAATGAGTGTGTGATTGCTAATCAGACAGGACCAGGCTTTACTCCCTTCCTCGAGAATGCAACTACACCGATAGAATTAGTTTTCACCTCATTCTCCGGAGTTGAATACAAGGCCAATGGTACTTTCACTCACGTAAACACCTTCCCTGCCCCTAATAGTGCAAACTTAATTATTAGTGATTTTGTGGTGGCTCCAGCTTAATTTCTTAGAATAATAGAAATTTCGCCGAATCACGCAATTGGCTGCTAAGGGCAAGGAGCTGTCGTCGAGTAAATTTGAATTTATAATTCGTCTCAAACATACACGGCGACGCACAAGGAAAGATCTGACATTTGAGTTTACGCCGCTTAAACCCGGGCACCCTGACTAGACAATGACAAAATTGCATCATGGTACTTTTAGAATAATACCAAATCTAAGAGCGACGGTAAGAAGGCTCTGGTGGAAGATAATGCAAGTAACAGGGTTGCGGACAATAACCAAAGACTGGAATGTATTTCTTCATGAGTATCGTTCTACTCACTTGCAATCCATGCCTGCTAACATCAATGTACTACTTAGCGCGGGTTGTTCGGGTCGCTGGTATTTCGACTGGATTACGGAAAATTATGGCCAAGTTGAGCAACACATTGGAATCGAATATTACTTGCCAAAACCGGACGATCTACCTGTAAATGTAAAATGGATAAATAACAATGTAAGCGATATGTCTGGTGTAACTGATGAGAGCGTAGATCTCGTCTATTCTGGGCAGAATATCGAACACTTGTGGCCCAATGACGTCATTGCCTTCATCAGCGAGGCATGGCGGGTACTCCGCCCCGAGGGACATCTTGTGATTGACAGCCCTAATCGAGAAATTACGGCTGCATTGAACTGGTCGAATCCAGAACATACCGTCGAGTTTACCGTAGATGAAGCACTCGAGCTCTGCGCGCTCGGAGGGTTCGAGGTGCGGAGCATGAAGGGTCTCTGGTTGTGTAAAGACCCAAAAACTGGAAAAAATCTTAAGCAATGGGGGCACAGGAGCATAGATAGATTGATTAAAAAGCGTATGTTGGGGGCCGCAGATAACCCGGAAAAGTCATTCATTTGGTGGATGGAAGCAAAGAAAACTAGCCAACCACCGCAACGTAAAAAATTGCAGAAGCACATGAATCAGGTGTTTAAAAAAGCCTGGCCGGAACGAGTACAGCGATTGCGACTAAAGGAGGGTACGAAAATTGTTGAAGGTGGTGATGGGATCTGGATCAATGTGGACAAGAAAGCGAAAGGGGTCATATTTGACGGTCCGAATATGCCGCTTTGGACCGGAAGCCATATTGTTTCATTCAGGTTGAGATTCAATGATCGATTGCCAGCTTCGACTGAGCCTGTGGCCAGAGTAGAAGTGGTTTGTTTAAGTCGGGACGACCCGATAGCACGTGTGGATGTATATCCTACTGATGGAGAACATAAGGTCGAGTTGTCATTTGAACTTGATCAACTCGAATTTGGCTTGCAGTTTTGTCTGGTTTCATATGGTCGTGCACCATTTCAAGCAAGATTTGCAATAGATTTGGATAGTGGACCTTTTGAGGACATCTTGGCATAGGGATTTTATTTAATACATATCGCAATTAATTGGTGACCACAAAGCGCCAGTCCTTAATGTACACATATAGTGGGGTTCATATATAGGGGCTAGATCTTGTCTTTTGCCAATGACCGCTAAGGGAAATAAGCAGTCTATTTGCAATAAAGTTTGATACGCCTTTATTAAATTCATTGTTGAATTCTTACAAATAGTTCGGTCAAAAATGATTCTAGTGCTACGATGCAATCGTTCTAATCTTTTCAAATACACTCAGTCTCAGTATTTGCAAGGTTTAGCCAGCCCCCAATTAACCATGCCGAAAGGAATCACATGCAACTTAAAGTACTAACAACAATCTTATTGATTGCCTCAACAACTCTCGCTGGCTGTGCTACACAACCAGAATATTCAGAAAGGTCATTTTCGGATTTTCAGCATTTGAGTCAGCGAAGCTGCGAATCACTGACTGAAGAATTAGTTGGGTTGGTAAAAGACTTCGAAGTTTCCAAAGGTGACACAAATCGAGTTGGAGCTGGAATGTCAACAAGCGCTGTCGGCAGTATTCTAAGTGGAGCAGCGTATAGCGTAACTCTGCCTGTTGCCCTGGCGGGTGGCTTAATTGGATTGGGATATCAAAGTTTATATAAGGAACGCAATCAGGCCGAACGTGACCATATCGATGGTTTATTAGCTGCATACAATGGCAAAGGATGCGGTGAATCAGCGACAACTCAGCGAGCGGTTTCAGCCGATGTACTAGTTAAACACGCAGCAGCGGGGCAGGCCGAAACTCAGGCTAAGGAGACCGAAACACTGCCGTTCCCAGATAGATGTACCAATGCAGTTGACAATATTAGGCGCAGCTATCAGATAATTCTCTCCGGCTTGCGGCCAGACGAGCGCCTACGGTTTTTTGCACGCGGTCCAGAAGGTGGAAGTAGAGACATTGTGGCAACAAGCTTGTTACTTGGAGAGCTGAAACTGCCTCCGATGAGCATTACTGCTCGACGTGGGGGTAAAAAGCGCGGTCTTTGGGTCGAACGTCTGGTAACCGGAGAGCGTTTACAACTTAACTACCTTCCTGTCGCTTGGCATTGCTCCACAAAAGGAATGCTTACTGTTAAGTACGAGAATACTTGGGTTCGCGTGGTACCCGCATACATGGATTGAAAGGCCCTGAGCCCCTCAAAATCACCTAAATATAAGGAGTACGGTGCAGTATCGCTTTATTTGTGGGTTGAAGCGGGGCCAGCAACAATAAGTTCAGATATACAGAGTCGGTAACCGTGCGTTTGAACATACTCCCCTAACTACCAAGGAAGTTTGAATCCAGCCCCTCTTCCTTTGCCCGTGCGTTTTTTACCTTTCGGTGGTTTATTAAACGCACTCATGACTCTTTGCTTAAAACCTCGCGGTGCTGGTGCTGGACTTGTAGAGGGTGGCCCAAAGTCTCCGGCTGCATCCATGCGATCATAGAGCGCGGCTACCGCGGCGCGTTCCGCATAATCGTGCCTACTCAGTCCGTTGGTCGCATCCCTTTGTACGCCTATCGCGGCCGTGCTAGCTGCTCGAGCAGCTCTGCCTTTTGCGGCATGCCTGGTGGCCGCTCGCTGCATTGCTCGCCGACTTGTTGGCGGCTTGGGCAAATTTGCCCTTAACGCTGCCGCGCTTCTTGCTGTTCTACGTCCTTCTCCACTCATGCCTCTTTCCTCCGTAACTACTCACTGCGGGGTAAACAAGTTGAATAATTGTTATATCGATACTTATGCCAACAACATCTATTTCATACACCTAAGTATAGGTCACTCTCCAAATCTGGCCGCCCCATAAATCATTGATTTATAGTGTTTTTATCGTGTTTTTTTAGAAAGCAATCATCCTGATCGGCAGTATCCGAATAATTCCAGGTATATAGCTTTTATGAAAACGTAAAAATGCCATTACGCGGATTTTGGAGCTATCATGTAGACCATCATCTTTAGGAGGGCATACATGGCAGGCCACCAGGATAAATTGTTCGGTGAATTCCAGGCGGAACGAAATTCGTTTCGCAAGTTTACGCTTATCGCTTTGTTGTTGGTTGTGTTCTTTTTGTTGGTTTATCAACCTTACCTCGTGCTCTTGACGGAGATATCTGATGGCGAAAAGGCCAAACCAACCTTGGAAGCAAATCTCAAGGAGGTAAAGAGCGAACTGAAGCAGGCGATAACCGCACATGATCGAGCAGTAGACTTTATGGGCGACGCGTCTGAGTATGATGCCCTGTATGACGACGCCGAGAACTGGATAAATGATCTGGATGACGTCGAACTAATGTTTGATCAACAGACCAGGCGAGTACGGGCGTTTTACGATTCGTTTGACGATGAACTGAAGGCTCAATGGGAATTCGGCAACAAACCCTCTGACGCCGTTTTGAACTCACTCAAGCGCGATGCCGCCGAGTTTATGGATCGTTACTTTATGAACGACGCATGCGACTTTTTGATTGAGGCAGACTGGTTGAACTGTGAATTGGGTGAGAAGCGACAGCCCATTACTAAAAAGCTGGAGCGTGTTTTCTACGATCGAACGGCGGGCCATGAGCACACAAAAAAACTGGAGCTTGAAATCAATGAGGTTCGAGAACAATTCAAGACTCAACGAACAGAACGAATAGCATCGGGCGAACTGGTAGGCTGGTTCCAGGAAAGCCTGGAGGCGGAGAAACAAACCATTCGCAAATGGTACGTGGACATGGCTCGACTGAGACTCGATCTCAACAAGCGATATGAGGAGTACGAGCAAAACCTGCAACAACATAATGAATGGCTGGAGTCACTGGAGAAACGCAAGCAAGAGATTAGTTTGGCGGGCAACCTCAGTACACCCCTGGGGCCGATCAAACTCGCCTTTCACGACCTATTGTCTTTATTCCCACTGTTTACCTTCGGCCTTTTTGCTTTGATGTTGTTCTCGCAAAGGCGGCAAACGGTATTGCGAGATGTATATCTTGAACACGTTGAGAAGGATAAGAATGACGACGATATGATTGGCCATGTAATGCCAATCGCGGTCGATCACCAATACAAAACCTGGCGGCGCAATATCCTGATCCTCGCCCTGTTTGCTACACCGCCAGTTATTGCGTTGGCAAGTTGGATGCAATTGCGCTCCCACCCAGCATTCAAGCTTGTGGGTTTGACCATAAATCAACCCATAACCAGCACAGCCACGGCTATTGCAGCGTTGGTATTTATTTATCTGTTCTTAAGTTTGTTGGTTAAAACCATAAAAAGAATGTCGACATGACCCATATTGCCGAAATTCACGTTTACGCTAAATCACTTCCGGTAAAAAATGGCCCCTATACCATGGCCGGCCAGGAGGTATGGGAACTGGACACCACCCTCGTGCAGATAGTTGGAGACAATGGCATATCGGGTTGGGGAGAAGTCTGCCCCTTGGGAACGCTGTATGCTCCGATTCATTCAAGCGGGCTGCGAGCAGCACTGGAGCTGTTTGCCCCAGCCTTGATCGGCGCGGATGCGACTCCGCGCAATGTCGTAAAAATTATGGATGGCACTCTGAACGGGCATAATTACGCTCGCGCGAGCCTGGATATCGCGGTTCATGATTTGTTGGGTAAAACACTTGGTGTACCGGTTGCAACTCTGTTGGGCGGCGCGATTCAAGAGAGAGTTAAATCCTATTACGTATTGGGGCTGTCGCCCGTTGATGAAGTTGTGGAGCTGGCACGCGAGAAATTGGAGGAAGGCTTTCAACGCCTGCAGATAAAGATTGGTCGCGCAAATCTACATGAAGACATCGAGGTGATTCACAAGGTTTATAAAGAAGTCGGCAAATCAGTAGCCTTGGTCGCCGATGGTAACCGCGGTTTGAGTGGCCGTGATGCGATTTTGCTTTCCCAGGCGTGTCGTGACATCCCGCTAACCCTTGAACAACCCTGCGACCTGATCGAGACCCATCGCAGCATTCGTGGTCAATTGTGTCATCCGCTGTTCCTCGATGAGAACATTGTTGATCTCAACACCGCCGCCGATGTAATAGGCCAGGGTTTTGTTGACGGATTTGGTATGAAAATATCTCGCCTGGGCGGCCTGTCGCAGTTTGCTGCATTTCGAGATTTATGCGCAGCCCGTGGACTGCCGCAAACAGTCGATGACGGCTGGGGTGGCAACATCATCGCCGCGGCGACCTTGCACATGGCTTCCACGGTTTCCTCAAAACTTTTGGAAGGTGCCTGGATTGCAACGCCCTATCAGGATGAGGGTTACCTGCCCGATCCATTAATCACCATCAACAATGGCTATGTGAATGTGCCTGCTGGCACTGGCCTTGGGATCAATCCTGATCCTGCACAGTTCGGCGCTCCCATATTAAGTTTAGGTTTTTGAAACATTTGGACTTTTCTAACCAAATAGACACTACAAGCGGATAGTAAACAATGAAAATTTCCTTGATTGCCATAGCACTATTATTCACAGCAACTGTTTTGGCTGAGCCTGTTAAATATGCTGACAGGTTGAACATAGAGTCGACCGCTTTTAGCGGACCCCGTGAAATCATGATTTCCTTGCCTGAGTCGTATGAGAACGGCTCCCACAATCTATACCCAGTTATATACACGGTTCGTGGTCAGCTGGATATGCTGGCCGTTATCGCCGCCATTGACATGCTAAGCTCTGAAGCACCCGAGTTTATCGTAGTTGGAATCACTGGTACCGGTGCGGAATTTATACCCGCAGAAGAGGGTGAGCAGAGTGCGTTCTCTGTGTTACTCCACAATGACGTGATTCCTTATATTGAAGAGCACTATCGAACAGCGCCTTATAGCATTTTAGTTGGTCATTCTGCAGCAGGGAAGTTTGTTACCAATGATTGGCTGCGAGGCGGTAGAGATTTTTCCAGTTACTTTGCAGTCAGTCCTGAACTGCACGATGGGAAAATAAATACTTGGGCGATGTCCTTAAGCCAAGAAGAAGTTGACAGTAAGAATTCGCTGCTGATTTCGATGGGCAATGAGGATCAACGTATGCAAATGATGTTTGACGAATTAAAAGGACTTGCTTCATTCGAAACAACAGTAAACTTTATTCAGTTTGAGGACCAAACTCATATGAGTGGCAGGGTCAATACCGTTATGATGGGGCTACGCAATTCATTCAAAGACTGGAGGCCCGCCAAAAAAGTTGAATCAGGTAAGTTTGAAGGCCTGCAAGCTCACTATCTGGAGTTAAGTGAGAGGTATGGTTACGAGGTAGCCATTCCCTTGGAAACCATGAAGCGTGAGAGTGCGTTTCACAGTGCTTCAAACATTGAAGAAAGATGGCAAGTCGCTGCAAACATTGTCGAATACGCATTGTCTAAATCTCCAAACGATGCGGATGAGTTTATCGGTATTGCCGATGAAATGGTGGGCTACGGTATGGTTGAGGGCAGTCATCGACTGCTATCTTATATTTGTGAACACGCATCTGAACACCAGCGATGCAAGAGATGACGAAGGCTAGAATGCGACTGAAAGAAATTATGATTTTTATGCAAATAAATACCATGCCGAGCCGGAGTTCTCACGGGCTTCGGCTAGTGATCTATCTCGTTATGTTCCCGGCCGTGGGATGTGTCAGCCACGCGAGTGCTCAATCAGTGACACCCGACTATTCCATTGTTTACTCGGGAAGAGACTCTGACGGCAGACATGTTTATTTGAGTGATGAGGACGGTAAGTCACGGATCAAGTTGGTAGGTATAACTGGTAATGACGGTTACCCATCAGTGTCGACCGATGGCAAGCGACTTGCGTTTTACGGGAAATACGATGAGCGTAAAACCTGGTCAATTCACACGGTGAACATGGATGGATCCAATGTACAGCGCTTAACCAATGTTAAGAACGTCTGGGACAGTGCACCCACCTGGTCACCGGATGGAAAAACCATTGCCTTTGCCAGGGAATACGATGATCCCGAAAATGGATGGCAGGAAGAGGTTTGGTTAATGAATGCCGACGGCAGCGAGCAACGCCAAATAGAATCACTCGAAGGACGAGCGCCCTATTTTCTTGCCGATGGCCGATTGTTGTTTCATTCGAAAGCCGGACCCAGCCAGATTTGTATCACCGATGTGGATGGTAGCAACGTAATCAAGCTTACAGATAATGAAAGCAATGACTGGTCACCTAAGGTGTCGCCGGATGGTCAGAAAATAATCTTTATCTCAGACCGGGACGGAAACCGGGAAATTTACACTATGAATATCGATGGCTCAGAGCAAACGCGCATTACGCTCAACGAAGTGGACGACTGGGATCCGGCCTGGTCCGCCGATGGCTCAAAGCTGTTCTTTGCTTCGGAGAACTCTGAGGGTTCATTGGACATCTATAAGGCCAATGCTGACGGGTCATCCAAGGAAAAAATTATTGAGCATGCACTGCAGATAACTGCGATCACCAACCTGGATAACGAGACTTTGCAGCGCTTGATGGATGCCAGGCAATAAGCCTGGCGAGATTTCTTCGAGTGCGGTCCAGCTGTTCCGCGATAATTGCTCCTGGCGTTCTGGGGGAGTAACCACCTAAGCACTAAAGCTCTGGCAAGTTTTCATGGATGGTCCTGGTATAGGTAAATAGCGGATAGGGGCTCCCATGCCCTGGTGCATCATAGGAAAGGGTATACAACATTATCCCAAGCTTATTCCCTTCTTCAGGCTGGTAGTGGCACAGTTTTATCACATCATCTAACGGCGTGTGGTTGCCATTTGTGAAGGTCATACAACTCACGCCGATGGCAAGCTTAGACCAACCTGAAATAGAGCCACCACCTATAACCCTTGCATATTCGTTCGCCATTGAGAGCGTTGATTCATAGCCCGGGTAAGGTGTGTAATCCATGGTTGATACGTAGTCAAACAAGGCCGTAAAAGGCGCGAGAAGCGGGTTTCCGAGCCAGGCACCGTATATCGGAGCAGTCATCAGCGCATCAGTTGGCAATGCGTTCTTGATTGCACTGACAACCGGGATGATATTCTCATTTCCACTTGGTGGTTCGTAGTCAATGGTAATGCCATCTACGCCCCATTCCTCAGCAGCCGCTGCGACCTTGGCAGAAAAAGCACTCGGATCCTGATCCGGAAATGAGTCACCCAGGATGCCCAGGGTGAACCGGGTTTTTCGTTCTTTACCCTGCTGTCGAGCACGGATATCCGCCATCCATTGCATTATCGTCGCTTGATCATTGTGTAAAACCAGGCGAGAAAAATCGAGATCTCCGTCTGCAGTGATTGTTACATAGAACAAGATAACCACATCCACATAATCCGGTGTTTCCACCAACGTAGGGCTATGATCTGGTCCGGTAGGCTCCTCACCACTCCAATAGGCCATAAATGTACTGTTACTCATACTCATTGCTCCTGTTTAATCCGATCAATTGCTTTCGAGCTTCTCATACTTCAGGAGTAGCTCGCTGTTGGAGACCAGTTGATCATGTGAGGCTGACATGATCCATTACAGCTCATTACAGTAACAACTGGCTCGTCGCCATCCGAACCTCTTTGCACTAAACCATTTTGGTCTAATTACCGTCTTACTATAAGACCCATCAAGACAGCCGATTATCTTGGCTGTATTTACTCCAGGTATCTAATATGTCCTTACTTTTTCGCTGGTTTGGTTTAACGCTGGTTTCGTTGGTATTGGTTACCCCTGTGTATTCCTCGGAATTCGAACTCGCAAACTCTTTGGCACTTGGTGACAATTTTAAAAGCGCAAAAGCGAAACTTAAGGGTAGTTGCACGAACACCCGCGTGGTCAGTCCGCAATCGGTCCGATATCCTCTGGCAGCGGACAAAGAACAACACTTGGTCTGTGAAGAATACCGCCACGCAGGACAGTATTTTGAACAAGCAGTTTTCGTGTTTGCAGACGACTCGCTGGTTCAGATAGAGGCGACCAGTGTAGACGTGGCAGCATTGATTGAAGTGCTTGGCGAAACGGATCGGGGCTACCTGGGAATGGATATTTATGGAGACGGCGAACTTTGGCTCGACCGCGACCAGGCGCGTCTGGTGCTATTAAACAAACAAGCACGTCACCCCAACCTATTTGCCTGGCACAACCCGTTTTTACAAGACAAGAATTATCAATACCCAGCAGCCTCAGTAGAAGTTCCTGCGCTGCTGGATTTCGAGAGCAATTTGGAACAATTGCGACCCCTCTTCCAGGAGCAATGTGGACAGATTCGCGAAGAGAATCATGAACGCATTTGGCTACCCAATAAACCGCAGGTGCAAGTTCAGATTAACTGCTTTGCGTATAGGTACGCGGGATTTGAGCGCAAGTTCGAAGCCGTATTCGGCGATGGCAAACTGCATGTGGTATGGATTCTTTCAGGCAAGGCAGAAGAGCAGCGTTTGCGTGACCTGCTGCAAGCACGCTGGGGCAAGCCTTCGGTGAGCAATGACAAATGGGAGGTTTACGACAACGGCAAAATTTCCCTGCGAAAGGACAAGCCGGAACTCTTATTATTGTCGGATGAGGTGATTCCCCTGTACCAAAAAGAATTTGATGCTCAGTGAGTCACTGGCCCGCTTCATGGCAGGCCAGTGAAAGTCTCAATCACTCTCGAGCGATTCGCGACTACAAGCCCAGTTGTTCCAGGCCCTGTTTATAGACGATATCCACTGGAATGCTGAGCGCCGCCAGGCGATCCAGGTCGACCTGTAATTGATCGCTCATACCGCCTTTGTCGGCTACGAATGCAGACACCTTGTCGTAATCACCATCGCCTTGCAGGCGCAATAGCTCGCCACTCAGATCAGCCACCGCCTTCTCCAGTTGCTCGACGTTAACGCGGTAACTACCGGTTTCCGGATCGCGACTGAAGGCACCGGCTTCGCTAAAATAATTGAAGCGAATCATATTGGCACGGCCATGGGCACTACTGGCGCCAAAGCGCACCGAGCGGAAAATCCCGGCCAGAAAGGTCACGTAGTTATCCATTATTTCGCCTTCTGAAATCTCACCTTTCTCACGCAGTTTTTGCACCATGTACAAGCCCAGTATATCGGCCTTGCCTTCTTCCAGCGCAGACGCGTGTTCTTTCAGGGCAGTACGCACCGGGCCAGAGCCATCCAGCGTATTCTTGATGCCTAGGCCATGGGCCACCTCGTGGAACATGGTATTCCCGAAAAAAGCGTCGAAGGTGATGTATTGTCGCTGATCTTCGGCGATCAATACTTTGGAAATCGGCAACAGGATGCGATCAAACTTGGCTCGCATGGCGTTCTTGAGTTGCAGTCGGCGCGTGCCCTTGGCGAGTTGCACTTCTTCATCGTTTGGCAAATTGATGGCTATGGTTTTGGCACCGGAATTACAGTCGCCGGCACAGTAGGCCACATCGTAGGCATTCAAATCGGCGTCGGAGCCCGGCACCTCGGCTTTATACTTTTCTTCCACCGGCAGCCCAGCTTGCAGTTCCGGCATGTACTTGGCAAAGCGAGCCAGGCGCTGGCTCCAGGCCTGGTCTTTGATCAAGACAAAGGTTTCAAATGCCGCACGATATCCATAGAGCGCATCCTGGTAAGTTTCGATTGGGCCGATCACTACCTCAATGGGGTTGTTCTTCATATCCATCCAGGCCATGTCCGAGGCCTGGTAGTCATCGTTTCTCAGCGCCGTGGCACGCAACTTCAGATAGCCGGCGAACTCGGGGTCTTCCGCCAGCTCGGCGGCCTGTTCTAACAGGTCAGCGATCTTGGTGATCTCTTCTGCATAAGCCACGCTATAAGCCTGCAACTCTAACTCACCAGCATCATTACGTTTCACCAACGAGTAGAGCCCATCTTTACCCGCTTGCTCCCAGGCATCGAATTCTTCCTTGCTCATGTTGCCCGGGTAATAGCGTGCACCCTCGGGACGAAACCCGTAGCCCTCGATAAACGGCTTATCGGCATCCAGACGATCCCAGGGGCCATAGTTATACTCTGCGAAGCGACGTGCCTTGGGGTCGGCGATGGAGTCCAGCAGCGGATCTTTCTCGCCCCAGACCTGCTTCCAGAATATGTCGTCAGTGATCTTGCCCGCTTCAACCAACAAACGAATCATCTTTTTTTGATTGTCACTCAAGCTGCTGAGGTCAGCATTGAGTTCCACTTCCGAATAGATATCAAAGCGCGAAGGGCTGTCTTCTTCCAGTGGCACCGCATCGGCGGGGCCGCCCTCGGCTATGGCGGTATCAACCGCGGCGTTTGCGGCGGCATCGGTCGTGGCCGTTGCGTTTGTATCAGTAGTGCCTGACTGGCTGGTGTTGTCGCAGGCGGTTAGCAGACCCAGCAGTAACAGGATTAATATTTTATTTTTCATGGCAATGTGTTCTTTGGAATGTTCGAATGTGGGGCATGACAGGTCAATGCGTGCCCCAGCGATTATGGCGCTAACTATAGCAAACCAAGCCGCATTGTGGGGTGGTGGCTGAAAAAGCTTAAATGGTCCTGAGGATTACGAGCCTGATCAACTCTGCAACATGTCATTTAACAGTGGTGACGCGAAGGGAGCCAGTTCCTCACGCATGGCGTCCAGTAGCCTGGCGGCGTCCACATCCTGACCACGGTGTTTAAGCACCTTGGCCTTAACCAGGCTGGCCAAAACGATTGCATCTCGCGAAACGAATTTGTCAGTGGCTTGCATCACCGCATCGGCCAGACCCTCGGCTGCTGCAACCTCATCTGCGGCATACATGGCTTCGGCCAGAATGGCTTGTCCCAGCGCAGCATAAAAGATTTCTACATCCTGCAACGCTGGAATGGCCGCTTTCAGTAGCTCGATGGCCCCAACTATTTGTTTATCCGCTAACAAGTAACGCGCGTAATAGACATCGAATACATGCTTGTCGCGATCTGCCTGTTGGTCGGCATACTTCTTGGCCTTGGCAAAGTATTTGCCGGCTTCTTCCTGTTTGCCCTCCAGCATCAGGGTTTCAGCCAGGTTGATGCAGGTTTCGATAATGGCATGTCGATCTTTGATTGCTTTGGCAGTCTTCACTGACTTCAGGCCGTAATCACGTGAAGCGGGGAGATTTCCGGCCAATCGGTGTGCCCAATTGAGATTCATCAAGGTATACCAACGGCCATCACCTTTTTCCTTCTTGGCGTAGTAGGCGTTGGCGCGTTCCATGCGCGGGATGATATCCGCTACCGGCGCCTTACCCGCCACCAGCAGGTCATAACCCAGGTTGTTGGACACCGCTGCGATTCTCTCTTCGTCACCCAGGTGCAGGGCTATCGCTTCCAGCCGCTGTTCTTTTCTCAGCACCTTGGGCGTGTATTTATTCTGGATGTATTGCAGGGCAATTTTCAGGTTCAGGGCCTTGTACTCGTACTCCATATCGCTATTACTGATCGCTTCTTCTAATAGTTGGTCAGCCGCCTGCTCCGCCTTAGCGTGTTCTCCGGCAGAGACCAACTCCCAGGCTTGTTCAACGCTTAACTTGGTTTCTGTTTTTCTACCATTTACCTCATCGGCAAATGTGGGCAAAGGACCAGCCAGGAACAGAATAAAAGCGACTGCTGATACAAGGGGGGAGGCGGCATTGGCTAACTTCATGTTGTTTTCTCGGTTAGCAGTGCGGTCTGCACTGATACTACTAAGATGAAGTTTTAGCCTTTTCCGTCGCAACAGGGCGGCCGTTCGCTGGCCAGGTTAATTTTCGTTGAATGCCGCTTTCAGAAGTTCGAAGGACTTTTTGCGATCTGCAAAATGAAACATATTAGTGACCGCCATCACTTCGTCAGCATGGAAACGCTCAGCCACTCGTTCCACCCCTGCCCTGACTTGCTCAGGAGTGCCAACCGCCCGATTCTCACTACGCTGCATGATGAACACTTCCAGGTGCGGGTTCATCGGGTAGTCCTGGGCTTCTTCGGGGGTCAGCAAACCACCACCTTTGGCATCGCGACGTTGGCCAGTGACGTAGCGGAAGAAGTTCACATCAAAGGTGTGCTGTTGAGCCTTGGCCTCGGCTTCGGTTTCTGCACAAAACACGCTCATGGTCGCAATTGCATGTGGCGCTTCCAGGTCGCCACTGGGTTCAAAATACTTCTTGTAATGCGAGATAAAGGCAGGGCTGGCTTGCGGGCTGATAAACAAGCCAAGGTTGTAGGGTAATCCGAGGTGCGCGGCCAATTGCCCACTGTCGGCGCTGGAGCCAAGCATCCAGATGGGTAAGTCGGCGGGCGGTTTCGGGCTGACGACAGGTTCTGTGTGTTCGCTGCGCAAATAGTGCCTGAGTTCGGTCACCAACTGCGGAAAGCGTTCAAACTTGGGCTGGCCATCTGTGGCAAGCGCCATTGCCGTACTCATGTCTGCGCCGGGTGCGCGGCCAACGCCCATATCAATGCGCCCAGGGTACAGATTGCCCAGCACGGAAAACACTTCCGCCATTTTGTAGGCACTGTAGTGCGGCAACATGATGCCACCAGAACCAAGCCGGATGGTCTTGGTAGCTGCACCTAACGCGGCCAGCAACACCTCGGGGGCACTGCCCGCGATGGTGGGAAATGCGTGGTGTTCTGACACCCAGAACCGCTCGTAGCCCAGCTGTTCACAATGCTGTGCCATGGCGATGGTTTCCGCCAGCGCTTCAGATGCCTGGTCAGGTTGCCGGGTAAAGGACTGATCCAGTACGGAAAGTTTAAAGCTCATTGCCAGTTAGTCGAGACGAAACCCGATTTTTAAACCCACTTGGTAATGACCTACCTTGCCATCTACTACGTGACCGCGGGTTTCGACCACTTCGAACCATTCCACATGCTTAAGGGTTTCATTGGCGCGGGCCAAGGCCTGTTCGATGGCATCTTCGATACTAGTTTTTGACGAACCAACTATTTCTGCTTTCTTGTATACATGATCACTCATTGTTGTCTCCTGTTTGGTGAGATTGATATTGGGCTTCCTCGAGCATCTGCTCATAGCTGGTAAGGAACTTCTTAAAGCGCTGCCAGGCGTAAGGTATGAAACGGATTTTCTGGATCGGCTCAACCGCCAACGGAATGGCTGCCATGGCGTATTTGTAATCCGACAGCATCAATAATCGCCTGGTATTGGCCAGTAATTTGTCGAACTCTGCCGTTCGTAAGTCGGGTGAGGCAAACTGCTCGTGATCCAGGTAATAATTGATCAGTATGCCGAGCTCGTTATCCGTGAACCGCGGCTCCGCAATCTTGAAGTAAGGATATTCCGGCTGCTTGTGTTCCATCACTGTTTCCGCAAACAGATTGGAAAAATCATAGGCCTTGTTGTTCAAGCAGGAAAACTCGAAATCCACCAGTTTGATATCGCCATTATCGAGCAACATGATGTTGCCGTGGTAGGTGTCGTTATGACAAAAAGTCAGCTCATCTTGCGGCAGGCAGTGCTGTACTTTGGCGAAGGTCTCCTCACTGACGATTTCTTTCAGGTCTTCACACATGGCCTGCTCATTGGCCGGAAATTGGTCGGCCTGATCCCAGAGGACTTTTCGCGCGAGCTTACCCCAATGTTGATGCAGTAACTCGAAGAAGGGTGTGTCCGGTAGACTGGAAGGGCGCAATTGATGAAAGCGATGCAGCTGAGCCGCTATTTTTCGCAGGTTCTCAGGTTCGAATAAGTCTTCCGCGGTTAGAGAACGGCCCTGGTAGAACGCTTCGACCCGGCTGGACTCATCATAGAAGTAACAGTGCGCCGCGATGTCATTGTTGCCCAGGGTGAGAAACACATCTTTTTCCTGTTCAAACGCCAGGATGGCATTTTCTTTGCCTGCCAGTTTGCGATAGAGCACGGCTGGCGGATCGGTTGCCAGCTTGCTGCGCACCCCCATCGTGAAAGATGAAAAGCCCTTTGGGTCATCGAACTCAAAATCGTCAACCGAGCGCGCTTGCCAATCCGGGAACAGTGCCTGGCACTGTTTAAATACTGCTTCTTTCATACCTATTTTTGTACCACGATGGACTGAGCTGGGCTGCGTCGCATGACCACAAACTTGATCGCCTTCAGAATCAACCACAGGGAACCCAGCGGAACAATAATGGTTTGAAACACGAAGACCACGATCAGCTTAATCGCATGTTCGCTGATGTTTTCGGCGGCGGCTTTAAAGTCCTCCAGGTGCTGATCCAGGTTCAGGCTGTTGGTAGCGGATCGATACAGCTCTCGGGCACTGTCCAGAAAGGACTTCTCCTCGCCGGCTTTGCTTCCGCTGATATCGGCGTCTGATTCGACGTCTGCCTGGATGTCTTGCAATTGCTCAGTGGTGGAAAGTAATTGCTGGCTGGATTCCTGAAACTGCGGTTCTAAAAAGTACTTGTAAAACGATTCTCCCACAATGGCCATGACCGGGATGCTGAAACGCACAATCAAAAAGACAATGGCTGCTTTGAACACCGCCTGTTTGACTTGTGGTGAGACCTTACCACCAAACCACGCCAGCCCGAGCGCCAATATCACCAGCAAACTGACCGTGATGGAAAACAGTGGCGCTGAGGTGATTTCCAAGAACACGCGCTGGATGCCAAAGGCGGTGCCGCTGACCAATACGACGGTTGAAAAACGCTCGATAAGGTCATTAACCGGGTCGAGGATCTGGCCCGGTGTGAAGGTCATCCCAACACCCACCGGTTCGATCGCCACCTCGGTGCCTTGCACCACAGAGATAACCCCGTTTAGGCCACGCGAAATACCGTAGGTCACCAGGGCGCGATTAAGGCCCTCTTCCGTATGTTGCAAGCCAGCTTTATCAACGGTATTAAACTGGGCCAGAACGGCCAGGGCTAATCCGGCGATGCTCAAGATTATTTTAATGCGGTTGCTCATATCAACGGAGGTTTGCTATGCAGTGATCAAGCTAGTGTACCGCAGGCGCAGTTAATCCTGAAAAAAGTCCCTCTCAGTGTGTATCGTTTAACAAAAACTAGATTGCCGAGGCCAGGTAGGGATAACTGAAGAATAGAAATTGACAGGCATTAAGAATGAAGTGCGCGAGGATGGCTGCCTCGATTCGGCCCGTGACCTTGTACGCATAGCCGTACAACAGGCCTGCCAGGCTGGATAGCAACACGTATTGCAACCCTCCAGCAAAATGGGCTGCACCGAACAGGAGTGCGGCGAACCAGACACACGCATGGCCTGCGTATTTGACGGGTAAGCGCAGAGACAATTCACGTTGGAGTAGTCCGCGAAACATAATCTCCTCGGCCACCACCGTGAAAAACAGGTTTTTTACTGCCCACGGAATAAACATCATGACAGGCGTCCAGTCCCATTTGGAATAACCCATCAGTAAACCAAGAACATAGACCAAGGCCAGGCCGCCAACCAATAGAGGCAACAGCTGGCGCAACATTTGCTTCAGCCCAGACCAGGAGCGTAGCAATTGTTGGTGGAACACCAGTCCCAACACCAGGATGCCGTACATCGATTTGTCGTAGTTGAACCAGATCGAGAACGGCGCTGTATCTGAACTCAACTGGACTCCACTCACGTACGCATGGTTGTGAAATCCTGGGAGGACATGCAATCCCAACAAGACTCCCATCAGCAGCAGACCAAGCCAGGCCCAAAGTGCAATTTCCGCCTTACGGGTATACAACCACAACAAGCTAAGCAGCAAGGCCAGCGAGATCAGCGAAGCGGCTCCCAGGCTTCCGGTCACAAAACCGGTGATCAGGGTAATACCGTAAAGTGTTTGCCAAATTTGTGGACGTGGCAGCCATACCGCCAACATACTCAGAATTGTGAGCAGGCTGGTGAGCTGTAGTCCGAGAATTAAATCAGTGGCTGGGTTGAACACGGGGTTAGTGCCTGGTGAAGTGAACCATCATTATCGCTGATAATGATGGTGGTCGCATTAACCCGCCTCTGTCATTGGTTCAACACAACACTCTCCATAGCGTTGATACAGGGCTTCCCAGAGCGGGCCTATCGCGCGTTCGGCAAAACCCGCGTTAGCCATGATGACCACCGCCAGATCCTCTTCGGGAATCAATCGTACCTCTGCGTAGAACGAGCCGGCGCCACCATTGTGCCAATGCATGGTCTGCCCGTTTGGTAGTTTGACCTGGCCCCAACCACCTGAATAGGGCTCTGGTCGCTTTCTCTCTTCGGCCAGCGGTTGGTGTAGACGTCGCAGGGATGCAGATTTCAGCTTTTGCCGGTCGATGGTTCGCCCGGTCAGGCTATTGAGGTGGGCCTGAGCATACTTGGCCAGATCACCCACTGTTGAGTGTACATTCCCCGCCGGTGCGGTAATCACCAACAGGGACGCCAATGCATCGGTCGGCGCTAGCTGGATGTCTTGGGAATCGTTGCCAAAATGACCCCTGGTCTGTTCGGAGTCTTCGCTAGTCGCGGGCCACCCTGCGCCCGTTTGCTTCATTCCCAGTGGCTGCCATACATATTCCTCAAGCAGTTGTTCCCAGGTCTTGCCGGTAACCCGTTCGGCCATCACACCTGCAACCGTGAAACCGGCGTTAGAGTAACGATGCCCCGTACCCGGCGGATAAATTGGTAGCGCCTCTGTGAGTAGTTGATCTACCCAGTTCGAACGACCTGCCACCGGAGATTCTGCTCCATCCAAAATACCCTGCACAAACTCAGCGGTGAAGTTCTCGAAGGGAGGTAATCCCGAGCGATGGGCCAGTAGCTGTTCTATTGTCACATCCCGGTATGCGTCGATCATTGGCAGGTCTGTAAACACTTCACCAATAGTCGTATCCAACCGCAGTTTCTCTGCCTCTACCAAAGCCGCAATCAATGTTGCTGTCATGGACTTGCTCACCGAGCCCCAATGAAACTTACTCTCCTCAGCGCTAATTGCTTCGTTTGCCCGCATTGATCGATGACCGCCTGCCGCCTGTTCGGTGATCTCACCATCTTTGATGATGGCTACCGCCCATGCTGGTACACCGGTAGTGACGACATACTCATCCAGCAAACCCTGTAGATTTTGCCACCCTGGGTCGATGCTTACCTCCAGACCTGCGGGTTCAAAGTTGATGCCTTGTACTCTGAACTCTTCATCAGACAAGTAAGTAAACACAATATCGAGATGTTCCTTAGCTGTGCTACTTTCCACTCGCAGTCGAAGCTCACCGGATTCATCGAGAGACACAGCGTTCACTTTAAACTGACCAAACATGGCTGAGAGTTGCTGAAAACCGCCTTTACGTTGATCCGGGCTGGCGCTCTCCAGTACGGCTCTTGCACGATTTAGCTGCATGTACTGCTCATAGTCGTCCGCATTCCCGCTATTAAAGCTGCGCACAAAATCCAATGCCCGGTTTTCTTTAATCTGATCGCTGTCTACTGCCACGCTGTCATTAAGGGCTCCCTCTGTTACTTGCCCGGTTTTAGAACTTTCGGTCTGCGATGCGGCGTTTACACTGAATATTATGAAGATTAACAAACAGATGGATATCGAAAATAAGCGAAATTTGTTCATTATTATGAATTACCTGGATAGAGCGGCCGCTAACCCGACAGTAATTCTCGGGTCTAACGGTCTATGTTTATAAGAGCGAAGTGCCTCGGTGTTAAAGAGTGCAATTCTTAAGACATAACGATATCCATACCGCCGTAAATTGTCCTGACGAAAACCTTTAGAAAATATCTCGGCTTATGAATTATTCCACTCACTCAGCCAACACTATTGAAGAAAGCTTCGAGGTTGGTGAAGTTATGTTTCAACCCTCAAGCAATACAATATTTCGCAACGGTTCCAGTCAACGTATCGAACCACGGTTAATGACGTTGTTGCTACGCTTATACCAGGCCGCTGGCGAAGTAGTGAGCCGCGACGAGTTAATCAGCGATGTATGGGGTGGCCAACCCGGCAGCGACGAAGCTTTGACCCAGGCTGTCTCACGCTTACGTCGCGAGATGGGCGATGTACCCGGCCAAGCCAACATGATTGAAACCATTCCCAAGCGCGGCTATCGACTGCGGCAACCTAACAGCGCCGCTCCCGCAGTAGCCGATGACCGCACTGTTCCATCAATTAGATCACCGCTCAGCCAGAATCAATTACTGTGGCTGGCAGTATTGCTATTACTCGGTCTGTATTTGCACTCGATGAGTTCTCCACCAATGGAGAAGCACGAAATAGAAATCATTCTGGACGAGCCACCCACCAGCCCCTGAGTATTAAATCGCTTATTCTTATGCAAACAAAACACCTAATTTTTAGCATTGTTGGCGCCGCTATGTTTGGCGCTCTGTGCTCTGCCGCAATGGTCAGTTATATCAACGATGGGCCCGTCATTGTTGAATTGGAAAACCCCAACCTCGTGGCCCGTGTTGAACAGCTTGAGCTGGAACTTGGGGATGCCCAGGTAGTCGCGCAGCAATTGCAGGCACGTCTCAACCAAACCCAGACTGGTGTCGCTGCTGTACCGCAGGCAGCACAGAGGCTGGAACAAGCGATCTCTGAGGAACAGCTGGCGACAACCGTGATTGAAAGCGCTTCCGCTGATGTGACCCCATTAGAAGCGTCATTAACCCGCGAACAGCGCCGCGCTCTGTTTATCGATCGCTTTCAGCCAGATTTTAAAAAACGCCGTCTGGTTGAATCAGGATTTAGTGAAGACGAAGCTCAATGGGTCATCGATAGTGAAGCGGATGTGCAACTGCAGCAACTGTACGATCAATACAATCAACGCCGCGCAGCTCTCGAGCAGGCAGCGGAATCCGGGCAGGCTCAGAATTCCGCTAGAGCAGAGCTACGCACCAAGCTTGGTGATGAGGTGTTTGAACGCTATCTAAAAGCCAATGGTCAATCCACTTCTATAACGGTTGGTGGTGTTATGGCCTCATCACCCGGCGATAATGCTGGCTTGCAACCCGGAGACAATATTGTTGCCTATGATGGTCAGCGCGTATTCGATGTGCGCGATCTGAACCAGCTGACCATTCAAGGCACCGAGGGTGAAAGCGTGTTGTTAGAGGTTGAACGCAACGGCAACACCACACAGCTAACCATTCCGCGCGGCCCCATCGGGGTAACTGCTGCACGCGGCAGGTTTGGTCGTCAGTAGCTCGCTGCTTCTATTCGCGTGCTGTTTCGCAGCAGCTGGTTGCCATTCCGGTCGGTTAAACAGGCGATTAAATACTTCTTGCCAGGATTTTGCCTGTAACAATTCACGGAAGAATTTGGGTAACTCAGAAAACCAAACTGCAAAAGGATTAACGCTGTCAAAGTCCCGAGCCAAGCCATAGCGTGGAGTGCGTATCTCTTCCTGGAAGGTCCCGAAAAGACGATCCCAGATAATCAGGATGCCACCATAGTTTTTATCCAGGTATTCAGGGTCACAACCATGGTGCACGCGGTGATGCGAAGGCGTATTTAAGAATCCCTCTAGTACCCCAAGTTTGCCGATCAACTCAGTATGTAACCAGGTCTGGTATGCCAACACCACCAGGGTTCCAAACACCACTAGCTCGGCGGGAAAACCTGCGATCACCATGGGCATCACAGCAAACATCGACCAAACGCCTTCGAAGGGGCCAAACCGCACACCAGTGGTGATATTCATATAGCGCGAGGAGTGGTGTACCGCATGATGAATCCACAACAAGCGCACCACATGGGCAAATCTATGTTCCCAGTAGTAGAGGAAATCTGCGACCAGGATCGCCAGCACGACGGTCCAGGCATTGATGTCAAAGGTCCAGCTGATCCAACTCGCACTTATCCAGAGAAACAACTGGTACATGCCGTAAATCACGGTTATCTGCACCAGGAAGAATGGTATTTGCGTAGACACATTAACCAGCATATCGGCGATGCCGCGCCACTTCAGGGTGTTCTTAAACATGCCGTTAGCGATTTCGATCAGCAGCATGGCAAAACCAATCAGGAAAAATGATTCGTCGATGTTGCGGCCAAGATCGGCCAGAAAGTTAGTGGTCATACTTGCCTCCCACGCCCTGCATCAGGGATTTCCAGGCCAGTTCACAAGCCTGCTTGTTGGTGGCTTCACCTTTACCGACGAACTCCCAGGCCGACATCACCACACCATCGATCATGGCAGCGATCCAGGCCGAGGGAAGATCCGCATCAAAGCCTCCTTCCTGTTTTACTTGCTCGATCAATTCCCTGGTTTCACGCGCCTGGCGCTGGTATTCGGCATCCAGCTCTTCGTTACCATGCAAATCTTCGTGCAACAGAAACCACTGCCGATCAGCCAAAGGAATAACCGCTTCCAGCATCAGCTTTACCGCATCGGTATAGCTCTCAGCATGCTCGGTGGCCTTATCCACCGCCTCATCGAGATCTCGCAGGGCTACTTTGGCCAAGGCTACGGCGAGTTCCTGGCGCGAAGGAAAATAACGATGCAGGGTCGCGCGACCCACACCAGCGTGCTCGGCAATATCGCCAAGACTGGCTTTGGGATTAGCGATATAGAGTTCAAACGCGGCCATGATGATCGCGTCTTTAGTTGGTAATTTAATATTCATGAGACAATTATGTCTCATATGATACATATATGTCAATAGCCAATATACGCCGGCCTCAATGCGAGCGTATTTCGCTTATCCAACGATGCTAAAAAAATGTGGCCTCGCACGCGAAAGCCTTATGACATGAAGGGGGCCTGGCTAGATGATGGCCTTGAGTTTTTCCATAGTGATATTCGCCCCGCACACCACAATACCCACTCGCGCGCCTTGGTATTTCTCGGCATTTTGTTTAAAAGCAGCGATCGCAACCCCGGCCGCCCCTTCAACGATTTTTTGATGACGATGCGCCATGAAGCGAATGGCGTCGGCAATCTCTTCCTCGTTAAGCAAACAGAATTCGTCCACGTATTCCTGGCACATGGGAAAAGTGATTGAGTCTTCCTCCAATCCGCCAGCTGATCCATCAGACAGGGTTTCCTGGGCCTCTTCTATCACCACCACTTTTCCTTGGGCAACACTGAAGGCCATTTCGGGTGATCGTTCCGGCAGACAGCCAATGATTTTGGTGTCAGGTGAATGGTGTTTATACCAGGCCGCCACCCCGGACATCATGCCACCGCCTCCCACGCAGGCGAACACATAATCCAGGTCTGGACATTGCTCCACCATTTCAACCGCGATAGTCCCCTGACCCGCAACCACCATGGCGTCGTTATAGGGTGACACATAAGCTACGCCGGATTCTTCTGCAACGGCCTTGGCATGCAATTCTGTTTCCAACGCATGAGCACCATAAAATTCAAGCTCGACCGGGTAGTAGCCGAGTGCTTCGACCTTGGCTGGGCTGGCTGTGGTCGGCAAATAGATTGTGCCCCTGCCACCACTAAGTCCGACCGCGCGGGCGAACCCTTGCGCGTGGTTGCCCGTTGAGGCGGTGATCATGCCAGCATTACGTTCGGCTTCACTCATTGAGCGGATTTTGTTCAGAGCGCCTCGAGCCTTGAATGAGCCCGTGTGTTGCTCGCTCTCCAACTTTAAATACACCTCACCCTTGTTCATGGCACTCAAATAGGTTGAGTGAAACATGGGCGTGCGAAGCACATCCCCGCTCAAGCGCTCACTGGCGCGGCTGATCTCTTCTATCCAGTTCATATCTCAGGATTATGACATCGAAGCACGACAATTACCGTTGAAATACCAAGCCCGATTGGCAAAACCAGTCGCCTGAAATAGCAGATTTGATGGGATCTTTTTCAAAGATGTTGTTCAGGCAATGCCTTTTCAGGACTATTTCAAACTAATCATGTGGAAAACTTCTATGAAAATAACCAATAAAATCAATGTCTTGAAAACACGATTCCGAAATATGAACAAAAAATGTAAATAATATTTTACACAGAGTAAAAAATAACATACATTACGTTCACTATTTTTAACATCTGAATTTATTATGAACTTATCTTTCAAAGAAAAAGGCTTGATTGCCTCACTTATCGTCACCTTACTGGTATTCGGTAATTATTTTATAAACGTGTTCCAGAGGCTACGCACTGACAGCGCGGGTGACACAGGCTTGGTGGGCATTATTATCGTCATCGTCCTGGTCATTATCCTTGAAGCGACTATCCATGGATTTCTCAGCATCCAGGCTGAAGAAGAAGATGAGCGAGATAAGCTGATTGAGAAAGTTTCCTATCGAAACGCTTATTGGTGTCTCAACATTGGCGTCTGGTTTTTAATCGTGCAGGTATTCCTGGATTCCAGGTTTATGCCATTGGCTGGCTTAACTACTACCCCTTATGGCCTGGCGAACCTGTTGTTGTTTTCATTTATCGTGGCGGAAGTTGTCATGTTTATCACGCAGCTCTATTACTACCGCAAAGGCATCTAGGAGTCGTTATCGTGAGTATGAAAATCAGTAACAATATTCGCCGACTCAGGTTTGATGCCGACGAAATGTCGCAGCAGGCTTTGGCTGAACAAATTGGCGTCACACGGCAAACCGTAATCGCAATTGAGAAGGATAAATATTCGCCTTCACTGGAAGTAGCCTTTAAAATTGCCAATGTGTTCGCCGTACCCTTGGAAGAAGTATTCAGCTATCAATAAAGCTGCCTGACCGGGTTGGACGACTCGAGTTTTCTAACCTTACATGACTGACGCCATGACACCCCAATTCGTCTCTGCCGCAGTAGTGATTACTTCCGTTGTGATGTACCAGATTTGCATGAAGAGCGTTCCGGAGGGAGTAAACCCGGTGAGCGCTCTTCTCACTTTCTACCTCTCCGCCCTGGTTTGTACCCTGCTGGCATCGAGATTCTTTGCCGACACCGGCACCGTATTCTCGATCAGTGAATTTTCCTGGGCAGCAGCGCTAGTCGGTGTAGCAATCGTGGGTATAGAGCTTGGTTACCTGTTAATGTATCGCAGCGGTTGGACTCTGGCAGCAGCACCATTGATAGGAATGGGCGGTGCCGCGATTATTCTCACCGTAATCGGCATGGCGTTTTTCCGCCAACCAATCACACCTAAAACCATTGCCGGGGTGGGCCTGTGTTTATACGGCCTGTACCTGTTAACACCCACCGACAAGATGGCGTAGAAAAATGAAAGTCGTCTATTTAGCCTGCCAGGAAACCCTCCCTGGTTCCGAGAACCGACGAGTCGATGCCTTTGAGCACGACTTGATGATGGCGCAACTGCAACCGGCTTTTAAAGCCGAGGCCTGTGAACTGCGCGATGTCCTGTGGGACGACAAAACTGTCGACTGGCCTTCGCTGGATGCGGTTATTATCGGTACGACCTGGGATTACACCGAACGCTATGACGAGTACCTGAAAACAATTAATCAAATCAATGCGGTTACGCCGGTCTTCAATTCACCTTCGCTGGTGGACTGGAATACGGACAAGCGTTACCTGCGTGACCTGGCGTCTGATGGGGTTAGAATCATCCCAACCCACTGGGTGGATGACCCCGAAACGGAGGTTGATTGGGCCAGCCTGTTTGACGAGTTTGACACCGACAAACTGGTGATCAAACACCAGGTCGGTGCCAATGCTGATGGACAGGTCTTGCTAAAACGCGGTGACTCCGCCCCGACGCTGGACAAGGCGGTCATGATCCAACCGTTTTTGCGCGCGGTGCAGGAAGAAGGTGAGCACAGCATGATTTTCATCGACGGTCAGTTTTCGCATGCGCTTACTAAACAACCTGCCTCCGGGGATTACCGAATTCAATCCGCTTATGGCGGCATAGAGATTGAAGCCTCACCACCAAAGGAAGACGTCAACACCGCGCTATCAGTTCTGGAAGCTTTGCCCGAAAAACCTCTGTACGCGCGGGTGGACATGTTGCGCGACAACCACGGACAGCTTTCGTTGATTGAGCTGGAACTGGTTGAACCATTTTTATACCCCGTTCAAGGACCGGAACTGGGCACCCGGTTGATTCAAGCCCTGAAACGAAAACTTCAGTTCTGAGCTGACATACAGACAGAATGCATTGGCTGGCGCTGCCAGGCATTACCAATTCTCCAATGCACTTGTAGGGCCAGTTGATGATATTCTTGGCTGCAAAACCAACGTCCAGATTCCGCGTGAGATACTGCGCGGGAAGGCAATTAAACCGCACAGGTAAATTATGAAAGTAAATTCGATTATCGACACCATTGGCAACACCCCTCATATACGCATGAACAAGCTTTTCGGGTCCAGTCATGAGGTGTGGATCAAGTCCGAGCGTGCCAACCCGGGTGGGTCCATCAAGGACCGCATTGGCCTGGCGATGATAGAAGATGCCGAAGAACGCGGTGTACTGAAACCGGGCGGCAGCATTATCGAGCCCACCTCCGGGAATACTGGTGTTGGCCTGGCCATGGTGGCTGCTATCAAGGGCTATCCGCTGACCCTGGTGATGCCCAACAGCATGTCGATCGAACGCCGACGCCTGATGTTGGCCTATGGCGCAAAGATTGAGCTCACTCCCAAGGAAGTGGGCATGCCAGGATGTATCAAGCGTGCTGAGGAGCTGATTGCAGAAACACCAGGTGCCTGGATGCCAGACCAGTTCAGTAACCCGGCCAATATCGACGTTCATGTTAAGACCACTGCGCAGGAAATCATTGCCGATTTTCCCGATGGCCTGGATGTGCTTATTACCGGCGTCGGTACAGGAGGACACATAACTGGCTGCGCACAGGTGCTAAAGGCGGAGTGGCCGCAACTCAAAGTCTATGCGGTAGAACCTGCTATGTCGCCAGTAATCAGCGGCGGTGACCCATCGCCACACCCATTGCAGGGGATCGGCGCAGGATTTATCCCAGAAAACCTACACACCGATCTGCTCGATGGGGTGATCACCGTGGAAGTAGACGATGCCCGAGAAATGGGCCGACGTGCGGCATCCGAGGAGGGCATGCTGGTGGGCCTGTCTTCCGGTGCAACACTCGCGGCCATTGCCTCGAAACTGCCTGACGTTGAACCGGGTTCAACGGTGCTGGGATTTAATTACGATACCGGCGAACGCTATTTATCAGTGCCGGAATATCTGCCCGAAGAAGAGTAAAGGATGACGAATTTATTGCTCAGTCATGCAGGCTGAGCAGTATTTGTATATCGCGTCGGCTAAGGTCTTTGACCAGGCCAAACTTCTCATGGTTGAGATTACCCGCCTGGTGTATGTAGCTCTTTATTTCTGCCGCTATTTCAATGGTGGATAGATAATAGAACGACGGGTGGCTGTCATTCAGTGTTTGTACGACCTCGTTGATCACCTGCTTCTGCAAGGTGTTCTTGAGATCTTTACGTTTTTCTTCCATTTGCGCCCAAAGCGATTGGTAAATACAGAGCCAGGACCACTAAATTGGTGATCCTGGTGGCATTTTCGGCAAACTGATCATAGTCTCTTTCACCCCAGTATCGAGGTTGGCCAATCGATTGGCCTGGTAGTTATAGAAACCATGATAGGCGGTGCCGGGCCTGGCTTTGCCTTGCATTCGGGTGATGTATTTCTGTTCTGCAAGGAGCGCAGCCATGATCTGCATTTTCACACTCTGGGCCACGTCACCGTTGGCCAATAGGTTTAAATAATTTGAATAAATCAGGTCAACCACGGCCTGATGCAAGGTAGCGGCCATTCCGCTGTGTTGTTGATCAATCACCTGCGAATGCAGTTGCGCAACCACTGTTCCGATGGAGGCAATGGATGAATCCACTGCGGACTGCTGCTGGATGCGCGCCAGTCGTTGCGGATGCAGAATCAACCCGATGGTATGTTGTGCGGAAGCAGCGGCGAGTGCTACTTCGTCGAAACCAACTCCAGTAGCGCCATGCACCGACTCTCTGCTACGGGCATAGCCCATAGCCTTGGGAATCATCACCTCACGCGTCTCTGGGCTGATCTGCAGAAACTCTGGCTGGAGCGTCTCAAGCATAATGCGCAGTGCCTGTTGCTGTTTTTCAGCCGGGACCGTTGCCAGGTTTGGTGTTTGCTGCGAGGCAGACTTAACACCATAGTCATAACGTTGCCCGCCAAGCCATTTGGCCACTGCCTGCACCTGGTAACGATGAAAATAATACAGCGGCACAAATACTTCTTCCAGGTCAGACCAATTGCGCCCTGCCTTGAGATTCGCACTGCCAAAATTGCGCATGGCGATGGCGCGAATTTCCAGCATATCCCGCAACTCATCAACGGCGTTGGCACCGTTGTCCCAAAGACTGGCATCGGCATGTGAGCTGCCCGCGCTGCGTGCGTCTGGATCGCTGATATAAGACAATCCGTTGGCATCATTTTGCGTGATGATCGAATTCAGCGCCGCCGCCTCCTCGGCCTCATCAAACTCCTGGTAGCCATAGGCAATGGCGGCTAAGTCCCATTTACCAAGCCCAACCCCATACGCATTAGGGGCAACAATGGACTCGCCATCCAGCTCAAATTGCGGATGTGGGTAGTCCATCACGGAGGCTCGACCGTAATTACTGGCAGCAAAATTATGTGCCAATCCCAGGGTATGTCCCACTTCGTGGGCAGACAATTGACGAATACGAGCCAGCGCCAAGTCCATGAGTGCCTGGTCTTCTTCGCCATTTGCAAACGGTGCCATCAAGGCCTGGGCGATCAAATAGTCCTGTCGCACTCGCAGTGACCCCAATGTGACGTGGCCTTTAATGATTTCACCAGTGCGCGGATCAGCCACACTGAAACCATATGACCAACCTCGCGTAGCTCGATGCACCCATTGGATCACGTTGTAGCGTACATCCATCGGGTCGGCATCTGCCGGCAACATTTTGACTTGATAGGCGTCAATATAACCGAGTGCTTCGAAGGCCTCATTCCACCATCGTGCGCCATCAAGCAATGCCGACCGAACCGGTTCCGGAACGCCCGGGTCGAGGTAATAGACGATTGGTTTGACTGCTTCGCTTTTTTCAGCTGACGGGTCTTTTTTCTCCAGGCGGTGACGACCAATAAATCGTTGTGTGATGGGCTGATTGATTGGTTGTGCGTAATCCTGGTACTGAATAGACCAGTAACCGCTTTTCGCGTGAAAGGCGCGCGGCTGATAATCATCGTCCGGCAGTCGAATGAAACTGTGGTGCATCTTCAGGGTAATGGCACGCGGATTGGGTGCCGTGTCCTCAACAAAATTACCTGGCTCGTTGCCTACCAGGGTAATGGTCGCCTGTAGTTCGGTATTGTCCACAAATGCCTTGGTAAATTCTCGGTCTATGGCCGAACGCGTTTTATCCACCTTGTATCCCTTACCCTGTTTTTGACTTTGCAGGCGACGAGCCACGCCATGGATGTCCTGTAAAACAAAATCACTGGCATCCACCAACACCCAGTCTGAGCCACTATCCTCGATGGCGAAACCCCAAAGAATTGAGGAAGCAAAAGCCTCCTCTATGGCCAACGCTTCCAATGGGTTTTCGGTAATGGCGCGAAAGTTGGTCGGTAACTGTTTTAAAAACAGTTTATTCCCTGCGCGCTCAAAGCGAGCCAGGCGAGTTTCCCCCAGCTGACCTCGATCGAGGCCAATATCGTTGGAACCCAAACCACTTGGCAAACTGGTTTGATAAATAAATTGCTCACCGATATTGCTAATCTTGAGATAGGTTTTGCCGGATTTATCGTCCGCCAATATGCCGACAAACCCCTCATCCATTATTGCGGATTGTTGAAGTTGAGTGAGGCTGATCGATGTCTCCTCAGCCTGAGCTTGGTTGTTCAGGCAAAGCAAGCCAAACACTGCTATTAATAGAATCTTGTTCATCGTTTCTCCCGTGGGTTCTGGTGCTTAGGCAGATCCTGTTTGGTCTCCCAAGCGCGACTATACCCACAGCATTTAAGTCAGGGTCTTTATCAGGCACATAGGATACTGCGTAACGTCGATTTTTAACATCGCAGATCAGTCAGGCTAATTAACCTGGAAACCTGTTGCGGTTGTCTCTACGAAGGGTGAAATACAAGCAGCTTTAAAAATGCCAATTCAAATGGGTGGTCATCGATTGATCAGCCGATGTTTTTATCGAACTGTCAGCCGCTGAAATAAGAAGAAGGGTGAAGAGGTTTAGCGATAATGCGGCTCCTTATAACTGGTTGGGGTATATGAAGCCGCATTATGGGGTTGCTAAACTCGGTTAAGATAGAGCAATTTGGGGAGACCCGTTATCTACGAGATTTTATAGCAAGAGGTGGCCAGCACGCTTCTTCCCAAAAGAATGCAAACCTAAGGGCCTGGGTTAGTGCCCCGTTTAACTGCAAGCTCCCCACCCACAGTCTATACCTCTACCGCTACAATACTAATTTCCATATTTATACACAATTCCGATTAATATGAATTCATTATTCATATATAGTGAATAATATGGATAAATTAGGTGATATTGAGCTTTTTGTTCAGATTGTCAAACATAATGGCCTGGCTGCGGCGGGTAAAAAACTGGGTTTGTCTCCGGCAAGCATGACCGCGCGACTCAACCGAATGGAATCCACCTATGGAGTGAGATTACTCAATCGCACCACCCGTCGCATTGCCTTAACCGATGAAGGTAGAGCCTTTTATGAAAGCTGCCAGCAAATCCTGGCTGACATGAAGCAAGCTGAAGACCGCCTGGTCACTGGTCGCAGTGTACTGGCCGGTCGCTTGCGTGTCACCGCGACCGTGGACCTGGGGAAACAGCATATTGCACCGTTGCTGGCCGACTTTGTAAAACTGCACCCGGAAGTTTGGGCGCATTTGCACCTGGTTGATCACCTGGTGAACCTGGCAGATGGCGAGTACGATCTGGCCATTCGTTATGGCGCCCTGAACGATAGCCGTATGGTGGCGCGCAAGCTGGCCAGCAGTAACCGGGTTATTTTCGCCTCACCCGAATACGTGAAAGAATTCGGTGCCCCGCAAAGCCCTCAAGACCTGCTAAACCACAAGTGCCTGGCACTGGTCCGCGAAGACCGACCGTTAACCAGCTGGTACTTCAACCACAAAGGCGCCAAGTCTTCAGTAGAAGTTCATCCCACACTCTCGTCCAACGATGGATCGCAGATTCGAGATTGGGCATTGGAAGGACAAGGCGTAGCACTAAAATCGTTTTGGGATGTAAAAGGTGACTTCGAAGCCAAACGCCTGGTTCCGTTACTCGAAGACTTCAACCCGAACTATTCATCTGAAGTAATGAATAACCGTGCTGACCTGTTCGCGGTCTACCCGAGCAAGGATTTCTTACCCGAGCGGACCCGCGCCTTGATCGACTTCATGGTGGACTATTTCAACAATCTCAAAAGCTCCGATAGCAAGAAATCCGCTGCGTAGACCTGCGCCTTCCATACAGTTAATGATGAAACTTTGTTAGGGTTCACGAGCTTTTCAAACGTTCGTGATAGCGTTACGGCAGGCTAATCATCTAACCCTTGCGCTAGCGGTTTGTTTCTGGGTCAGACACAGATTGTCACCGCGCTTTTCGGGTTAAAATAGCCTCCTTGATGGGAATCGTGCACTGCTGTTGTGTACGGTAATGGGTTGGGTAAAACCTTTACCATCCGAGGATTCCCATGAGATCCACTGGTCTCAAGCGCACAAATCTTGCCTCAACTCTTTGTATCAGTCTGGTTGCACTGATCATTTCTAACTGTATTTTTCAGGTCGCTTACGCGACCCCGGGCGATCGCATTGAGTCTGCGTTCAGTTTTCGCAACACGGTAGTGTCTGAGGGCAAACTGAAGGCGGTTCAAAGCCAGGCCTTGATTTCAGCACCCGGGATGAAATCGTGGCAAATTGACCTCAATCCAAAGTTAAAAAGCCTGGTGACAGGCGGATCTCTGCGTGTTCCATTGCCGAGTGGTGGCGCACTGGACATGTCCATCACTTCCAGTAAAACGTTGAACAACGGTGATGTACAAATCATTGGTGAATTCGTTGGCGGGGGTCGCGCACTACTCACGATAAACGACCGAGCCAGTTTTGGTAGCATCATCAGCGATAGCCACAATTTGTTATTGGGTTGGGATTCCGCCCAGGGGCAATTTCTGGTTGATCGTGCGAGCATGACGGATCGCAACCTTAATCTCGATGCCGATTTTCGGGTACCGGTCGGCTTTGAAGCAAAGAAACTCAGCAACAGCATCACCGCGCCAACTGCCGCTGAACAGGCAATACTTAACAGTGGTGGAAAAACCCGGATCGATCTCCTGGTGGTGTACTCACGGGAATTCGGCAGCATTTTTGGGTCTCCACTGACGCGTATCAACCAACTCGTCGGGTTCAGCAACGATGCATTTGATCGCAGCGGCATCCTGATACAACTCAACCTGGTCTCTGCAGTTGAGTTACCTTTCGACAATAGTCGAGGCGGGGGAGCCATACTCACTGACGCTACGGCTTCGCGTGGCGATTTTAGTGATCTCGCCGCCTTGCGCGACCAGTTTGGTGCCGACCTGGTTGCAGTACTGCCCGCCAGCTCGGGATCTTCCGCCTCGGGTGTGGCATGGATTAGTGGTGATGACCCTGACAGCGCATTCTCAGTGACTCGACTCTCACCCCGCTGTTGCGATTCCGTATTTACCCATGAAATTGGACACAACCTCGGATCAGGCCATGAACACCAATCAGCAAACCCCAGTCAGAGTAGCCCATGTCGGTTCAGCTTTACTGGCTACTCCTGTGGCCACGGCAATAGCGCTGCGGGCTGGGGCACAATAATGAGTTATCTCAATGACCGTGCCATCGGTTACAAGTTCAGTAATCTGGATTCCACCTGCTTGGGTCAACCCTGCGGGATCGCCCAGGGCAATCCCAATGCGGCTGATAATCGCACCAGCTTTAATATCTCCCGTTCCCTGGTGGCCAATTTTCGGGGCGAGGTGAGCACGACGCCTTTGCCACCCTCTCCGCCGCCATCACCACTCGAACCGATCAATACTGCAGAACCCTGGCTAACTATCATTATTGACCTGCTACTTGTGACCGATCCCTGATTTGAGTCCGTTGAATTTTGGCCAGATCAGGTGCCCGCATGGTTGATCACTACACCTTGCGCACCTGCCTGCAGGGTGGCACGCATGTCATCCGGTATACTCATTTTTGTAAGATTCTCTGCATCGACCATTACATAAACAGCTTCTGCAGTAGCAATAACCCGATTGCTGGTTTGATTGGTGAACTCAAACGAAAAACGATAAGAGGTATTACCAATGTGACTGGTTTTAACCGAGATGGCCAACACATCGTCGAACCGAGCTGAAGCCTGCCAGTTTATCGTGAGGCTTACCACCTGGAAATCTACCCCTTTGGCAAAGAGGTTGTCGTGCTCCCCCCACAAGGCGCGAATAAATTCTGTGGCTGCCAAGTCGACATACTCGGCATACTTTCCGTTAAATACCACTTTCTGAGCATCACACTCGGAATAACGCACTCGAAACAGGTAAGTAAAATCTGCTGGCATATCGTTTAGCTCTTAAATTGGAAGGGGTTACTTTACTGGCGGGCATTTTACTCGGCTTTTTAAAGCTCTGGGAAGAACTTATTGGAGTCGATCCTTAATAGCCCGCGCTGCGCTGGAACAATCGCACGGACAGCGCAGATTTATACATTTATTACATATTCGAGGTCGTATCTTCATGTGTCCCGTACCATTCTGGGCTAAGCTTAGCTACCCTAAATCACCCGAGCAAGGATGAGACTCATCCCGCAGTACCAAGCATGTTAAAGAGCGTTGGCAAATATGTTGGCTTGTTTGTGCTGTCCATCATTCTGTTGCTAGCCAGTGTCATGGTTAGCCTCTCCCTATTCCCAACAGCGATTCCCTGGCTGGTTAACGCCACAACCGACTATCAGCTCGAAACGAAGGCAATTGACCTTGAGCTATGGCCCTTAGCACTCTCTGCGGAATCAGTGGAACTGGCTAATGAACTGAATTCGACTGACCCAGCTATCGCGGAGTTAGGGCAACTGGGCGTCCAGCTTGATTGGCAAGCGTTGTTTTCCGGTCAACATAAGTACTGGTCTGCGCAACTTACCAATGGCGACATTTCCATGGCTGCCTTGAATGCTACAAGTTCAGATGCAAGTCCAGTCAGTCGGGCCGAAACCGACTTATTGGAAATTCACGATGTACTGAGCAGGATCCACGCCGACGTTCAAAACCTGGTCGTTCGTCTGGAAGATGGCTCTTCGTTACAGATTAACTCACTGGAAACAGCTCTCAGTAATCAACAAGCCGAGCGTCGCCGCGATCTGATCCAAACCTTTGCACTGGATCTTACTTATCAAAGCGGAGAAGCGCCGATTCCTGTCACAGGCACCGTGCAATCAAGCCACGTGAATAATATGAATCAACTCGACATTGCTCTGAAGCCCGTCGATTTGCGCTCGCTGTTTGCTAAAGCGGAAGGCGATTCTCAAACAGCAGGGGTTGAAGCAGCCATGGACTGGAACTGGCTAAAAACCATAGCGCCGGTTCGTGTGCTGCTCGGCAGTGATCAGGTGCTGCTGGACGGGGGCCATGTGAACAACCTGGTTCTTAACGCCACCATCGATGGTCAGATTGAGATACAGAAACTGTCGGGACAAGTGCGTTGGGCAATATCTGAGGGTGAGTATCTGGAAGATACCTTAGATGTTAGCGGTCGGCTGCAACCTATTGAAGCAATTACTTCTGCGGCCGATCTTGCGATCGAGCTTTCGGCTATCTCGGATACTGCAAAACTTTCACTTGCCGGCGAGTTGAATGTAAACGGACTGGCTGGGAACAGCCTCCAGACAAACCTGCAAATTGCTAAATTACCTGTTCGCAAGAGTAGCGAGAGTCATAATCCAGGGCTAATCGAACAAAGCGCGCAATTTATGCCCTTGTCCGTTAGCGCGAATGTGCATACTGACGATTCATTGCTTGAGATTCGCGAGCTGGAATTGAATGCTGGGCAATCAAACCTTGCTGCGACAATCGATATTAACCTGGCGCAGGTAACACACCCACAAATTCGCGCCGATTTACATGCGCGTCAATTGGTCTATAAAGTACAAGGTCAGCATGATGAACAAGTGGAAAATGTTCCTGTTGTTGAACCTGAAACCAGCACTGCTGAGCTAGTTTCCGAACAAGGCATGCCACCTCAAGATGCATCGGAAGTCGTTGAACCAGCCGCTGAAATAATCCCGACAGAAGAAACACTATTCAGCCCCGAAGCAATGGATTTCGCCGCATTGAATACCTTTGACCTGGAAGCGGCGATACGCATTGATGCACTGCACTACAATGATTTAAAAATTGCCGGATTACGTGCACCGATCAAGGTTCATAATGGTCATCTTAACGTTGACGAACTCCGCGCTGGTTTTGCAGATGGTGAACTGTTGATGTCATTGGCTGCGATCGAAAGCAGCGCCCGAGCCACCACCGAGGTGAGCATGATTGGGGAGGCGGAGATGGCTGTTCAAGCGATACCAGAGCATCGCCTGGAGTTTTCCCTAGCGCTGGAGAATGCAAGTATTGAAGCAGCAGCGCTGTTACCCGAGGAGCAATTTACGGGCGGCGTTACCAATGCTGAAGTAAAACTTACCGCAAGCGGGCTGAGCATCGAAGAAATGGTGGGAGATATGCAGGGCAGTATTACCATGGATATCGCCGATGCCAAAGTTTCCAATAGCAGCATGAACCTGATCGGCTCAGACCTGCTGCTGGAAATGGTCAATACTTTAAATCCCTTCGCAAAATCTGACCCCGATAGCACAATCAATTGCGTGGTGGTCAATGCCCGAATCGCCGATGGCAAGATGCAGTTCAAAGATTCAATCGCGATTGAAACCGACAAGATGGCCGTGGTGGGTGATGGTCGCTTGCACCTGGACGAAGAGCGCGTTGATCTGTCATTTAATCCCCGCGCCCAAAGTGGCTTGGGAGTGAATGCTGGTACGCTGGTAAAGTTTATGAAAATTGGCGGGCGCCTCGACGATCCGAAACCGGTCGTAAGTGCCAGCGGCTTGCTCAAGACCGGGGTGGCGATCGGTGCAGCAGTGTCGACTGGTGGTGCTTCATTAATCGCAGATGGTCTGATTAACAAAGTTCCGCAGGGTGCCGCCTGTGACAAGGCGCGCAACGCGTTTTAGCTGGTTTGGAAACTGATGGGGCGGCGTCCCTCGTCGCCACCAGCAACGACTAGCGAAACATCCAGAAGGGCTTCAGAAAAAACAATAGGACGCTCAGGACGGCGCGGATCATCCAGATCATTGTGGCCAGCACATTGACCACGATCAGGAAGATGGCCAGTGGCAGGCAGATAAAACTAAACAGGATAATCAGGCTAAAAATCAGCAATTCCTAGCCCCTGTGACAGCACGCTCATTATATGAACATAGGGTCTTAATGGCAGATTTAAACTCAGCCAGCAAACGCGGTGCTTATCTTTTTTTCTTCCGAGTCTTTTTATTGTTGGCGCGCACCGCAGCTGCATAAGCGATGTTTCCCCAATGTGCCGCCTCATCGGGATCGTCGTAGATTTCCTCTGGTGCACGGTAATACGACATTTTCATAAGCTTGCCATCCTTATTAAATTCAAAGGCATCAAGGTCACGATCAGTAAACTCGGATAAGTTCTCGGCATCGGTTTTCAGGTACAGCTCATCGTCCGCTACCAGGCCAAACATCAGGTCATTGTGATAGATACCATGACCACCAAACATTTTGCGGCTGCGAATTGTGCCAAACTGCTCAAAGACCTCGTGTAAGTAGCTCACAAACTCGCTCATTGCATCTCCTGGAAAGCTAAAACTTATGACTGAGTTTTTATCTTAACAAGATCGCGGGGGAGTTCCACCTGGGAAAATGATTCTAACTATATGCAACCATTTGGTTGCATATAGTGATGACCAAGGTTAGGATGATTAGCATGCAAGGTAAAGAAGGTAGCCTAATGAATAATTCAATTATTAAAAGTATAGAGATTAACGCTCCCATTAACCGGGTTTGGCAGGCGCTCACCGACTACCAGGAGTTTGGCAGCTGGTTTATGGTGGCCTTGGAGAACCCCTTCGAGGTAGGTCAAATTACCACCGGACGCATGTTATATCCCGGCAGCGAAGGCATGCTGTTTACCGTGCGGGTACTAAAAATGGATGCGCCTACTTTCTTCAGCTTCCGATGGCCGTGGGATGAACATAATCTGCTCGATAGCGAGGCCGCCATGGAACAAACCATCCTGGTGGAATTTACCTTAAGCGAAACAATCGGCGGTACCCGCCTGGAAGTTGTTGAAAGTGGCTTCGAACGGGTGCCGGAGAATCAACGCGCCAGCATGATCCAGGGCAATACCCGGGGCTGGGAAGAACAGACCCAAAACATTCGCAATTACGTTGAGGCAGATAATGGTTGACGCTAATCAACCGGGCAGAACCGGGCAGCTTGCCAGCGGCTTTGCCGCTCTCGGCGATCCCACACGATTAGCGCTACTGACCACTTTGACCGATGGACAAGCCCGCTCTATCACAGCGTTAACAGAGGGCTTTAAACTGAGCCGACAAGCGATAAGCAAGCATTTACGTATACTGGAAGCTGAGCAATTGCTGGCCTGCCAGCGCGTGGGAAGAGAGATGCGATTTGCCTTGCGCCCTGAGCGGTTAAACGATCTTGAAAGCTTTCTGCAAGCAGTCTCGCACCAGTGGGATTTGAGGCTGGAGCGATTACGTGATCACGTAGAGGGGTGAGAGTGTGAACGCTGAGGCTGGATTATTTTACGCACTGCAACTCATCATCCAGGGTGATTCTGTACACACCCTCGGGGGCTCGGTTTGAATTGAAGTACACATACTTTCCATCGGGAGAGAAAAACGGATAGGCGTCTTTCTCATCTAGGTTGGTCAGTTGGCGCAGTTCTTTACTCTCGAGGTTCATCAAATACAGGTCGGTAACGCCCTTGCTGCGACCTCGATCTGAGGAGAAAACAATCCATTTCGCATCGGGCGACCAGCTGGCATAGCCTTCTTCAGTAGGGTCGTCGGTCAACTGCGTGATGTCGCCGCTGGCCACATCAATAACGAATACGTTGAAATCGTTTTCGCCCTGCAGCCGATGAAACAGGATCTTGCTGTCGTCAGGAGAGAACTGACCATGAGCTTCATAACCGTCATACTCGGTCCAGCGCTTTAGTTCCTCTGAGTTTTTGTCGTAGGTATAGATATCGGAATCCCCATCACGACGATAGGAATTAAACAAAATCGTCTGACCATCCGAGGAATAACTCGCCAACCAGTCCCACTGTGGATCTGGCGCGATCAGAGTCATGCTGCCGGTGGCCAGATCAAGTTCGGCAATATTGGTTTTGCCGCCTTCTATGTAGATGGAATTCACCAGCGTTTTGCCATCCGGGGAAAACACGCCGCCGTTATTGAAGCCAGGCACAGCCGTACGCTCGCCTGTCTGCAAATCAAGAATGTGCGTGCCACGCTCGCCTGATTCGCGATCCCAGCCGATGACTATTTTGTTGCCGTCGGCAGACAGGCTATCAACCTGGAATTGCCTGGTCTCCGGATCTACCGCGACATGTTCCAGAACACAGCCGCCTGGGTCGACTGAGGTTAAAAACTCCATCGCAATCGCTGCCTGCGGGACGGCCGCAAATAAAGAAAATGCGGCCACGAATAATGACGATGCTTGTTTGTACGTGCATGGCAGTTTGATAGACATAAAAGTACCCCCGAAGTTTTTGGGTCGACACCATCGCCAACCACTTCTTAGTACTTATGATGCGCAGGGCGTCTTGATGGTCGCACGTAGCTCAAAAGCTGTTAGTTGTCCGTCTCCTGATCCGGCTTGCTGCTTTCCAGTTCTTCACGATCCAGTTCTGCACGAATAGACTGTTCAAACGCGACGTCCTCCCGCCAGTCTTCCAGCTCTGCTGCCAATGCTTCGCTAGCCTGGCGTCGTTTGGTGGTTGCGGTTTGTTCATGCACTCCTCCTTTTCGCAAGAGGGGCGAACGTGCAACCGGGTTACGCGGCATGACCGCCCCGCCTGTGGTGTTTTTCTGCTTATTGCTTGGCATTTTTCTTCTCTCTTTGTTCTCTTTACCCTCTTCAAGCGGCCGCGCGACGCAGCTCACTCGCAAACTGGTTTTTCAGTTCGTCCATCGATAGTTGATAAAAATCGATGTCTGGTTGCTTGCGAATCAGTTGCTTATAGCAACGGGTTTCCAGTAAAAACTCCGGGGCCGCCCAGGTGCGTTTGAAAGCAAACTTGCGTGGCAGATCAGAATAGAGTGAACGAGGTGCATGCACTGATTTGCACATCTTCTTGACCTGCCAACCCGATCGGGCGGTGTGCATATAGATACGCTCTATGCCCAGTTCCTGGTTGATAAACCAGATGGTTGCCATCAACAGCGCTTCTGACCAGATGTTTGCGTAGTTATCAAACCAGTCGACAAACAGCAATCGTTGTCGGCATCGCTTACAGCCGCATCGGCGGTATCGCCGCGCCCAACGCCTGACATCACGCACGCTGTCGCTTTGTACTTCTTCGATCAGGGCTTCATTGTGCCGAAAATCCAGGTCGATTCTCGACCAGGCCAGGGTGTCGCGAAACAGCGGGTTCTTATACGGCAGCTGAACCGGGTGATAAGACCAGGAGCCTGTTAAGGTTGAATCCGGGTTGATCCACTCCTTGAATTTGCGCTGGCTCACCTTGGGCAGGTTCAGCTGTAACACCAGGTTCTCACCAAAGCGTGAAGTCTGATGATAGTCGCGCTCGGTATTGCTACCCCAGCGGCACAGTGACAGCAAGAACGGTTGTGATGGTTCTTGCCAAACAGCGTCCAGCGCTTCACGATGCAGTATGCCACCCCCAGAAGACGCCACCACATCGCGCAAGTTCTTATGTTCCAACAGCCGCTTAAAGCGGGTTTGCTTCAGCTTTTTGAGCCGCATTTGCTCAGGGATTAAAAGCGACAACAAGCGTGGTGCATAGGCCCCGGGATAGTAGCGGAAATGGGTTTTACCGTAAGGCAAACAGGCCATGATTTCATCAACAGTTTGTGATTTCATTATTTGTTCCTGGCTTGCCTATAACAAGCCGTTTTATTAAGTGTTAATACTGGTTCTTGCTAAAAAGGGGCCTCCATCAGCCCGGTATTCATGTTGCTTAAAATGGGGCCATCCGCAGATGACCCCATTGCTTAATGGTGAGGCGTGTTTCAACCTTTGATGCACACCACCTGCTTCAGGGTATGAACCACATCGACCAGGTCAGTTTGATGCTGCATAACGCGGTCGATATCTTTGTAGGCAGAAGGAATCTCATCAATCACCGACTTGTCTTTACGACATTCCACACCAGCGGTTTGTCGCTCCAGGTCTTCTTTGCTGAAACTTCGTTTCGCCTTGGTTCGGCTCATCACCCGACCGGCACCATGTGAACAGGAATGGAACGAGTTCGGATTACCCTTACCGCGCACGATGAACGACTTGGCGCCCATGCTGCCTGGGATAATCCCCAGCTCCCCCTCTCCTGCTCGAATTGCGCCTTTTCGGGTCACCAGTACCGATTCACCAAAATGGTATTCCTCGGTAACGTAGTTGTGGTGGCAGTTGATTGCCTCCTTGGTAACCTTGAAAGCCGGTAGACGCTGTTTCAATACACGTAAAATCAGGCGCATCATTTCTCGCCGATTTGTCAGTGCATAATCCTGCGCCCACTCAACCGCTTGCAGGTAATCATCAAAATGGGCAGTGCCTTCGTTGAAGTAAGCCAGGTCACGATCAGGCAAATTCATTTGAATTTTCTGCATATCGCGCCGTGCCAACTCGATAAAGTACTGGCCAATAGCGTTACCCACACCCCGGCTACCCGAGTGCAGCATTACCCAAACATCGTCGTTTTCATCCAGGCACAATTCAATAAAATGATTCCCGCCACCCAGGGTTGCTAATTGGCGCACCCAGGTTTGATACGGTTTTTTCTGCTTGGATTTCAACTTGGGATGTTTCTCCCAAATGTTCGACAAACCGTTGGACAATGCACGCACGGTTGAATCCGGTACGGCATCGTATTTGTGCATATTGAACCCAACCGGCACCTCACGCTCGATAGCGCTACGCACGCCGCGCAAGTTGTCTGGCAGTTGATCCGCCTTGATACTCAAGCGAATCGCGTTCATACCACAACCGATATCCACCCCGACGGCAGCCGGGATAATCGCCCCCTTGGTCGGGATAACCGAACCAACGGTCGCACCGATGCCTTTATGAACATCAGGCATGGCCGCGATATGCGAATGGATAAACGGCATATGCGACATGTTTTCCAGTTGTTGATATGCACCCGGTTCAATCTCATCAGTGTAGATTTTCACCGGTACATGGCCCTTGGTAATTATTTTTGAAATGGGCATTTTCTTTCTCCAGTTTATTGGGTTGCTGCAGACCCGGGTAGTTAGAGGTCGCAGCCGACTGAGTAAACTCAGCCGACCGCGGCCATTACTACTGCCTAGATCTGCAGCTTGACAGTGTCTTTCAACAAACCGTCCAGACCATCATAGACAGTCAGTCGGTCTACCTTCTCGACTACTTTTTCCAGCGCTTCGATCTCTTTCAACCGCATCAAGGTTGGATTTTCATCCATCAGTTTTGCGGTGTTCAGCAACGATCGAGTTGCCGCAGTTTCTTCGCGTCGGCGAATCACGTTGGCCTGTGCGGCTTTCTCGGCAGCGACAACATGGTTGAGAATTTCTTTCATCTCACCAGGCAGGATGATGTCTTTGACACCAACGCTCGCCACCTTGATACCGTACTCGGCCATTTGCTTCACCACGGCACGAAACAGCTCTTTGTTCAGCGCTTCTTTATCCGCCAACAAGGCATCCAAAGAACGAGTACCGACCGCCTCGCGAAGTGCGTACTGCAACTCACGATACAGGTAATCCTGGTAGTCGCTCAGTTGCAATCGCGCTCGTACTGCATCGCTCAGCTGGTAGCTGGCTGACAGGTTAATCCGCAGACTGACTTTGTCTTTGGTCAGAATTTCCTGACCAGAAATCTCCAGGTTCTGCAGACGCAGCTCCAGGTGCTCGACCTTGATTGAGCGGTTTACCCGCCAGAACGCATGAGTACCGGCTGCCAGGGTGTCGACCAACTCGCCGTCGATCCACAACAGGCCAACCTGCTTGGACGCCACTTCAGTGGCATACACCAGTTCGGTCAAACCAGGCAGACCAACTCGTCGCGCCAACAGGCTTGCCAGCGGTTGGGCCAAGCGGTAGTCCTCTTTGGTATCGATTACCTCGATGCTCAAATCAGACCGGTCGCGCCAATACACATGACGTTCACCGCTTTTCAGCACACCACGGAAGGCCTTACGTTCGTAAACCAGGCCCACCTCGTACTCTGCCAGGTCAACCACGCGCAGGTAGTCAGCAACCAGTTGCTGATCCTGGGCCTGCTTGCTGTCAACCAGTGCCAGAACCTGGGGATTACTCACCTCAGCGTCGCGCACATCGATGACTTCTAGCTTGGCGCGCCAATCGAACATTCGATACACACCAGGTTGCAGGATTCGTACCAGCCGCTTATCACGCAGCACCAGGCCGCGTTCATGTTGGGCAATGACAATTCGTTGCAAAATCATTGTTCTCTCTCCTAATTGTTATTTGTATTCATCTAATTTTTTAACTGTCGTGAAGAAGTCCCCAACGCTCAACAAGCGGGTGGCCAGTGTAAGCAGGCTGCGACAATGGTTTTTGTTTTTTAAAACTTGCCTGTTTTGGTCTTGCTTCTTGCAATAAAAAAACAGCCACCATTGTGTTAGCTTGCGTCGACTAATCACGCAGGCTTGAAGCTCGCTGCAACGCCTGATTACGGTGATCGGCCTTGACCCCGTTGCCACCCGCGCATTTGCGTGGCCGACACCGTTTGCAATCCCTTTCAAGCACGTCTTCAGTTGTCGCGTGGGAACTTCCCACTTTTTTAACAAACGCTTTCGCGTTGAAACCAACGTTTCAGATTGGAGGTATAGACGGGAATCGAACCCGCGACCCACGAATTATGAGTTCGTTGCTCTAACCGACTGAGCTACTATCCAGTTGGTGTTTGACCCGTCGTTTCTCTGAGGCATACCCACTCCACACGGTGGCGAGTACCAGGCTGGATTCACGAACCAGCTATCGTTACAGATCGACGCCATGATCGAACATAAAAAAACCCCGGAGGGCGGCAGCCGACCGGGGTTTGCAAATGCTATTCCAGGAAAGCTGCCAACGCAGCCTTCATGTGAGACTACGTCAAGTTCTGTCTAAATCCTCTGCGCCATAGGCAGGGTTCTGACTGACACACACCATGCCGCCATTTTGCAGGCGCACGAGATCCATCGCCGACGGGCTGACAAAATGCCAGGCGCGCAGCGTTGGATGGGTGAATTTTTGTGTTATGTATTTCATAGGGGGCGGGAATATACGCCGAATTTTTTTCTTGTCAACAGCCCACTTTTCACGGAGAGCGGAAAACACCTGATTTATCCGAATTCTTGGTCCTCGATTTAGCCGGTTTGAAACTGGGTAAAATCAAACCATTTTCGCTTAGTAAAGATTCCCCGTGAGGCCTTTATTTATGCGGCTTTACGCGATCTCATGAGAGCGTCAATAAGAGCACAAAATTGTGACTGGTTTACCAATCGAAAAAACAGACCAAAAATTTTTTGAAAATTTTTCTAAAAAACCTGTTCTGATCATCCAAACCAGCCGATTCCAGATGCGTTTTTCAAGCGTCCCATAAAAACTGGCGCAGGTAAATCCGCCCATGTTCGCTGAATTCAACCCCTTCGTCTTCCAGCAAAATCCGTTGATAGTCGGTGTAGCCGAATTTGGCCCGGGTGCTGATTTCGCCTTTGGCGTTCACCACCCGGTGCCAGGGGACTTCATGCTCATCAGGTAAGGCAGCCAACGCATAACCGACCTGCCGTGCGTGGCGAGGTCGCCCGGTCAGGCGAGCAATTTGCCCATAAGTGGCAACTTTACCCTCCGGGATGCTGCACACCATCTGGTAGATTTTGTCGTAGTAACTATCCATTTTTCCTGTTGAAGTGTATCAAGCCCAGCATGGCACTGCGCGATTGTTTAGCGAGACTCCAGCCTGTTCTAGGCAAGCTGGTTGTTGGTAGCAATAGTTCCACCTTGCTGGCGAGCGACTACCTCGGCAAAACGCTCCTCATAATTGGCGTGTTCGGTGCCCATCCATTTATCCCACCAGATGAAATAGAACCCGAAATTTCCACCAGCCTTCTCATGATGCATATCGTGGTGCGTGACTGTGGTCAGGTGCTTCAAGATCGGGTTGCGCGTGGTGTTGGCGGGAAATAATTCATAACCGCAATGCCCTATCGCATTCTTAAAAATCATAATCAGCAACACAATGGTCAGAGCCGAGCCATGCAAGGGGATAAACAGCATCATCAGGGGGACATAAGCGTACATCACAGCTGCTTCACCCACCGCGAAGGAGTAAGCGGTAAACGGCGTAGGATTATGCGAGCGATGATGGGTCAGGTGAAAGCGCTTGTACAGTTTGGCATGGTGCATGGCACGATGCGTCCAGTAAAAATAAGCATCGTGCAGCACTATTGCCACCGGAATCGACAGGTAGTACCAAAGCAGGCCATAGTCTTCGATGTCGTCATAAATCTTGAATGCACCGGAGGCCGCGAGGTCAAACACCAGGATATCCATTGCCACGAATATGCAAATGGTGCGCGCGGAATTGAGTAACTCCATGCGAATTTGCTTGTAGAGAGAGTTTCGACGCTTGCGAATGCGGCGATTGCGCAATAGATTGCCGAGCATTAGCCAGATCACCAGGAAGACGCCGAGGGTCCCTATTGCATAGCGAATGGCCTCTACTTGCATGCCCAACAGGATTCGTTCGGGCAAATGATTAACAAAATCCAGAATTGTGGTTTCCATAATTTTCTCCTATGAGTCTCTGCCGGTATTGGCATTGAGGCTACTTTGGAGAAATCCGCTTTGAAACACTCCTTGTTTCCGAAAAATACCGATCAGATGCGGAATCGATCAGATGTTTTCAGGATTGATCAGTATTTTTGAGCAATTCGTTGCGATATTCGCTTGGCGTTTGACCGGTGATGGCCAGGAACGCTCGATTAAACGGCGCCAGGGAGTTAAAACCCACGTTCATGGCCAGGGTTAAGACCGGGACGCGGGCGTTTTCAGGCTCCTGCATGGCCTGTTTTACCGCTTCGATACGATAAAAATTCAGAAAGCTGCTGAAATTTCGATAACCCAGGCCCTGGTTGATTAAGGCCCGGAGTCGATGTTCAGGTGTATTGAGCTTGTCTGCCAGGGTGCGAATAGTGAGACCCTGCTCGGCATAGGCCTGGTTCTGCTGCATTTCCTCTACCAGGTTTTCGTGCAACAACTTGTCGCGCGGATCTATTTCCGGGCCGCTTGGCTGGCGTGGCACGGTGTTCTGGAAGGAGACTTTTTCGGGGTGAAAGTTCAACAACCATAGCGCCCCCCACAAGGCCAGGGGGAAAGTGATGATAACCCGCAGCACGATAAGTTCGATTTCGTAGTTGGCGAGCAGAATGCGTTCACCCAGCACCATCAAAATGGTGGCGGCGATAAGAGCAATGACAAAATAGAAGCGCACTCGACGACGAGACTCGATCACATCGTCGGAACGACCGCTGAGCGCGACGTAAATCAGGTGCAGCATCATGACCACCGAAGCCGCTGACACAAACACCTGCAGGGCATAGGGTTGATCGGCAATAACACCGAGTTCCGCCAGTCGGAATGACCATACCGGCAAGGCAACCAGCGCCATCACCGCCCATTCGAGCGGCCCGAGTCGAAAGTCATCTTCAAACACCGAGCGCCCAAACCACCAGATTAATACCACGCTAGGCGGATCCAACAGGCGCACCACCGCATGCAGAGATGGTGGCAGTTGCAGCTCTGGATGCGGTAGGCCCAACAACAGAGCAGCAATGGAGATGCACATCAAGGCCAGGTACAACAGGGTGTTCTTATCCGCCTGCCTGCTAATACTGCGCCATTCACGCAAAGCCAGTACTGCGATCAGCAATAACAGCATGACCGCGGGAAAGCGCAGGATAGCGTCAAGCAGGACCATTGCGGGGCTTAGTTCTCCTCTGGTATGACTCGGGGCCTGCTGCTAACTCTCTGCCTCAGCGTCGATCCACTCAGTGACCACTTTCTCCAATACGGATAACGGCAAGGCGCCGTTCTCCAGCACTTTGTCATGGAACTTGCGCACATCAAACCCGGTGCCCAGGGTCTTTTCTGCCTTGGCACGAAGTTCGCGAATCTTCAACTCGCCGATTTTGTAGGCTAATGCCTGGCCTGGCCAGGAGATATAGCGATCCACTTCTGACGTAATGTTATTGCTGGAAAGACCGGAGTTATCCTCCATGTAGTCGATTGCTTGCTGCCGACTCCAACCCTTGCTGTGCAATCCAGTATCCACTACCAGGCGGCAAGCCCGCCACATCTCGTAGGAAAGACGGCCAAAATTGGTTAGCGGTGTTTGATAAAAACCGACTTCCAATCCGAGTCGTTCGGAATACAACCCCCAGCCTTCGATAAACACGGTATGGCCGCCGAACTTACGAAACTCTGGTAAATCCAGCTCCTGGGCCAGGGCTATTTGCAAGTGATGACCGGGCACGGCTTCATGCAGCGACAAGGCTTCGAGTTGATACAACGGCCGTGTATGCAACAGGCTGGTATTCACAAAATAGAAGCCCGCACGGGTACCGTCGCCCGCCGGGCGGCTGTAATAAGCGGTGGTGGTTTTCTCGGCAATGTCCTCTGGAATCTCTTTCAGCCCATAGGGCATGCGCGGCAGCTTGCCAAATAATTTGGGTAGCTCACCATCCATTTTCTTGGAGATGCGGGCAACTTCACGCATGCGTTCTTCAGCGGTTTTGGGATAGAACTCGGGCGTATCACGCAGGTAGATCAACCACTCTTTAAAATCACCGTCAAACTCCGCTTCCTTGATCACGTCCATCATCTCGGCCTTGATGCGGGCGACTTCGGACAAGCCAATTTTATGAATTTCATCAGCAGTGAGGTCGGTGGTGGTGAACAATCGTACTCGGTGTTCGTAGTATTCCTTGCCGCCCGGCATGCTATCAGTACCGACTTCTGCGCGACATTTGGGTGCGTACTCCTGCTGATAGAACTCACCAAACTTCTTAAAAGCGGGTAAGACCGAAGACTTCACCCGTTCTGCGGCCAGCGCTTTCATTTCAGCAAAGGCCTTTTCTGCTACTACCGCGGGTTTGTTTTTAAATGGCGCCATAAACGCGCTGTCATCCAGCTTGTCTACCAGGTGCACGTTTATCGACTGCTCAAACCCTTCCATCGGCGCGCAGGGCTGTACCCACCCGGCGTCCAGGCCCGCACGAATTCGATCCGTGGCCTGGGACATATATTTTGGCATTGCCGCCAGGCGCGCCAGGTAACTCTGATAGTCGGCCTCGGTAAAGAACGGCAATCGGCTAACCATAGTCGTCAGGTTCAGATGCGGCCCCGAGCGATTGTTCATGATCAGGTATTTGCCGCCAAAGCCAGCCGCTTCTACCTGGGTCTGCAATTGCAATAGCAATAAGGCGTGATTCAGCTGGTTATCCTTACTCAATGCCGCTACATCTAAGGCGCTTAGCCGATCAATAAAACCTTTTGCCTCGCTCACCGACTCGTCATAGGCCGCCAACGACACATCAGCTAATTTATCATCGTAGTCGCGAACACCGACACTGGTGGCAAAGGTCGGGTTCTGGCGCAACTGCGACGCCCAATGCGCGTCCAGAATACTGACTAGCTGTTGGTCAGCCTCACTGGCCGATTCCTGCGCATGGAGTGGCTGACTCACCCATAAAACTGCCACAATTAAAAGACTAATCTTGTTCATATGCGGTTCTCGCGAAATCAGTTTTGTATGCGCAGAGTGTACACGAGCCAACAGAGAATGACGGCTCGATTTTATATAATCAATCCCAGGGGAAATCCTGGGCACAGGCATACAACCAGTCGATAAACAGCCTGACGCGGGTAGAGAGATGGCGATTTTGTGGGTACAAGGCATAAATGCCGCGCTGTGGATGGGTTTGATAGTCTGGTAACAGCTCGATCAGTTCGCCGCTATCGAGAAACTCCGCCACACAGAAGATCGGCAGGGGGGCCAATCCGATGCCATTCAGGCAGGCCTGCACCTGCATGGGCGCAGTATTGCTGGCAAAGTTTCGATTCAGCTTTTGATGTCCAGTGCTGCCATCGTTGGCCTGGAACCGCCATTCCTGTGACTGGCCATGCTGACTATAGACCACTGCTGGATAGTCAGCCAGGTCCGCTGGCGAGGTGGGTTGGCCGTGGGTCTCGATATAGGCGGGTGAGGCACACAGAATGATGGGACAGTCTGCGAGCTTGCGGGCTCGCAAGCTGGAATCGGCGAGCGCATCGATGCGAATGACTACGTCATAGCCTTCACCCACCACGTCTACCCAACGATCATCGAAATACACTTCCAGTTCAACTTCCGGATACTGTTTGGCAAACTGGGCAATGGGCTCGGTCAGGTACTGGCTGCCAAAGGACATGGGCGCATTGACCTTGAGTTTGCCGGTAGGACAGGCCTTCAGTTCCTGGATTTGCTGCTCAGCTTCAGCCAGGTCCTCCAACGCCGAACGCGCCTGCTGAAAATACAGAGCACCCTCTTCGGTCAGGCTGACTTTACGGGTGGTACGGTAGAGTAGTTTAACGCCAAGCCTGTCCTCCAGGGCCTGTACCTGCTTGCTGACAGCAGGCCCGGTAATGCCCAGTTCACGGGCAGCGGCGGCAAAACTTTCATGCTTGGCGACTTCCAAGAATACTTCAACGCGAGAAATATGGTCCATACTATTAATAACTAAATGGAATTAATCAAATAATATATTGCCATATTATCATTTATATTATAACTGATAAGCTGTGTTCATCATTTAATCAACCGTTAGAACAAACGAGGAAAATACGATGAACAATACAAATACTGATCTCAACAGTTTGCTGTTACGCCTGGCACTGGGCATTACTTTGCTGGCGCACGGTTTGCTGAAAGTGATGGTGTTTACGGTCGCTGGTACTGTTGGGTTTTTTGAAAGCATGGGGCTACCCGCCATCACGGCCTATCTGACCATCGGTGGGGAATTGCTCGCGGGTGTGGCTTTAATCGCCGGTGTGTATACACGGTTGGCCGCAGCGCTGAGCCTGCCAATCCTGTTGGGCGCCACCTGGGCCCATGCCAGCAACGGCTGGGTGTTCAGCAACCAAGGCGGCGGTTGGGAGTTCCCGGCCATGCTGGTGGTACTGGCCATCGTGGTTAGCCTGACGGATGCAGGCAAATATGCCCTGGGAAGCCGATTTACTGCGACAAGCTAATCACCAGTTAATTTTTAAAACACTTAGTTTATACAGGAGACAATCATGATTACTCACTATCCATACCAGGAACTGGGTCACGCGGACCATGGCTGGCTCAACGCCAGGCACCATTTCAGCTTTGCAGATTATCGCAACGCCAAACGCATGTCTTTCGGTACCTTGCGCGTCATCAACGACGACATTATCCAGGCTGGCAGTGGTTTCGCTACCCATCCGCACCAGAACATGGAGATCATTACCTTTGTGCGACAAGGGGCGATCAGCCACCGCGACAGCTTTGGCAATGAAGGCCGCACTGCAGCCGGTGATGTACAGGTGATGAGTGCCGGCACGGGCATTTTCCATTCCGAGTTTAATCGCGAAGATGAAGAAACCCGCCTGTTCCAAATCTGGATCACGCCAAACGAAATGAATGTTGCGCCGCGCTGGGACAGCTTTGAATTTCCCAAGCAAGCCGACAGCAATGCACTCAGCCTGTTGGTATCAGGTGATGGCAGCGCGCCGCTGCACATTCACCAGGACGCCTACATCTATGGCGGCACCCTGGCCGCAGGCGCTAGCTTTACCCAGGCGATTCACCACCAGGTTTACCTGCTGGTCTCAGAAGGCTCGATCGAAGTGGAAGGGCAAACCCTGCACAGGGGTGATGGCCTGGAAATCACCGGCCAGGAGTCTTTTAAATTGAGTGCACTAGAGGAATCACAAGTACTGGTTCTCGATGTGCCGGAAAGCTAAACGCAGGAGAAACACATGAATTCAATTTTACATATTGACGCCAGTGGGCGCCAAACCGGCTCGGTGAGTCGCGAGTTGTCGGCGCAAATTGTTGCGAAGCTAAGCGACGGACAAGCCAGTGTCAGTTACCGTGACGTCAGCCAGGGCCTGCCTTTTGTTGACGAAACCATGATCGGCAGTTACTTCACCGCGCCCGAGCAGCGCAGCGATGCGCAACGCCAATCCATTGCGGTTTCAGATGAGATTACTCGTGAGCTACAGGAGCATGACCTGATTGTTATCGGCTTGCCGATTTACAATTTTTCCATGCCCTCTGCCTTCAAGGCCTGGTGTGATCTGGCGGCTCGAGTAGGCGTGACCTTCCGATATACTGACCAGGGCCCGGTGGGGCTACTGGAAGGCAAGAAAGCGATTGTGGTTATCTCTTCCGGTGGTACCGAGGTCGGTAGCTCGATCGACTTTTTGTCACCTTGGTTACGTCACTATCTGGGCTTTATCGGCATCCATGACGTAAACATAGTGCAAGCCGACGCACTGAATCAGGACGCCGAGGCGGCATTGGCCACAGCGCAGCAACAAATAGAGTCGCTGCAATAGGGCTTGCTTGTTATAGAAATCGCGTGTGGTGACTGGGTGCAGTCACCACGCGTGAAATTCGCTATCATAGGCCTCATGCCAGAGGAAAAACCAAACCGACTGCTCAACAGCCGAGCCTACAGAAAGGCCCGAGAGTTAGTAAAAAAAACCATTCAAAGCCCGGAAAAGCTAGTGGCGCTGGTTAGCAGCGCTCAAGCCAAGGCCGCCAGTAGTCGTTCTGGAAAACTGGCTGAGATACTGGATTCGATTGGTGCCGTGTTTCGACTGCTCGGGGCTTATGCGCGAGGCGACTACCGCGACATTTCTTTTGAAAGCCTGGCGTTGGTGGTGGCCTCGATTATCTACTTCGTTATGCCGATAGATGTGCTGCCCGATTTCATTCTGGGATTGGGCCTGGTGGATGATGCGGCATTGCTGGCCTATACATTCCGCGTAGTAGCCGACGATATCAAAGCATTCCTGGACTGGGAAGCAGCCCAGCAGGCAGAGCCATCGGTGATAACTTTGCCTGCCGAGGACTTCAAAGAGGCCGAAACGGATGCTGGGGCCAATAGCGACGACCCAGAAAATCAGGACACGTCTAACTCAGCCCACTGATCACCAGATTTTTACGCGCTTTTCTGGAGCAATGTACATGGCATCGCCTTCTTTCACGTCGAAGGCTTCATAGAACTCAGGCACATTCGACAGAGCACCGAGAGCACGGAACTCGCCCGGCGAATGAGGATCGGTAGCAACCCGGTTGCGCATGGATTCCTCAACAATCTTGGAGCGCCAAATTTGCGCAAAGCCCATAAAGAATCGTTGGTCGCCGGTCAAACCGTCGATCACTGGCGCTTCCTCACCATTGAGTGAGGCTTTGTAAGCTTTGTACGCAATCGTCACTCCAGACAGATCGCCTATGTTTTCTCCCAGGGTCAATTGACCATTGACGGGCAGGTCTTCAAACACTTTGTATGAGGCGTATTGCGCCACCAGGTTTGAAGAGCGCTTTTTAAACTCAGCCAGGTCTTCTTCGGTCCACCAGTTACGCAGATTACCTTCGGCGTCGTACTTACTGCCCTGATCGTCAAAACCATGGCCCATTTCGTGGCCGATTACCGCGCCGATGCCGCCATAATTGGCTGCGTCATCGGCCGCCATGTTAAAGAACGGCGGTTGCAGAATAGCTGCCGGAAACACGATTTCATTGACGGTTGGGTTGTAGTAAGCATTAACGGTTTGTGGCGTCATGCCCCACTCCCATTTACGGATCGGACCGCTCAGTTTGTCGATCAGCTTGTCTGAAGCCACTTTGCGGGAACGAATGATATTGCCAACCAAGTCACCGGCGTCGATATTGAGTTGGGAATAATCTTCCCAGCGATCCGGATAACCTATTTTGGGTGTGAACGCCGCCAGCTTCACCTGCGCGGCTTTCTTGGTATCCGCCGACATCCACTCCAGCTCATCAATGCTTTTGCCATAGGCTTTACGCAGGTTCTCTACCAACTCGCTCATACGTGCCTTGGCCTCTGGTTTGAAGTGACGACCCACGTAAACCTTGCCGATGACTTCGCCCAGGTTACCGTTTACCACTGACACACCACGCTTCCAGCGCGGGCGTTGTTCCTGGCGACCGCTCAGCTGGCGTGAAAAGAAATCGAAGTCTTCGTTATCGATTTCACTGTTCAGATAGCTGGCGAAGTTACTCACCGTATGGAAAGCCAGGTAGGTTTTCCAATCCGCCACCGGGGTCTCAGCCCAAATCTTGCCAAAGGCTTCGATGTATGTGGGCTGATTGATGATGATGTGCGATTGGTCACCAATGCCCTGCGCGCCGAGAAATGTTTCCCAGGGAAAATCAGCGCTGAGTTCGCTAAGCTTCCCGGTTTCATACTTGTTATAGCGTTTTTCGCTATCGCGCGTTTCCACCCGCGTCCAGTGGTGTTCAGCGAGCGCCGTTTCCAGGGCCATGATGGTGGCAGCAGCAGCGGCACCGTTTTCCATGCCTGCCAGGGCAAACATTTTCTCAATATGGGCGACATAGGCCGTGCGCAAGCCCGCAAAGCGCTCGCCCTCGTTGAAGTAATAATCCTGGTCAGGAAGGCCCAGCCCGCCTTGCCAGATATGGGCTGAGTAGCGCGTAGACTCCTTAGCATCCACTCCTACCCAGGTGGCCAGGGGATGGGTAATGCCCATGTAGTCATACTCACCCAGGAACTGCGCCAGCTGCTCCTTGTCTTCGATCTTCTCGATCGCCGCCAGGATATCCTGAATGGGTGCAACCCCGGCAGCTTCCAGGGTCTCGGTATCCATAAAAGAGCGGAACAGATCGGCTACCTTTTGTTCATCGGTACCTACTTGCAGGTCTTCAGTACCTGCCAGCTCTTCAATAATGGCGCGTACATCATCGTCAGCATCGTCACGCAAATCATAGAACGAGCCGATGGCGGTTTTATCTGCCGGAATTTCGTTGGCCGCGATCCAGCCACCGCTGACATAGCGATAGAAATTATCCTGTGGGCGCACAGACTCATCGAGATTGGACTTGTCAATGCCCGAGGCCAGGGTGGACGAGACGGCAGTAGTGCTCGCCTCGCTTTGTGCTGCCGTTTCACTGGGTGCCGGTGCTTCGCTTTGAGTGGTATCACTACTGTTGTTGCAGGCTGCAAGTAGCAGCAGGGCGGCGCTGGCGCCGATTAGATTTGCTTTCATGGGAAATATCCTGGTGGATCTGTGTAGGTTGAATTGTGTCTGACCTTGCCGTTTGTCGCGTGCAGAAATGGCGTGCCAATAATGGCGAACCAATAAGATTGGACTTTGCGACACCGGCTTCATATGCTTTGTCGTCTGTTACAACGTATTTTTAGCGCTTATGAATATGGCCAAATATTGTAGTCAAATTTTGCTTTGTTGTTATGTGGTTCTGTTTTCTGCAGTTTCCACTGCAGAGGACGCCTTAGAAGCAAAAATCGTCGCAGCGGTTGAGCAAAATATGCCCCTGGCATTGCAGGAGCTCGAGCAATCAGTGAACATCAACAGCGGCACACTCAATTTTGCTGGTGTCGAGCAGGTTGGTAAATTCTTCCAACAGCACTTTGATGAGCTTGGCTTTGATACCGAGTGGCAGGATGGCAGTGCCTTCGATCGTGCTGGCCACTTGGTGGCCACCCACCTGGCGCAAGATCCCAATGCACCGAAGTTATTATTGATTGGGCACCTCGATACCGTATTCGCCAAGGACGATACCTTTCAATCCTTTAAACGCATTGATGATCGCTATGTGGCTGGGCCCGGTATCACCGATATGAAGGGCGGCAATGTGATCATGGTAGCGGCACTAAGGGCACTGAAGGCCAACGGATTACTCAAGCATGTGAGTATTAAAGTAGTGCTAACGGGTGACGAGGAGCGCAGCGGCAAACCACTGGCCGTGTCGAAAAAAGCCCTGATCGACGCGGCTATCTGGGCAGATATTTCGTTGGGCTTTGAAGACGGTGACAGCAATATCAAAACCGCTGTCATCGCCCGGCGCGGGGCGATCGATTGGGAGCTGAATGTGACTGGCCGACCCGCGCATTCCTCGCAAATCTTTCAGCCAGAGGTGGGTTATGGTGCAATCTTTGAAACCGCACGTATTCTCAATGCGTTTCGCGAACAGCTAGCCGGTTATGGCAACCTGACATTCAATCCGGGCATTATCGTTGGTGGTACGAGCATAGAACACAAGCCCGAGGACGCATCCGCTAACAGTTTTGGCAAGAACAACGTGGTGGCGAAAACCAGCAAGGTAACCGGCGGCATCCGCGCCTCAACCCCTGGCGAACTGGCGCACGCGCAACAGGTGATGCAAAAGATCGTGAGTGAAAACCTGGAACACACCTCGGCCGTCCTGACCTTCTCCGAAGGCTATCCGCCGATGGCCCCGACCGACGCGAATCGTGCCTTGTTAAAACAGTACAGCGAGGTAAGCGAGGCGCTTGGTTACGGTCCGGTCGCGCCGGTGAACCCACGGAACGCCGGGGCTGCCGATATCTCCTTTACCGCTGAGCATGTTGATATGGCGCTCGACGGCCTGGGCCTGATGGGCAGCGGTGGTCACACCCGCGATGAAATCGCGGACATGACCAGCCTGGCCAAGAACGCACAGAAAGCGGCAGTGCTTATCTACCGCTTATCCAGTCCAGAGTAGACGACGAGTCTTGTAGACTCCGCGAGCGTTATGTTCAGGGCAATAAGGCGTGTACCGTGCCCATGGCGGTATAGAACAAGAGCCAGTAACCAGCATCAATAAAAAACAAGGTCTTGCTTTTTTGCGAGAACAGGTAGTTGGTGCCAATGGCGGGCACAATAAAACCCAGCGCCACTCCGAAAGCAGTCTGTACCTTGGCAACAAAATCCAGCGCCGGGACATAGGTCGCAAAGGTGTGGGCCAGGGCCCAAGAGGCTAACAGGCTGAAGGCGAAGGCACCGCCGTAGATCATGCCCATATTACTGCTTTTGATTTCCTCTTCGGTCAGGCCGACAGCCCCCATCCACTTTTTGCCCATAATGGGCCCGTACCAGATTCCACCTACAATAAAGCCGCTGGCGGCCGCGGCCACCACCCCAATCCAGTTAACATCAAACATGGTCTTTCTCCTCCACCGGTGTTGTTATATCGGTTTTAACGCGTAACGTATCGCTTTTGACACGCGTCGTTCATTTTGCCACAACTGCTCCTTTGGCAAGGCTTCAAGTTTTTTACCTTTACGCTGCATCATCACTTCAATGCCGCCTTCCCAGCGATACACGATGGCGCCCTGGCGATCACTCACCAACACGCGAATCGAGGTTGCGGCTATATGACCGGCATAACCTTTGCCAGTCAGCGCACCGATGAAACCGTCGCCGCTGTGCTTAATATTTTGTGAGGTGCCACCCCACTCCGCTTTGTCTTTATTGAAGGGTGCCGCCACGGCTAAAACCTGGATCGTCACCAGGCCATCGATTGGGTGACGAAACAACAACTCTCGGTAGGCATGATCATCAATCGCGCTGCGATTCTCATCAGTCACACCGTCGGGATAAAGACTGACCAGCTGGGTGCGGAATTTCCAGACTTCATCCGGCAGGATCAATTTTTTCTTGGCCTTACCTAGTTTTTTTAAAACCTCGTCAGTGATCATCTTGCGCATTTCGTCGGGCAGACCAAGCGCCGGAGCTGCGACCAGGGGGGCGACAGCGAGGTGGGTGAATTGTTTTTTGAATTCCTTTTTCTTCATGCCCACATAGGCATCGTTGAGGTTTTGCGCAGAAGCGATTGATGTAAGCAATACACTGCACAAGACAACTAATTTGATCAGGTGTTTTATCATCGCTGCCCCCTAGTTCCCGGTTGCTGGTTCAGCAGTGGCCAGGTTATCCAAATACCACTGCATTATGGGCGCATCTGGGGCATCGGGTTTGAGTTCCAGGTAACGACGATAGGCCTGCGCGGCTTCCTCTCGCTTGCCCTGTTGACGGTAGGCCATGCCCAGCTCGCGATAAGGCTCAGCCAATTCCGGTTTGATCGTCACCGACTTCTGGTAGGCACCGATGCGGGTTTCGAAGTTCCCTTGGGGAGTTTGTTTTCGATAGACTTCGCCAAGCAGGAACTCGGCCTCGGCATCCTGGTTTAAGGTCGAAGTAAAGTCGCTGAGGCTGGCTATGGCATCTTCGTATTGATGAGCCTGTACCAGCAATTGCGAATTGCTCAATACCGCCAGGCGTACCGCTTTCAGGTAGCTGGTCTTGTCCATCCCCTGGTCACTGGCCGGCGCTTTGGAGCGCTTGATCTGCTTGGCCAAATTCTTTTTACGTGCGTCGATGTCGGGGTGACTGCTCCACATCTTGGCCACGTTGATTTCATCGTCTTCGTCCATGCGCATGGTTTCAAATGCCGGGATCGCCTGGTCGGCTGGGTAGCCTGCTGCGATCACCAGCTCCAGGCCTTGCTTGTCAGCAGCGGTCTCCAGCTTGCGTGAATAGCCGCTGGTCACCAACTCGGTCCACACCTGGCCGGAATTCAATAAACCGGTATTCACCGTGCCGGTTTTGGCTGCCACAGCGGCGGTGGCCAGCACGCCCAGGCCCTTGCCTATTACGGACTGCTTCTGCTTGGACTTGATCTGGATAAACGCATGCCGGTTAAGAAAGTGAGACACTTCATGGCCAAGGATGGATGCAAGCTGGGCTTCGTTTTCCATTGCCGCCAACATGCCCGTCTGTATGCCTACTGTGCCATTGGGGTAGACCCAGGCATTGACAGTGGGTTCTTTGAACACCAGCACGTCTGCTTCCACGCCGATTTGCTCTTTCATATCCCCTAGCAGGCGGTTAACGATGCCTTCCAGGTATTCTTCCAGGGCGGCATTGTTGACCAACTCGTCGGTGCCTCGGACCTTTTCCTGGTGGGCTAGCCCGACTTGCCAGATACCTTTTTCCTCGTCGGTTTCCGGAACCTGGCCGGGTATTTCATTAATAGGTTTATACTTTTTAGCGGCTACTGGAGAAGCCAGCAGCATCGCCAGAATGATTGTCGCGATCAGCCGATTTAACATGCGCGCATACCCCTCATTTATCAGTTAACAATTAACCCTGAATCCTTGTACAGCTGTTTTCCTGTCCTGCAAGCACTAAGATTAGCGCAGCTTCGCGACTTCTGCGAATTTATTCGGGGAGTATTTGGGCTATTTTGGGGTGGCCGACTCGCGCGCCTTTTTCAGCAAACCCAGGCCCAGCCAGGCAAAGGCGATACCAATCAAGGGGTTGATCCAATTAAGTAGCGACCATTGCACATAATCCAGCGTGGCCACACCAAGGGTGGCGGCATAGAAAGCACCGGTGGTGGTCCAGGGTATTAGTGCCGTCATCAGGGTGCCGCCCTCTTCCAGGGAGCGTGACAACACAGCGCGATCGAGCTCTGTATCATCGAACTTCTGTTTAAACATCTGGCCAGTCAGGATCAACGAGATATAGGATTCGCCCAGGGTCAGGTTGGCAGCAAAGGTGCCGACAATGGCTGAGGTTACCAGGCTGGCACCGCGCTGAATCTGGCGCAACACCCACTCCATCAACACATGAAGAAAGCCCATATGCTGCAACACCGAGCCCAGGCTGATGGCCACGAAGCTGAGAGTAAAGGTCCAGGCCATATCGGTTATACCGCCACGATTCAGCAGTGGGTCGAGTCGCTCAACCCCGGTTTCTATTTTTGCGCCATCGTAGAACCCGCTCACCACTTGCACCAGGCTATGATCCTGGAACAAGAGGGCCAGAATGGCTGCGGTCAGCGCCGCCACCAGCATGGCCGCTTCGGCCGCAACGCCGCGCATCGACAGAGTGAGTAAGACCACCAACGGCAATAACATAAACACATTAATGGTAAAGGTAGAATCCAGCGCCGCCAGCAACTCGTTTAGATCTTCGGCGGGCAGCGGCTGATCAGCGAAGGACCAGCCGATCCAGCTAAACGCGACCAGGGTGATGATGTAGGTTGGGATAGTGGTGTAGGCCATGCTGCGGATATGCGCATACAGATCGACATCGGATGACAGGGCAGCGAGGTTGGTGGTGTCCGAGACTGGCGACATTTTGTCACCAAAACTGGCGCCTGAGATAATCATGCCCGCCACAATCGGCAAGGGGATTCCCATAGCGCCGCCGACGCCGATGAGCACGATTCCACCGGTGCCAACCGTGCCCCAGGAGGTGCCCACCGCAACCGACATAATGCTGCATAAAATCAGGCCAGCGGGCAAAAATATCGCCGGGTGCATAAACTTCAAGCCGTAGTAGATCAAGCTGCCGACGGTACCGCCCTGGATAAACGTGGCGATCACCACACCAATCATCAGGAAAATAAACATGGCCGGCATGGCTCGGTTCATGCCTTTCACCATGGCGGTTTGTATATGCGAATACTTGCAGCGCAGTAACAGCGAGTTGAACACCGCCCACACCAGGCCGATCAGCAATATGCCATGCAGGTCAGCATCGAGCCCAAAGATGCCATAGGATATCCATAGCGCCAGGCCGAGCATGGTAATGGCAGCATGCAAGACGGAAGGTTGCATTATGGGTGAAATTTGCGATTCGGGCGAGTCTGCTGATTGCATGGGCGATTATTCTTGGTATTAGGCCTTGATCAGCAGTCACTATGGCATAAATTGACCAGCGGTGCGACGGTCAGAAAATCGCCTGGCTAACGGAACATCTTGGGATAATCGAAATACGCCAGTTGCGCGCAGCCATCATCCAGTTCTGCCCACCTGTCGATTGCACAATCCAGGGCCGCGATGGCTGCGGTGGGGACATTGGTAATTGACTCAGCACCCAGGCGATTCACCGCGTTGGTGATCGCCGGATTGTGGCCAACCAAGGCAATCCCCGATTCAGAGTCGGGCAAAGCACGCAAAATATGCAGCAGATCATCATCGTCAAAGGTATAGAACGAGCGCTCGGGTACCAGCGCCAGGCCAGTAGCATTACTAATGTGCTGTGCATAGGTCAGAGCCCGCACTGCGGTACTTGAATACAGCGTATCCAGCTGTTCTTTACGTTCAGCCAAGTGTGCTGACATGGTTAAAACATCTCGCTCTCCACGCTTGTTCAGCGGGCGGTCGTGGTCAGTCAGGCCGAGATTTTTCCAGCTGGATTTGGCATGGCGGATCAATAATAGTCTTTTCATCGAAAATACTTCCCGGGGTTACTGCAATGATCGACAGCTACCACATCAGATCATCCGGTATCGCATAGTCCGCATAGGGGTCTTCCTCGTCGACCGGTTCTTCAGCTGAACCGAGTGCAACCACAGCGCTGGCATCGCGCTGCGCGATCTTGCTCGCTACCACCTTGGGTACCAGCTCAAACTGCTCGTCAGACAGGGCGACAATGGCTATCTGTTGCTTGCTCAGCTGCGCCTGTTGTTCATCTGTGACATAGAGTTTTTTGATCTTACCGGCGTAATTGAAGTGGTAGGTCAGAGGCTCCTGATCCGCCGCGGTGTTCGCTGGCCGCTCCAGCTTACTACTCTGAATGAGCTGCCTGATCTGCGCCTGGATGGCTTTTTGTTCATTGGCCTGGTGGCGTTGTTTGTTCAGTTCCCGATCGCGTTCGGCTTTGGCGGCCCGGGCCTGTTCGGCCTGCTTGGCGCTGTCAGACGCTGTCTGTCGTTCGGACTTCGGCTTTTTGGCCTGTTTTTGCTGTTGTTTGTTCAGCTTGCGGACGGACTGCTTATCGGTCAGCCAAGCCTTGAGGAGTTGGTCTTGCAGGGATTTCATGGTCCTTGTTCATTTAAAAGAGTAATGCGGAAAATTCGCTGTGGATAATAATCTACTTTAGCAACGATCGCTAAGCCTCGCCAAAACCAATTTAAGTTATGACAAGCAATGCTAAGGAGTGTATTGATAAACACTGTATATAATTATAGTATTTCTGGTCCGACCATCGTTCACATTGCACATGTTAGCCAGTCTGCCAGAAAAATATTATCTATCGCACGCTGGCGAGCTGTTCTCCTTTGTTGAACAAGAATGCGCTCACTTGCTTGAAGATAACCACCTCGCGTATCTGCGCAACTACAGCAAACTCGATGAAGACGCGCAGTGCCTATTAGTTCGGTTTTTAACCCGTAAACCAAAATTCCTGGCCAGGCACAGCCTGCAGTATCCCGAAATTGATGACTTGAACAGCGCTGAGCGCACCCTGACTCAACACGGCTATATCAGCCCCGTAAGTACTCAGGATTGGGCGCAGTTGGTGCCCCTGTTGACCAAACCTGTGTTGCTTGATTGTTTGCGGTCATCGCCGCTGTCAGTCAAAGCTTCTACCCCGAAGGCTGAGCTGGTGATATTGGCAAAATCTGCGTTGCAGGGTGACGAGCCATTCCTGTTTGCGGTTCGCGACGCCTACCTGGTCAGGCGGCAACAAGAAACTGTAGACTACATCCTGTTTTTGTTTTTTGGCGATTTGCGCAACCGGCTACAGAAATTTGCCATGCGGGATTTAGGTGTACTGAAAACCAGGGCCAATTCGCAAAAACAAGTGGCTCGTTTCAGTGACAGGGAGGAAGCGCTCAGCGCCTTTACTATGCAATTGAAACGTCGAGACTTTAAATCAAATCCACTGGAACAACGCCAGATCGTGGGTGATTTCTTGCTGGCTAACTTAGGCATTGGCCCCAGTGCAGAGGAAGCCCGAGACAAACTACTGTTACAGGTCGGAGCGGAATTTGCCGTCGATCAACCAGAACAAGCCATCGCCTTGTGGCGTGCTTCGAACCAACCGCAAGCCCTGGAACGTTGGGTGAGAGAGACCTACAAAACGGGCGATCGCGATGCGCTTAAGATTGAATTGGAACAGTTACAGGAGGAACCCATGGCGGCTCCCAGCCGCATTTTTATCGAGGATTTCTACACCCGTAAATACCTTGGTAAACGCACCAGCGTCTATACCGATATGTTGCGCGAATCGTCGCGGTCCCTGTCGATCGATGAGAGCTTTATCAACAGTGTGGAAGAGGGTGTTATCCAACATTATCGTCGTGTTGGTGCCGAGGCCTATTTCACCGAGAACAAGCTTTGGCGCGTATTGTTTGCGCTGACCTTCTGGGACCTGTTGTTTGGTGAACAGCGGGCGCAGTTCAGTGAGTTTGATTTTCTCCCCGCGGCATTGAAGCAGCGGGATTTTTATCAACGGCATGAAGCAGCGATCTATGACTGCCTGGCAATTTATGACGACGCCGAAGCGGTGTGCAAACGCTTTACGCGCCTCGCCGCTCTGCACTATGGCTATCCCACCGGCTTGTTTCGCTGGGACGCCGGCCTGCTGGACAGTGTGCACGCCTGCATTCTAAATGCACCGCGCGGCGCCATCGCAGCCATGTTGCAGAAAATGGCCAGGGACTTCCGTAACAGTCGTGATGGTTATCCCGACTTGCTGGTGATCGACCAGGGGGGATTACGCTTTGAAGAAGTGAAAGCACCCGCGGATTCCTTACGCCCCAATCAGCTGGTCAGTGTCCAGCGCCTGCGCTCTGCCGGTTTTACGGTGAAACTTTCCCAGGTTAATTGGGCCACAGACCCAAAGCAGGTTTACGCGGTCGTTGATATTGAAACCACCGGGGGCCGTAAAGGTGGCAATGCGATTACCGAGATAGCAGTAGTGAAAGTGCAAAATCAGCGCGTGATTGGAGAATGGTCTACCCTGGTTAATCCGCAACGGCCGATCCCGGCACATATCACTCACCTGACTGGCATCGACAATGCCATGGTCGCCAAGGCACCGGTATTCAGTCAAATCGCCGATGAGCTGGAAGCGCAACTACGGGATTCCATTTTCGTAGCTCACAATGTCGGTTTTGATTACGGCTTTATCAAAAGCGCCTTTGCCAGCATTAACCGGGAGTTCAAAATGCCGCGTTTCTGCACGGTCAGCAATAGCCGCAAAACCTTTCCCGGTTTGAAATCCTATGCCCTGGGCAACCTGACTGCGCATTTTGATATTGACCTGGAAAACCACCACCGGGCGCTAAGCGATGCCAGCGCCACGGCAGATTTACTAGTGCTGATCCAGCAGGCACGCGCGCAAGCGGTATCAGCCTGAGGCTGGCTTACGGCTGAAACGTAATGACAGCAGGTAGGCAATGACCCCTGCTGCGACGGTCGGAATAAAGGCGTAGAACTGGCGGGCCTCGTTGAGTGCCGATAAAACGGCAAACAACACGGTGCAGCTAACGAACACCAGCGGTGCCAACGGATACCACAGCGATGTGGGCCTTTCCCCCAGGCGCCAGTGCCGCACGAACAGGCTGCTGACTGCCAAGGCCAGGCATAGAGACAAGGTTAACCCCAGGTAGGACAAAAGCTCACGCAAATCGGCAGCCAGTATTAACAATAGTGAGATACCCACCTGGAGCATAATGGAAGTTCGAGGTGGCTGCCCGGCCCGGGCGCGAAAGAAGGCCGGCAAGGCACCGTCTTCAGCCATCTTGGCGTAGACCCGTGGTCCTGCCATGGCCATGGCGGTGATCGAGGTCAGCAAAGAGACGGCGATGATCATTTCCACCAGGCGCCGACCTGGTTCACCAGCCAGCGCCTGTGCGGCTAACGCAGCGATTTCTGGTTGCGCGCTCAGATTGGCCGGATCATCGGAATACAACATGATTGCGTTCAAACTGATACACAGCAGCATGGTTAGCAAAGTACCAATGACCATGCCACGCGGCACATCCCGTCGGGTATTGGCAACCTCCCCGGCCACGTAGGCGGCGGCGTTAAAGCCCGAGTAGCTAAGCGAAATCCATACCAGGCTGTTGGCAAAGGCAAAGATATTAAAGGCCTGCAAGTTGCTGGAGCTGTGATAGGGCAGCTCAGGATTGGTGGCGTAGGCATGCATTGACCACAGGATCACCAACACCAGGGCCAACAACATGAGGCCAACGATCACTTCATGGGTGCGAGCACCCGCCTCGGTGCGAAATATGTGAATGGCGCCGCCCGCGATAGTCACTGTCACCGCAATGCTGTCGATTGGCAACGCGGCCAAGTCAGCGTAAGCAGAACGCGCATAGGTTTCCAGCGCGGTGGCAGCAAAGGCAATGGCACCGGGAAACCCGGCCAGCAAGGAGATCCAGCCGGCAATAATTCCTGCCAGCGGATGAATCGAGCGTGATAAATAGAGGTATTCGCCACCTGATTCTTGCAGGTTCTGCGCCAGCATGCCGTAACTCAGGGCCCCACAGAGCGCGATCAAGCCAGCCACGAACCAGGCCAACAACACCCATTCTGCCGAGCCAAGGCTGGCCAGCGAAAAACCAGAGGTGGTGTAAATGCCAGCACCGATAGCATTGCCCACCACTAGCGCCACCAGGGTCCAGAGGCCGAATCCGCGTGAGTTGCTGGGCTTGTTAGCGGACATGCCTCAGCGCTTGATCCCGGCGAGTATTGCTTCCAACGCTGGCGTGGTGATTTGACACATACGTTCTATATTTCGTTCCGGCACTTGCTCGATATTTGGGTGACTCGCGACCGCGCGTTCAACTGACTCTTCCTGCAGTAAATGTAACATTGGATATGGGGAACGATTGGTGTAGTTCTCGGCAGCATCAGCGGAAGTACCAGCAAACTGGTATTGCGGATGAAAGCTGGCGATCTGTATTGTGCCGTGCAATTCGAGCAAGGACAACAGCTCGTCGGCTATCTCCAAGAACTGGTTGTAGTCGTCAAAGTCCTGTAACACCAGGGGGTGGATTAACAGCGTAGTACTGTCATCACCGGCGTTCTGCAACCGCAGTAACTCGAATTCAAGATCGGATAACAGCGCTGTAGTGTCACTCGCCTGGCTATACTGAAAACGAATTTGTTCAGCCTGCCGCACCGCCTGGGCGAAGGGACACAGCCCCTCGGCAATAACAAACTGATCAAGCCACCGTTGGGTGGCTTGCACGGCGTTTTGCGAATTCAATTTGGCTTGTGTGACTTTCTGGGATGAGCGCCTAGGAATCGCCTTTGTTCTCGTTCCTGGACTTGCGGTATTTTATCTTGCGGTTGACCCGATCCAGCTTGGCTTGTGCCAGCGGCCACTCTTTCACGTATTTCATCGCTTCTTTGTAGTTACGCCGCGCGGCATGCAGATTGCCCAGCGTTTCGTTGGCCATGCCTTTGTTTAACAAGGCCACATAGGGCTTTTTCACCTTGAGCTTGAGAGATTTGTCATAGTCCTTGATGGCTTGCTTAAAATCCTTGCGCATAAACCACAGGTTGCCGCGATTGATATAAGCCTCGGCCACGTTGCGGCTCATTTTCATGGCGCGCTCATAATCGGCCTGGGCTTTATCGTAATTGTTCAGGGCTGCGAAGATGATGCCCCGGTTTACATAGGTGGCCATCAGGTCGCGTTTGCGCAAACCACCATGACTGATGGCGCGATCACAGGACTGGATATCCCGCGCGCTGGCAGACCCGGTGAGCGATGCTGCATTTGAGCTGGCAAAGCACTCGGTCGCATAGCTGTTGCCGCCAATCACCTGCATGGAATCCGCCAGTGCGACGCTGCTGCATAGCGCACCAACTAGTATCAAAGCAAATTTCATCGGATCACCACCTGGGACATTATTAGGTTCAGATCACAAGTTTAGAACATTATTTGCCGGCGATCTTCCCAATAAAGTGCAACTATATGCACCAATTCGTTACCGCCTAGGCGATCTGACGCAGCGATTGCAGCGGTGGCACGGTGATGATTTCACGACTTCTGAGCAAACCCAGGGCGGTGATTAAACCGATGCCGGTTAGCATACCGATCAGCCAGAGGTTGGGGTGCAAGCCGGGCTGCATATTGAAGAAATTGCTCTGCACAAAATACAGGATCGCTTCTCCACCGATGCTTGCGATGAGCCCGGCTATCGCGCCTAGCACGGCATACTCCACAGTGAGTGCACCGACCACAATTTTTCGGGAACTGCCGAGCGTGCGCAAGATTGCGTTCTCGCGCAGACGTTCATCAAAGGAGACCCCGATCGCAGCAAACAGCACCAGTGCGCCACAGGCCAACACCAGCAACAAGATCATTTCCAGGCCTTGGGTAACCCTGGTAATAATGTCGCGTATCTGGGTGATGATGTCGCCCAGCTCGATAACGACCGCCGTAGGATACTCGCGCACAATCTGTTGGATGAATTTTGCCTGCTGATTGATCGGCCCCACGTTCAATGCCATGGGCTCCTCGGCATGTATGCTGGTCAGCCAGTTGGGTGAAAAGCGATCGAGTGCCC